>JAFUZJ010000020.1 GCA_017476665.1 Lachnospiraceae bacterium | reverse complement strand
TGCTCTGCTCTGCTCTGCTCTGAAAAGCGTATTGTTGTTCCGCATGGTTGTCAAGTCTCTTTTCGGTGAAATCTTGTTTTTTCCTTGTGCTTTGTTGCTTGCCAGGGGAAATCGTTCCTGTGTTTTCCCATACTGGAATGATTGACTCCTTTGCGGAAGCAATACCAGCAAAGAATCAACGGCAGAATTTTACTCGTTTTTTTCGAAGTATCAAAGGGAGTGTTCCAGATTGTCAAATCCATTTTTTCATTAATTGTCCTTCAATGTTTCTGTTACGAAAAGCATATGCCTATTGTAAAATAAAGCCAGGATGTATTATTTTATAAGACACAGGCTTACGCCTGTCTCTATAAAGCCTCCGGGGAAAGAGTGGACGAAATCCCCGCTGAGGAAGTGACGGTCTCCCTGTTCCGGGACACTTATCCCAAAGAAATGGTTGAGAAGCTGAAATCTCAGGGCTTCTCCGTGATGGAAAAATATCCTGGAGTGTATCAGATTACCGGTGCCGGTTTCTTTCTGACTCAGTTGGTGGTGACCAGCAGGCTGGATGGTCCGGAGCACGCAATTTTGAGGATTCTTTCCAATCATGCGGATCAAAAGGACATCGAAACGTTTATCTCCAAGAAGATCTTGCCAGAGTCGAATCGGTTCTGCAGGTCAGCGTTTCCGCCAATAAGGAACTGTATCGGAGACTACGGATGGAGGATCAGGAAATGTGTGAAGCGTTAAGAGATATCATGAGAGAAGACTTTGAAGCAGTGGAAGCCAAAGGCAAGGCGGAAGGTAAAGCGGAAGGCGAAACCATTATTGCCTTATTGTTCACGAAGCTGAAGGACCTTGGCCGTGCGGATGATGCCTTCCGAGCTGCCGCGGATCCGGAATATCGCCAGAAGCTTTACAAGGAATTCAAATTGGCGTAAATCTGAAGGCAATAATCCAACTAAATACCAAGCGTTGATTTTATTCCCCAGAATCAAATTCCTAAACAATCAACGGAACCATAAAGAAAGAGTGAGCGAATTACTTTTGGTGGTCACTTACACTTATTGCATTATCAGAAAAACTTATGGAAATATCATAATTATTACCCGGAACCAAATGCGTGCTGCCAGTACTGCCGAGAACTCCTGATTTTGACACTTCTGTTGTACCAGATTTTTTGCTCTGAACATAGTCCAGCGATGTTGTATAATCAGTTGTCTGGCCATTTCTATAAATCAATTCTTTGCTTTCACAAGCTGTTATCTCCTTTGCTTCTTATTCTCGACTGTTATGGCCGCCGCAAGCCATGTTGACACCTCATCCGTCACGGCTTCGCCGTACCACCTTCCCCTCAAGTGGAAGGCAATAAAAAAACGCCGAACCTGATAGGGTATGCTTACCCCGTCAGAATCCGACGGTTATCCATCACGAATGTAATATTCAGTTTCAAACCCCTCGCGGTCGCAAGACGCAAAAAGGGCGCAGTTATAGTTCTGCTCTGCTTTACTCTGCTCTAAGGAGCGTATTTCTATTCCGCATGGCTGTCAAGCCCTCCTGTGGCTATTTTTCTGATGATTTTATTTCTACTGTGTTCACATCACAGTGCCCACGGTCTGGAATCATCCGGGTCAGAATCATCGTCCAGGAAGTTCTGGGCATAAGTTGGGGTAAGGTCATAGCGGCGGATAATCAAATCTTTAATCTGTGGTTCTGGCATCCCCGCATATCGCCCAAAACTGATATCCTCTTTTATCTTCTCTGTCCTCTCAGACGTCATCTTCACATATTCCGGGCTGAACATAGTCATCATAATCTTTTCCACCTCCGGTCTGTGTTCTTCCAAATAACTGACAAGGTAGCCTCTCTGGATGCACAGATCAATCGTTGCGGTCACGGCCTGCTGCTTTTCCTCCGGCGTGTTTGCCTTGAGCACGTTTTCGTCCCAGATTCGGCAGAAGCCCATGTACTCCTCGATAATGCCGCCCTTGTACTCTCCATGGATGATTCTGGCCTTGAACTCCGGCTTGTTCGGATCACCACCGAAGAATTCCTGATTCAGGGAAAGAACATCCTTTTCGACCTTCTTCTTCCCTGTGTAAATCACAAAGGCTTCCACATCCGGCACATCCACCTTGACTGAGCTGTGCAAATCTGCTTTTCTGATTTTCAAATAGCTCATAGCTGAATCGAAGTAGTAGTCCGCCAAACGGAAAATGATGTTCACGCTCCATGTGGACTGCGCCTCTGCCAGCACAATGAGTCTTCCTCTGGCCAGCAGACCCAAGTCGTTGTACGGATGGATCGTGAGCACATTATCCATCGTGATCATTTCCAAATCATCTTCGGTGATGGTGGTATCCTGCGGAAACAATTCCTTGTAAAGCTGGAGCTGGTACTCTTTTCGCACGAAAAGGTTGAGGAACACAGAATTCTTCGCCTGGCGATTCACGCGATCCTGCTTCACGACATCCAACTCATGCTTATAGGCATCTCGCTCGGCAACTACCTCTGCGTAGGACTGTTTCTTTTCAGCCACTGCTCTCACCTCCTGCTCCCCATACTTGTATCGTCGCATCATCTCGGATTTTTAACCTCCAAGGCGGCACAAAATACAAATAAATTATATCAGAAGTCCAGCCAGTTAGCAACGAATTTTTTGTGATTTTCTCTAACGAAAAACAGACGAAGATCATTGCCTCGCCTGAGCAGAGTGTAGCAAAGGCGGTGTATGAGCGCAAGAAAAAAGCGGGCAGTCCTACCACCATTTCCACAGTGATAGGTGCCCTGTGTTCCCCTCAAATCTCAACCTCCACAGTCACGCCAGCCTTGAAGGCCACCTCGTAGCTTCATCCTTCACGACCACCCTGTCCAGGTAGCGGATGACCAGGTCGTTGTTGAATCCCGTCATGCTCCCGTTCTCGTCCAGCACGCCCTCCGGCACCGTGTACCTCGTGCGGCTGAAGAAGTCATCGTAGTCGCAGCAAGAGCCATCGTCCACAATCTCACTGGATTGCCCGGAAGACTGCATCCACTCCGTCAGGCTGTTCTTGACCATCTCATCCACCACCTCCAGCAGGAGCCTGATCTGCACCTCTGTATTTGCGTGCTCCGCCCGCTCGGCGTAGAGTGCGTCCTTCCGGCGTCTTATGTCGACGATCTGGCTTCTCAGGAACGCCGCCTCGTCCATTTCGCTGGTGATCACCTGTGTGCTGCCAACCTCATCATCCACGGTGGTGTTCATCGGCTCCTCGTCCTCCGGCACCTGGCTTGCCAACACCTCAAGCCGCTCCTCCAGCCTGTCCTGTTGGGCATCCAGCGTCTTCAGCAATGCGTCGATCCTGCCGATCTCGCCTGTGAGCAACAGCTCCCGCTGTACCACCAGTTCCTCGCATCTACTCGGCAGCGTGTTAAGCGCCATCACCACCGCCATCTGCGCCTCAAGTTCTCTCACGATCCGTCAATCGCACCGGGTCGGCACATCCTTGTGGAAGTCCGTCTTCTTCACCAGTGCCCTCTGCCTGCACCTACAGTCGGTCAGGGCATTATCCGGTTTCACATAGCACTTGAGCGTCCTGTCGCATTTGCCGCAGATGAGCCTACCGTTCAACGTCAGCCTGTTTCCGAACCGGAGCTTGCTCGGATCTTTTGCCAGACCGCTCCGCCGCTTCTTCTCACCCTGCACCTGGTAGAACACGGTCTTCGGCACGATGGGGTCGTGATCGTCTTCCACGAAATACTGTGGTTTCTCCCCGCCGGACGGGGTGCAGATGCCATCCTCCATCAGCCCGTCCGCGATCATCTTCGGGCTATAGCCCTCAAGGAACTGCCTGTAGATGCGCCGTACCACATCCGCCTCGACAGGGATGATCTCGTAGATTCCCGGCTTGTCGCCTCGCCTGTAGCCGAGGAAG
This sequence comes from Lachnospiraceae bacterium, assembly GCA_017476665.1. Taxonomy (GTDB): domain Bacteria; phylum Bacillota; class Clostridia; order Lachnospirales; family Lachnospiraceae; genus Acetatifactor. Next base: position 4,913 of record JAFUZJ010000020.1, on the reverse strand, counting down.
GATGAGAAGTTGACACGCCCTCTGCCTTCCTGGAAGCCAAAGTTGATGCCCATGCGGACGTTCTGGGAAATAGACGCGCTCTCCTGCTGGGCGATGGACGCGAGGATCGTGACCATCAGCTTCCCGGAGGCTTCTAGCGTGTTGACGCTCTCCTTTTCAAAGATGATGGGGATGTTCAGGGCTTTCAGCTTCCGGATGTAGTTCAGCGCGTCCAGTGTGTTCCTTGCGAAACGGCTGATGGACTTCGTGATCACAAGGTTGACAGAGCCGGATTCGCAGGCTGCGATGAGCGCGTTGAACTGCGGCCTCGTCTTTGCCTGGGTGTCAGAGAGACCCTCGTTCGCGAAAATTCCCGCGAGCTCCCATCCGTCATGTGACCGTATGAAATTCGTGTAATGCGTGACCTGCGCCTCATAGGATGTCTCCTGCTCGTCTGAATCCGTGGAAACGCGGCAGTATGCCGCAGCTTTCGTGACCTGTATGGACATGGTAACCACGGGGTCTGTGTTTCATTGTCACAGTGCCCACGGTCTGGAATCATCCGGATCGGAATCGTCATCCAGGAAGTTTTGGGCGCAGGCTGGTGTGAGGTCATATCGTTTTATAATTACGCTTTTTATCTGTTCTTCTCCCATTCCTGCGTCACATCAAAGACTATCCTTCTTTAATCTTCTCCGTCCTCTCGGACGCCATCTTCACATACTCCGCACTCAGCATTGTCATCATAATCTTTTCCACCTCAGCTCTGTGTTCTTGAAGATATTCGGCAAGGTAGCCTCTTTGGATACACAAGTCTATCGTAACAGCTACTGCTTTCTGTTCCGGTATTTTCGCTTTCAGCACATGCTCATCCCAGATGCGGCAGAAGTCCATACATGATGCCCATTTCCAAGGACGATTTCGTCTTGAAAGCATTGTCGAGCGGTCTTCTAAGGCAAACCATCCCTTTCTCCACCGGCACCTCTGAAAACGGCATGGTGTCGCCTTGTCCAGGTTTATCGGATAGTTTGGGATAAACTTCAGCAGTCTCTTATCCGTTCAATCTTACAAGTAATGCTCAGGTTCTTATCAGACGTACTTGATCACCATATGAACATAAGGAACGTTTCATAAATTAATGCTACAACTTGTTTTGCTTTTAATGATCAATTGGGTAACCTGTTTAGCTATTCATCACGCAGGATCTTGCTGTTGGTCACACACTTTCTTTTGCTCTACGAATGCTGAAACCAATCCATCGACCAGAGGGATTAATTCGTGTAAATCACGCCCACTGATATGATACAAGCACTCATTCTTGACAAAATGAATATCTGTAAACGTGTCTTGATTATACTCTGGTTCCGAAACACATGAATAGAGCTTTCGAATGATCAATATTAAGCTATAGATCGAATCCTCTCGTACACTTACTGGTTTACTGGTTTCTTGCGTAGAGATAGAGCCTGGAATTAGTGCAACATGCGAAATGTTCAACGCCTTTGATAATTCGACAATCAAGTCATTAGAAGGACGAAAATTTTGGCTCTCTATTCCAGAAATGGTTTCAGCGGAAAGTCCAACTTTTTTGCCTAATTCCTCTTGTGTTAACCCTTCTAATTCTCTTATTGCCTTTATACGTTCGCCTTCATTTAAAGAGAATTCATACACAGGAACGTCTAAAGCCGCAGCAATTCTCTTAAGTGTTTCCCCTCTTAAATGAGAATCCTTCTGTTCAAATTGTCCGACAGCTGAACGTGTAACACCAAGCCTCTTCGCAAGTTCATTTTGCGTGATTCCCTTCTTTTTTCGCTCTTGTTTAATCAATTCTCCTATAGTCATATGGCGTTAACCTCCCGAAATTTGTATTCATTATAACACTTCAGAAAATTATACGCCACCCTTTGGCGCAAGTTTAAAGCTTGCATATAATACATAGGAGCAAGCTTTAAACTAATAATTTCCTTCCTCGGAAGCAATGTTTGACATCTATTGCAAGCGTAAGTCTTGCCTTTAGACAGTTTTTTACTTGCCTTCGTTGCGAGGAGAGGTACAAATCAAGGGAGACATATCATATAAAACGCTGTTAAAAAGTGTGCTGATTTGTCATATTTTAAGTATTGCTTAATTGTAATCGCCATACGCCCCTACGATACAACTCTTCTTACAGAAGCATATTCCATAGGATACAGCACCCATGTATCCATCCTCAAGCACGCCTTCTTCATACTGCTTATCCCTGATCTGGTCATATGCCTCACGAAGTCCATCTTCCATCTCATTATATTTCTTTCTCGTCTTGATCTCAAATATAATTGCCGGATCTTTTGGTCGATTAGGATATAAAACAATATCCGGGCGTCCGTCTCCTTCCTCACGATTGGACTGTGGCATATAATTAGGTACACCGTAAAGAAGTGACAAGAAAAATCCATGATAAAAGGATTCTTCGCTGTCAAATGTACTTATGCTCTTGGCAAGCAGATTACTTACATAGGTTTCTATCGTCTCCGTATCTCCGTCAAGCACCGCCTTATGAAGCACACTTCTGTCTTCACTCTTTACCTGTTTTTCAAACCATGTACTTATCTGATTTCTATATATACTGCGTATCTCAATATTCGGTATTCTCATAGTGAGATATGTGATTTCTTCATTTTGGTCATCTCTTCTTTCCGATACCTTCTTCATATATCCGGTAAAGAACAGAAAGTTCCACAGATTATCCTCTGACTCATGGATATCGTCATATGTGATGTCCTCATGGATCTGCTTTTCGATCGTTCCACCATTTATCAGTATATCAAGCTCCTGCTTCATCTCATCATTGGCATGCCAGATCATATCCTTAATGATCTGATTGGATGAGGTGTTTGCCCAAAATGGTCTTGGGAACTTTCTCGCGTCATTTACAATGGAATCCACATAGTTAATCACACTCCACGGATTATAGATCTCTTTATTGCCAAATAAATAACCGTCATACCACTCTTTCACTTCAGGAATATTTGACTCCAAGCCGTAATCAATTAGCATATGCTCCGTTTCCGTTTCTGTAAAACCAAAGCCTTCTGAAAATGTTACATCCAAGATAGAGTTTATTTTTAAATGATTCAACCCTGTGAATATGCTCTCCTTGCTTATTCTTAAACACCCTGTGATAACAGCCCTCTCTAGCGCATCATTGGTCTTAAGTGCCGACTCAAAAAGCGATCTGATAAAGCCCACCATCTCTTTGTAAAAGCCTTCATAGTAGGCATTTTCCAGTGGCACATCATATTCATCAAGAAGTATAATTACATTCTCATTATGATGCATCTTAAGACACTCTGAAAGGGTCTTTAACGCAGTGGAATAACGTCCGACTTCCTTTGAAAAATCCTCTTTTTCTTCTTCTTTACTTTCATACCTTCTATCTGCCCAAGCAAATGCATTTTTATAAAAACTCTTGAAAGTCTCTTTCTTTTCCTCGCTTAATATCTCCGATTTTTCAAGATATGCATGTCTCTCAAATTCAGATATGATCTCTTCTCTCAGCTTCATAAATGCATTCTGAAAATTCGGCTGCTTCGCCGACTTCAGTGACAGCTTGATCACCGGATACTTCCCCATCATGGACAGAATCTTCTCCGGAGCATCCATGATCTTCTTTCCCTCAAAATACTTCTTCTTTTCGATCGGATTCCCATCCCTGTCATATTCAAACTCAAAAAATGTACGGAGCATAGAGAGTGCCAGTGTCTTGCCAAACCGTCTCGGACGTGTGAAAAGAGTTACCTTGCCGCCTTTTTCTACCACATCATTGATAAGCATGGTTTTATCAATGTAATACATGTCATTATCTATAAATTCTTTATAGTCTTCGTATCCTATACCGATTTTCTTCATGATCTACACCTTCTCACATAAGCATTTTTCAGAATTGCAGCTTACCAATTATTCTACTCGAAATATATATTATTTACAATAGTTAAAAAAGTTATCTCATCCATTCTTCCATAGTACAATTAGTGAAGATGAACGAGCTTTCTATTTACGAGGTGTACGACCTTCACAACTCGGTTTTGAGGATTGTCACGCACATAACCGATGGAAGCGAGATTGAAGAAAAGGTGGTGAAAGCAATGGGCGGACAACTTTATGAGCTGCCTTCTGTAAAGCTACAGCGCGAGATAGCAGAGAAATATGCAGAGATTATTAACGAGAAGGACACAGCTGGCGGGACAAAAAGAGCAGCTGGCAGAACAGGAGCAGGAAATATCTATGCTACTAGAGCAGCGTAAAATTCAAAACCGGGTAGACGCCGGCGGTAAAAGTTACGGTTTGTCCCACGGTGATTGTCATACTACCATCGAAATGAAGGTCCACGCCGGTGACGGCGACGGTGGCAGCAAGTGAAACAGTAGAAGTTGGTAGCTCTGGATCGGCGGCTGCATACACCGTCAAACTCATCCCCAGCATCAGTGCGAAGCTGAGCAGGATGCTTAAAAGTCGTTTCTTAGTTTTCATAAGCTGTTATCTCCTTTGCTTCTTCTTCACGGCTGTTATGGCCGCCGCAAACCATGTTGACACCTCATCCGTCACGGCTTCGCCGTACCACCTTCCCCTCAAGTGGAAGGCAATAAAAAAACGCCGAACCTGATAGGGTATACTTACCCCGTCAGAATCCGACGGTTATCTATCACGAATGTAGAATTCTGTTTCAGACACCTCGTGGCCGCAAGACGCAAAAAGGGCACAGTTAGCCCATGCGATGCGATGAGCTGCGATTAAGTGTGTCCGATTTCCGCATGGCTGTCAAGCCCTCCTGTGATTATTTTTCTGATGATTTTATTTCTACTGTGTTCATCATCACAGAGCCCACGGTCTGGAATCATCCGGGTCAGAATCATCGTCCAGGAAGTTCTGGGCATAAGTTGGGGTAAGGTCGTAGC
>JAFUZJ010000019.1 GCA_017476665.1 Lachnospiraceae bacterium | reverse complement strand
GTCGTGCGACAGTTCGGTCCCTATCCGGCGCAGGCGGAGGATATTTGAGAGGAGCTGTCCTTAGTACGAGATGACCGGGATGGACGGACCACTGGTGTATCTGTTGGGTATCAGATCCATGGCAGAGTAGCCAAGTCCGGCAGGGATAAACGCTGAAGGCATCTAAGCGTGAAGCCCCCCTCAAGATGAGATATCCAAAGTTCCCGCAAGGGAAACTTTTAAGACCCCTTAGAGAGTATGAGGTAGATAGGAATGAGGTGGAAGTGCAGTAATGCATGGAGCTGACATTTACTAATCGGTCCAGAGCTTATCCAATAAGTCGTGATAGAAGAGAGAGATGTGAAAGAGAGATTCGTGTTCGGTTTTGAGGGTACAATAGGTATCTTGCGATACAATATGAGTCATAGATTCAATGTGATATAATATTTTATTTGTTATGTAAAACATCGAGTTAGCTCGGTGTTTTTTTATGCCAATCACACGCGGAAGTATTATAGAAAATTGTACTATGCAATTTACAGTGGTAAAATGTTGTATATAAAGCAATATAGTTGTTTAGGAGGAAACCATGAGATATTGGAAGTGTCGGTTTTTTATATTGATCGCAGGGTGCATTTGTCTATGTGGGTGTGCCAACGGTACGGAAGGGTTTGTTTCGGAAGAAGCTTTGTTGATGTACAAAGAGTCTGGCAGTGCCGAGGCATCATTTTCTGGGCGTGAATCTGTTGAAACGATAACGGAGTTTGGCCTGACGGTGACGAATAATCGGATCGAATCGGAACTGAGGCTGCAAACAGAAACAGAAAATTTTCCCTATGCCTATATAGTATATCCGGAGTTTTCGCTGACACAGGAAGCTGAGGCGCAATTCCTGCAGTTGGCAGGTCGATTGCAGGAGGACAATGAAGCCATCAGTGAAGAGGCCGTTGAGGAATTGGCAAATGCGACCGCCCTTGCTATGGAGGGGGCAGAGTATTGGCTTGCCACGTCAAATCAGCGCACGGCCTCGGCGGAAATCTTTCGCGCAGACGATAAGATGTTTGGGTATCGTATTGTTTATGAAGGTTATTATAACGGAGCCCATCCGGATATGTGGTTTGAGAGTGTGGTGTATGACACACAGAGTGGGGAGAGGCTGCCTTTGGCGGATGTGATCAGTGATGCAGAACAGATGAAGAAATTGCCACAGATCATTTTGGAAAATTTGGTACCGGCCGCCCAGAAGGAATATCGGTTTACGGATGACGAAAATGCGGAGATGCTCCCGAGGATTGAGGAAATGGTGGCTGAGAATGCATTGGTGTGGACATTGGATGAAAACGGTTTTCACGTTTATTTTGATGCATACGACCTGCAGTTTTATGCTTTTGGACCGATTTTTTGTGATCTGTCGCTGGAGGAATATTCAGATCTGATCACAGAGAAATATCGTCCGGAACCGATGAAAGTTTTGCTGGCAGACCGCGTCACCTATGAGGAGGCGGATATAAAGGTTTACAGTTTATCCGATTTGGAACGGTATACCGAATGATTTCCTGAGCGTGGTTTAAAGAGAGGGTAACTGAATCTATCTGGCTAAAATTTTCACAATTTTTATGAATTTATGGTTTCCTTTTCTGTGAAATATGTTATAATATTTTAGAAGTTACTTATTTCGGAATAAATAAGGCGAGGTGCGGGGTATGGATACTAAGATATTATTGGAAAACGGAACAAATGAATTGGAGGTTCTGGAGTTCACTCTGGATGGGAATTCTTACGGAATCAATGTTGCGAAGATCAAAGAGATCATTACATATCAGTCATTGACGCCGGTTCCAAATGCACATCCCAGTATAGAAGGATTGTTTATGCCGCGTGATACGATGATCACGGCAATTGATCTGAGAAATTGTCTTGGCCGCGGAGAATCCCAGCCCGGCGGACTGTTTATCATTACCAACTTTAATAAATTGGATATTGCATTTCATGTGGAAGCGGTTCTCGGAATTCATCGAGTTTCCTGGAGAGATATCATTAAGCCGGATGCAACAATCTCTACGACGGAGGAAAGTGTTGCCACCGGTATCATCAAGCAGAATGGAAAGCTGATCATCATTCTGGACTTCGAGAAGATCGTGACGGACATCAATCCTGAGACAGGTCTGAAGGTATCGGAGATCACTGAGCTCGGTGAGCGCAGAAGATGCGATGTGCCTATTTTGATTGCTGAGGATTCACCGCTTCTGAATAAGCTGATTGTAGATTCGCTGCGCGGGGCAGGATATCACAATCTGATCCATACAGAGAACGGTCAGAAGGCGTATGATGTCATTTGTCAGTGCAGGGATGACGGAACCCTGGATGAGCATGTGAAGCTTTTGATCACGGACATCGAGATGCCGGAGATGGATGGACATCATCTGACAAAGCTTGTGAAGGAAGATCCGGATACTGCAAATATTCCGGTTGTTATCTTCTCGTCATTGGTAAACGATGAGATGAAGCGGAAGGGTGCCGCATTGGGTGCGGATGCACAGCTCTCAAAGCCTGAGATCGGAAATCTGGTGAGAGTGGTTGACGGATTGATTAAGCAGTATAATTTGGAGTAGGCGCCAAAATCGGATCTATATAAAGCGGATTGCAAAGGTGGGAAATCTTAGGATTTTCCACCTTATTTGCTTGTTGATTGCTTAAGAAACCTGTGTTAAACTATATAAAGGGTTTTTATGCTTGTGGAAAGATGAGGATGTAAAATGCCTTCACAGGAAGATTACTTAGATAAATTATTAAAAGAAATGGAAAGCGGTCCAAAGGATGAGGAATCTGTCGTCAAACCGGAGCAAAGCGTAGAGGAAATGCTCGATTCCAAGCCGGAAGCTGTGTATGTGCCGGAGCCGGTTGCTGCGTCCGCCACTGTGGAGCCCGACATAATTGGGCCTGACGTTGTGGAACCTGACTTGATCATGCCTGACGTTGTGGAACCCGACGTGGTTGCGCCTGATATGGCAGCGCCTGATAAGATGGAGTCTGATTATGCAGAGTCGGTTGCTGTGACGACCGATATTGCAGAGTCGGTTGCTGTGACGCCCGATATTGCGGAGCCGGTTGCTGTTGTGCCTGATGTTGCGGAGCCCGATATTGTGGAACCTGAACCCGTTGCCCCCAATATGATTGAACCGGTTATTGATGAGCCGGTCGTTCCGACGGAGCATGAGGAAATTCCCATAGCACCGACTGCGATGCAAGAAGACGGTCTGGATGGAATGGGTGATATGGCGGAATTGCTGCAGTTTGCCAAAGAAGCCAGGGAGGAGATTGAGGCTGAAGATGAGGATGTGTCCGATACGATGTCTGAGGAAGAGATCGAGAAGATGATCAATCAAAGCCGTGTGACGGGAGAGGCATCGGAGAATACTTCACTTTTTCAGGAGGATGAAGATCTGCTGAATCTGTTGAATGCCGTATCCGGTGAAGACGGGAATCTGGATGATATCCATGATATGTTACAAAAAGCGGATAATAATGAGGCACTGGATAACAGCATTTTGCAGCAGCCGGATGATCTGGCGGGACTGATGAGCAGTTTGGCAGATGCAGCGGCAGAGGAAAGCGAGGATGAGTTTGCCGGATTGAGCGAGCGGCAGAAAAAGGCATTGCTCAAGAAAAAGCAGCGGGAAGAGCGGGCTGCACAGAAAAAGGCGGCAAAAGAGGCGAAAAAAGCAGAAAAACTGGCGAAAAAACGCGGAAAGAAAACCGGAGAAACCGATAAGGCAGAGGAGACTCCTTCCGGGGAGCCTTTTGAGGATGCTTTGGATGCTATTTTAAGGGGCGAACAGACTATAGACGCAGACGAGGAACAGGCATTGTCCCGGAACGACTTCCCTGCATTTTCTCCGGGCGGGGAACAGGAACTTACCCAAGACGAAATAGAGGCGATGCTTCTAAACGGTGATAAGGATTCTGAAAAAGAGGAGGTACAGACGCCGGATGAGTCGATTCCTGACCTCTCTGCCCAGGATGGGGTTCAGATAGAAGGCATTGGAGAAAAGCCGGAAAAGAAAGCGAAGAAGAGTATTTTTGCCAGATTCCTGGAGTTTTTGACCGAAGAGGATGAGGAAGAGGAGGAGAGTGGAACGGAGGATGTTCCGCTGTCCGATGAAAACAAGGCCATTCTGGAGGAAATGGATCAGGAAGGAAAGAGCAAGAAAGGCAAGAAAGACAAAAAAGCGAAAAAAGGCAAAAAAGGAAAAGAGGCTGCGACCGGCGGAGAGGATGAGGACGAGGGCGATTCCGGAAAGGCGAAAAAAGAGAAGAAGCCTAAGAAGGAAAAGAAACCTAAGGTTGTAAAAGAAAAAGAGCCGGTTGCTCCCGGAGACCGCATTTCCTTCAAAAAACTGCTTCCAATCATTTTGGCGAGTGTTTCCGTACTGATCGCATTGATGCTGTTGATCCATCTGGGCGGCGATTTTGTGGTGAAGCAGGAGGCGAGGAGAGCTTATTATCAGGAGGATTATGAGACTGTTTATCAGGAGTTGTATGGTAAGAAGTTAAATGATTCCGAAAAGGTGATGCTCGGAAAGTCTGAGAGTATCCTGCGGATCCGGCTGTGGATGCGGGAATATGAGATGTTTGCAGAGGAAGGTGCGGAATTAGAGGCGCTGGATGTGCTGATCCAGGCTGTGAATGATTATTCCGCGCTCTATGAATATGCGCAGCAGTGGAATGCAGCGGGTGATATCAGCACGATTTACAGTGAGATGCTGCAGATTTTGAACAATAAGTATCATCTTACGGAAGAACAGGCGCTTGCGATTGCGGCGGAACCGAGCGATATAGAGTACACCAGAAAAGTATTGGCAGTCATCAATGGGAATGGTCCGGGGATTCAGGAAGGATCCGGCCAGGGGCAGACGGGGATCGAATTGCCCGATATGCTTCCGGAGGAGAGACAATTCCCGGAAAACAGCGGAGTGCAGTGACATGATAGCGATTATTGATTATGATGCGGGAAATATAAAAAGTGTGGAAAAGGCACTTCAATACCTGGGGGCGGAAACGGTTGTCACCAGAGATCCGGAGACCATACTCGGCGCGGACGGCGTGATCCTGCCGGGCGTGGGGGCTTTCGGCGATGCCATGCAGAAGCTACAGGAATACGGACTGGTGCCTGTGATCAGAACATGTGCCGAGAGGAAAATTCCGTTTATGGGAATCTGTCTTGGACTGCAGCTGATGTTTGAGAGCAGCGAGGAGAGTCCGGGCGTAGAGGGACTGCACCTGTTGGACGGCGTGATCCGCCGCATTCCTTCTGACGGAGGATTGAAGGTGCCGCATATTGGTTGGAACAACCTGCATTTTCTGAAACAGAGCAGATTGTTTGCCAGTATTTCCGAGGGGGCTTATGTGTACTTTGTCCATTCCTATTATCTACAGGCGGCAGATGAGAGGATTGTGGCGGCGACCACAGATTACGGCACATTGATCCATGCGGCAGTAGAACAGGGAAATCTGTTTGCCTGCCAGTTCCATCCGGAAAAGAGTTCCGAGATTGGCATGCAGATCCTGCGGAATTTTATTTCTGTGACAGAGCAACAAGCGTAGGTTGAGGACATACATGATAAAATGTGGAACCGGAGCAGATGATAACAGATGTGAAAGGAATTCATTCATGCATACAAAGAGGATTATTCCCTGTCTGGATGTAAAGGACGGACGGGTGGTAAAAGGCATCAATTTTGTGAATCTGAGAGACGCGGGCGACCCGGCGGACGTGGCGGCAGCCTATGACAAGGCGGGGGCGGACGAGGTGGTCTTTTTGGACATTACCGCGTCAGCGGACAGCCGTTCCACCCAGCTGGAGTGGGTGCGGCAGGTGGCCAGCAAGGTATTCATTCCCTTTACGGTAGGCGGTGGAATCCGCACGGTGGAAGACTTTCGGGTGCTTCTGCGTGAAGGCGCGGACAAGATTTCCATTAATTCCGCAGCGATTATGAATCCCCAGCTCATCTCTGACGCCGCAGATAAATTCGGCAGCCAATGCGTGGTGGTGGCCATTGATGCAAAGCGATGCACCGACAGGGATGGCTGGAATATCTACAAAAACGGCGGTCGTGTGGACATGGGCATGGATGCCGTGGAATGGGCTGTAAAAGCGGAGAAGATGGGAGCCGGGGAAATTCTGCTCACCAGTATGGATGGTGACGGCACAAAAGCAGGATATGATATCCCGCTTACCAAAGCGATTGCGGATGCGGTGAGCATTCCAGTGATCGCCTCCGGCGGCGCGGGAACTTTGGAGCATTTCAAGGAGGCACTGGTGGATGCGGGGGCGGAGGCTGCACTGGCTGCATCATTATTCCATTATAAGGAACTTGAAATCAAGGAAGTGAAACGTTATCTGCGGGAGCAGGGTGTGTCTGTGCGGCTGTAACGTACCAAAGCCTCGTTACGTCCGCCTATCAATACGATTGGCTGCAGCAATAAGAAAGAGATGAAAAGATAACAGGAGATAAAAAATGGGGATGATCGAGAATGACTGGCTTCCCGCATTGAGCGAGGAGTTTAAGAAACCCTATTACAAGAGTTTATTTCAATTTGTGAAAACAGAGTATAATACGACGGTCATTTTTCCGCCGGCGGATGATATTTTCAATGCATTTCATCTGACGCCTCTCGGGCAGGTCAAAGTGGTGATCATCGGGCAGGATCCCTATCATGAGCCGGGGCAGGCGCATGGGCTATGCTTTTCGGTGAAACCCGGGGTTGACATACCACCGTCGTTAGAAAATATTTATAAAGAGCTGCATGATGATCTGGGCTGCTATATCCCGAATAACGGTTATCTGGTGAAATGGGCCGAGCAAGGCGTGTTGATGCTGAATACTGTGCTGACGGTGCGCGCCCATCGCGCCAATTCCCATCACGGACAGGGGTGGGAACAGTTCACGGATGCCGCGATCAGGGCGCTCAATGAGCAGGATCGCCCTATCGTCTTTATCCTATGGGGAAAGCCTGCACAGGCAAAGCAGGCAATGTTGAACAATCCGAACCACCTGATTTTGACGGCGCCCCATCCGAGCCCGCTGTCTGCATACAGGGGATTCTTCGGCAGCAAGCCGTTTAGCAAGACCAATGCATTTTTACAGGCGCGTGGTGTAGAGCCCATTGACTGGCAGATTGAGAATCTGTAGGATAAATCGGAATTTGTGGAGGTGGGTATGAAACGGTATTTTATTGCGAGCCTTTGTCGAGAAGGGATTCTCGGAGGTAGCATTGTTGTCGGCGATGAGGGCATAACTTACAAAACAGGTAAAGTAACGGTTTCACCCAAGTTAAAAAATCTCGAAATGAAGTACAGGAATATTCAAGATTTTTCAAAGAAATGGGTGTTCTGTTTTCCGGTCTTTTCAGTAATCATGAATGACGGAGAAAACTATAAATTTATTGTCTTCAATCCGAGGCAATTCTACTCTTTATTAATTGATAAAGTTAAACAATAAATTCTTATTTATCGAGCACAAACTCGCAACCGCTTTGCTTGTTGCTCGTATCGCCGCAAAAGACGCGGCTCAATTCAAATTTGCAGTGAGGAAACATAGTTAAAATTCTGAACAGTTACGTTAAAAATAAAATTAACATAAAGGAGAGACAAAAAATGGCAATCAAAATCGGTATCTTAGGTTACGGAAATCTGGCGAAGGGAATCGAGTGCGCCATCAAGCAGAACGATGACATGGAGTTGGTGGCGGTGTTCACCCGCAGAGCGCCGGAGAGCGTGAAGGTTTGGAGCGGCGTGCCCGTATATTCCGTGGACGAGCTGGAGAATAAGAAGAATGAGATTGATGTGTTGATGCTCTGCGGCGGTTCCGCCACGGATCTTCCCGAGCAGACCCCGAAGTATGCGAAATTCTTCAATGTGGTGGATAGCTTTGACACCCACGCGCGGATTCCGGAGCATTTTGCAAATGTGGACGCTGCGGCAAAAGCCGCAGGAAAGGTTGCCATGATCTCAGTGGGCTGGGATCCGGGTATGTTCTCCCTGAACAGATTGTATGCAAACGCAATCCTGCGGGACGGAAACGATTATACCTTCTGGGGCAAAGGCGTGAGCCAGGGACATTCCGATGCGATCCGCCGGATTAAAGGGGTAAAGAATGCAAAGCAGTATACAATCCCTGTGGACGCGGCGTTGGCTTCCGTGAGAGCCTGCGAGAATCCGGAGCTGACCACCAGACAGAAGCACACCAGAGAGTGCTTTGTGGTGGCAGAGGAGGGCGCTGATCTTGCGAAGATTGAGAATGAGATCAAGACCATGCCCAACTATTTTGCGGATTATGACACCACCGTTCACTTTATCACTGAGGAGGAGCTTCTGCGCGATCATGCAGGCATCCCCCACGGCGGGTTCGTGCTGCGCACCGGCAAGACCGGCAGAGAGGGCGAGCACAATCATGTGATCGAGTACAGTCTGAAGCTGGATTCCAATCCGGAGTTTACCGCCTGCGTGCTGGTGGCGTATGCGAGAGCGGCTTACCGCATGAACCAGAGAGGTATTACCGGCTGCAAGACCGTGTTTGATGTGGCGCCGGCAGATTTAAGCCCCCTGAGCGGGGAGGAGATGCGTGCGCATCTGCTGTAAAGACATAGAGAAAAAGAGGAGTACACACATGAAAAAAGAAGCATTCGTAACAAAAGAGCAGGTGGAGGAGATTGTCAAAACCTATCCCACCCCCTTTCATATCTATGATGAAAAAGGTATCCGCGCCAACGCCAAAGCGTTGAAGGAGGCATTTGCGTGGAACAAGGGCTACAAGGAGTTTTTTGCGGTGAAGGCGACGCCCAATCCTTTTCTGATCAATATTTTACGGGAGTATGGCTGTGGCTGTGACTGTTCCTCCAAGACGGAGCTGATGCTTTCCCATGCCATCGGCGTGAAAGGAGAGGACATCATGTTTTCCTCCAATGATACGCCGGCGGAGGAGTTTGCTTATGCGGCAAAGATCGGCGCGACCATCAATCTGGACGACATCACCCACATTGATTTTTTGGAAAAGACACTTGGGTATCTGCCCAAGACCTTGAGCTGCCGTTATAATCCCGGCGGATATTTCTCCATCAGCAACAACATCATGGACAATCCGGGTGACGCAAAGTACGGTTTTACCACGGAGCAGTTGTTTGAGGGATTTAAGATCCTGAAGGCAAAGGGCGTGGAGAACTTCGGTATTCATGCGTTCCTGGCCAGCAACACGGTGACCAACGAGTATTATCCGACTTTAGCGCGGACGCTGTTTGAGACGGCCGTGAAGTTACAGGAGGAGACCGGTGCACATATCACCTTTATCAATCTCTCCGGCGGAATCGGCATTCCTTACCGCCCTGACCAGGAGCCCAATGATATCAAGGTGATCGGAGAGAGCGTGCGCGAGGTTTACGAGGAAGTGCTGGTGCCTGCGGGTATGGGCGATGTGGCGATCTACACAGAGCTTGGCCGTTTCATGATGGGACCTTACGGACATCTGGTGACCAAGGTGATCCATGAGAAGCACACCCATAAGGAGTACATCGGCGTGGATGCCTGCGCGGTGAACCTGATGCGTCCGGCCATGTACGGTGCGTATCATCATATCACGGTGCTGGGCAAGGAGAATGCGCCCTGTGACCACATGTATGACGTGACGGGCTCCCTGTGCGAGAACAACGATAAGTTTGCCATCGACAGAGAACTGCCGGAAATCGAGATTGGGGATTATATCGCCATTCATGATACCGGTGCCCACGGCTTTGCCATGGGGTACAATTACAACGGCAAATTGAAATCTGCGGAGCTTTTGCTGCATGAGGACGGCAGCGTAGAGCTGATCCGCCGGGCGGAGACCCCGAAGGATTACTTTGCAACCTTTGATTGCTTTGACTTTTACAATAAACTGGATTTTTAAGGCAGGAGCATTTTATGAGATATCCGAAATCTCTTCCCAAAGGAGGCACCATCGGGTTTGTGGCGCCTTCTTTTGGCTGTAATATTGAGCCGTATAAAAGCGGTTTTGATAATGCGCAAAAAAAATTAAAAGCGCTTGGCTATCAATTAAAGCTTGGCCCTAATTGTTATGCGGGAGAAGGTGTCGGCATCAGCAGCACGCCGGAGAAATGTGCCAAAGAACTGACGGAGGCATATTGCGATATGGCCTCTGATGTGCTGATCTCCTGCGGCGGCGGGGAGCTGATGTGTGAGATATTGCCGGATATGGATTTCGAGCGGATCAAGGCTGCGAAACCCAAGTGGTACATGGGCTATTCAGACAATACCAATTTTACTTATCTGCTGGCGACTATATGCGATACGGCAGCTATTTACGGTCCCTGTGCGCCGGCTTTCGGCATGGAACCTTGGCATCCGGCGATTGCGGATGCACTGGGGGTATTGACCGGTGAGAAACATGAGCTGAACGGCTATGATAAGTGGGAGAGGGAATCTCTGAAGAATGAGGAGAATCCCATTGCCCCCTATCATGTGACGGAATCCCGCATCCTGCGGACATTTGTGGGGAGAAAGCAGATGGAAGGCACAAACGTTCAGATGCAGGGGCGGCTTTTGGGAGGCTGTATGGACTGCCTGGTGACGTTGCTGGGAACCCGGTTTGATCATACAAAAGATTTCATAGAGCGCTATCAGGAAGACGGTGTGATCTGGTTTCTGGAGGCCTGCGATCTGAATGTATTCGGCATTCGACGGGCCATGTGGCAGATGGAGGAAGCGGGCTGGTTTGAACATGTAAAAGGATTTCTCATCGGGCGCCCGTTATGCTTCGGACAGGAGATGATGGGACTGGATGCCTATAACGCTGTCTTAAAGGTTGCGGGGGAGAAGAATATACCCGTGATCATGGATGTGGATCTGGGACATCTGCCGCCCATGATGCCTCTTATTGTGGGGAGTTATGCAGAGGTGTCCGTAGAAGAAAATGACATTCGGATACAGATGCATAACAGATAAATCAAAACTGAGGACTTGAGAATATGAATATTGGATCTGACAGTTCTGTATATTATATTATGTTTATGGACAAGCCTGTGGTAAAGGTCGATATGGGAAAAGGGGATGTGACGATCCGCGAAGAATTCTGCCCATATGATCTTTCGATGATCGAACAGCCCCAAAATTTTAATGAGCGCTTTCAGAACCTGACCGCTTTTGTGGACTGGTGCGCAAGCAGGGTGCGTTTTATGGAGCGCATGTATGCGCCACAGATATGTAGCTGCCTGGGGATTCCAATCGACGATGACCCGAAACATCTCTCGGACATTGCGATCACTTATTCAGGAAGCACGATGAAGGATGCATGGTGGGTCAAAAAGAAAGATTCGGATGTCGCATATAATGATATCTCTCTGTTCCAAAACAAAGCGGAAAATCCTTTGACGGTGGTTTCTCTGTTTGGAGAGCAGGGGAAACTGGAGAGAAATCTGGACAACTGGAGTGATCTGACGATAGGCGGTTTTTCACCCAAATCCTGGGTGTATGAACAGGGCGTGTTTTATTTATATAAACAGAGCAGAAATACAAAAGGAGAGGTGGCTGCCAGCAAGGTGCTTGCTTCCATGGGAGTTCATGTTGTACCTTATGAACAAGTGAAGATCAGAGATACCTTGTTTACGAAATCCCCTTGCTTTACTTCGGAGAAAGTTTCCTTTATTTCCTGCAATGCATTGGTGAAAAAGAAAGGATTGAAGATCATAGACACGATCAGAAGCCAGTTTCCAAAGGAGTATGCAAATATGATCGTATCGACCTATCTGGTCGGTAATGAAGACCTGACGGATAAAAGCTGGGGCGTTCTGATGAGTAATCAGAGCGGTAAGCTCCTGGGAATCGCACCACTGTTCGGATTTGAAAAATGCTTTTTAAAATATGATGCCATGGTCAATTTTGTTATTCGGGAAGTGGCGGCCAACTATGCAGCCCAGGCAGAGATTGATTATGAAAAAGCAGATATATCCCATGTGCCGGAACATTTCAGGGATACATTCCGATATCGGTGTGAGGAAATGCAGGCCATCCGTGAGAAAGCGAAGCCAGCTGAAAGCATTTAGTAGAAAACATAGGTGTATTGATCAGAGAAATCAGGGAGTTTTAAAATGAAAAGAAAGAAATTAAACATCGTATGGATTATTTTGGGAATTTTAATGTTTATTATCGTTGCAACTCTGGGATGCATAAAGCTATACCGGGTGAAGCAGGCCAGACAGTGCGGAATTTTGCTTGCTTTTGACGATTACAGTCCGGATAGTTGGACGGAAGCTTTGGAGTTGTTTGATAAATATAATGTTCATGTTACTTTTTTTGTGGCATGGGATCAACCTACGGAGTTTTGCTATAAGGCTTTAGAGAAAGGGCATGAAATCGGTTTTCATACGATTGGACATGGAGATGTGACCGATATGGATGAAGAAGAGTTGCAGCGTTGTGTCATTGATCCGATTGAGACTTTTCGCAACGGCGGGATTGAGATGACTTCATTTGCATATCCGTATGGGTTTCATGATGATGAGACGGATGAACGATTGTTGGAATATTATAAAGTTGTCAGAGGGGCATGGTATTATGAGGTGCATAGCAAAGCAGATCTCAGACATGGCTTCGTAGAAGCATATTCCATTGACAATATACATTTTGAAACAGATGAGGAGTTTCAGGCCAAAATCGACCAGATCCTTCAGGAATTAAGCGACAATGTCGGAGCGGTTACCTGCTTGTATTCGCATGCGATTGATGTGGGAGACTGGTGCGTGAAACCGGAACGATTAGAGTATCTCTTTCAGAAGGCGGAGGAACTTGGTCTCAAGTTCTATACTTTTAAGGAACTGCAGAACAATTGATCTGAATAGAGTGGAGGCGATATCAGCAATGAATATGGACGAGCGCATCAGGCGCATCAATGAATTATATCACAAGTCCCAGGTGGAGGGGCTGACAGAGGAAGAGAAAGCGGAGCAGGCGAAGCTGCGGCAGGAATATGTGGCGAGTGTCCGGGGTAATCTGAAGGCACAGCTCGACAACATCAATATTCAGCGGGAGGACGGCACAATCGAAAATCTGGGACAGAAGTACGGCGGTAAGAAATAAGAAACGGAGCTATGAAATTTTTTTTCATGGCTCCGCTTTTATTTTGCGTACAAACAGGGAACCTTTTTCATTGTTTGCAACGATATATAAGTGAAAGGGCAAAATGAGGGCGCGTCTTTGGTGAGGACATGGTGATGTAAATGGAGCAAAGAGAATTAGAACAATTGATTGGCATGTATGGCAGGGATATTTATTCTTTCTGCTGTTATCTGACCCGAAACAAACAGGAGGCGGATGATCTCTATCAGGATACCTTTGTAAAAGTGCTTGAGATGCAAGCGTTCCCGGAGGATAAGGAGGGTGCAAAGAACCTGTTGCTGTCTGTAGCGGTGCGTTTCTGGAAAGAACAGAAACGAAAAGCTGCAAGACGAAGGCGGATTGAAGAAGAACAATATATCCCCCAAGAGCTGAAGAATGCAGAGATAAGCGAAAACCTGGATACACCGGAAGAACACATGATCCGAAATGAAAGAAATGCGTATGTAAGAAGTTGTGTGGAAAAACTTCCCGAGAAGATGAAGGTGATCGTTTTGCTTTACTACATGGAACAGAGGAAGATGGAGGAGATCGTGGAACTGACAGGTGTTCCTATGGGGACGGTAAAGAGCAGGCTTCATCGGGCGAAAAAGATACTTGCCAAAGAATTAAGACAAAATCAGGATGTGGAGGTATATGTCAATGGATCATTTGGATGAAATTTTATTTGATGCGCTTGCACCGAGGCAAAAACCGGATGATGCGCTTAATCGGAAAATAAGGATGCGGATGAAGGGGAGAACTATGGAACAAAGAAGCAGGCGGCTACAGACGGCTGCCGCGATTGTCACGGCGGTTGTGATCGGATCTTCCGTTACTGCATTTGCGGCATGGAGATATCTTTCTCCAAAAGAGGTGGCGCAGGAAATAGAGGACGATCGTCTGGCAATAGAATTTGAGCAAAATAATGGGCTTGCGCAGGTAGAAACACAAAGCTGTGGCGGCTATGATATCACATTGCTGGGGATTGTATCCGGGGCAAAGATTTCCGATTTTTCAGAGCATACGGCGGAGGACATAGCAGAAGATAAGACCTACATCGCAGTTGCCATTGCGCACTCAGATGGGACACCCATGCCCGGTATGCTGGATGCGGATTATGATCCTGACAAAATGTTTGTTTCACCGTATATCAGGGGGCTGAATCCGGCGGATTACAATGCTTATACGCTGGCAGGCGGTTTCGGCAACTTTGTGAAAGATGGGGTGGAGTACAGAATTTTGGAGACCGCCAATGTGGAGGTGTTTGCTGACCGCGGAATTTACGTGGGGGTATCGGAAGGCATGGCGTACAACAATCAGGCATTTGCCTATGACGAGGAGAGCGGAGAAATCAGCAGAAGGGCAGACTACCAGGGAGTGAATGCGCTGTTCGTGCTTCCTGTTGATATTGCGAAAGCAGACAAAGAGAAAGCAGCGGAAATCCTTGCTTGGGCAGAGCACAGGAGACAGGACGGAACAGAGCAGGAGGGAGACCAAGCCGGCGGCGAGAATGCAGACGGAATTGCCGGAAAGAGCGGTTTTACTGCAGAGGCAGAGGAATTCATGGCGAAACTCACTGCGGATAATATTGACAGTTATGCAGAGCCGATCGAGTCCACCAGACAGACGGTCATGCCGGATGATGAAAATTATGTCAGTTACCGCTATGAACTGCCGGGAGGAGCGGGCGGGAACGGCAGGATCAGATTGGATTTCCTGTTCGAGCCCGGAGAATACGGAATGAGTGGGAGGTTTGGCTATGCGGCTGACGACGGTGAACTGGCCGGCCTAAGGATTGATACGTGGACACGAAATGAGGACGGCACGGTTACTTTTGTGGTCTATGTGCCGAGAAAAAAGAGTAACTAAAAGCAGACAGCAATAGATCAAATGTAGTATAACAGGAGGCACCGGTCATGTGATTGACCGGTGTTTTTTGGGTATACGCATTTTATGTTCAAAAATATGTTTTTCATAGCATCATTTTTTTGTCTTCATTCGTTATATTGAATGAGGGGACGCCCTGAAGCATTATTGTAACAAAAGTGTAGGAGGAAATTTTGTTGACCCGGGAAAACAGATTATTCCGAAAATTTCGGCAGGGGGATCTTTCGGCGATGGACGAGCTGGTGCGGATGTATTATCCGGAGATACAGAAGTATTGTGTCTGGCATACGCAGAGCAAGGAACAGGCGGAGGATGCTACGCAGGAGACCTTTCTGAAAGCGCTTCGGTTTATGGATGCCTATCAACATAACGGTACTTTTCGGGCATTTCTGTATAAGATTGCTCTGAATACTTGTATTGATTTCAGCCGGAAGAAACGGGAAATACCGCAGGTTGAGGATGGGTCCGAACCCATTTATGAGGAAAAGGGATTTTTGCATGTTGAGGCGGAGATTGATTTTCAAAGACAATTGGAGTTTCTCACAGACAAACAACGGGAACTGATTCTATTGAGATATGCGCAGAACCTCACCTTGCGTGAGGTTGCCGAAGTGACAGGAAGTAATCTCAGAACGGTTCAGTCGAACCTTCGAAGAGCGTTGAAGCAGATCAAACAGACAGGAAAGGAGAAAGGGTGGTATGAATAGCAGAGAGGTCAAAAGGACTCTTAGAAGTATGCCTGCCCGGACCAGGCAGGAGCCGATGGAAAAGACGATTGCAGCACTGCATACGTATTTTCAGAAGACGCCCCCAACCCATAGAATTTCTTTTATGGGAACGGCGGTTCGGTTTGTACGGTTTACCGCATGGAAAATTTGGTTGTTTCAGGGACTTGTAATGGTCTTTATAAGTCAATTTTTACTTGGGTTCCAGGACAGACAAATGGCTTGGACAATGGGGACTTCCGTCAAAATCTTATGCCTGTTTTGCGGCACGATTCCTTTTATATTATTCCCTTTCCTATACAGATCCCTGCGTTATCAGATGCAGGAGGTTGAGATGGCGGCGCACTTTTCCTATGCAAAGCAGATGTTGGTCAAACTATGTGTGGTTGAGGCGGGAAATGTGTGTATGCTGGCCGGGGGAATTGTAATCAGTGTGGTGGTGATGCAGCTGCAAACACTTACGGCGCTGACCTATGGAATGCTTTCATTCTTATTGCTGACGACGGTTCTGATGCTTGCCATCGCGCATCTTGCTCTGTACAAAGCGATGGCGGTGTGTGGGGGAAGTTACGTATTGTTTTTTGCGGTGTTGGAACAATGCGTTTTTGGGTCATCACAGGTTATTTCAGCACCCGTAGGTATGGCAGCGACTTTGATCTGTATCTTTTTATGCTGTGTGAGCTTTTTCCAGGTGCGGAAGATATTGCAATCCGCATCATATCAGGAACTACATCTTTTGGAATCCTAAAACGGATCATTATTCAGAATGGAGGAAAGAGAATGGAACTGAGAGTAGAGCATGTTTCCAAAAAATATGCAGACAAAACGGCAGTGAATGATGTGTCTTTGACACTCACCCCGGGAATCTGGGGACTGCTTGGGGCTAACGGCGCGGGAAAGACGACGCTGATAAGGATGATCGCAGATATCCTGAAACCTACAGCGGGAGAAATCCTATATGACGGGATTCCCATAGCGACACTGGATGCGGAATACCGGAACCTGTTTGGGTATTTGCCGCAGGAATTCGGTTTTTATCCCGAATTTACGGTGAAGGACTATTTGGAGTATGTGGCAGCCTTAAAGGGATTGACCAAAACTCATACGAGAGAAAAAATAGAAGAATTGTTGGAACAGATGACCCTGACGGAGGTAATAAATAAAAAAATCAGGAAGCTGTCCGGCGGTATGAAGCGAAGGGTGGGAATTTCACAGGCTCTGTTGAACGATCCGGAAATCTTGATTTTAGATGAACCTACGTCAGGTTTGGACCCGGGAGAGCGGATCAGACTGCGGCGCCTGTTGGCTGAATTTTCAAAGGGCAGGATTGTACTGATCTCGACCCATATCGTACCGGATGTGGAATATATTGCGGCGAAACAGGCTATCATGCGGGACGGAAAGATTGTTCTATCGGGGACGACGGAGGAACTGGTTCGGAAAATGGACGGAAAGGTATGGCAGAGTACAGTGGACAACGAAACACTGGCAAGGTATGAACAGGGTCTGAAAATTGTTAATCTGAAAAATGAGGGTGCAGAAGAAACGCAGATCCGGTATCTTGGAGAACGGGCTGTGATTGCAGGGTCCAAAGAGGCAGAGCCACACCTGGAGGATTTGTATCTGTGGTTGTTTGGCGCAAAGGAGGGGGGAGAAGAATGAGACTATTGGGATTGGAAATAAAGCGTGTTCTGATGAGCCGGATGACAAGGATTGTTTTGGGTGCAGCGCTGTTTTTCTCTTTTCTGCTGGCATACATTCCGGTTACTTTTGTCTATTGCAGAAATCCGCAGGTGGTGATAGGAGATAAGGAATATCTGACCGGCTTTGAGGCGATCCGCGCCGAGAAGCAGATCACACAGGGAATCAGCGGAGAAATCACACAGGAAAAGATTGTGTACGCGGTTGCCTGTTATCAGGATTGCCTGAAGCGATATGGTGTGGACTACACCTATGAATTGTCGGATACAGCAAAGAGAGAACTGGATCCGGTAAAATATTTGTTTCACGGGATCAGAGAGGCCTATGCGACTGAGGGGGGGATTGCGGCGGATATTATGGATCTGGAAGCAGGGAATTTGGGAGATTTTTATGCAGCCTGCAGAAAGCATTTGACGGACATTATGCGACTGGAACAAAAAGAGCATCCCGCTGCGGGACGGAACGCAGAAGCACTGTACGGCAAAGTGGATATGCCTTTTTGGTATGCCTATGGGGTGAGCGCCGATGCGATAGAATATGAGGGATTGCTGGTGCTTGTCCTTTTTCTATGTTGTACGGTGGTATGTGCACCGGTATTTTCAAGCGAATACCAGACAGGGGCGGATGATATTTTGAGATGTACCAAAAGCGGCAGGAGAAAACTGGCAGTGGTGAAGATAGTGTCGGCGCTTATGATCTGCCTGGTTGTAACGGTGATCGGTATGGGAATTTGGATATTGGCCACGACAGTCTTTTGGGGACAGGAAGGTATGCAGACTTCAGTGCAGATGGTGTTTTCTGTGATCAGCCTGGTTGATCTGAACGTGGGCGGTCTGATCTGGTCAGAAGCATTGTGCAGTGTGATCATGCTGTTATCGGGTGTTTGCCTTACCTTGTTTTTGTCCTCTCGGTTTTCCAATAATATGCTGGCGATGGCCACCGCGCTTTTGGTCTGTTTTCTGCCTGTGGTTCTGGGGTGGCTCATACCGGATCATATTGTGAATCTTGTGAAATGTGTGTTCCCCGCAGGCGGGATCGGGCTGCAGAATGGTTTTTTGTATGACCTGTTGGAGATGCGCTATCTGAATATAGGGGAGCTTGCGATCTGGACCCCGTTTCTGATCATGGCATTTGCAGTGGTGGAAATACCGCTTTGGATTGGGCTGACGATCCGGAGCTACCGGAACCATGCATTGAAATAAAATGGCACCAGCCGCCGAGTGTTCCTCCGGGATCTTCCATGTGTGAACCGAGACACCGGCGATACGATGGAATCGTACTCCTCCCAGAACTGGTACCAATGGTAGTATAGTTTATCTGTCAGAAAAAGACAAGATAAAAACATATAAAATCAACTTGTATGATGATAAAAAATTCGAAAAAAGTATATTGTAAACCAGATTTGTATATGCTATAATGCCAGTAGGCAAAAAAATGATAGGATGTTTCCAAGTGAAGCGACCGAACGAAAACCCCGGAGCTGCAATCTCCGGGGTTTTCTATTCCCAATTTTTGTCATGGAAGGGCTTAGTACCATAGGCTAGTTACCGACTAGCGGTCACCGTCTAACCATTTGCAGACCAGGTGGCAAACCACGCCCGCCGCAACAGTGACCCAAAATGATAGGATTAAATCCAAGTGACGCACCCCCTTCCTGTACCAGTCTAGGGGCGGTAACAAAGAGATTGTAACATTACAAGATAGCAATTTGCAAATGTTTTATGCAACATGTTTTATCGCCGGTTGAGCCGGTAGTTCGATCAAAGCCAAAAGGGTATCCTGCAAGTAATCAAAAGAGTAATCAAAAGTAATCAGGTGAATAAGAAAAAACCTTGAAAAATCAAGGTTTTTAAGATGCCGGCAGCGGGACTTGAACCCGCACGTGGTTGCCCACAACAGATTTTGAGTCTGCCTCGTCTGCCATTCCGACACGCCGGCGTTTGCTAAATGTAAAATTTTGCAACAAAGGTATTCTAACATAGATTAATTCTATTGGCAAGTCATTTTTTCCTTTTTTTATGTTTATTTTTTTCTGGAATTGTTGTATAGTATATTCTATGAGAAACTGCGCAGCGTTTTTTATTCTGACACGTGATTCGGGGTGTAGGTATGAATTGTACGGAATTTGAGAAACTAATTCCTGAGTTCCTGACGCAGGAAATGGATTTTCGTACACTGAGAAAATTTAATGAGCACATGGATACCTGCAAGGAATGTCATGAGGAACTGGCAATCCAGTTTCTGGTGGCGGAAGGCATGCAGCACCTGGAGGAGGGGGATGCCTTTGACTTGCAGAGAGAGTTGGAGATCCGCCGGATCGAGGCGGAGAATCGAGTGAAATATCACTCCCTGTTACTGTATTTGGGGGCGGCATTGGAACTGATCATCATTTCCACGATTGTCGGAGTGATTGTGTGGATGCTGCTTTGAGTTATTACCGGAATAGAAATTTGAAATCAGCGGAATATCAGCGGAATGGAAGTTTAGCATGAAGAAACTTGTTTTAATAGACGGACACAGTATTCTGAACAGAGCATTTTATGGGCTGCCTGATCTGAGCAACGCGGAAGGGCTTCATACCAATGCAATTTACGGCTTTTTGAATATCATGTTTAAGATCCTGGAGGAGGAGAAGCCGGAATATCTGGCGGTGGCGTTTGATGTGCATGCGCCGACCTTCCGCCATCAGATGTATGACGCCTACAAGGGTACGCGTAAGCCCATGCCGGAGGAGTTGAGAGAGCAGGTTCCGGTGATGAAGGAAGTGCTGAAGGCCATGCATGTGGTGATCGTGGAACAGGCTGGGCTGGAGGCGGATGATATTCTGGGGACGTTGGCGAAGAAAGCGGAGCGGGACGGCATGGCGGTTTCGCTGGTCTCCGGGGATAGGGACCTGCTGCAGATCGCTTCGGACAGGATCAAGATCCGAATTCCGAAGACGAAGCGCACCGGGACAGAGATTGAGGATTATTATGCGGCAGATGTGCAGGCTGCCTATCAGATGACGCCGGAGCAGTTCATTGACCTGAAGGCACTGATGGGGGATACGGCGGACAATATCCCGGGAGTACCCAAGGTGGGCGAGAAGACGGCCACAGGGCTGATCGTGGAGTACGGTTCGCTGGATAATCTTTATGCCCATGTGGATGAGGTTTCAAAAAATGCCATTCGGACCTCTCTGATCGAAAATAAGGAATTGGCTTACCTGAGCAAGACTCTGGCGACTATCAAAGTGGACTGTGATCTGGCGTTTGATTATGAGGCGGCAAAAGCGGAAGGGTATTATACGCCGGAAGCATACGTGTTATTTAAAAAACTGGAGTTTAAGAACTTCCTGGGACGTTTCGACAGGACGGTTTCTGCGGGAGAAGGCGCGAAGCTTGCGGCGCAGAAGATAGCGGATATCAAGGCTTTTGAGAAGCTTGTGAAGGAAGCGGAGAAGCAGGCGAAAGAGATCGGTCTCTGGCTGATGCTGGAGCAGGATCGGCTGTTGGGAATTGCAATCAGCAGATCTGCGCAGGAGAATTATGTCTATCTGCTGGCAAGGCAGGAGGAGACCGTTGGACAGCTGTCTTTATTCGACACGCCCAAAGAAGCGGTGGATGAGACAGAGCAGGTGAGGCTTTTGTTGAAAGAGCTGTCTGCCCATGTGCGGTTGGCGACTTTTGATGTGAAAAAAGAATATGCTTTTTTGGCGCAGGACAGTACGACGCGTTATTTTGATGTCCTGATTGGGGCGTATCTTTTGAACCCGTTGAAAAGTGATTACGATATTGAGACCATTGCCTCCGAGCACCTGGGGATGACGGTGCAGGGGACGGTGGAAGTGTTCGGGAAACGGAGTCTTTCCCAGGTAGTGGAGCAGGAGCCGCAGAAAGCGATGGATTTCTATGCACAGGGCGCTTATGTGGCGCTGGCGGCCTCCCGGGTGATCGCGGAGAAATTAGAGAAGACGCAGATGGCTGACCTGATGCGGAAAATCGAGATGCCGCTTTCTCTTGTGCTTTATGACATGGAAAAAGAGGGCGTTGAGGTCCGCAGAGAGGAGCTGAAGGCCTACGGGGACGCACTGATCTCCCGGATTGACGCGCTGGAAAATGCAATCTGCGATGCGGCCGGAGAGAAATTTAACATCAACTCCCCCAAGCAATTGGGAGAGATCCTGTTTGAAAAATTACAGCTGCCGGGCGGGAAAAAGACCAAGACCGGTTATTCTACGGCGGCAGATGTGCTGGATAAGCTGGCGGAGGAATACCCAATCGTGAAGGATATTCTGGAGTATCGGGCGCTCACCAAACTGAAGTCCACCTATGCGGACGGGCTGGCAGTTTATATCGGAGCGGACAAGCGTATCCACACGAATTTTAATCAGACGATCACGGCGACGGGGCGCATCAGTTCCACGGAGCCGAATCTGCAGAATATTCCGACCAGGACGGAGTTGGGCAGGCAGCTAC
Source organism: Lachnospiraceae bacterium (assembly GCA_017476665.1). GTDB lineage: Bacteria > Bacillota > Clostridia > Lachnospirales > Lachnospiraceae > Acetatifactor. The sequence continues at coordinate 192,079 of JAFUZJ010000019.1, read as the reverse complement.
GAAAAGTGTTTGTGCCGAAAGAGGGATATGTGTTCTTGGATGCGGATTATTCCCAGATTGAGCTGCGTGTGCTGGCGCATATGTCCGGCGATGAGCAGCTGATCGAGGCGTACCGCATGGATGAGGATATCCACCGTATCACGGCGTCCAAGGTATTTCATGTACCTTTGGATGAGGTGACAAGTTTGCAGCGGCGCAATGCCAAGGCGGTAAATTTCGGGATCGTGTATGGAATCAGTTCCTTTGGACTGAGCCAGGATCTGAGCATCAGCCGGAAAGAGGCGTCAGAGTATATTGAACAGTATTTTGCAACCTATCCGGGGATCAAAGGCTTCCTGGACGGGCTGGTGGTGGATGCCAAAGAGACCGGTTATGCCGTGACGATGTTTCACAGAAGACGCCCGGTGCCGGAACTGGCTTCCTCGAATTTCATGCAGCGGTCCTTTGGGGAGCGTGTGGCGATGAATTCGCCGATCCAGGGAACGGCGGCGGATATCATCAAAATTGCCATGATCCGTGTCTGGGAGGCGCTCAGACAGGCAGGATTAAAGTCCAGACTGATCCTGCAGGTGCATGATGAACTGCTGATCGAGACCGCAGAGGATGAGGTGGAGCAGGTACGGAAAATCCTGGTGGACAATATGAAAGCGGCAGCGGATCTGAAAGTTACGCTGGAAGTGGATGTACACAGCGGTGCAAGCTGGTATGAGGCAAAGTAAGAGATATGTTTTTTATCGGGATTACAGGCGGCATCGGCGCAGGCAAGTCGGAGCTGCTTACATATATCAGAAAACATTATTACTGTGAGATCTATCTGGCCGATGAGGTGGCCCATCTGGTGAAGAAAAAAGGAACCGACTGCTATGCGCGGCTGGTGGAACTCCTGGGGGAGGAGATTCTCGGTACAGACGGTGAGATCGATAAGGCGGCGATGGCGGGGGCGATCTTTGGCAATCCGGATATTTTACAGAAGGTAAATGCCATCATTCATCCGGCGGTGCAGACGTATCTGATGGAGAAGCTGGGGGCAGCCCGGGAGAATCCGGAGGTGGAACTCTTTTTTGTGGAGGCGGCGCTTTTGATCGAGGCCGGATATAAAGGGCTTGTGGATGAACTGTGGTATGTGTATGCCAGAGAGGATATCCGCAGGGGGCGTCTGGCTGCGAGCCGCGGCTACAGCGAAGAGAAGATTGCGGATATCATGAGCAGTCAGCTTTCGGAGGAGGAATTCCGAAAAAATTGTGATTTTGTGATCGACAACAGTGGCGAACTGGCGGCCAGCTTTCGCCAAATAGATAGAAAACTGGAGGCTTTTTCATGGCGGGATTAGGTGAAAAAAGAGAAGAGCAGGGACAGCTGGTATTTGGTCTGGATATCGGCACGCGCAGTATCGTGGGAACGGTCGGATATCTGAACGGCAACAAATTCCATGTGCTGGCGCAGCGCGCAAAGGAGCATGAGACCAGGGCTATGCTGGACGGGCAGATCCATGACATCGGAAAAGTCGGTGAGACGATCGGCGTGGTGAGAAGACAGCTGGAGGAAGACCTGAACCGAAATCTCACAGATGTCTGTATTGCTGCGGCAGGACGTGTGCTGCGGACGGTAACGACCCGTGCCGAGGTACAGTTTGAGAGTGAGAAAGAGATCACGGACGAGGACATCTATGCGTTGGAGACGCTGGGCGTGGAACAGGCTTACGAGGAGTTCCAGAAAGTCAATGATACAGACATTAAGTTTTACTGTGTAGGCTACACGCCCATGCGGTATTATATGAACAATTATCAGATCGGAAATCTGGAGGGGCATAAGGCAAAGACTATTGCTACCGAGATGATCGCCACCTTTTTGCCGGATGATGTGGTGGACGGCCTGTATAAGGCGGTGGAACATGCGGGACTGCAGGTATCCAATCTGACCCTGGAGCCTATCGCGGCGATCCAGGTGGCAATTCCGGAGAAATATCGGATGCTGAATATGGCGTTAGTGGATGTGGGCGCCGGTACCAGCGATATTTCCATCACCAAGGAGGGGACGATCACTGCGTACGGCATGATCCCCGTGGCCGGAGATTCCCTGACGGATATCATCGTGCAGAGCTGTCTGGTGGATTTTGAGACGGCGGAGCAGATCAAGCGTCTTGCGGGAGAGCAGGAAGTAATAGAATATACGGATATCATGGGACTGCCTCAGACGATTCCCTCCGGGGCAGTGATGGAGATGCTTTCGGATGCGGTGAAAAATATGACCCATCAGGTAGCTGACTGTATCAAGGAGCTGAACGGAGACAAGGCGGTCAGCGCGGTGTTCGTGGTAGGCGGAGGCGGTACAATCGCCGGGTATACGGAAGCGTTGGCGGAGGAATTGGGCATTGCCAAGGAACGTGTGGCCATCCGAGGCAAGGAAGTAATGCAGAACATTGTGTTTGAACTGGAGAATGCCAGGATGGATTCCCTGATGGTGACGCCCATCGGAATCTGCCTGAGTTACTATGAGCAGAGCAATAATTTTATTTTCATTGAGTTCAACAGAGAGCGCATGAAGCTCTATGACAACGGCAGACTTTCCATTGCGGATGCGGCCATGCAGGCGCAGTTTACCAATGAGGATCTGTTCCCGAAGCGGGGAAAAGCTCTGACTTATACAGTCAACGGAAAGACCCGCATCACCAGAGGCAGACAGGGCGAGGCGGCAGTGATCCTGTTGAACGGCGACCCTGCCGACCTGCACAGTCAAATTCACAGCGGCGACGTGGTTTCTGTGAAGGCCTCCACAGAGGGGGAACCGGGAAAGCAGGAGCTTGGCAGATTGCCTGAATTATCGGAGCAGCTGAATGTGGTGGTAAACGGCACGAAGATCAGCCTTCCGAAAACAGCGGAAGTGAACGGCGTCCGGGAAAATGAGTATTATCAGATCCGGGAAAATGATGACATCAAGGTGCAGAATTGCTATACAGTAAAGGAAGTTGCCCTGTTCCTGGATGTGCCGCTGGGCGGCGACATCAAGGTCAACGATACGGCTGCGAAAGCGGACACCAAGGTTTATGAGAATTTTACCGTGAGCTGGAATATGAACGCAGAGATCAGTTATGCGGATCTGGAGGAGCCCGACGAGGAGGACAACGCCAAAAGCGAAGCACGGAAGAAAGAGCGGGAGGAGGCTCTGAGAAAAGCCGAGGTGGAAAGGCTTGAGAAAGTGAAAGAAGATCTGTTGGCGCAATATGGCAGTAAGCAGCAGGATGGGGCGGACAGTGAGAACGGGCAGAATACGGCTGGAGAGAAGGATGCAGGGTCCGTACGTGAGATGAGCGTCCTGGTGAACGGCAATCCTGTGGCGCTGACAGGAAAAGAGACATACATTTTTGTGGATGTGTTTGATGTGATTGATTTTGATCTGAAAGACTCCCGCGGCAGGGCCATTGTGACGAAGATCAACGGTCATGACGCCGACCACATGGAAATATTAAAAGAGGGCGATTCCATAGAGATCTACTGGGAAGAAAGCAGGGCAAGAGTATGAGACTATGCAGTATTGCCAGTGGAAGCAGCGGGAATTGCATATATGTGGGCAGCGAGGCAACCCATCTTTTGGTCGATGTGGGCATCAGCGGGAAGCGTACGGAAGACGGATTGAACTATCTGGGTCTGACAGGCCGGGATGTGGACGGAATCCTGATCACCCATGAGCATGCGGATCATATCAACGGGCTGGGCGTGATGGCGCGAAAATACGGGATGCCGATCTACGCGACCAGAGGTACGATCCAGGCGATCAAACAGATCTCTTCCATAGGAGCGATCGATGATGCGCTGTTTCATGAGGTGAAGGCTGACGAAAAGCTGACCATCAAGGATCTGACGATCCATCCTATGAAGGTAGATCATGACGCGGCGCAGCCGGTGGCTTACCGGATCGCGTACGGCAGACAGAAGGTGGCGGTGTGTACGGATCTGGGACATTTTACGGACTATACCGTGGACTGTCTGCAGGGGATGGATGCGCTGCTTCTGGAAGCCAATCATGATGTGAATATGCTTCAGGTGGGTCCGTATCCGTACCCGTTAAAACAGCGCATTTTGGGTGATAAGGGACATTTGTCCAATGAGAATTCCGGCAGACTGTTAAGCCGGGTCCTGCACGATAAAGTGCAGGCAATCCTGCTGGGACATCTGAGCAAGGAGAATAATATGCCGGAGCTGGCCTATGAGGCGGTGCGCATGGAGATCACGCTGGGGGACAATCCCTATAATGCAAACGATTTCTTCCTGCAGGTGGCAAAGCGCAGCGAGCCTACGCCGGTGGTAAATCTTACATAAATTGGGAATCATACAGAAAAATTGAGGAGAGACAGGATTATGAAGAAAACAATCATTACAGTAGTCGGAAAAGATACCGTAGGTATCATCGCAAAAGTCTGCACGTATCTGGCAGAGAACCAGATCAATATTCTGGATATTTCCCAGACCATCGTGCAGGATTATTTCAACATGATGATGATCGTGGATACGAACAATTCCAAGAAAGTGTTCGGCGATATGGCGGATGAACTGGCGGCGCTGGGTGAGGAGATCGGTGTGGTGATCAAGTGCCAGAAGGAAGAGATCTTTGACAAGATGCACAGGATTTGATTGCACAGATTTTAATGCGGAGAAACCGGAGGAATTAAATTTTATGATCAACCAGATAGAAGTACTGGAAACCAATGAGATGATCGAGAAGGAAAACCTGGATGTGCGTACGATCACGCTGGGGATCAGTCTGTTGGACTGTATTGACTCTGATCTTCAGACATTGGGTAAAAAAATCCATGACAAAATATATGAAGCAGCGAAGGATCTGGTAAAGACAGGTGAAGAGATATCCAGAGAATTTGGAATTCCTATTGTGAACAAGCGGATCTCGGTGACGCCCATCGCGTTGATCGGCGGCGCTGCCTGCAAAACCAAGGAAGATTTCGCGTATCTTGCGAAAGTGTTGGATGATGTGGCACACGAGGTGGGCGTGAACTTTATCGGCGGATATTCTGCGCTGGTGAGCAAAGGAATGACGCCTGCGGACGAATTGCTGATCCAATCCATACCGTTGGCGCTCTCCACCACCGAGCGGGTGTGCAGTTCCGTGAATCTGGGTTCCACCAGGACCGGCATCAATATGGATGCGGTGCGTCTGATGGGCGATGTGGTAAAGGAGACTGCGGAGCTGACGAAAGAGCAGGACTCATTAGGCTGTGCAAAGCTGGTGGTGTTCTGCAATGCGCCGGATGACAATCCCTTTATGGCGGGGGCGTTCCATGGAGTGACGGAAGCGGATAAGATCATCAATGTAGGGGTCAGCGGCCCCGGAGTGGTGAAGACGGCGCTGGAGAAGGTGCGGGGGGAGAATTTTGAGGTGCTCTGTGAGACCATCAAGAAGACTGCGTTTAAAGTGACCCGTGTGGGGCAGTTGGTGGCGCAGGAGGCGTCTTCTATGCTGGGCGTGCCCTTTGGCATTGTGGATCTGTCTTTGGCACCCACGCCGGCCATCGGCGACAGCGTGGCGGATATCTTGTGTGAGATCGGACTGGAATATGCGGGAGCGCCCGGTACCACGGCGGCGCTGGCGCTTTTGAATGATCAGGTGAAAAAGGGCGGCGTGATGGCATCCTCCTATGTGGGAGGCTTGAGCGGAGCGTTTATCCCTGTCAGCGAGGATCAGGGCATGATCGATGCGGTACAGGCGGGCGCGCTGACCTTGGAGAAGCTGGAAGCCATGACCTGCGTCTGCTCCGTGGGACTGGATATGATCGCGATACCGGGAGATACAAAGGCAACCACCATTTCCGGCATCATTGCGGATGAGATGGCCATCGGTATGGTGAATCAGAAGACGACAGCGGTGAGGATCATTCCTGTCATCGGTAAAGGTGTGGGAGAAAAGGTGGAGTTCGGCGGACTTCTGGGCTATGCCCCGATCATGCCGGTGAATCAGTTTGACTGTTCAGCCTTTGTCAATCGCGGCGGAAGAATTCCCGCCCCCATCCACAGTTTCAAAAACTGACTGAACCATGCACACAGAAATAAAAAACGGGGCGTTGAATGCTCGCATTCAAAAGCCTCGCTTTTTATTTCTGTGTATATGGCGAAGCCATACTGATGAGCAAAAGGAAAGCTGCGCAGCAGCGATTTTGCGAATCAGCATGGTTCAGATCAGCAGCTCTACACGATCACCAACGGGCTTCTGTACTCGTTTACCATGGGAACGCCGGTCTTTATGGCGGTGGCGCTTCCGTAATATGAGCTGATCAGAAGCTCTTTCTTTAGCATTTCATAGGAAAACTCATTCAAAGACTTCTGGGCATCGGCCAGCTTGGTCAAAAGCGGTATGGAACTTGTGTTTTTGAGCGCCGTCAATAAATTTTCACTCTCTTTTCTAAAACCAAGCACGCGGGCGTATTTGATGCAGTCTGACTGGAGATAGATCGCCATATCGTCCTCGCGGATGTCCAACAGGATATGCATCAGGCAGCGGCTGACACGGGTATATGTGATGTCTTTGGTTTTGAGCAGATCGCAGAAACCGCTGAAATTCACAAAATCACACAGGTGGTTCTTGATCCGGTCGGAGAGTTCCGTGGACACATCCAGATACTGGGTATATCCGGCATCTGCCTCCGACAACAGCTTATAATGCAGCACTTCCGAAAGGTCATTGAGTCGGATCGGTTCGCCTTTTGACAGTACATCACACAAAATCTTAAAGGCAGAATCCGGAATCTGTGTCGCGAGCGCGGACAGGTCGGCGTGATCGTAAATCGCCTGTCTGATGGCAAGAGCGGAACTCTGATGCGTCCCCAGCATGCGGTCGTTGTAATCGGTACCCTGACGCACTGTGAGGACGGGATGCATCTGGCTGTCGCGCTTCTTCAGCGCTTTCAGATATTCGATTGCCAGGATGTTGTTGGCGGAATTCAGCACGTCGCGGCAGTCGGAGAGTTCCGGTGCATACCGGATCAGTGCCATCGCCCTGGCTACCGGGAAGGAATTCCCCTGCCGGACATATTCTTTCAGATACTCGGAGTATTTTAACGGTTCATCCACAAAAATATCAGCCATCCGCTGCAAAATATTCAGCCGTTCACATTCCGCGCCAAAACACAGATGGGTTACAATGCCCAGCTTGTCCAGGAGCGCTGTGGCTCCGGTGGCAAAATATTCCGCGCTGGCCACCGAATAGAATGCAGGGATCTCCAGGACCAGATCCGCGCCGTTTCGCAGCGCCATCTCTGCACGCCTGAACTTATCCACCAGGGCGGGAGTGCCGCGCTGCATGAAATTTCCGCTCATGACGACTATGGTATAGTCGGCGCCGGTACGGGACTGGGCGTTTTCCAGCTGATAGTGGTGACCGTTGTGAAAAGGATTATATTCTGCGATGATTCCGTTGACTGTCATGGTATGTTCCTTTCAAATTCTGTGAATTGCATCAATTTATATCTTGTTAAATATTAACAAATTTAGTATAATACAAATATCGGAATTTGTTAAGATGCATTACAAATTTTTGCGTCGTGGAAAGGAGAATGGAAATGTCATACATTGACAAGATCAAAGAGAGAGCGAAGCTCGATAAGAAGACGATCGTATTACCGGAGACCACGGACAAGCGTACCTTGTTTGCCGCTGCGAAGCTCATGGAGGAAGGAATTGCAAACATTATCCTGGTAGGTGATGAGGATAAGATCAGAGACGGTGCTGAGTGGCTGGAACTTGATCTGTCCGGGGTTAAGATCATTAATCCCAAGACAACGGAGAAACTGGATGATTATGTAAATTTATTATATGAAACCAGAAAAGCAAAGGGCATGACCCCTGAGCAGGCAAGAGAGATCTTGTTAAAGGACAACCTGACTTTTGGTATCGTTATGGTAAAAGCGGACGATGCAGACGGTATGGTAGCAGGTGCATGTCACTCCACGGCGGATACGTTGAGACCTGCACTTCAGATTCTGAAGACAGCTCCCGGGACCAAGCTGGTTTCCGCATTCTTCGTAATGGATACACAGTTTAAGAATCAGGGTGAGAACGGTACCTTTATTTTTGCAGACTGCGGTCTGAATCAGGATCCCACATCTGAGGAACTCGCTGCAATCGCAGATTCTTCTGCAAAGAGCTTCAAGGCGCTGGTTGGTCCGAATCCTGTAATCGCAATGCTCAGCCACTCCACCAAGGGCAGCGCAAAGCATGCTTTGGTGGATAAGGTCGCAGAGGCTACCCGCATTGCGAAGGAGCAGTATCCGGATCTGGTTCTGGACGGCGAACTGCAGGTTGACGCGGCATTGGTTCCTTCCGTAGCCAAGTCTAAAGCACCCGGAAGCGCAGTAGGCGGTCGTGCGAACATCATGATCTTCCCGAACCTGGATGCAGGCAACATCGGTTATAAGCTGGTTCAGAGACTGGGCGGCGCAGAGGCTTACGGTCCGATCCTTCAGGGTATCGCCAAGCCTGTCAACGACCTGTCCAGAGGTTGTTCCTGGCAGGATATCGTGGGTGTTGTAGCGCTGACTGCAGTGCAGGCACAGCTGAAATAATATCTGCGAGAAAAAAATTAATTTGGAAAGGACATAGCATATTATGAATATTTTGGTTATCAACTGCGGAAGTTCTTCTCTGAAATATCAGGTGATCAACTCCGACACAGAGCAGTGTATTGCAAAAGGACTTTGCGAGAGAATCGGTATCGACGGAAGCCAGATCACCTATTCTCCCGAGGGCGGCGAGAAGGAAGTTACCGTGACTCCCATGCCGGATCACAAGGAGGCAATCCGTCTGGTGCTGGAGGCACTGACCAACGCAAAGACCGGTGTGTTGAAGAGCCTGGACGAGATCGGGGCGGTAGGACACCGCGTGGTACATGGCGGCGAGAAGTTTGCCGATTCTACTGTGATCAATGATGAAGTGATGAAGGCGATTGAGGAGTGCAACGATCTGGCACCTCTTCACAATCCTGCAAATATCATCGGTATCAATGCATGCAAGGCGCTGATGCCGAACACACCTATGGTGGCGGTATTCGATACTGCATTCCATCAGACCATGCCGGAAGAGGCATATATGTATGGTCTGCCTTACGAGTACTATCAGAAGTACAAGATCAGAAGATACGGCTTCCATGGAACCAGCCATTCCTTCGTATCCAAGAAGGCAGCTGAGGATCTTGGCAAGAAATACGAGGATCTGAAGATCATCGTTTGTCATCTGGGCAACGGTGCCAGCGTATCTGCAGTGAAGAACGGCAAGTGCGTAGACACTTCCATGGGCCTGACCCCGTTGGAAGGTCTGATCATGGGAACCCGTTCCGGCGATATCGACCCTGCTATCATGGAGTTCATCGCCCACAAGGAGAATAAGTCCATTGACGAGATCATGACCATCCTGAACAAGAAGTCCGGTGTACAGGGTCTGTCGGACAACCTTTCCAGCGACTTCCGTGATCTGGAGGCTGGACATAATGAGGGCAACGCGAACGCAACCCGTACCCTGAAGACGTATTGCTACAGAGTTGCAAAATACATCGGTGCCTATGTGGCTGCCATGAACGGCGTGGACGTGATCTGCTTCACCGCAGGTATCGGTGAGAACGCAGCACTGGTTCGCAGCTGGGTATGTGAGTATCTGGGTTATCTCGGCGTTGCCATCGATGAGGAGGCAAATCACAAGAGAGGCGAGGACATTGTGATCTCCACTCCGGACAGCAAGACTACGGTTATGGTGATCCCTACCAATGAAGAGCTCGCAATCGCAAGAGAGACCGTCCGCCTGGTAAAATAAAGCGAACTGTTTCAAGTCAGGCCAATTAGATATAAGAGTGATTGATCCCCGAAAGTTTTATTGCTTTCGGGGATTTTTGCATCAAAAGTGCATCATTTTTATTTTTTGCGTCAAAATCATTGAGCCCATAAATTTCCGATGCTATACTGGGTTTGAAGATGTGGCGGGAAAGCATTTGACAGATTAGGAGAAGTACAGACAGAGGAAGCAGGATGCAAATGACAGGGGAACGAGAGAGTACAGAGGGAAAGAGTAAAAGACGGAGGAAACGTCTGTGGCTGACAGGCATGTCATTGTGTGTGACGGCGGTCATGGGGACATTGACAGCAGACCGGATGCAGGTAAAGGGCGCCGGGGCTGTATATGCAGCCTATCAGGAATATGAGGCCAGATTTTCACAGATACAGACGATTGAGGATATCAGCACTCAGGGGTATCAGGTGATAGAGAAGCATGTGTTTGACGTGCCGTTACAGCAGACAGCGGAGGTTGTGCGACCTGATGATCCATACCGGATTGGAACGGCAGATGCGGTGGCGTTACAGGAGGTACCTACGGTGCGGTTTTACTGTGCGCTGGAGAACAATAGTCACAGGGCGGCTGTTTTTTTGGCAGACCGGGAGGGAAGGATCGTCTATAAAACAAACCAACTGGAATGCAATTATGCAGTGCTTGGGGAGATGAACCAGCCGATCTATGATTTGGTATCCGTGTCATTTCAGGATTTAAACGGGGATAATCTGACCGACATTATTCTGATCGCCGGCTGCGTGCAATCTGCAGAAAGCGGACAGAGGCAAAAGTATAAGATCGGAGAGGTGCTTTTCCAGAAAGAGCAGATAGAGTTACAGGCAGAGGAACTGAATTTTTACCGGGACTGGCGGGTTAATGACAAGATCAACCGGTATGGGATGAACCAGAGCGCAAAATCCATCCGGAGCTTTATACGGGATGGGCAGTCAACGGAATTCTTGTATAAAGCCGCGACAGAAGAGGAACTGTTGAAAAATGGATTCAAGGTGATCGAAGAGCAGAGCCATGGCAGGTTTTTTGAGAAATTGGGAAATTTAAAACTCTTTCCCGGATTCTTCTCGCTGGGGGACTATGACATCTTCATGATCTATCTGATCAATGAGCAGGGCTCTATTGTATGGCGGTTTGAGCCTATGGGCGAGTACGATAATCTTTATGCGTTAAAGGGCATTAGTACCGCGGATTTGGATGGCGACGGGATGAAAGATATTCTTGTACTTGCCAGGTACAGCAAGGAGGAGGACGACGGAAGCATCTCGGTTGATATTCGCTATGCAATTTATTATCAGCGTACTGATGGGTTTGAGCAAGATACGGAGTTTGCTCTGAACCTCAGTGACAGAAGCAAAGAGGAGCAGACGGTGAGTAATCTGGTGAATGAAATCCGATTCTACTGGGGATGGCAGATCAATCCGGAAAACGGATATATGCTGAAAGAAAACAAAGGACGATGAAGGGGCAAATTTCCAATGATACAAATTTTGATTGTTGATGACGAAAAAGCAATCTGTGATCTGATCCACATTAATCTTACAGCAGCAGGATATGCCTGCCAGTCGGTGCAGGATGGAATTCAGGCAATTGATTTAATTGAAAAGGAAAGATTTGATCTGATTCTGCTGGATATCATGCTGCCCGGAGCGGACGGCTATGATGTAATGGAATATATCCGGCCATTAAAGATTCCGGTGATCTTTATTACGGCAAAGCATGAGGTAAAGGATCGGGTGAAGGGTCTGCGCCTGGGAGCGGAGGATTATCTGGTCAAGCCTTTTGACGTGGTGGAACTGGTGGCGAGAGTCGAAGTGGTGCTCAGACGGTACAATAAGACGCAGACGGTGTTGAAGGTTGGGGACGTGGAGGTGGACACGGAGGCTCGCACGGTGACCCGTGGGGGAAAGCCGGTGGTACTGACAGGCAAGGAATACGGCCTGCTCCTTTTATTTATTCGGAACAGGAATGTGGCGCTTTTCAAGGAAAACCTGTATGAGAAGGTGTGGGGGGATGAATATATTCCGGACAGCCGTACTCTGGAGCTGCATGTGCAGCGCCTCAGGAAGAAAATGGGGTGGGAGAATCATTTGGTGACGGTCTACAAGGTAGGCTATCGGTTGGAGATTTAAGAGGAGAACGATTGAAATGAAATTTTCCTATAAAATCCTGTTATGTACGATCATGACGATGGCGCTTGCGTTCGGCGTGAGCGGTTATCTGTTTATCAATTATGTGTTTCAAAATTCCATGGAGCGTGAAGTGGGGCAGGCGATGAATGAGAGCAGTATCCTGCAGTTTGCATTTGAGACGGCGGCCCTCAATATACCGTCCAAATATGAGGTGCTGCAGAACGGAACAATTGAGCAGATCGGTGTCAAGCTGGAGAGCAGCGGCGGGGAGGGAAGACGTCTGCTGCGGCTTTCGGATGAAAACAGAGTTCCTCTTTATGCCAGTGACGGATTTGTGGAAGCGACAGACTTTTTGGAACAGATTGATGCCAAAACAAGGATTTACAGGGTGATACAGCGGGAAAATCGGTATTATGTGCAGACAGGAGCTGTGATCACTTCCCTGGATCGTGCAATCTATCTTGAGACCATGAAGGATGTGACAGAGGTGTTTGCGGAGCGTACAGGCGGGTTTTCTGTATACAGGCGGATGATGATTGTTGTGCTTTTGGTCAGTTCTCTCATCATGTTGTTACTTGCCCATCTTCTCACCAGACCGATTCGTCTTTTGACAAGAGCCACCAGGAAAATGGCCAGAGGGGATTACAGTTACCGGGCAAAGCAGGTGAGTAACGATGAGATGGGACAATTGACAAAGGATTTTAACCGCATGGCGAATGTCCTGGAGGATACGATCCGAAAACTGGAGGAGGAAGTACAGGCGAGGGAGGAATTTATCGCTGCATTTTCCCATGAACTGAAGACCCCGCTCACGGCCATTATCGGGTACGCGGATCTGCTGCGTTCCCGTAAGCTGGATGAGGAGAAGGGGTTTCTGTCAGCCAATTATATTTACACTGAGGGAAAAAGGCTGGAAAGCATGGCGTTCCGCCTGTTGGATATGACAGTGACGCGTCATGGCGAAGTGGATTTGCAGACGATTGATGTGGAGAATCTTTTTTGTTACCTGAAAGAATTGCATGAGGCGGATCACGAAAATGACATGTGTTTTCGATTTGATTACCAGTCGGGCAAGGTGCTTGGAGAGGCGGATCTGTTAAAAACAGTTCTGAATAATTTGGTGGACAATGCCTGTAAGGCCTCCGAGGCGGGCAGCGAAATTGAGATCCTTGGGGAGAAAGTGGAAGGCGGATACCGATTTGTGGTCAGGGATCACGGTGTGGGGATTGCGCCGGAGGAGAGGAAGAAGATTACGCAGGCATTTTATATGGTGGACAAATCCAGATCCCGGAGCAGAAATGGCGCCGGGTTGGGACTGGCGTTGTGTACGGAAATTTTGAAACTTCATGGCAGTGAACTGGAAATAGAAAGCACTGTAGGCGAGGGGAGCTGCATCGGTTTTAGATTAGCGGAGGCTATAGATGAATAAAGGGCAGGGAAAATGGAAGGCGATTATATTTGCGGCGGCATCGGCGGCGGTTTTAGCGGTGGCACTTTGGGGACCGGAACTGCTCGCTGGATACAGGGACGGAGGCGTCCTGAATAAGGTTGCAGCAGAGCAGGTGGAAGGCGGTGAAGAAGGGTACCGCTATACGCTGGGGAGCAATGAGAGGCTTTACGTGCTGTCTATGTGCATGAACAGTCGGGATCAACAGGGCTCCTATGCGCTTGTAGTGAACAGACAGGGACCTTCGGAGAAGGAGATTACGGAGGAAGCTGTCTATGGGGAGTGCATGAACCAGCTTCGGGAACTTGCGGACAGGGGAATCCTGCCGGAAATGGTGCGGGATGTCACGGAGGATTCCTATCAGGCGGTGCTGTATTCCGCTATCGATGTGTTGGATCCCAGAAACAGCTTGTCTGTGTGGAAGATCAGCCTTTCTACGGATATCAAGAACGCGGATAAATCGGGGCGAATGCTGGATGCCTATATGGATGCAGAGACCGGACATATCTGTGAATTTTATGCGAGGACAGGCAGCACATGGGAACAGATTGATCCGGACCGAATGATGGAGGCATGGAGCGCTTACCAGGGATTGTCCGGTAGAAGTGAGTTTGACTCAGACAATCCACTCCTGGAAAACACACCTTATTATAAAAAATATCGGTTTGCAGGGATTGGAGAGGAAAGTACTGTGGTGACTGTGGGCTTTTATGAAGGCATCAATGAACTGTTCCTGAAAATTTCAAAATGATGCGAAGATGATGCAAAAAAGATGTGATTTTTATGCATAAATGTTGAATTTATGATGAAAGTGCAGCGTATTCTTGAGGTATGGAGCATGGCACGGGAGACAAGATGTGCCGGGAGGATGCGCTGATGCAGAAATATCAACATAGAAGTCAATATAGAAATCAATATAGAAATCAACACAGAAAAGAATATCACAGACTGGCCCCCAGGGTGGTCTGCGGAATACTGGCACTGCTGCTGGCAGCGCTGACTGCGGAGACGGTATCGTTCGAGCGGCAGCGCGTAATGGAAGTGAATGCCAAGGAGATGATGGGACAGTCCTGTGCAGCAACGAGAGAGTTGGTTCCAACACAGGAGGCAGATCCCGAAGCTGTGGATTCGGAAAAAGACTCAGATCAGGAAGATTTCCCTAAGGAGCGCGATGAAATCCATATTGTGCTGGATCCGGGGCATGGCGGTGAGGATGAGGGATGCAGCAGAGGGGACATTTTTGAGAAGGATGTGAATCTTCAGATCGCTGAGGCTGCGGAGAACAGACTTCTGGACATGGGATATCAGGTCAGCCTGACCCGCAGAAGTGACGAGAGCATGGAGCATGCAGTCATGTCTTTGGAGGAACGGGTGGACTTTGCTAACAGTCAGAAAGCGGATCTCTATATCAGTATCCATCAGAATGCCACGGAGAAGCTGGTTTCCGATGTTTCGGGAGTTGAAGTGTGGTATAACAGTGAAAAAGCGGGAGACGGCAGCAGGCGCCTGGCGCAACTGGTTCAGAAAGAGGTACTGATCTATACCAAGGCGGAGCAGCGGGAATTAAAGGAGAATGAGACCCTCTATGTGATACGGGAGACAAAGATGCCATCCTGTCTGATCGAAACCGGATTTCTGTCAAATTCTGCGGAGCGGGAACGTTTGCTATCCCCGGAATACCAGGAGAAGCTTGCCAAAGGGATTGCGGATGCCGTGGATCTGTATTTTTTCCCAAAGACTATGTATCTGACCTTCGATGACGGACCATCGGCGGAAAATACGATAGCAGTGCTGAATATTCTGAAGACGCATCATATCAGGGCAACCTTCTTTTTGATCGGGGAAAACGTGGAAAAGCATCCGGAGGTGGCAAAGCAGATTGCAGAGGAAGGACACACCATCGGGATTCATTGCTATAATCACGACTATGATAAACTATACCAAAGCACGGAAAGTTACCTTGCGGACTTTGAGAAAGCAAAGAGCGCCATTTATGAGGCTACCGGTGTGGAGGCAACCATCTTCCGTTTTCCGGGCGGCAGCATTAATGCGCATAATAAGTCAGTGTACAAGGAGATTATCCGGGAAATGGAGGACAGAGGATATGTTTATTTTGACTGGAATGCAAGCCTGGAGGATGCGAGTAAACACAATGAGCCGGAACGACTGATCCAAAATGCAACAGGGAGTACACTTGGGAGAAGGAAAGTCGTTATGCTGGCACATGATGTGGTGTACAATACTACCCTGTGTCTGGAAGAACTGTTAGATCAGTTTCCGGAATATCAGATGCTTCCCATAACACCGGAAGTGGAGCCGATACAGTTTTGATATTGTCTTTTGGGGTTATTTGAGGTAAAATAAGTTTGTTGGTGAAAAGGGCTTTATGCGGTCTGGAGGTCAACCTTCAGACCTTTTTTGTGAGTGAATTGGAAAGCAATGAAAAATAGGAATAAAATTTATCGGAAGGAGGATCGTCCTGTAATATGAAGAGAAAAGCCATTGCAAGAATACTGTGCTCCGCGTTGGCCCTCTGTGTGTTGGCAGGCTGTGCAAATCGGACGCCGGACAGTAAAACGCAATCACAGACGGAGAGCCATTTGGGCGTCACGGACAATGCAACATGGACAAAGCCGGAAAAGATTACCATGATGGTGGACGGAACGCTTGTAACGCCTGATAAGGGACAGGAGGAGTTTAAAGTGCTTTGGGAGGAGAAGACGGGGATCACTTTGGAGATCATACAGCCGGAGCACGATGTTTATTATGATGAAGTCAAGGAGGCATTTGCATCCGGAAATCTTCCCGATGTGGTATTGCTCAGCTCTACTTATTATACGGAGTATGCGGCGGAGGATATGTTGGCGGATATTTCGGATTACTATCAGGGTTCGGAATTAGAGAGGAAAATACAGGATGCAGGCAACGCGGAACTGATTGAGGGAATCCGCATTCACGGCAAATTATATGGGATCACGCCGGCCAGAGGAAACGGTTGTATTACTTATGTGAAGAAGGCGTGGCTGGACAATTGCGGATTGTCGGTTCCCACCAATTATGAGGAATATCTGGCTATGTTAAAGGCATTCACAGAGCGGGATCCGGACGGCAACGGCAGAAACGGAGATACTTACGGCGTGTCGGCGGCGGGGCTGATCAACAGTGAAGCGCCGTATACCAATTATCTGCCGGAATTTTATCAGGACGCATATCCTGCTTTTTATCAAAAAGAGGACGGAACCTGGGCGGACGGATTTACGGAGGATGCCATGAAGGATGCACTGCGTCGCCTTCAGACCGCCTACAAGGCGGGATATATTGATCCGAAGATTGCGGAGAACTCTACAGGAAACAGCAGAGATAAATTTTATGCAAATGAATTCGGTGCGTTTACTTACTGGGCGGGAACCTGGGGGAATACCCTTTCCAATAAACTGAAAGAAGCCGGCGTGGATGATGAACTGGTGGCCATTGCACCCATTGCGGAGACCGGAGACTATCTGGAGAGAGTTGCGCCGGTGTGGTGCATTACCTCCGCGTGCAAGAATCCTGCGGGCGTGTACGAGTATTTCCTGGAGACCATGTTGGACGGCGGGGAGATGGAAACCCTATGGACCTATTCGCCCACTTCGGAGACCTATGCGAAGAACCATATTGACCGTATGCTCGCCATTGTACCGATCAAAAATGATCCGGGGGCGGGAAACGCCAACACAAAGGCGGCTGTGGCGGCAGATGTCTTTAACAGCCACAGCAAGCTGGCGGATCTGCCGTACAGTACCGAGGCCTACGCTCTTTACAACAGTGATCTGATGGCATTAAAAACGGAACTGATCAACAAGGTGGTAGTGAGCGGGCAGGATATCGAGGAAGCCTACAGTCAGTTTGCGACGCAGAACGGAAACTGGATGTCGCAGGCAATCGTAGATTCATTAAATGCGGAATAGGGGGACGAAACATGAGATTCAGTATACGCAGTAAAATTCTTTTGGGCAGCGTGCCGGTAAATATCCTGATCTGTCTGGTGATGGGAATTTTTATCTATAATCATGTGAGCAACAGCTTCGTGGAGAGTGCGGCGGCGGACACCCTGGCGCTGACGCAGGTATCCGCCAGAGAGATCAACGGGAATCTGTTATCTCTGTTGGAGACCGGTTCGGATGAAAGCTATGCAAATACGGTGACATTGGAGGCGCTGGAGAATATTCAGGCCAGCGGCAACATCCATTCCATTTATACCGTGGGAGAGCGGGACGGCCGGATGGTCTACCTTTCCGTGCCAGATGGTGAGACTGCCGTGGGAGAAGCGGTTGAGGACATCTATGTGGCGGAAATGAGAAATGCCATGAACAGTTCCGGTTATGTGACAAACAAGATCGAGAAGGCGGACGGTGCAAGCTATATCACGGCATATGCGCCGGTTTCGGATCGGAACGGTGACGTGGTAGGGGTCCTGGGGATCGACTACCATGCGGAAAATATCGTGGAAACCTTACATAAGATCGTTATGGCGATCGTGACCATCGGCGTGCTGCTGGTGATCGTATCTGTTGTGATCTCCGTGATCATGGCAAGTCGTATCTCGGCAGGCCTGAAGACAGTCAATAATAAAGTGTCCGACCTGGTGAGCAACAACGGTGATCTGACCCAGAAGATCCAGGTAAACAGCAATGATGAGGTCGGCGATATTGCGGAAAACATCAACAATCTGCTGGAGTATATCCGTACGGTGGTGAGCAGCATTTCCGGCAACTCCAACCGTCTTTCCGGTTCTGTGGAGACAGCCCTCAACATGACGGTGCGCACCAACGATCAGTTGGTCGGCGTATCTGCGACCATGGAGGAGATGAGCGCGGCCATGCAGGAAACTTCGGCGAGCTTGCAGCAGGTGCAGTTCTCCACGCAGCAGATCCAGTCGGATGTGGATGGACTGAATGTCAGCGTGCAGCGCGGTACCAGCTATGCGCAGGAGATGCAGGGCAGAGCACAGCAGATGTGCAAGAGCGCTGCAGAGGAGACCAAGATTGCGGAAACCGCAGCTGAAAATATGACAAAGAGTCTGGATGAAAAGATTGAGAAATCCAAAGATGTGGAAAATATCAGCAAATTGACGCAGACCATTCTGGAGATTGCCGATGAGACCAATCTGCTGTCCTTAAATGCCAGCATTGAGGCGGCGAGAGCGGGAGAGCAGGGCAAAGGCTTTGCAGTGGTTGCCAGCGAGATCAGCTCCCTGGCGACGCATTCCGCTGAGACCGCGAAACAGATCCAGATTATCAGCGAGGAAGTGATCGCGAACGTAAAGGGACTGGCAGAGGAGTCCACCAAGATGGTGGATTTTGTAAAAGTAAAGACGATTGGTGGCTACAGACAGTTGATGGATACGGGACTGCAGTATCAAAAAGATGCGGAACAGGTATCCGATATGCTCCGCAATGTGGAGGAGGCTTCCGAGAATATTGAGAGATCCATGGAGAGTGTGAACACAGCTATGGATGACGTGTCCAGAGCAGTGGAGGAAAGCGCCAGAGGCGTTTCTGACGTGGCTTCCTCTGTGGCAGAGATGTCCAGCAATATGAATCAGAACCGGGATGTGGTTAATGAGAATGCCTCCATTGCACAGCATCTGGACAGCGAGGTGAATAAGTTCAAGTTCTAAAAAATACTTGACATTTGCGCTTTAGCGAAGTAATATAATAAAAAATAAACACGGATTAAACCAAGGAAGTGGAGATAAAAACAGCAGATGCGCGCACAGAGAGACCGGATGCTGAGAAAGGTTGGAGAAGCAGGCTGTTAAATGGACCACGGAGGGCGCAATGAACAAAACGTAAGGTTTCAGACCGATGGGGTCAAACCAGAAGTGTTTAAAACCAGAGGTTTTTAGTATCCTGCGACGTAGGACCTGCGTAAAGGGTCAGGGATATAAGTCAGATGTGACCGTATCCTGTAAGCGCACGATTTTCATCGTGAATCAAGGTGGCACCGCGGGTGTATCCGAAACGGATCAAGACTCGTCCTTGACAGAAGAGATTTCTGTCAAGGACGTTTTTTTCGCGAACAATGAGGTCAACAGTCATACAGAAGCGAGGAGGAATAACATGAAAGTGGTACCTGGTCTGGAGGAATGCAGGAAATATAGCGGGCAGGAGAGTTATGGTGTGATACCGGTGAGCTGTGAGCTTTTTGCGGATATGATCACACCCATTGAGGTGCTGCAGGTATTAGAAAAAGTCAGCAATCATGTCTATCTGCTGGAGAGCGCTGAGGCGGATAAACGCTGGGGCAGATATTCTTTTCTGGGATATGATCCCCTGCTGGAGATCAACTGCTATAACGGAATCACAACGATCAAGTCTCCCATGAGCAGCCGTACGACCACGGAAGATGTACGGGAACTGATCCGGAATGTATTGTCGGAAAATAAGAGTCCCGTCATAGAAGGACTGCCACCGTTTACCGGCGGTTTGGTGGGATATTTTTCCTACGATTATATCAAGTACAGCGAACCGACACTGCGGTTGGATGCAAAGGATGAGGAGGGGTTTTCCGATGTCAATCTTATGCTGTTCCACAAGGTAGTGGTGTTTGACAATTACAGACAGAAGCTGATCCTGATCGTGAATGTGCGGACGGATGAGCTGGAAGTCAATTACAATAAGGCGGTTGTGGAACTGGAGAGCTTAAAGCAGCTGCTTATGAAGGGGGAGAAGGCTCCTCATGTTCCGCTGAAGCTGACTTCCGGATTTGAGCCGCTGTTTGACGAGCAGTCTTATTGCAATATGGTGCGCAAGGGAAAACATTATATCAAAGAGGGAGACATCTTTCAGGTGGTGCTGTCCAACCGATTGGAAGCCAGGATGGAAGGAAGTCTGCTGGATGCGTATCGGGTGCTGCGCACCACCAATCCCTCGCCCTATATGTTCTATTTCTCCGGTTCGGACGGCGAGATTGCCGGAGCCAGCCCGGAAACGCTGGTAAAGCTGGAGAAGGGAAAATTATATACCTATCCTCTGGCAGGTACCAGAAGGCGCGGTGAGACTCCGGAGGAAGACGCAGAGTTGGAACGGGAGCTGCTGGCTGATGAAAAAGAGCGCGCGGAGCATAATATGCTGGTGGATCTGGGCCGTAACGATATTGGGAAGATCAGCCGGATCGGAACGGTCAAGGTGGAGAAATACATGCAGATTGAGCGGTACTCCCATGTGATGCATATCGGTTCCACGGTGAGCGGAACCATCAGAGCGGATAAGGACGCGGTGGACGGAGTGGATGCCATCCTTCCTGCAGGAACCCTTTCCGGTGCACCGAAACTTCGGGCCTGTGAGATCATCAATGAGCTGGAGGACAACAAACGGGGAATTTACGGAGGGGCAATCGGGTACCTGTCCTTCACCGGGAATCTGGATACCTGTATCGGTATCCGGCTGGCATTTTCCAAAAACGGCAAGGTTTTCATCCGTTCCGGTGCCGGAATCGTAGCAGACAGTGTGCCGGAGAATGAGTACAGAGAATGTATCCAAAAGGCGGCTGCGGTCAGGGAAGCGATTGAACGGGCACAGAAAGGATTGGAATGATATGATACTTTTGATAGACAATTACGATAGTTTTTCCTATAATGTGTATCAGCTTATCGGATCGGTAAACGAAGATATTCGGGTGATCCGGAATGATGAGCTGACGGTTGCGGAAATAGAGGCGTTGTCGCCCAGCCATATTATCCTATCTCCGGGACCGGGCAGACCGGCACAGGCAGGCGTCTGTGAAGAAACGATCCGGACGCTGGCGGGCAGGATTCCCATCCTGGGGATCTGCTTGGGGCATCAGGCAATCTGCGAGGTATACGGTGCCACGATCACCTATGCGAGAGAACTGATGCACGGGAAGCAGTCCACTGCACAGATCGATGCGGACAGTGTGTTGTTCCGGGGAATGAATCAGACCATGACTGTAGCCAGATACCACTCATTGGCGGCAGATCCGGCAAGTATGCCTAAGGTGCTGAAGGTGACGGCAGTCACATCAGACGGAGAGGTGATGGCGGTGGAACACAGAGAATTGCCGGTGTACGGTGTGCAGTTTCATCCGGAGTCAGTGCTGACACCGGAGGGCAGGAAGATCATGGAGAATTTCCTGGCGGAAAGGAGCTGACATGGCAGATACGATATTGGCGGAGATTGCAGCCAAAACGGCAGAGCGGATCGCGGAACAGCAACGCAGCATTTCTCTGGCGGAATTGAAGGCGCAGGCGGAAGCATTGCCCAGACACCGGCTTACAGATAAGCCTTATCCCTTCGAGCGGGCGTTGTCGCAGGAAGGCATCCGTTTCATCTGTGAGGTGAAGAAAGCGTCGCCTTCCAAGGGGGTGATCGCGGAGAATTTTCCTTATGAGGAGATTGCCGCGGAATATGAACAGGCGGGAGCGGATGCCATCTCGATCCTGACAGAGCCGTTTTATTTCAAAGGCAGCGACAGGTATCTGGAAGCAATCCGAAAGCGGGTGCAGATCCCGCTTCTGCGGAAGGATTTTACCGTGGATGAATATATGATCTATCAGGCAAAGAAAATGGGAGCGGATGCGGTATTGTTGATCTGTGCCATCCTGTCTCCCGGACAGCTTCAGGAGTACGCGCAGATTGCGGATGAATTGGGGCTTTCCGCGTTGGTGGAAGCGCATGACGGGCACGAGGTGGAGATGGCGCTGGCGGCGAAAGCGCGCATCATCGGCGTGAACAACCGGAATCTTAAGGATTTCTCGGTGGATATCAACAATTCGGTGCGGCTGCGACAGATGGTACCTTCCGATATTCTGTTTGTTTCGGAGAGCGGTATGAGGACCAGAGAGGATATCAGGCGGCTGGAAGAAAACGGAACAGATGCGGTGCTGATCGGAGAGACTTTTATGAGAAGCCCGGATAAGGCAGGAATGCTTCGGGAACTGGCAGGAAAATAACAGAGAGGAAGAGACAAGATGAGTAAAGGACGTTACGGTATTCACGGCGGACAATATATTTCAGAGACTTTGATGAATGAACTGATCCGTCTGGAAGAGGCATATGAGCACTATAAGAAAGACCCGGAATTTAACGCGGAGCTGCAGAAACTGCTGAATGAATATGCGGGCAGACCGTCACTTCTGTATTATGCGGAGAAGATGACAAAGGATCTGGGAGGTGCCAAAATCTATCTGAAGCGTGAAGACCTGAATCATACCGGTTCCCACAAGATCAACAATGTTTTAGGGCAGGCATTGCTTGCAAAACGAATGGGCAAGACCCGGCTGATCGCAGAGACCGGTGCGGGACAGCACGGGGTGGCAACCGCCACGGCGGCGGCGCTTCTGGGTATGGAGTGTGAGATCTTCATGGGCAAGGAGGATACCATCCGCCAGGCATTGAATGTGTATCGTATGGAGCTGTTGGGCGCAAAGGTCAATGCGGTGACCACCGGAACGCAGACGCTGAAAGATGCGGTGAATGACGCCATGAGAGAGTGGAGCAATCGGGTGGAGGATACCCATTATTGCCTTGGCTCTGTCATGGGGCCGCATCCATTCCCGATGATCGTGCGGGATTTCCAGAGTGTGATCAGTAAAGAAGCCAGAGAGCAGATCTTAGAGGCGGAGGGAAAACTTCCGGCGGCTGTGGTGGCCTGCGTGGGCGGCGGCAGCAACGCCATGGGTGCATTTTATAACTTTATTGAGGACAAAGATGTGGAACTGATCGGCTGCGAGGCAGGCGGCAAGGGTGTGGATACACCGGAGACAGCGGCGACGATTTCCACCGGCACGCTGGGGATTTTCCACGGCATGAAGTCCTATTTTTGCCAGGACGAGTACGGACAGATCGCACCGGTGTATTCGATTTCCGCCGGATTGGATTATCCCGGCATCGGACCGGAACATGCGTATCTCCACGATATCGGCAGAGCACAGTACGTGCCCATCACGGATGAGGAGGCAGTGCAGGCCTTTGAATATCTCTCCAGGACGGAGGGCGTCATTCCCGCCATCGAGAGTGCCCATGCAGTGGCACAGGTGATCAAGATTGCAAAGAATTACAGCCCGGATCAGAGCATTATCGTCTGCATTTCCGGACGCGGAGATAAAGATGTGGCGGCGATCGCCAGATACAGGGGGGTGGATCTTCATGACTAACGAAAAAATTGCAAAAGCATTTGATACACCGAATAAAAAGGCATTTATTGCATTTATTACAGCGGGTGATCCCGATGCGGACAGCAGTGTGAAAAATATTCTGGAGATCGCCAGAGCCGGCGCAGATCTGATCGAGATCGGAATTCCGTTTTCAGATCCCACGGCAGAAGGCGTCGTGATCCAGGAGGCAAACATAAGGGCGCTGAAGGGCGGCATTACTACGGACGGCGTGTTTGAGATCGTGCGCAGGGTGCGGGAGCAGAGCGATGTGCCGCTTTGCTTTATGACTTATGCGAATCCGGTGTTCCATTATGGCTATGATCGTTTCTTTACAAAATGTGAGGAGCTTTCCGTGGCGGGTATTATCATTCCAGACATGCCTTATGAGGAAAAAGGCGAGATGGAACCCATTGCCAATGCCCATGGCGTCAGCGTGATCTCCATGATCGCACCCACCTCCGAGAGTCGGATCAAGAAGATTGCGGCGGAAGCAAACGGGTTTATCTATGTGGTGAGTTCCATGGGTGTCACCGGTGTGAGAAATGAGATCAGTACCGATCTGGACACAATCCTGGGGCACATCCGCGAGGTGACGGATACGCCGGCGGCCATCGGGTTCGGCATCAGTACCCCGGAGCAGGCGGCAAAGATGGCGGGTGTATCGGACGGTGCCATCGTGGGCAGCGCCATCGTGCGGATCGTGGCAAAGTACGGCGCGGAGGCGGCGCCGCATCTCTATGAGTATGTCAGGAGCATGAAAGAAGCGGTTGCAGGCGTGTGAACTCCTGTAGTATACTGATAAATACAGGAGGGAAAGCTATGGATATGAACGCAGCCATGCAGGTGCTTGCCGCATGGAATACATTTAAAAATAATCATCCCAAGTTTCCGGCTTTCTGCAAAGCCGTTGGCCAAAGAGGATTAAGAGAAAGCAGCGTGATCGAGGTGATCGTGACCACGCCGGAAGGGGAGCGGATTGAGACCAGCCTGAAGCTGCAGCCCGGAGATATGGACTTTTTGCAGGTTTTGGGAAAAATGGTATAAAAATTAGTATAAAAATTTAAAACAGTTGTTGACAAACCCTACCACAATATGTATAATGAATCAGTGTGCGAAAACACAACAGTTCGGCACACGACATACACGGGAGTTGCTATGTTAGTGAATTTATCGGATGTATTAACGACGGAAGGGAAGACTGAGACAGCGGAGATCGCTCTGGAGATGACAGAGTTTTCCAATGGATCGGATACCTGCCGGGTCAAAGAGAAGTCCCCGGTGCATTTGACTTTTGCCAATATCGGCGAGGGAAAGGCGCACATTGAGGGAAGCGGCAGTCTGGTTTTGGCGGCGGTGTGCGACAGATGTCTCACGGAAGTGGATCTGCCGATCACGCTTTCCTTTGATCGGGTGGTGCTTTCACCGGAAGCGGCTGCGGAAGATGAGGACGCGGAAGCGGATGATCAGTTGTTTATGGACGGTTATCAGCTGGATGTAGAGGCTTTTGTGCATGATGAGATCATTGTAAACTGGCCTGTGAAGATTCTGTGCAAGGAGGATTGCAAGGGTGTATGCCCGGTCTGCGGACAGAATCTGAACGAGAGGGAATGTGGATGCGACACCTTCGTACCCGACCCCCGCATGGCGGCAATCAAAGATATTTTTAATGCGAATAAGGAGGTGTAACGATGTCTATTTGTCCCAAGAATAAATCTTCTAAGGGTAGAAGAGATCAGAGAAGAGCAAACTGGAAGATGAGCGCTCCTACTTTGGTAAAGTGCAGCAAGTGCGGATCTTTGATGGTTCCTCACAGAGTATGCAAGAACTGTGGCTCTTATAACAAGAAGCAGGTCGTTGATGTTGATTGATCGACCGCAAATGCTGATCAAAAAGTGAGATAAGGTGGGAATCCGAAACGGGGTTCTCACCTTTTATATTTTATGCTTGATTTTTGCAGGGGGGTTTAGTATAGTAAATAGAGTGAAAAAGGTTTACCGGAGAGGAATTGTAAATGGCAGATAAAATTGCAAAAGACGCAATGGTAAATGTGGCTGTGGATGCCATGGGGGGAGACAATGCCCCCGGAGAAGTGGTCAAGGGTGCGGTAGATGCCATCATGGAAGATAAGCGCATTAAGGTATTTTTGGTCGGCAAAGAACCTTTGATCGCGGAAGAACTGAAGAAATACAGTTACAACCCGGAACAGATTGAGGTTGTCCATGCGGAGGAGGTCATCGAGATGTCCGAGCCTCCAGTAAATGCAATACGGAAAAAGAAGGATTCTTCCATCGTCAAGGGAATGTATATGGTGAAGGATGGAACCTGTGATGCGTTCGTTTCTGCCGGAAGTACCGGTGCGGTATTGGTGGGCGGACAGGTGATCGTGGGCCGGATCAAGGGAATCGAGAGACCGCCGTTGGCGCCGCTGATTCCTACCGCGAACGGTGTGGCTCTTCTGATCGACTGCGGTGCAAACGTGGATGCGAGAGCGTCTCATCTGGTGCAGTTTGCCAAGATGGGCAGTGTGTATATGGAACATGCGCTGGGCATCAGGAATCCCCGGGTCGGTATCGTCAATATTGGCGCGGAGGAGGAGAAAGGAAATGCACTGGTGAAGGAGACCTATCCGCTGTTAAAAAATTGTCCGGAGATCAATTTTATCGGAAGCGTTGAGGCCAGAGATATTCCGGCAGGGGCGGCGGACGTGGTTGTCTGCGAGGCGTTTGTGGGAAACGTGATCCTGAAGATGTATGAAGGCGTCGGAGGCGTGCTGATCCAAAAAGTGAAGGAAGGAATGATGACTTCTCTGCGCAGCAAGGTCGGAGCCCTTCTGGTGAAACCGGCGCTGAAGAAGACACTCAAGAGTTTTGACACAGAGCAATACGGCGGAGCACCGCTTTTGGGGTTGAACGGTCTTGTGGTCAAAACCCACGGGAGCAGCAAGGCCATAGAGATCAAAAACTCGATCCTGCAGTGTCTCAC
Source organism: Lachnospiraceae bacterium (assembly GCA_017476665.1). GTDB lineage: Bacteria > Bacillota > Clostridia > Lachnospirales > Lachnospiraceae > Acetatifactor. The sequence continues at coordinate 165,532 of JAFUZJ010000019.1, read as the reverse complement.
ATTTAAAGAGCAGGCTGTCAATGATAGGATTCGGGAAAAGGTTTTGTTAAGTGATCAGTAAAAATATGCTTTATAAAGGAATAAATAAAGAAAGAGGGATTGAAACATGGAATTTGAAAAGTTAAAACAAGTGATTGCTGAAGTATTAAACGTGGATCCGGAGGAGATCACACCGCAGACAACTTTTTTGGATGATCTTGGAGCGGACTCTTTGGATGTATTTCAGATTATTATGGGAATCGAGGAGGAGTTTGATATTGAGATTCCCGCGGAGAAAGCAGAGAAGATTACCACAGTTGAGGAAGCGGTTGAATTGATCAAAGGTGCTTTGAACTAAAGAGGTTGATTTTGAACAGTATTCCCAAGTCATGGTATTTGGGAATACTTTTTTTGGTGATGAGGTGAAATATGCGCGACGGGTATGATCTGAATATGCTGGAAAGGCGTATCGGATATTCTTTTCAGAATAAGAAACTCTTAAAACAGGCACTTACGCACAGTTCTTTTATCAATGAGCAGAAGATCAACAAGACGGAGGATTATGAGCGTTTGGAATTCCTCGGAGATGCGGTGCTGGAGCTGGTGAGCAGCGATTTTTTGTTTCATGAGCACAGATCATTGCCGGAAGGGGAACTGACCAAGATGCGGGCATCCATGGTCTGTGAACCGGCGTTGGCATTTTGCGCCAGAGATCTTGAATTGGGAGAGTTTATGCTGTTGGGTAAGGGTGAGGAGCTCACCGGGGGCAGGAACAGAGAAAGTATTACCTCAGACGCTATGGAAGCCGTGATCGGAGCTATTTATCTGGACGGGGGAATGGAACCCGCGAAGGCATTTATTGATCGGTTCGTTCTGTCGGATCTGGAAAACAAGATTTTATTTTACGACAGTAAGAGTCATCTGCAGGAATTTGTGCAGGGAACATTGAAAAAAGAGATCCGCTATGAACTGTTGGAGGAGAGCGGGCCGGAGCACAATAAGACATTTGTGGTTGAAGTGATCATGGATGAGAAAAGCCTTGGAAAAGGTTTAGGAAGGACAAAAAAAGCGGCGGAACAGCAGGCTGCCTACGAGGCATTGCTTTTTTTGAAGGAACAGGGTTATGTATTTAAAAAGTATTGAGATACATGGTTTTAAATCATTTGCCAACAAAATTGTATTTCAGTTTCACAATGGCATTACCGGTATTGTCGGACCCAACGGAAGCGGTAAGAGTAACGTGGCGGATGCGGTGCGCTGGGTGTTGGGAGAACAGCGTGTAAAGCAGCTGCGCGGTGCCAGCATGCAGGATGTCATTTTCTCTGGAACAGAGACCAGAAAGCCTTTGAGCTATGCTTATGTTGCGATCACACTGGATAATTCCGACCATCAGCTCGCCATTGATTATGATGAGGTGACGGTGGCCAGAAGAATCTATCGTTCGGGAGAAAGCGAATATCTGATCAACGGAACCGTCTGTCGTCTGAAGGACGTGAATGAACTCTTTTATGATACCGGTATCGGAAAAGAGGGCTATTCCATCATCGGACAGGGACAGATCGACAAGATTCTGAGCGGAAAGCCGGAGGAGCGCAGGGAACTTTTCGATGAGGCTGCCGGCATTGTGAAGTTTAAGAGACGCAAGGCGACGGCTCAGCAGAAGCTGGAGAGCGAGCAGCAGAATCTGGTCCGTGTTTCGGATATCCTGAAGGAACTGGAGCATCAGGTGGGACCGCTGGAGCGGCAGTCCGAGAAGGCAAAGATCTATTTAAAGAAGAAAGAGGAATTAAAGACACTGGATGTCAATGTGTTTTTGCTGGAGAATACCCAGTTAAAGGAACAGTTGACAGCCGTACAGGATAAATATGAACTCGCCAATGAAGAATTAAATGACACGACGCAGAAATTTGAGACCAGCAAAGCAGAGTATGAGAGGATCCAGAATGAGATAGAGGCGTTGGATGCGGCGATAGAGGCCAAGAGAGCCAGTCTGACAGATACGGGTGTGCTGCGCAGCAAATTGGAGGGCGAGATCAATGTCTTAAAGGAGCAGATCAATTCCGCCAAGGGCAGCGAGGAGCATCTGAACAATCGGAAAAAGGCATTGGAGGAAGAAATTGCGGTTCACAAGCAGGAAAAGGACAAGATTCTGCTTGAGAAACAGGAGATTGATGCGAAAGTACAGGATATCACCGATGAGATGGGGGATGTGAAGTCTGCGCTGGAACAGGTGCAGAAGGAAATCTCCGATCTGAACGACAAAATTGAGGACGGAAAGACTACGATCATTGACGAATTGAATCAGCGCGCTACGATCAAGTCCAAGATGGGGCGCTTTGATACCATGATGGAGCAGATCAATATCCGCAAGGCGGAACTGAACTCCAGACTGTTGCGCGCAAAATCCGATGAGGCGGCCAGAGAAGAACAGATCAAGCAGTTGGAAAGTGATTTTGCCCGCATCACCGAGGAATTAAAGCAGAAAAATATCGAAGAGGGAACCTTTAACCAGAAGCTTGGAGAAATGCGGGAAAAGCTGACCAATCTGGACGCAAAGCTTAGGGAAAGCCAGGCGGCTTACCATATGGAGCAGTCCAGGCTGGAAGCGTTGACAAATCTGACGGAGCGCTATGAAGGGTACGGCGGCAGCGTCAAGAAGGTTATGGAGCAGAAGGAAAAGGAAAAAGGGATCATCGGTGTTGTTGCCGATATCATCAAGGTCGAGAAGAAATATGAGACGGCCATTGAGACTGCTCTGGGCGGTAACATTCAGAATATTGTAACGGATGACGAGGAAACCGCCAAGAAGATGATCGGTTATCTGAAACAGAACCGGCTGGGCAGAGCCACCTTTTTGCCGTTGACCAGTATCACGCATCCTCAGGAGTTCAAGAATCCGGAGGCGTTAAAGGAAAAGGGCGTCATCGGTATGGCGGATGCACTGGTGAAGATCGAGGAGCGGTATCGCGATGTGGCGCGGTCTATGCTGGGACGCATTGTCGTGGTTGACAATGTGGATCATGCGGTGAATATTGCCAGAAAGTTTGACTACGGGATCCGGATGGTGACGCTGGAGGGGGAACTGCTGGTGCCCGGCGGTGCCATCAGCGGCGGTGCATTTAAGAATAACAGCAATCTCCTGGGAAGACGCCGTGAGATCGAGGAGCTGGAAAAGTATGTGAAGAAGCTTGCAGATGCGATTGATACCGCAAATCAGGACATTGCTGATACCAAGTCGAACAGAAATAAACTTCGTATGGATCTGGAGTCGGTAAAGACGGAGATCCAAAAGAAATCCATCGAACAGAATACCACCAGACTGAGTTTAACCCAGGCCCGTGAGCGTATGGAGGAGGAGTCCGAAGGCACCGAGAGTCTGCGGGCGGAGGAAAAGGAGATTGAGTCTCAGATCCTGGAACTCAAAAATGACAAGGAATCCATCCAGAAAGAATTGGCGGAGAGCCAGAATGTGGAGAAGACGACACAGGAGGAAATCCTGAAATTACAGGCTCAGGTGGAAGAGAAACGTACCAAAGAGGCCGAGACCGCAGAGCAGGTGGCTCAGTGGGATCTGAAGGTGGAAAAATTACTCCAGACACAGAATTTCCAACAGTCCAATGTGGATCGTATCAACGGAGAACTGGACAGATATCAGTCGGAACTGGATGAGATCCTGACGGCATTAGAAGATAACAAAAAGGCGGTTGAGGAGAGAAGAAATAATATCCAGGAGATCGAGAAGACCATTGCTGCATCCCATAACGCACAGACGGAAGCGGAAGAACAGCTGAAGGCGGATGTGAATAAGCGGGAAAAATTCTCTGCGGAACAAAAGGACTTCTTCCGGAACAGGGAGGAATTATCCGGACGTATGAGCGCGCTGGATAAGGAGGTCTTCCGACTTGGCGCTCAGCGGGAGAAGCTGGAGGAGAATATCACCGGGCGGATCAATTATATGTGGAATGAATATGAGATCACGCTGACGGATGCGGCAGCGCTACGGAACGAGGAACTCACCAATATTACGGTGATGAAGCGGGATGCGGCAGAGCTGAAGGACCAGATCAGGCGACTGGGAGACGTAAATGTAAATGCCATCGAGGACTATAAAAATCTCATGGAGCGATTCACTTTCCTGAAGACGCAGCATGACGATCTGGTGGAGGCGGCCAAGACGCTGGAGGGGATCATTCAGGAGCTGGATACCTCCATGCGGAAACAGTTTACCGAGAAGTTTGCCGAGATCACAAAGGAGTTTGACAAAGTATTCAAAGAACTCTTTGGCGGCGGTAAGGGTACACTGGAGCTGATGGAGGATGAGGATCTGCTGGAGGCAGGCATCCGCATCATTGCACAGCCCCCCGGCAAGAAACTGCAGAATATGATGCAGTTGTCCGGTGGCGAAAAGGCTTTGACGGCGATCGCGTTGCTGTTTGCAATCCAGAATCTGAAGCCGTCGCCTTTCTGTCTGCTGGATGAGATCGAGGCGGCGTTGGATGATTCCAACGTGGGGCGCTATGCGAAATATTTGCACAAGCTGACAAAATATACCCAGTTTATCGTGATCACGCACAGACGAGGAACAATGGAGCAGGTAGATAGACTTTATGGTATCACCATGCAGGAGAAGGGAGTATCCACATTGGTGAGCGTGAATCTGATCGACAAAGAGCTGGATGATTAAGATTGTAAGAAAAGCAGTAGGGAATAGAGGTGCGGAATGGGCGAAGAATGGAATCAGGAGATGGACGCGGAGGACAGGGAGCATAAAAGTTTCTTTGCCAGACTGAAAGAAGGACTGACAAAGACTCGGAATAACATTGTACGGGGAATCGACAATGTCTTCAGCGGATTTTCTACCATCGATGAGGAGTTCTATGAGGAACTGGAAGAAATCCTCGTCATGGGGGATATCGGTGTAAACGCGACGACACAGATCATTGACCGGCTGAAGACACAGGTCAGGGAAAATCATATCAAACAGCCTGCGGATTGTAAGGAATTTCTCATGCAGAGCATCAAAGAGCAGATGCAGGTTGGCGAGAATGCATATGACTTCGAGCGGGAACAATCCATTGTCATGATCATCGGTGTCAACGGCGTGGGCAAGACAACTTCCGTCGGGAAACTGGCCGGCAAATATAAAGCGGAGGGCCGTAAAGTGCTGATCGCGGCCGCAGATACGTTCCGCGCGGCGGCGGGAGATCAGCTGGCAGAATGGGCAAAGCGCGCGGATGTGCCCATGGTCGGTGGCAAGGAAGGAGCGGATCCGGCCAGCGTCGTGTATGATGCGGTCAATGCGGCAAAGGCGCGGGGCGTGGATATGCTGTTGATCGATACGGCGGGACGCCTGCACAACAAAAAGAACCTGATGGAAGAACTCCGCAAGATGAATCGTATCATCGACAGGGAATTTCCCAATGCACACCGGGAGAACTTCATTGTTCTGGATGGCACCACAGGGCAGAATGCTTTGGTGCAGGCCAGGGAATTCGGAGATGTGGCGGAACTGACAGGCATCATCCTGACAAAGATGGACGGTACTGCCAAGGGCGGCATTGCCGTGGCAATACAGTCCGAATTGCAGGTCCCGGTGAAATATATCGGTGTGGGTGAAAAAATAGAAGATCTGCAGAGATTTGATCCCAGTGATTTTGTGGATGCGCTGTTTGATGTGGAACCGGAAGCGCAGGCGGAAACAGTGCCGGAATCTGTAGTTGAGACGGAGACCACGTCTGAACCGGATCCTGCTGAGGCAGTGTCTGATGAGACGGCATCGGATGCACCGACGGCGGCTGAACCGGAGGACACGGAGGAGACGACGCCTGCAGTGTCCGAGGAATCTTCCGGAAGCGGATGGACAATGCCTGCCTGGGTATTGGAGTCCATTGCCCAGGAGGAAGCGGCAAGGCAGGCAGACCCGGATCGGGAGCAGGAAGATGACGCCGATGAAGAGAAAAAGGAAAAAGTAAGTTTCTGGAAGAAACTGTGGTCATAGAGACGGATGGGAGGAAAAAATGGAAGAGGAAATGCTGTCATTAGAGAAATTTGAGGAAGCCAGTGAGGTTGTAAAGCGGGTGACTCTGGAGACGAAGCTGGTATTCAGTGATCACTTCAGCAAGCAGACGGGAAATAAGGTTTATTTAAAACCCGAAAATATGCAGTTTACGGGAGCTTATAAGCTGCGCGGCGCTTATTATAAGATGAGCACGCTGACCGATGAGGAGCGTGGGAAGGGACTGATCACAGCCTCTGCCGGAAATCACGCCCAGGGTGTGGCTTATGCAGCGCAGTGTTATGGGGCGAAGGCGACGATCGTGATGCCGACGACCACGCCTTTGATCAAGGTTAATCGCACCAGGAGCTACGGTGCGGAAGTGGTTCTGCACGGGGACGTGTACGATGAGGCATGCGCGAAGGCCTATGAGCTGGCGGAGGAGTACGGATACACCTTCATCCATCCCTTTGATGATCTGACCGTAGCCACCGGACAGGGAACCATCGCCATGGAGATCTTTAAAGAACTTCCTCTGGTGGATTATATTCTGGTGCCCATCGGCGGCGGCGGACTTGCCACAGGCGTGTCGACATTGGCGAAACTGTTGAATCCGAAGATCAAAGTGATCGGCGTGGAGCCTGCCGGTGCGGCATGTATGCAGGCTTCCCTGAAAAACGGTAAAGTGACCACACTGCCTACTGTAAATACGATTGCAGACGGTACAGCGGTGAAGACGCCCGGTACCAAGCTGTTCCCATATCTGCAGAGTAATCTGGACGAGATCATCACGGTGGAAGACGAAGAGTTGGTGGTTGCTTTCCTGGACATGGTGGAGAATCATAAGATGATCGTGGAGAATTCCGGGTTATTGACGGTAGCTGCACTGAAACATCTGAATGTAAAGGATAAAAGGATCGTATCTATCCTGAGCGGCGGCAATATGGATGTGATTACGATGTCCTCCGTGGTACAGCAGGGGCTGATCTTCCGCGACAGAATCTTTACGGTGTCTGTGCTGTTGCCTGACAAGCCGGGTGAGCTCAGCAGAGTATCCGGTATTATTGCGGATGTGAGCGGTAATGTGATCAAACTGGAGCACAATCAGTTTGTCTCCATCAACAGAAATGCGGCCGTGGAGCTCAGAATTACCCTGGAGGCCTTTGGCACGGATCACAAACAGCAGATCATCGCAGCGCTTGAGAAAGAAGGCTACAAGCCCAAGCTTGTGCGCACAAACATTTAAAGGATAAGAGTATAAAAATGTGGTAAAGCGTTCAAACTTTTCAATAGCAGGTGAAGCGAAAGGAAAGGGAGAAACGTGGAGCGTTCCAAACGTATTTTTCAAATATTTTGTATGACAGTTGCCCCTGCAATTTACGCTGCAGGGGTAAGTCTTTTTCTGGACCCGAATGCGCTGGCTCCGGGAGGGGTGACCGGAATTTCCGTGATCTTAAACCGCCTCACGGGGGTGCAGACGGGAACGTGGATATTGGTTTTAAATCTGCCGATCCTTGCGGTAGGGGCGTGGAAATTCGGGCTGCGGTTTATTGTGTCTACCGTTTACTGTACCTTTTTGACTTCTGTGTATACCAACTTTTTCCATTCTATGGGGGCGTTGACCGGGGACAGTTTTCTGGCGGCGTTTACGGGCGGGACTCTGACCGCGGTGGGAATGGGGCTGGTGTTCAAGGCCGGGGCCACCACCGGCGGGATGGATATCATTGTGAAGCTGCTGCGTACAAAGATGCCTTATCTGAGAACGGGGAGACTCTTTTTGCTCATGGATATTGCGGTCGTGGGGGCTTCGGTGCTTGTTTTCCAGAATCTGGAGAAGGCGTTGTATGCGGGCATGTCGATCTTTGTCACTTCGCTGGTGTTGGATGCCGTCCTTTACGGGCGGGACGGAGCCAAGCTGATCTATATCATCAGTGACCGGCATGAAGCGATCACCGGACGGCTGTTGGGAGAACTGAATATCGGTGTCACTTATATGAGCGGAGCCGGTGCGTACAGCGGTCGAAAAAAGCATGTGATCCTGTGCGTGGTGCATAAAAACCTGTTTCCCAAGGTGGAGGAGATCGTGCGGCAGGAGGATGATATGGCATTCATGATCATCTCAAGTGCGACGGAGATCTATGGGGAGGGTTATAAAAGTCTGTACAGTGAAAAATATTAAAATGGTTGTTTTTGCTTGCCATAAAAATTTATGTATGGTATCATGAAAATAGGTTTTTTTATTATAAACTATCATGTAACAGGAGGAAAAAACATGGGCGTAATGGCAGATGACAGAGTTTTTTACAAGATGGATGAGAGGCTTCGCGTGGTTTACGGTGACATCGGTAAGAAATATTATGCAGAGATCAAGAAGGCCGGCACTGTAAAGCAGTTGGATGAGGAATATCAGGGATATTTTGCTGAGATCGCTAAGATCGAGGGTGAGAAAGACAAGATGGAGGCAAAACAGCTGGCAGCGCAGGGCAAGAGAAGATGTCCCGACTGCAGAAGCTTACTGCCGATCGAGAGCCGTTTCTGCAATATGTGTGGCGTGAAACTGACAGATCCCAATGAGGAGACCAAGGATGATACGAATGGTGAGCCTGTAGAAGAGGCTTCGAAGGCAGAACCGAAGAAATGTATTTATTGCGGAACCGAAATGGAGAGCGACGCTGTATTTTGTCCGAACTGTGGACAGAAGAATGATTAGTCTATGCTATGAGTGCTACATATTTTTTCGAGGTCGGGTAACCGGCCTCGAAGTGCGTAAAGCATTAAACTATCGGATGGTCGGTAAAGAATGTAAAACGGACAAAAGAGGTGAATTATGAAGAAAAAGATATTGGCTGCAATGTTCATTTCGGTTGCCATACTGACCGGATGCAGGAATGAGGCAAACTCTGATGTGATTATGACGATCGAACCGGAAAGTAGTGTATCGGTGGGGACAGAGATTCCGGCCACGCCTGAAGTCTCCGAAGAGAGTACACAACCGATGGCGAATAATATGTGGAAGGGCGTGAAGATCATCAAGGATCGGAAAATTGTGGACGGGAAGATGCAGAGTTATCTGACGGGTGAATGGAAAGATGCATCTGTGGTGCAGAGAAGAAACTTTGCTGTGATGGTTCCGAACAATAAACCTGCGCTGCCGCAATACGGTATTTCCAAGGCGAGTATCTTTTATGAAGCTCCCATGGAGAGTGGGAGCTGTACCCGGCTGATGCCCATAGTGGAAGATTATGATGATCTGGATCACATCGGACCGGTAAGGAGCAGCAGAGAATATTTTTTGTATGAATCTCAGTCCTATGACTCCATTTATTGTAACTGGGGACTTGCGGTTCCCTATGTTGCACCTACCATAAACAGAGAGGATATCCATAATGTCAGCCAGGCTGTGACAGGTATTGATTCACCTTCGACGGAGGCTTTTGACCGTATCAGCAGACCCGGTTATTCACTTGAATTTACCGGATATATGTTTATCAGCGGTTATAAGAAAGCAATCGAAAGACATAAATATGATACCAATTACCGGGATACTTTTGAACAAGCCTTTATTTTTGCTGATGATGGTAATAAAGCGGAATATTCGGACTACCCGGATGCGACATTACTCAAACCTGGCGGAGATGCATCCAATTCAGGTGGATATAATCACGCTAACCCTTATTTTAAGTATAATCCGGAAGACGGGCTGTATTATCGTTATCAGTTAGGCAAGCCGCATACGGACGACATGAATGGAGAACAGTTGGCGGTCAGCAATGTAATTTTCAAGGTTTGTCATGGAGAAATTTTGGATGACCATGGCTATCTGGGATTTGAGGTACATGCCATCGGCGGTGAGGCGTATATTTTTACGAACGGTAAGGTGATCAAGGGCAACTGGAATCATGTGGGAGATTTTGGGGCCAATCATTTTTATGATGACGAAGGTGACGAAGTTGTACTGAATCAGGGAAAGACATGGATCTGTTTGATATGGGATAAGTATAAGGATTGTGTGTCGTATGAATAGATTCGTGGCAGTTCTGCTGACTGAACTGTAAAGAAAAAATACTTGACACCCTGCTGCCTGTGTAGTATGATAGCAAAGGCAACAGGGTGAGTTTATGTGTTGCATCGGGTGGAAATATGGAAAAGATATATCAGCAAGCGCTTTTGTATGATTTTTATGGAGAATTGCTGACAGAGCATCAGAGGAATATCTATGAAGATGCGGTTTGCAATGATATGTCCCTGGGGGAGATTGCCGAGGAAAACGGGATCAGCAGGCAGGGAGTACATGATCTGATCCGGCGCTGTGACAAGATCCTACTGGATTATGAAGCAAAACTTCATCTGGTGGAACGCTTTGCAAAAGCAAAGCTGCAGCTGGGAGAGATTTTGGAATTGGCACAGGCTGAGGAAACTTTAAATCAGGCGGAACGGACCGCACGTATCAGAGAGCTTGCGACGCAGTTGTTGGATGAACTGTAGGAGAGGTATATGGCATTTGAGAGTTTAACAGATAAACTGCAGAATATATTTAAGAGTTTGCGCGGCAAAGGGCGACTGACAGAGGAGGATGTAAAACTTGCGCTGAAGGAAGTCAAAATGGCACTTCTGGAGGCGGATGTAAACTTCAAGGTAGTCAAGAACTTTGTCAAGACGGTGGAAGAACGCGCCATTGGGCAGGATGTGATGAACGGTCTGAATCCCGGTCAGATGGTGATCAAGATCGTAAATGAAGAACTGATCAGCCTGATGGGCAGCGAGACCACAGAGATTGCCATGCAGCCCGGCAAATCCATCACTGTTATCATGATGGCCGGCCTTCAGGGTGCAGGTAAGACCACCGCAACTGCCAAGATTGCGGCAAAATTAAAGCAAAAAGGCAAGAAATCCTTACTGGTGGCCTGTGATATCTACAGACCTGCCGCAGTGGAGCAGCTTCACGTAAACGGTAAAAAGGTGGATGTGGAAGTGTTTGATATGGGCACGGATCACAAGCCGGTGGAGATCGCCAGAGAAGCAATCGCTTACGCAGAGAATAACGGTCACAATGTTGTAATCCTTGATACCGCTGGACGTCTGCATATTGATGAGAGCATGATGGAAGAACTGGCGGAGATCAAACGGGAACTCACAGTGCATCAGACCTTGTTGGTTGTGGATGCCATGACCGGTCAGGATGCTGTGAATGTGGCGAAAGAGTTCGATGAAAAGGTGGGCATCGACGGCGTGGTATTGTCCAAAATGGACGGTGATACCAGAGGCGGTGCGGCACTTTCCATAAAGGCAGTGACAGGAAAGCCGATCCTGTTTGTCAGCATGGGTGAGAAGCTTACGGATCTGGAGCAGTTTTATCCGGATCGTATGGCGAACCGTATCCTGGGAATGGGCGATGTGCTCACGCTGATCGAGAAGGCGCAGGAGAGCATCGATATTGATGAGGAAAAAGGCCGTGAGATGGCCGGCCGCATGAAGAAGGGGAAATTCGACTTTGAAGATTACCTGGAAAGCATGAAGCAGATGCGCAATATGGGCGGTCTGTCCAGCATTTTGAGTATGCTGCCCGGCATGGGGATCAAAGCCGGCGATCTGGAGGCGATGATTGATGAGAAACAGCTGAAGCATATGGAGGCCATTGTGCTTTCTATGACGGTGGAGGAACGCAGGGATCCCAAGCTTTTAAATCCCAGAAGAAAGCACCGGATCGCAAAGGGTGCCGGGGTGGATATTGCAGAGGTCAATCGTTTTGTCAAACAATTTGAGCAGAGCCAGAAGCTGATGAAGCAGATGAGCGGCGGTAAAGGCAAACGACATGGCGGTATGTTCGGCGGCTTCGGCGGCATGATGGGTGGCGGCAGATTCCCGTTTTAGGAAGAAGCAGTTCCATCCGAAGAACAAAGTAAGATTTGAGTTCGACGCCAGGAAGCGTTGCAATTCTTATCATAAAGCCTGAAAAGGTGTAACTATTATATCAATATTTTAAACATGGAGGAAAAAGAAATGGCAGTAAAAATCAGATTAAGAAGAATGGGACAGAAGAAGGCTCCTTTTTATAGAATCATCGTAGCTGATTCCCGTTCTCCCAGAGACGGAAGATTCATCGATGAGATCGGTACCTATGATCCCAGCACAGATCCCAGCACGTTCAAGATTGATGAGGAGAAGGCAAAGAAGTGGCTGACCGACGGCGCACAGCCCACAGAGGTTGTTGGCAAGCTGTTCAAGGCTGCAGGCATCGAGAAATAAGACAATCATAGTTTGATCTTTGGAGGTAGATGATGAAAGAACTGGTAGAAGTAGTTGCAAAGGCTCTTGTCGATCATCCTGAAGAGGTCGTTGTGACCGAGAAGAAGGAAGGGAGAAATATCGTCATTGAACTACATGTAGCTGCCTCTGATATGGGTAAAGTTATCGGTAAGCAGGGCAGGATTGCAAAAGCGATCCGTACGGTAGTAAAGGCGGCATCATCCAAAGATAATGCAAGAGTGGACGTGGAGATCGTCTAAAAGCAAAAAAATCCGGCGGGGCATGCCAAAGGCGTGTTCCGCTGTTGTTGTTTCAGACAGGAGAGTTTATGGAAGATAGATTTCAGGTTGGGGTGATCACTTCGCCTCACGGCGTCAGGGGAGAGGTGAAAGTTTTCCCCACAACAGATGATGTAAAACGGTTTAAGAGGCTCAAGGAAGTGATCCTGGACACCGGAAAAGAAAAAGTGACATTAGAAATAGAAAGCGTCAAATTTTTTAAACAGTTTGTGATCTTAAAATTTAAAGGTTTGGAAACACCGGAAGAAGTGGCAAAATATCGTCAGAAGAGTCTGTATGTCACCAGAGAAAATGCGGTTCGCCTGGGAAAAGATGAATATTTCATTGCAGATCTGATGGGGTTGAAGATATATGATGAAGCGGATGCCGAGATCGGTGTTCTGCGGGAAGTTTTGGAGACCGGTGCAAATGATGTTTATGTCATTGATCTGAACGATGGAAGAGAGCTGCTTTTGCCTGCCATCAAAGAGTGTGTTCTGCATGTGGATGTGGAAGCGGGTAAGATGCAGATTCATATATTGGATGGATTGCTGGATGAAATTTAAGGTATTGACGCTTTTTCCGGAAATGATACGGGACGGTTTGAGGACAAGTATCACCGGGAGAGCATTGGAGAATAACTTGATAGAGCTGGAAACTGTGAATATCCGGGCGTATTCTCAGGACAAGCACGGCAGGGTAGATGATTATACCTATGGAGGCGGTGCCGGGATGCTGATGCAGGCGCAGCCTGTTTTCGATGCCTGGCAGGCGCAGGTTTCGGGGAGAAAGACGCGGACAATCTATGTGACCCCCCAGGGACGGTTGTTTTCACAGTCCTATGCGGCAGAGCTGGCGCAGGAGAAGGAATTGATCTTTTTGTGTGGGCACTATGAGGGGATTGATCAGCGCGTGCTGGATGAAGTTGTAACGGATTATGTGTCCATCGGGGATTATGTCCTGACCGGCGGCGAACTTCCTGCAATGGTGATGATAGATGCTATTTCCAGGCTGATTCCCGGGGTGCTTCACAATGAAGAGTCGGCGGAAACCGAGAGTTTTCACCGGAATCTGTTGGAGTATCCGCAGTATTCGAGACCGGAAGTGTGGCATGGACAAAAGGTGCCGGATGTGCTTTTGTCCGGAGATCACCGAAAGATTGCGGCATGGAGACTGGAACAGTCGGAAGGACTTACCAGAGAACGCAGACCGGATCTGTATGCAAAATACGAAAGACAGGAAGCCGTGATACAGGTACTCTCCCGTGAGAAGCGGCTGCATATTCATATGATCGAGAGCCTGCGGCGGGGACGCGGCGAAGTGATCTTCTGGAAAGATCGGGCAGTGTGTGTATATGATCCGGATTACAGGCTGGGAATGTTTACTGCAGCGCCCGGCAAGGATGCAGCTTCTCAGTTGATCGCAGCGATTCCGCAGAACATCCTGGATGAAATGAAGTATGTGTTGACAACCGACATTGCTATATACAGGGAGCTGGCAGACAGATTATCCGGAGATAAGATACGGATTGTATCCGAAGGCAGGCTGGCGTGTTACACCCAGAGAACTTTTCTGCCGGTGAAATACAAAGATATCCGTTTGCTGAAAGATGTGGATCTGGAGTATCTTACAGCGCATAGGGAATGGCAGGATGCGGATCAGCCGGCGGAACGGATACGGGCGAAGGCATTCTATGGCGCCTATGCGGAACAGAGGCTGGTCGGGTTTTGCGGCTGGCTTCCGGACGGAAGAATCGGAGGTCTGTATGTGGAGAAAGCGTTTCGGAGGCAGGGAATCGGAACGTCTTTGGAAGCATTCTGTATCAACAGACAATTGGAGATGGGATTTGTTCCCTACGGATTTATCCCCAAGGAGAACGAGGTGGCATTGAGGATGCAGGGCGGCATGGGACTATATCTGTCGGAAGGTCATGTCTGGTGGTTGGAGAGAAGCTAGTGGAGGAATATTTATGCAGAACCTAAACCGTATTGCATGCGGCTTTATCAGAGTGATCGGTGTTTTTTTTACAGGATATATTTTTCTGCAGGGACTCTATACGATCTGCTGTATTCAAAGAGTGGAAGAGTTGACCTACTATATGAAGAACGATGTGTTTCGGCAGGTGGTGGGAATTGCATTGTTTGGGATAATAGTCTTTTTCCTGCAAAAGAAAAAAGACAGATATGAGAAATTTTTGAAGAAAAACGCGACGCTTTTTTTAGGAATTCTGCTGGCGATTGTTTTGCTGTCGTTTGCCGCCTGGATTATGGTTACCAGATTTTGGTATTTCGGGGATATGGAAAAGATATATCAATATGCCGGAATGATCCTTGCGGGAGATTTTTCCGGTTGGATGCCCGGCGGGTATCCATATGAGTGGACACAGCAGAACACACTGATCCTTTTCGTAGCGGGACTTTTAAAGATATTTGGCGCAGACGCCAGCTTTTTAGCATTTTATTTTATTAACCTGTTCTTTTACGGTGTGGCATTGGTGGCGATTACGATGATCCTGCATCGTTTCGCGACTGACAGAATGACATATATAGCAGAAGCTGTTATGGTTATGCTTTATTTTCCCTTTGGTTTTTTGATCCTGATGCTGTATGGAGACATGATCGGTTTTTCCTTTGGCTGTGTGTCCATGGCTTTTTTGGTTTACTATTTGGATAGCAGGAAGATATGGCAGATCCTGGCTTCCTGTATTTGCATAATCGTTGCAGTTAATTTCCGACAAAACGAAACCATTATTTTCTTAGGCATACTGATCATACTGCTTATGGATTGGCTGAAAAGTTCCCAATCAGTAGGACGATTGGGAATATTCATCGTATACATAGGAATCGCTTTTATAGGATTTTCCGTTCCCGGAAAAATCATAGAGGGAATGGGAAATGTGAAAATGGAAGGCGGAAACAGCCGGTGGGCGCATGTCGCCATGGGGCTCCAGGAAAGCGATAAGGCTCCGGGGTGGTATAATAACTATGTGGATGAAGTGTTTGAAGGAAATAATTATAATAAGTTGGAAACAGCCAAAGCAGCCAAAGCAGACATGGGAGCGCGCTTGAAATTTTTCAAAGAGGATCCCGTGTATGCATGGCGATTTTTTCATAAAAAACTTGCTTCGGAATGGAACAACCCGACTTTTGAATGCTTTCATATACAGAACTGGCGAAATACAAGTCTGGAACTTTCGCCGGTGGTCAAATCCATTATCAATGACGGCGGTAAGCTGAATATTTTACTGATCGATCTTTTGGATCTGGCGCAGTCAATCGTGCTGTTTGGTGTAATGATGTATTTGATCTGTGTTAAAACAACGGATTTGAGACAATTACTATTTATGATCCTGTTTATAGGAGGTTTTCTGTTTTTTGCTTTTTGGGAGGCAAAATGCAGATATGTATTGCCGTTTTATTTCCTGCTGATACCATATGCATATTCAGGATATGTAGAGATGATCCGGCAAAAAAGAATCAAAACGGCAGCGGTCATAATGGTATTGATCGCATGGATCGGAATTTCTCAAAACAGCTGGATATGTGATGCATTTAAGTTAAATGGGGACACAGATGCATATTATGAGTATATTCATCAATATAACCATAATTTTGAGAATTTTCGATTTTAGAAAATCTTTTAAATATTACTTGCACATTTTCATAGTACATGATATAATTTTGTATGTTGCGAAAACGAGATGGTCCTCTGTTACTGAAATGTAGAGAATACATGGTATTAAGAACATCCATTTTATGAAGGAGGCTCAATATGAGTGATATTATCAAAGAGATCGAAGCAGAACAGTTGAAGGAAAAGGTTGATGATTTCCGCGTTGGTGATACCGTAAAGGTTTATGGTAAGATCAAAGAGGGAAACCGTGAGAGAATCCAGGTATTCGAGGGCGTTGTCCTGAAGAGACAGGGCGGCAGCAACCGTGAGACATTCACCGTGAGAAAGAATTCTAACGGTATCGGCGTAGAGAAGACCTGGCCGCTTCATTCCCCCAATGTGGAGAAGATTGAAGTAGTAAGACGCGGTAAAGTAAGACGTGCAAAGCTGAACTATCTGAGAGACCGTGTTGGTAAGAAGGCTAAGGTAAAAGAGCTTGTAAAGTAATCTTACACAGGTAAATCTGAAAGCAGTGGAGACAGGGTAATTGCAGGGAATGCGATTACCCTTTTCTATTTACTGCAAATGTGATATAATGGTTTATAGTTTTATGTGATCGGGTGAGTCGGAATGGCAAGACATAAGGGATTGAGTTTTTATAAGCGCAGAAAGAAAATAAATGTGGGAATTGTCAGGGAGGTATTCAGCTGGATCTTTGGGATCGCTGTTTCAATCTTTCTTGCGGTAGTGTTGGTTTATTTTTTCGGGATGACCATCTATGTTGTCGGATCATCCATGGAGCAGGAGTTTTCTAACGGTCAGGAAGTATTGATCGACCGTTTCTGCTATGTGTTATCTTCGCCGAAGAGCGGTGATGTGGTCGCTTTTTTGCCAAACGGAAATGAGAAGGCGCATTATTATGTGAAGCGCATTGTAGCGGAACCCGGGGATGAGGTTCTGATCCAGAACGGTGTATTGTATGTAAATGCACAAAAGAGCGAATGGGTGGATGAGAAAATTCTGGATGCGGGCATTGCGGCGAATCAGCTGGTCATGGGAAAAGGCGAGTATTTCTGTATCGGAGATAATGTGAATAACAGCGAGGACAGCCGCTCTGCCAATATCGGTATGGTAAAAAACACCGATGTGATCGGCAGGGTTTGGTTTCGCAAGGCAGGGAAGGGCTCCAGACCCGGGTTCGTGAAATGACCTTATTATAAATTTTAAATCAATGTAAATAAGGAAACGGAGTACATATGAATTATCAGTGGTATCCCGGTCATATGACCAAAGCGGTTCGTATGATGCAGGAGAATATAAAACTCATTGATCTGATGATAGAGCTAGTGGATGCCAGAATTCCTTTGAGCAGCCGCAATCCGGATATCAGTGAGCTGGGGAAGGGCAAGGCAAGGATTGTTTTGCTGAACAAATCGGATTTGGCAGATCCCATACAGAATAAGCAGTGGATGCAGTATTTTGAGGAGCAGGGGGCATATGCGCTGGAGATCAACTCAAAATCCGGTGCAGGCATCAAGTCGGTCAACGGTCTGGTGCAGGAAGCATGCAGGGAAAAGATTGAACGCGACAGAAAACGGGGGATCGTGAATCGGCCGGTGCGCGCCATGGTGGTGGGAATTCCAAATGTGGGGAAATCCACGTTTATCAATTCTTTTGCCGGAAAAGCATGCACCAAGACAGGCAACAAGCCGGGAGTGACAAAAGGAAAACAGTGGATCCGGCTGAATAAGAATCTGGAATTATTAGATACGCCCGGTATTTTGTGGCCGAAGTTTGAGGATCAGTCTGTGGGGATGCGGCTTGCGTTTATCGGCTCCATGAATGATGAGATTGTGATACAGGAGGAACTGGCTTATGATCTGATCAGAGAAGTTTGTCTGTATTATCCCGAGGCTTTACGGGAGCGGTATGAACTGACCGGACAGCCGGAAAATACACAGTCTCTGACGGTGTCACAGACCGCACAGATCCTGCGGGAGATCGCTGTAAACCGGAAGTGCTTTACCAAGGGGGAAGCGCCGGATATCAGTCGCGCGGCGACGCTTTTGATCGATGATTTTCGAAGCGGCCGGCTCGGACGCATGACACTGGAGAGGAGATAATATATCATGAAAAAGAAGATACTCAAGGAATTGATGAGTACGGCAATTTATCTGCTTGTGGTGCTGGGGCTTACCTGGCTGTTGATCACATATGTGATCCAGAGAACGGAAGTGGACGGGTCTTCCATGGAACCCACACTTTCCAGCGGAGATAATTTGTTCGTGGATAAGATCTCTTATCGGTTTCATGATCCGGAACGTTTTGATATTATCGTATTCCCTTTCCGGTATAAGGAAAATACTTTCTATATCAAACGCATCATCGGGATGCCGGGGGAAACGGTTCAGATTGATACGGACGGCAGTATTTATATTAACGGAGAAAAACTTTCCGAGTCCTATGGCAAGGAGATCATTCGTCCGGAGACGATCGGCAGGGCAATCAATCCAATTGTGTTAGGCGAGAACGAGTACTTTGTCATGGGAGATAATCGTAACAACAGCAGTGACAGCCGGACGGAAGCAGTAGGTAATATCTCCCGCAGCGATATCATAGGGCGGGCGTGGATACGGATCTGGCCGTTTAAGGATATGGGGATTTTAAAACATCAATAAGCTTGGGGGGGACGGATAAAGATATGGCAGTGTCTATCAGTGAGATCAAAGCAAAGCTTCAGGCAGTTTCCGTAGAAGAACTGCCTGCTTTTATTGAAATTTATGGGGCGGATGAGCGTGCAGGCGTTCAAAAGATTGTAGAGACAGCAAAGAAGCGCATGGAGGCGTTGGAGAAGGAAAAGGCACGTATTGAGCTGTTGAAGCGTTATGAGCGGCAATATGCGGATTATCAGTTTATCTGCGGAATTGATGAAGTGGGCAGAGGACCGCTGGCGGGACCTGTGGTGGCCGGGGCCGTTATCCTGCCCAAAGATTGTGATATTTTGTATATTAACGATTCCAAGCAATTGTCCGAAAAAAAGAGAGAGGAACTTTATGAGATCATACAGGAGAAAGCGGTAGCCTGTGCTGTGGGAATTGTTTCACCGGCGAGGATCGATGAGATCAATATTCTGCAGGCCACCTATGAAGCGATGCGGGAGGCAATCGGCAGACTTTCTCCGGCGCCGGATCTGTTATTGAATGACGCGGTGACAATTCCGAAGGTTTCGATTCGACAGGTACCGATCATTAAAGGGGATGCAAAAAGTATTTCCATAGGCGCCGCCAGTATTTATGCCAAGGTCACAAGGGACAGAATGATGGTGGAGTACGACAGAGATTATCCGGAGTATGGATTTGCGAAGAATAAGGGATATGGCAGTGCGGAGCACATTGCAGCCCTGAAAAAATACGGACCGTCACCGATCCATCGCCGATCTTTTATCGGAAATTTTGTGGGAGAGGAATAAATGATTTTATCAGATTTTTTCCCTGGAGCACAATTTAAGAATACCAACACACAGCGGACGAATACGACCAGGACAAATTCTGCCCTGACGGGGAAACAGACGGACGGCAGCGTGTCAAATTCGCATTTACAGGCGTTAAAGCCCGGGCAGACTTTGCAGGGGGAAGTTATTTCGAGAGACGGTAATCAGGTGCAGATCCGTCTGGAGGATGACACGATTGTAGAGGGAAAGCTGGATCAGGATATGAATCTGCAGGCGGGAAAGGCCATGACCTTTGAAGTCCGCGGAAACGGGCAGAATCTGACGCTCAGCCCTCTGTTTGAAAACACGGCAACCCAGGCAAATGCGCTGAAAGCGTTGGAAATGGCATCAATCCCGGCCAATCAGACTACGGTTTCCATGACGGGGCTGATGATGGAGGCAGGATTACCCGTTGATCGCAACTCTTTGCAGCAGATGTTCCGGGAGGTGAATAACTTTCCGGGGGCCGGTATTTCGAATATCGTGGATCTGCACAAACTGGGATTGAGCGTCAATGAGCAGAATCTGCAGCAGATCGATTCTTATAAAAATCTGACCCATCAATTGGTGGAAGGTATGCATACTGTATTGGATGCGCTTCCGGAGACGATCGATCATATGGTTGCGGAGGGCAATGTGGAAGGTGCAGCCCGGATGTTTCAGGATCTGTTGAGCATGGTGGAAGAAGGGGCGCAGCAAGCAATCGAACAGAAGCTTCAGGGGACAGAAGGGCAGATCGGACAAGAAGGTCAGACTGTACAAGACGGGCAGACCGCACAAAACGGTCAGACCGTACAGGGCGAACAGATGGAGCAGGTCGGTTGGGGATCAATCCCCGGGGAAGCAGTTGTTGTGGATGGACGCACCATGGCGGCGGATACACTTGCGGGAGCGGAAAACGGTAAGATTGTTTTTGCGGAGCCGGAAACGGGAGTGGAAATTACACCGGAGGCTGTGCAGGAAATAAAGGAATCGTCACCAAACGGGCTGATGCAGCTTGTGCAGAGCGATGCAGGAGGAAATCCTGCTTACACTGCGCTGGTGCAGCAGTTTTCCGATGCGCTGCAGAACGGAACGTTGGAGGAACAGGCAAAAGCACTGCAGCAGCTTGTCCATCAGGGGCAGCAGGATAAAAACCATGTGTTGTTGGAACATGTACTGTCCAATAAAGATGCGCAGAAGCTTCTTTCAGACGGATTGTCCAGGCTTTGGACCATAGAGCCGAAGGACGTGGCAGAGCCCGGGAAAGTGGATGAACTTTATTCCCGGCTGAACCGGCAATTGAATCATCTGCAACAGACGCTGGAGGAAAGCGGACAGCAGCAGTCCACCGCGTTTAAGGCGGTGAGCAACATGTCCCAGAATATTGATTTTTTACAGCAGTTGAATCAGGCCTATACCTATGTACAGCTCCCGCTCAGACTGCAGCAGGGGGATGCGCATGGAGACCTGTATGTTTATACCAATAAACGGAACCTTGCGGCGAAGGACGGGCAAATCAGTGCATTATTGCATCTGGATATGCAACATCTCGGACCGGTGGATGTCTATGTGGCGATGCAGTCGGAACGGGTCAGTACCCGCTTTTATGTGCAGGATGATGAGATGTTGGATTTTTTGGAACAACATATGGATCTATTGAATGAACGTCTGCAAAAACGCGGTTATAACTGCAGTTTTTCCATGCAGACCAGGGATGAGAAAGCAAAGCCGGAGAGCGGACTGCACGGATTATTGGCAGGAGACGATAACCAGCAGACAAGATCCATCGCACAATATGCCTTTGATGTGCGTGCGTAGGAAAAAGTGTGATGCGGAAGCAGGTGGATTATGGCGGAAGATCAGAGCAGTCAGAAAAGAAATAAAGTGAAGCAGGCCATCGCACTGGAATATAATCCGGCTGAGGATGCGCCGAAGGTCATCGCCAGCGGAAAGGGCGCTCTGGCGGAAAAGATCATAGAGAAGGCAAAAGAGAGTGATGTGCCGATCCACAGAGATGACAAGCTGGCAGATACCCTTTCCCGGTTGGAAATCGGCGACATGATACCGCCGGAATTGTATGAAGTTGTGGCGGAGATCCTGTTGTTTGTGGATTCTATGGATAAGCTAAAGAATAAGATCAAACAATAGAGCAATAAGGAGAACTGATTGAATACAAGAGAAATAGGAACCGCGCAGGAACAGAAGGCAGTTGCATATCTGCGGGAACACGGTGTGCAGATCCTGCAGCAGAATTTTCGATGCAGGCAGGGTGAGATCGATATTATCGGGCGGCATGACGGTTATCTTGTTTTTGTGGAAGTCAAATATCGAAAAAACACAAATTGCGGAACCGCAGCGGAGGCTGTTACGTATACAAAACAATGCAGGATCTGCAGAGTGGCAGATTTTTATCGTTACAGATGTCATTACGGAGCGGATACGGCTGTGCGATACGATGTTCTTGCAATACAGGGGGAGGAGCTGACATGGATCCAGAATGCTTTTCCCCACAGATATAAATAATTATCATAAGGGGTCAGAAAATGTATCCGGTTGTGCGAGTACAGGTGGAAAAAAGTGAAGCAGAAAGCATCAGACAGGAACGGCACGGGGAGCTGGAATATTTGACCTTTCCGGCGTTGGCGGAGTTTTCTTTTATCCGACATCTCTTTACCACAAGAACCGGCGGGGTCAGTACCGGGGATTGTGCGACCATGAATCTGAGTTTTTCACGGGGGGATGAGCCGGAGGCTGTCTCGGAAAATTATCGCAGGATCTGCCAGATCCTTGGAACGGAGCCGGGGCAGGTGGTTGCGTCCATGCAGACCCATACCACCAATATCCGGCATGTGACCGGCGATGACAAAGGAAAAGGCGTGATCAGGCCTTTGGATTATCAGGATGTGGATGGACTGATCACGAATGAGCCCGGGATCGCGCTGGCGTGCTTTTACGCGGATTGTGTGCCACTGTATTTTGTGGATCCCGTAAACCATGCGATCGGACTGGCACATTCCGGATGGCGCGGAACCGTGGGACGCATGGGTGCTCATATGGTACAGGCGATGCAGGAGGCTTTCGGAAGCCGACCGGAAGCTCTGATCACTGCAATTGGACCGTCTATCTGCAGAAGCTGTTATGAGGTAAGTGAAGATGTAGCGGATGCATTTATGTGGGAGTTCCCGGACAGTGAAGTGGTATTTTCCGGCAGAGAGCCGGGTAAATATCAGCTGGATCTGTGGCTGGCAAACAAAATGGTATTGCAGCAGGCAGGGGTGACCGAGAATCACATCCATGTGACGGATATCTGTACCTGCCATAATCCGGAATATTTGTTTTCCCATCGGGCGAGCCATGGGAAAAGAGGAAATTTGGCGGCGTTTTTGATGATAAAGGAGGAATGATCCATGATTCATATTTTGGTATGTGACGACGACAGAGAGATCGTGGATGCGATAGAAATCTATCTGAGTCAGGATGGATATCAGATTTTTAAGGCATATGACGGAGAACAGGCTGTTGAGATCATAGAAAAAGAGGAGATTCATCTGCTCATTATGGATATTATGATGCCAAAGCTGGACGGAATCCGTGCAACTTTAAAAATAAGGGAAAACAGCAGTATTCCGATTATTTTGCTTTCAGCAAAATCCGAGGATACGGACAAAATCCTGGGATTAAATATCGGTGCGGACGATTACATCACCAAGCCCTTTAATCCGTTGGAACTGGTAGCGCGCGTCAAATCCAATCTGCGCAGATATACTTCCTTGGGCAGCATGGACAGCGGAAATAAAGCGGTTTATCAGGTAGGGGGGCTTATTGTGAATGATGAAAACAAGCAGGTGTTTGTGGATGATGAACTGGTGAAAATGACGCCGATCGAGTATAATATTTTGTTGCTTCTCATTAAAAATCAGGGTAAAGTTTTTTCCATCAATGAGATCTATGAGAGTATCTGGAATGAGGATGCGATCGGGGCAGATAATACGGTTGCCGTACACATTCGGCACATCAGGGAAAAGATTGAGATCAATCCCAAAGAACCGCGTTATCTGAAGGTTGTATGGGGTGTGGGCTATAAAATTGATAAATAGTAGGAGTCGATATGAAGAAATACACTTTAAGGCGAATGCTGTTTGGAATTTTGCAGCATTTGCTGGCGATGGGCATTTTCATAGGGTTGGCAATGATCTTGTTCAATTCTTATCTGACGGTTCAGACCATGGATGGACAAAAGACCTATGCGTTATCCCCGTTGGAATCGGAACCGGAATTTGAAGACAGTCAATTGTTTCAGGACATTTTTCGTACGTCTGTGGCAGATCTCACCAGACTGATGGTGATCAAGGAACAATTAGAGACGAATGGCGTATTTGAGTCGTCCAAATTGATTGATGTAACGGAATACGCAGACAGAAAAGGCACAGGGAATAATTGCCCGGTCACGGTGCTGTATGAATTGGAAGATATGATCAAGTGGGGCAAATATGGCATAGAATACACGGCGCGGGCAATGAGTATGTCAGATTTTGTCAATTATTTCGGTCCGGCGCTCTCGCCGTACAATTTCGAACTGACAGAGGACGGCGGGTTGAGGTTTGCCGGTTTTTATGACGAACAGTTTACGCCAGTGATCAAACGGTATCACAGCAAAAACACGGTTTCCGGCGGGGAGGAAAAACGGACCGGCGATCAAATGTCCCAGGAGGAACTGGCGGCAATTACGGATGCCATGAAGCTTTACACGGAAGAACAGCTGGAGGATATGGCTTTCTCTTATATTTTATCATCCATACCCGATGGGTGGCTGGAGGTGGCCAGAGAGGACGATGGCAGTCTGACGGTGTATTTTTCTATGCTGAACGGACGTTATGAAACCACGGACAAAGAGAAGCGGGTGGCAGCATATACCGGAAACTGGATTGAATACGTACAATTGCAGGCGAATATTGTAGAAGCAATCAATGGTTTATCAACAAGCTATACCATGTATCAGAATTGTAACAGCCAATACCAGTCGAACAGTAATCTGAAGTATGTGGTCCGGATCGTGACGGATGAAGGCATTGTCAAAACCTATACCAATCAGCCTGAGATGGAAGAACTGCCGGACACGATGATCACGGATTATTATTCAGAGTACAGACGATACATGATCTATTATCCGGACAGTCTGGAGTTCAGCGGCAATGTGAGTCTTACGGAAGAAGACATTCACGGTTATCTGAATGAGTATGATTATGCTTACCCGGAGAAAACCCATATCTGGATCGGGGTTGATACCTCATATGAGATACCGGGAGATGCGTTTTACAGTGCACACATGTTATTCGAACGAATCGTGCCCAGGATTGTTCAGATCGTTGCTCTGCTGGGGGTATTGGCAGGAATCTGGCTGCTGATCACGACTTATCTGACTGTGACGGCCGGGGTGGCCGTTGATAAAGAGGGAAATCAGATCCATTATATCAATCATTTTGACCGCATCTGGACAGAACTTTTCGTGTTGGGTGGTATCGGAATCTGGTTTGCAGCAAGATATGGCGCGGGTTACTTACAGGAAATTGCCAATACGGTATATGAGAAGCATACCTGGAACAGCCTTGGAGTTACGGAGGCGCATACCTATGAATACGGCATTTTCGCTGCCTATGGCGGCGCTCTGAGTATGACGGTATGTCTGTTCTGGTACAGTCTTGTCCGGAGGGCAAAATATGGAAACATCTGGAAGGACAGTTTTCTGCACTGGCTGCTGGAAACCTTTAAGCGGGGGGTTCGGTATATCCTGACGCATCATAATGTGGCGATCAGCACATTGATACCATATAACCTGTTTTTATTGGTGAATCTTTTGGGTTTTTTTTGGTGCATCAGACTGTGGTATTTGCAGCGGTGGTGGTCCTATGGGTTGATTGTGCTGTTGATCATTCTGGATGGTTTGGTGGGGCTGTATCTGTTTATCCAGCATGGAGAATGGCTGGACATTGCAGATGCGATCACACGGATCCGAGACGGTGAAGTGGACTATAAACTGGATACCGATCATATGCACGGAAGCAATCGGAAGATGGCGGACGAGGTGAATAATATTGGTGACGGTATCAGCAAGGCTGTATATACCAGTATGAAAGACGAGCAGATGAAGACGGATCTGATCACAAACGTATCCCATGATATCAAGACCCCTTTGACGTCTATTATCAGTTATGTGGATCTGTTAAAGCGGTTGGACATTCAGGATGAGCCGGCGAAGGACTATATTGATGTACTGGATACAAAGTCACAGCGATTAAAGCAGTTGACGGATGACCTTGTGGAAGCTTCCAAATTATCCTCCGGAAATATTGAGTTTCATATGGAACGGCTGAATCTGACGGAGCTGATCAATCAGTCCATTGGGGAACTGTCAGAGCGCATGTCGGATAAAGGACTGCAGATCATCTTTGAGGAACGGAATATGCCGGCATATGTTTATGCGGACAGCCGCAGAATGTGGCGCGTCATGGAGAATCTGTTCAACAATGTTTATAAATATGCGATGGAGCATACCCGTGTGTATATTGATCTTGACATGGAAGAACGGGAAAAAGGCAGGATGGTCGTTGCATCCATCAAAAATATTTCTGAGCGTCAGATGAACATCAAGGCGAATGACCTCACGGAACGTTTTATCCGGGGAGATTCCTCCCGTACGACTGAGGGCAGCGGATTGGGACTCTATATCACCAAGAATCTGGTTGAGGCACAGAATGGTGAGTTTGATATCCAGCTGGACGGAGATCTGTTTAAGGCAGTGATGGCTTTTCCGGAATATAAAAGCACCGGGCTGTGATAACACAGACACCGGTGCTTTTTCATGCAATTTTCTGAATGCAGTTACCGCAAGATTAGGCAAAATCCATATCGACCTGCTTGCGGTCATTGTATGCCTGCAGAATGCTCTGCATTTTCTCTGTTGTAGCGAGTACGTTGGAGAGCGAAACATCATGGTTCATAAAGTCGATGAGGGACGCAATAAATTTACTCATGTCTGCCTCGATAAAGTAGGGTCTGCTGCGCAGTTCCGGCGGCAAATAGGTGAGATCCGTGGTCACTACCTTGTCAAAGTCGCCCCGCTCATAAGCGGCATCAAAAGCGGCCAGACCGTCTGTGAAAAGACCGAAAGTGCAGCAGATGAATACCCGTCGTGCATTCATTTTCTTCAGCTGCTTGGAGGTATCCAACATGCTTCCGCCGGAAGAGATCATATCGTCAATGATAATGATGTCCTTGCCGTCAATATTATCTCCGAGAAATTCATGGGCCACAATGGGATTCTTGCCGTTTACAATGGTGGAATAGTCGCGGCGCTTGTAGAACATGCCGGTATCTACTCCGAGAACGCTGGCAAAATAAATTGCGCGGTCTAAGGCACCTTCATCGGGGCTGATCACCAGCAGATGATCTTTGTCTATGATCAGGTCGTCCTCTGCGTTCAAAAGTGCTTTAATGAACTGGTAGGGTGGTGTGAAATTATCAAAGCCGTTTAACGGAGTAGAATTCGCAACTCTGGGATCATGAGCATCAAAAGTAATGAAATTGCTGACTCCCATATTGCGTAATTCTTCCAGCGCGTATGCACAGTCTAAGGATTCACGTCCGTTTCTCTTATGCTGTCTGCCCTCATACAGGAAAGGCATGATCACATTGATGCGGTGTGCTTTGCCATTGCAGGCAGCGATCACACGCTTTAAGTCCTGATAATGATCATCGGGGGACATATGATTGGTGTAACCGTTCATCTGATAGGTAATGCTGTGATTGCATACATCCACCAGAATAAAAATATCCTTGCCGCGGATCGTTTCTCCGATCTCTGCTTTGGCCTCACCGCTTCCGAAACGGGGAACCTTGATATCCAACAGATAATTATTTTCAATATATCCGTGAAATGCAGGGTCATTCTTCACTTTATCATTATTGATGTTTTTCCGGAAACTGACCATATAATCATTGATCCGATGTCCCATACGCTCTGCGGAAGGCAAAGCGACGATCTTCAACGGGGCAACGGGCATAGCATTTTCAAGTTCACGTAAATTAGGCATGATTATCCTCCGTAAAGAAATTTTACAATATTATTTATAACATTCCGGTAGTGACACGTCAAGAAATTTCTAGTATAATAGATGCAAAAGAAAAACAAGCGCCGCCGAAAGCGGCATTTGTTTTTCGTGCATCTATTAACGAGAAAAGCCGTGTGCGAAGCACACGAGAAAGCAGCGAAGCTGCGGCTTTTCGAGTATACACCACGGAGTGGAGAGAAAAGCCGTGTGCGAAGCACACGAGAAAGCAGCGAAGCTGCGGCAAAAAGAACTATGAAGAAGCAGCACATCGTAAAAACAATTAAACAGGGCAGCATCGCCGAAGAACTGGAGATCGAAGCCGGTGACAAGATCCTTGCCATAGACAATACCGAAATAGAAGATATTTTTGATTATCAGTTTTTGATTCAGGACAGCTATATTGAAGTTTTGGTTGAGAAGCCGGATGGGGAACAGTGGCTGCTGGAGATCGATAAGGATCCGGATGAGGATCTGGGGATTGAATTTGAGCAGGGATTGATGGATGAATACAGGCATTGTCATAATAAATGCATTTTCTGCTTTATCGACCAGATGCCCAAAGGCATGCGGGAAACGCTTTATTTTAAAGACGATGACTCCAGACTATCCTTTTTGCAGGGGAATTATGTGACACTGACCAATATGTCTGAGCATGACATTGACAGAATATGCAGGTATCATCTTTCGCCGATCAACATTTCGTTTCAGGCGATGAATCCCGAACTGCGCTGCAAGATGCTGAATAACCGGTTTGCGGGTGAAGCTTTGAAAAAAGTGGACAAGCTGCATGAGGCGGGAATCATCATGAACGGCCAGATTGTACTCTGCAAGGGTGTCAATGACGGAAAAGAGCTGGAGTTCAGTATCAAAGAGCTGATGAAGTACATTCCCAACCTGGAGAGCGTATCGGTGGTTCCGGTAGGATTGTCCAAATATCGTGACGGACTGTATCCGCTGGAGCCTTTTGAAAAAGAAGATGCGAAGGGTGTCATAGACCTGATTGAGAAATATCAGAAAATATGCTATCAAAAGTATGGCATACACTTTGTACATGCCAGCGATGAGTGGTACATTCTGGCGGACAGAGAACTTCCGGAGGAAGCGCGGTATGACGGGTATCTGCAGTTGGAAAACGGCGTGGGTATGTTGCGGCTTCTCATGAATGAGTTTGCGGATGCCGTCGAGAGAAAACGCGGGGATGCACGATTAAACGCTGCAGCAAAGTCGGTTGCAGACGGCGAGGACGGGGAGAAGATCCGGATATCCATGGCAACGGGACGCCTGGCATATCCCTATATTCAGCGTATGTGTGACACAGTGATGCAGGAGTATCCGCAGATAGACATCCGGCTGTATCCGATCCGAAATGATTTTTTCGGAGAGCGGATCACGGTATCCGGGCTTTTGACCGGTCAGGATCTTGCCACGCAGCTGAAAAATGAGGAGTTAGGCAGAATGCTTCTTCTGCCGCAAAATGTCCTCAGAAGCGGAGAAACCGTGTTTTTGGATGATCTGACGGTGGCAGATCTGGAAGAAACTTTACAAGTTCCGATTTATATTGTAAAATCTAGTGGATATGATTTCCTTGACGGCATATTGGAAGCTGCTCTTGGCGAATGCTAAGGAGGCACGGCAGATTGTCGGAACAGGAATAGTCAGGTAAGTATGAGAACAGGAGATTTGAGATGGCGAAGAAGAAATCCAAGCCGATCGTGGCGGTGGTGGGGCGGCCCAATGTGGGAAAATCCACGCTGTTCAATGCGTTGGCGGGAGAAAATATATCAATTGTAAAAGATACCCCCGGTATTACCAGGGATCGTATCTATGCGGATGTAACTTGGCTGGATCGGAATTTTACGCTGATCGATACAGGCGGTATTGAGCCGGATTCCAAGGATGTTATCCTTTCCCAGATGCGTATGCAGGCGGAGATCGCTATGGAAACGGCGGATGTGATCCTGTTTTTGGTGGATGTGAAGCAGGGGCTGCAGGACGCTGATTCCAAAGTGGCTGATATGCTCAGACGATCTCAGAAACCGGTCGTGCTGGTGGTCAATAAGGTGGACAGTTTTGACAAGTATATGGCGGATGTCTACGAGTTCTACAATCTGGGCATCGGTGATCCTCATCCAATCTCGGCGGCAAACCGCATGGGACTGGGAGATATGCTGGATGAGGTTATGAAATACTTTCCGGAGGATACCGGTGAGGAAGAGGAAGACGAGAGACCCCGTGTGGCAATCGTAGGAAAACCCAATGTGGGAAAATCCTCGCTGATCAATAAACTGTTGGGTGAGGACAGGCTGATCGTGTCCGATATTGCCGGAACCACGAGAGATGCGGTGGACACCGAGATCAGGTACAATCACAAAGAATATGTCTTTATTGATACGGCAGGTCTGCGGCGCAAGAACAAGATCAAAGAAGAACTGGAGCGCTACATGATCATTCGTACGGTCAGCGCAGTGGAGCGTGCGCAGATCGTGGTGCTGGTGATTGACGCGGTGGAAGGCGTGACGGAGCAGGATGCGAAGATCGCAGGCATTGCTCATGACAGAGGGAAAGCGGTGATCATTGCAGTCAATAAATGGGATGCGCTGGAAAAGGATGATAAGACCATCTATCGTTTTACGGAAAAGGTGAGAAATACGCTGTCCTTTATGCCGTATGCAGAGATCCTGTTTATTTCGGCGAAGACAGGCCAACGGTTGGACAAGTTATTTGAGACGATCGATATGGTCAGCGAGAATCATGCCATGCGTGTGGCTACCGGTGTGCTCAACGAGATCATGTCGGAGGCCGTGGCGATGCAGCAGCCGCCTTCGGATAAAGGCAAGAGACTGCGGCTGTATTATATCACCCAGGTTGCGGTGAAGCCCCCGACGTTCGTGATCTTTGTGAACGACAAGGAGCTGATGCATTTCTCCTATACAAGGTATATTGAGAATCAGATCAGGGATACGTTTGGGTTCCGGGGAACACCGTTGAAGTTTATTATCAGAGAGCGTAATGAGGAAAAATAATAAGAGATAGATGAGGGATAAGAGGCATAGATATGGTACAGAGATTGATCAGTTTGGCGATTGGTTATTTGTTCGGTCTGTTTCAGACATCTTATTTTTACGGAAAGGCGCACGGCATTGATATCCGTGAATACGGAAGCGGTAACGCGGGTACCACCAACGCATTGCGGGTGCTGGGGAAAAAAGCCGGTGCGATCGTACTGATCGGTGATCTGTTCAAATGTATTATAGCGGTGATCCTGACCAAACTGGTCTTTGGTCCGGTTTATCCGGAGATCAAGTATCTGCTTTGTCTGTATACGGGAGCAGGTGCGGTCCTGGGACACAATTTTCCGTTTTATATGGGATTTAAGGGTGGAAAAGGTGTGGCGGCCACAGGAGGGTTGATCTTGTCCTTTCACCCGTATTTCATTCCTACAGGACTGCTTTTGTTTTTTGGAAATTTCTTTATTACCCATCTGGTATCGCTGGGATCTCTTCTGGTGTATGTGGGCTTTATGATACAGATCGTCATCTGCGGGCAGTTGGGAGTGTTTGCGGGTGCAACCCAGGCGACGCTGAATGAGATGTATGTAATCGTATTTTTGCTTTCGGCGATGGGATTCTGGCAGCACAGAGCAAATATCAAGCGTCTGCTTCGGGGAGAGGAGCGAAAAACTTATATTACAAAAAAGAATAAACTGGATGTGGAGCATCCCGCAGAAAAGAAAGCGGAACAGGACACAAAATAAAAGGGGGCTGTGATAATGGCAAAGATTACGATTTTAGGAGGCGGTACCTGGGGAATCGCTCTCTCCGTACTGTTGCACAATAACGGGCATGAGGTGGCGGTGTGGTCCCCGGTGCAGTCCGAATATGAGATGCTTTCTCAGAATCATGAGCATAAGATGCTGCCCGGTGTAAAACTGCCGGACGATATGCAGTTTACCATGGATGATAAGGAGGCAGTCGCGGGGAAGGATCTGTTGGTGATGGCGGTGGCAAGTTCTTTCACCAGGGCGACCGCAGCCAGACTAAGCAAGCTGATCGAAAAGGATCAGAAGATCGTCAATGTGGCGAAGGGAATCGAAGAGAACACGCTGATGACACTTTCGGAGATCATCGAGCAGGAAATCCCTCAGGCGGATGTGGCGGTACTTTCCGGACCGTCCCATGCGGAGGAAGTGGGGCGCGGCATGCCTACGACGATCGTAGTGGGAGCGAAGAGTAAGGCAACGGCAGAGTACATACAGGATTTGTTTATGAGCGAAGTATTCCGTGTCTATATCAGTCCGGATATTCTGGGAATGGAGCTGGGAGCTGCACTGAAAAATGTGGTGGCATTGGCTGCCGGTATGGCGGACGGTCTCGGTTACGGAGATAATACCAAGGCGGCGCTGATCACAAGAGGGATCACGGAAATCGCAAGACTTGGCACTGCTATGGGAGGAAAGGCTGAGACATTCAACGGATTGTCCGGGATTGGTGATCTGATCGTGACCTGTGCTTCGATGCATTCCAGAAACCGTCGGGCCGGTATCCTCATGGGACAGGGCAAGACCATGCAGGAAGCTATGGATGAGGTCAAGATGGTGGTGGAGGGTGTCTATTCCGCCAAAGCGGCTATGGGACTGGCTAAAAAATACAATGTACAGTTACCCATCATTGAACAGGTGAACGCGATCCTGTTCGAGAACAAGAGCGCAGCGGCAGCTGTGAAAGAACTGATGCTCCGGGATAAGAAGACGGAGATATCGGATGACGCATGGGAAAAACAATAAAAAAGACTCCCGCCAAATTAGGGCGGGAGTTATTGATTTTATTGTGTGTTTTGTGCTAGAATAAGATTGTACTGAGTGGTTTGCCACTGACCCGCGCCGGCTTCCAACCCTGACACCAGGAACTGACCATGATAACCCTGTAATGTGTAGGCAGCACTTACATTCCTGTGGACTGGAAATCAGAGACGTGTTACAGGTGCTTGGTAGGAGAATTGAATAATAGCCCCTAGAAAGTGGTAGCCGTGTTTTCTCGGGCAGATAGCCTACATCTGCCCGGGCGCGGTTTTTTTATTGGAATGAATTTTTATTTGATCGCTTCCACAATCTCTGTGGTGGTCTTGGGTTTGTTCATGGAGTAGATATGAATGCCGTCCACGCCCACCTGCTTTAAGTCTAAAATCTGGCGGATGCAGTAGTCTATACCGGCTTTGCGCATATCCTCCGGGTCATCGCTGTACTTGGCAATAATGTCAGCCAGTGCTTTGGGAACACTGGAACCGGACAGCGAGATGGTAGTGCCGATCTGTTTTGAAGTAGTGATGGGCATGATGCCTGCATGGATCGGCAGGGTAATGCCTTTCTGGAGCGCCTTATCCCGGAACGTGTAAAAGTCATCGTTGTCAAAGAACATCTGGGTGATAAAGAAATCCGCACCGCAATCCTGTTTTAATTTTAGATAGCGCAGATCGGCTTCCAGGCTGAAAGACTCCGGATGCTTTTCGGGATAGCAGGCTGCCGCAATCTCCAGATCGGTATGTTCTTTCAGAAAGCCGATCATATCGCTTGCGTGGGCGAAATCCCTGCCTTCAAACTGTTCGTCCGTCATGTCTTTGGGCCTGTCGCCGCGCAGTGCCAGTACTTTTGATACATTTGCTTTTTTCAATTCCTCATAGACATTCATAAGCTCATCTTTTTTATTGCCTACACAGGTCATATGTGCCAGTGCCGGAATATGCAGTGTATTCTGAATGTAGGAAGCAATGTCGATGGTCTTTTTGGAACGGCTTCCGCCTGCACCATAGGTGACACTGATGAAAGCAGGCTCTAAGGCACTCAATTTATTCAATACCTCGTAGGCCGCTTCGAATTCGTCATCCTTTTTGGGAGGAAAGACCTCAAAGGATAATGTCTGATGGTAATGTGTAGTATGAGACATGATGTTGTACCTCGTTTCTATAAGTTTTAACGTCCTCTTTTAAAAAAGTAAAAAGCAGATAAGCCGGTCATTACCAAGGCGATGAGGAGCCATATGCCTCCCATGGAGCCTTCGGGATCCCTAAATTGCATAATTGCATTTATATATCCAAATACAGCGGCGATCAGATAGATCACTGCGCATAATTTCACCTTATTCATTCAGAATTACCTCCTAAAAATAAAGGTCAGATTTAAAAATATCAGACTAATGATAGCATGAACCGAACCGAAACGCAAGCTTGCGTTTGCCAGTGAAATAGTGTAACATAAGACTAACTGGTACGAGAGAATGTGATTGAAATAATGCAATATAAATAATGTAATAAAAATGGTCTCTTTTACATTTGTATTGCCGGTATGACAAATCGAAGTTAGTCGTGAGGAGAAGTTGACATGAGCGGAGCAGAAATCGGGTTCATAATATGGGTAGTAGTTGGTTTAGCTATTATTTGTATTGGAATAAGAGCCTTGTTTTCCCAAAAAGCAGTGGGATTTTGGGCCAACATAAATCCGATTTCGGTAAACGATATAAAAGGATATAATCGTGCAACAGGTAAGCTGTTTATTAGTTATGGTATGATTTTTGTTATTTTAGGAACACCATTATTAAGTGGGCAAAATAGTCCATATTTACTACTGTCAGTACTGGGTGTAATGATTGAAACAATAGTGACGATGGCTATTTATAGTTTAGTTGTCGAAAAGAAGTATGGTGAGAAATAAATAATTTCCGGTTTGTATAACAGAAATATTAAAAAAAATAATGCAATAGAAAATAATGCAATAGAAATGAGGTCAAATAAAATGGAAAATCAAGAAACACAAAAAGCGTCAAATCAGGAAACTTTGTCCCAGGGAACAACGTTCCAGGGAACAAAAGAATATGTGGCGAGCGAGGAGCTGATGGCCAGTGTAAATATCGCCATGGCGTTAAAAAAACCTCTTTTGATCAAAGGGGAACCCGGCACCGGAAAGACCATGTTAGCGGAGGCCGTGGCCAAGGCATTGGGAAAGAAGCTGATCATCTGGAATATCAAGTCTACCACCAAGGCGCAGGAGGGCTTGTATGTGTATGACACCATTCAGCGTCTCTACGACGGACAGTTCGGCGAGGAAGGCGTGGACGATATTGCCCGCTATATCAAGCTCGGAAAGCTTGGTGAGGCCTTTGACAGTGAGGAGCAGGTTGTGCTTTTGATCGATGAGATTGATAAGGCGGATCTGGAGTTCCCTAATGACTTGTTGTGGGAGCTGGATCAGATGGAATTTTATATCAATGAGACCAAGCGCACGGTGAAGGCAAAGCACCGTCCCATTGTGATCATCACTTCCAATGCGGAGAAGGAGCTGCCGGACGCGTTCCTGCGTCGCTGCATTTTCCATTATATCGATTTCCCGGACAAGGAGTTAATGGAGGAGATTGTGCGAGTGCATTTTCCGGATGTAGAAGAGCATCTGCTGGCGCAGGCCATGGAGGTGTTCTACAATATCCGCGACATGCGGGATATCCGTAAGAAACCCAGCACATCGGAGCTGATCGACTGGGTGAATGCGCTGCAGATCGGCGGCATCTCCGCGGATACGATCCGGTCCGCATTGCCGTTTATCGGGGTTGTGGTGAAGAAGGACGAGGACATGGAACTGGTAAAACATTCCAATACACTGTAAAATGCATGAACGCGCTGTATGTTCAGACGCGGATGATCCATGTAAAGAGCGAGACAGAGTGGAAAAAGAAAATATTGTTTGAATCTGAAAATGTATACATATGTACAGATGATAACAATAATAAGATAGTTACAATAAGCAGCATAAAATTCAAAGGTAAACGTTCTGTCGATTGGAAAGATGTTGAAGGATATTTGTCAAGGTATCGGAATATGAGTGCGAAAATATTGGAAAAAGGTTGTGAAATTCGCATAGATGGCAGCTTTGCTGATGAATTTTGTTGGTCTAAAGATACTAAGAAATTAATGGGAGCTTTTGCAAAAGCAAAGGCTAATGCTGCACAGGCGATTATAGAATTAATAGAGAATGCAACAAATGAAAGATACCAACCCAATATGGAACAAAAGCATAGTTCAAACGCAAAATATGGGTGGTATCGCTATACTTGTAGATTTCAATTACCGGTGATGAATGAGGCGGGAGATATAGAGCGGTTTAATCAGTTTCGTATAGAAATGGTTATACGACATGCATCGGATCATAACAGATATTTGTATGATTTTGTTAATATAAAAAAAGAAACGAGCAAACCGCTTTAGACGATATGTCAGGCGGTAACAAACCCATTCCTTTTACATTTATCTTATGAATATATGAAGGAATTGTCAAGTGATTTTTTATGGAAGGGGATTTAATAGCTTTGAATCTAATAGCTTTCAAAAAGGAGATCATATAAACAAATGGTTGCAGATCTGGTTGAAGCACTCTTGGATTGTTTGGGGGAAATAGAATTTTCCTGTTTGGATGAGAATACGGTAAACGCTTTGCTGGACGGGCGTGATCATGATCCGTTTGAAACTGAATGGCTTCGTGTCTATCACGCATTAGAATCATTAAAGAATGAACAAAGCTATACGGAGAAAAATGGGGAAGAACAAGAACGGGTATGCGAAAACGCGTTTATGATCATTGAGGATCATATACCGGGGGAACTTTCGGAATATGTTTCGGATGATTTTGGGTTAATTTATGACAGCCTGGTTTTGGGGTATCAGGATGCATGGCTGGATAAGCTGATCGCGGGATATAGGAATGGTCAGATTTTGACAGGGGAAATTTAAGGTATGTTTATAAAATTTTTTGAGACGCTCAGAGAAAAGGGGTTGCATGTGACACTGGGAGAGTTCCTGACGCTGCAGGAGGCGTTGGACAAGGGACTGTGCGGCAGTTCCCTGACACAGTTTTACTATGTGGCGCGGATGATCCTGGTGAAGAGCGAGACGGATTATGATAAATTTGATATGGCGTTTGAGGAATGTTTCAAGGCGGCGCAGCACGAGACGGAGGTCGGCGCGCAGATGCTCCGGTGGCTGGATAAGTCCGATATGATGGAGCTTGCTCATGAGGAGGCGAGAGCCCATCTGAACCAGATGGAGGATATTCAGGTGGACAAGGAGGATGTAGAGGAGACCTTTAAGCAGCGTCTGCGTGATCAGAACGAGGAGCACAATGGCGGCAGCTTTTGGATCGGCACTATGGGCAAGACTTCTTTCGGCAATATGGGCGGCAATGTGGGCGGCGTCCGCGTGGGCGGACAGACAGGGTATCAGTCGGCGTTTTCCGTGGTGGGAGCCAGGAAGTATCGGGATTTCCGCGACGATAAGGTGCTGGATAACAGACAGTTCCAGCTAGCGTTCCGCAAGCTCAGACAGTTTTCTTCCAGGCTGGATATTCCGGAGACGGAGCTGGATATTGACGGCACGGTGGACAAGACCTGCAATAACGGCGGCTGCCTGCAGATCGTCATGAAGAAACCCCGTAAGAATGCGGTGAAACTGTTGCTTCTGATGGATTCCGGCGGAACCATGATCCCCTTCAGCAGTCTGCTGAACGATCTGTTCCAGGCGGTGCACAAGTCCAATCACTATAAGGACGTGAAGACCTATTATTTTCACAACTGTATTTATTCCAAATTGTATAAGACGCCGGAGTGCGAGAACGGAGACTGGATCGACACGGAATGGATGTTCCGGAATGTGGACAGCGATTACAAGGTGATCATTGTGGGGGATGCGGCCATGGCGCCGGAGGAACTGTATTCCACCACGGGAAACTACCGCGGACCCAACGGCGGATTGTCCGGCTATGATTGGCTGAAGCTGGTGAAGCGGCATTATAAGAAAGTGGTGTGGCTGAATCCAAAGATGGCGCCGGGCAGAGCACCCTGGCGAGAGGCGGAGACGGCAATCAAGGAGCTGTTCCCCATGTATAAGCTGACGGTGGATGGGCTGAATCAGGCGATGGTGAAGCTGATGGTGAATAAGATGTGAGCATAATGCTCCGGTAGCATAAATAGTGATAGCACGACGAGTACGAAAAGGATAGGTACAGTCGTGCTATTTTTTGTCTGTGCGATTTAAGAGAAAATCAATACTGACGTTATAATATTCGGCGAGACGGATCAAAATGTCGGTAGGAATGTCTCTGGACCCGTTCTCGTAGTGAGAGTAGGCCCGCTGGGATATATGCAGCGCATCACTTAACTGTGTCTGGGTCAGATCCGAATCCGTCCGCAGGTCTTTGATTCTGGTATAAACCATCAGATGTCCCCTCTTCCTAAACAATTTAAAATGCATAAATCCTAGTCAAAAGGATAAGCTAGTCGACTAGTTTAACTAGCTTGTATTTAGTATAATTCAGCCCGTTTTGTTCTATTGACTTTTAGAGCAAAATGGGCTAAAATAATTTTGATGTAGATGTTTATAAAATTGTATTTACACGATATTATGTTTAAATGCGATAATAAAATGCGGATGGAGGGCGCGTAAATGTATAAATATAAACCGGCAAGGTATATTTTTAGAGCATTGAATTTGGTGGTGTATGCTATGGTGATTTCTTTTGCTGTAATATTGGTATTGAATGATATGAGGATATCTGAGCTTATGCAGTCTTATATAGGGGACTATTATATGGACGCAACAAAATCCTTGTATTTGGCGGGAGTGTTGATTGGAAATGTGATCTTTCTGCTTTTATTTAAAGCGGTAAGTAAGAAAGAGAATGGGGCGCTGCTTTATTATATTTGTGATTTCATTATGCGGATTTCTTTTTCGATACCATTAGCGCTTGCTGTTGTGTATTTTCTTTTTTGGCGCTTTGCGAAAGATGCTATGGAGGAGCCAATAGCACAGGGAATTGTGTTTTTGTTGTTTTTTGGTCTGTTTGACTGGCTGATTCAGACACAGATCAGGTGTCAGTTAGGAGTAAATTATTTTAGAGTCCACGATCAAGTGGAGTAAAAATAGCGAAAAGCCCTATTGACATTTGAAATTTTCGCCCGTATAATACAAGCATGTTCGAACAAAGCTATATAAAGATAACGCAATGAAGGGAAATAGTACCATTGATCACCTTTTCACAGAGAGCAGCCGGTGGGTGAGAGGCGCGAAAAGCTTGATGGGAATACATCCCGGAGCGGCAAACCGAAATATATTTGATGTAGAGTAGGCTTTGACGGTGGGCACCGATATATGCCGAAGGTATTGCAGGATACCTGCCAAGCCGCATGAGTGTGAGCTATGCGGGAATGAAGGTGGTAACACGGGAATTGACTCGTCCTTTTCGAATAAAGAGAAGGGCGAGTTTTTTAGTGCGATCAATGCAGAAAAAGGAGAGAGAACGATGACAGTATTTGACGAACTGAAGGCCAGAGGTCTTCTGGCACAATTGACGGACGAAGAGGAGATCAAGGAGTTAATCAACAACGGGAAAGCAACGTTTTATATCGGGTTTGATCCCACGGCGGACAGTCTGCATGTCGGACACTTCATGGCGTTGTGCCTGATGAAGAGACTGCAGATGGCGGGCAATCGGCCTATCGCACTGGTGGGCGGTGGTACCGGTATGATCGGTGATCCTTCGGGACGTACCGACATGCGCAGCATGATGACCACGGAGATTATTGATCACAACTGCGAGTGCTTTAAGAAGCAGATGAGCCGTTTCATCGAGTTCGGAGAAGGCAAGGCTATGATGGTGAACAACGCGGACTGGCTGCGTGATCTGAATTATATTGATTTTATCAGGGACATCGGCGTGCATTTCTCCGTAAACCGTATGCTGACCGCGGAATGCTACAAGCAGCGTATGGAGAAGGGTTTAAGTTTCCTGGAGTTTAACTACATGATCATGCAGAGCTACGATTTCCTGTGCCTGTATGAGAAATACGGCTGCAATATGCAGTTTGGTGGCGACGATCAGTGGAGCAACATGCTGGGTGGCACGGAACTGATCCGCAGAAAGCTGGGTAAGGATGCTTACGCCATGACCATCACCTTATTGTTAAATTCCGAGGGTAAGAAGATGGGCAAGACCCAAAAAGGTGCAGTGTGGCTTGATCCGAACAAGACATCTCCCTTTGAGTTCTACCAGTATTGGAGAAATATCGGTGATGCGGATGTGCTCAAATGCCTGCGCATGCTGACCTTCCTTCCTTTGGAGCAGATCGACGAGATGGATAAGTGGGAAGGCAGTCAGCTGAATCAGGCGAAGGAAATTCTGGCATTTGAACTGACGCAGATGGTACACGGTACAGAGGAGGCGAACAAGGCGCAGGAGAGCGCCAGAGCATTGTTTGCCGGTGGTGCGGCTGCGGAGATGCCTACCTATGAATTGCAGGAAGCGGATTTCCTGAACGGCAAGATTGATATTCTGGGTGTACTGGCGTCCTCCGGTCTGTGTGCATCCCGTTCCGAAGCGCGTCGTGCGGTGGAGCAGGGCGGCGTCACGGTAGACGGTGAGAAAGTGGCGGATGTGAAGACTGTTTATGAGCCGGAACAGTTTGCCGGAGAAGGTATGGTAGTGAAGCGCGGCAAAAAGAATTTCAAGCGCATTGTGATGAAATAAAATAGCATTTTTGGAAACCTCCTGCATATACATGTAACAGTATTAACAGGAGGTTTTTCTATGGATCATCATACAGCAAATCATACATACGATCTGTATTCCGATATACAGAAAAGGACCGGTGGCGAGATCTATATCGGTGTGCTGGGCCCGGTGCGCACCGGAAAATCCACTTTTATCAAGCGGTTTATGGACGAACTGGTGCTGCCGAACATGGAGGATGAAAATGCGCTGGCACGGGCGGTGGATGAACTGCCTCAGAGCGCAGGAGGGAAAACAATCACGACAACAGAGCCGAAATTTATTCCCAACGAAGCGGCGTTGATCCGACTGAATGACGATGTGGAGCTGAAAGTACGTCTGATCGATTGTGTGGGATACATGGTGGACGGCGCCAGCGGTCACCTGGAGGAAGATAAGGAACGTATGGTGAAAACACCTTGGTTTGAGGAGGAAATTCCCTTTACCCAGGCGGCAGAGATCGGGACGGATAAGGTGATGAACGACCATTCCACCATCGGTATGGTGATCACCACGGACGGCAGCTTCACGGAACTGCCCAGAACTGCTTATCTGGAGGCGGAGGAGCGCACCGTGCGGGCGCTGCAGGATATCGGCAAG
The DNA here is from genome assembly GCA_017476665.1 of Lachnospiraceae bacterium. Classification (GTDB taxonomy): domain Bacteria; phylum Bacillota; class Clostridia; order Lachnospirales; family Lachnospiraceae; genus Acetatifactor. The sequence goes on along the minus strand of JAFUZJ010000019.1, from coordinate 124,665 downwards.
CCTTTTGTGGTCATTTTGAACAGTCAGAAACCTTATTCTGAGGATACCAAGCGGCTGGCGGCAGAACTGGAGGAAAAGTACAATGTAACGGTGCTGCCGGTGAATTGCGAGCAGCTCAAAAAGGAGGACATCAATCGGATCCTGGAACATGTTTTGTATGAATTTCCGATTGCGGCGATTGAATTATATATGCCGAAATGGGTAGAGATGCTGCCTGCGGACAATCAGATGAAGCGGGAAATAACAGATTGCGTAAGGGCAATGATGAAAGATTACGATACGATCCGGGATATCATGGAGAAGCCTGTCACCATGGACAGCGACTATGTAAAACGTTGTAAAATGGATGAAGTTTCGCTGGATAACGGTACTGTGAAAGTACAGATGGATGTGGAGGAAGATTATTACTATGATATGCTTTCCGATATGACCGGGGAAGAGATACGGGATGAATATCAGCTGATCGGCAAGCTTCAGGAATTCTCGGAAATGCGGAGAGAATATGCCAAGGTTTTGGATGCCGTGAATGCAGTGCGCGGAAAGGGTTATGGTGTGGTGACGCCGGAGCGGGAGGAGATTCAGTTGGAGAAACCGGAACTGATCCGTCATGGCAACAAATATGGGGTTAAGATCAAGGCAATCAGCCCGTCCATACATATGATCCGGGCCAATATTGAAACAGAGATCGCCCCCATCGTAGGCAATGAACAGCAGGCACAGGATCTGGTGACATATATCAACCAGGCAGACACGGGAGACGGTATCTGGGAGACCAATATCTTCGGAAAGACCGTGGAACAGCTGGTAAACGACGGAATTAATACCAAGGTTTCCGCAATCGGTGATGAGAGTCAGATCAAGCTTCAGGATACCATGCAGAAGATTGTCAACGATTCCAACGGCGGTATGGTCTGCATTATCATTTAAGTGCTGAGATGGATGGGGATGTCCCACTGATCACTGTCCTGCCATGCAGGAAAAGCATATCCATATACTGTGATACACAACATGATGACGATCAGGAAAAGAAAGACCAAGCAGCAGCCTGTGAGTATATGATCATAGCAATCTTTGCTCACAGGTTGTTTTGTCACTTTTTCCAAGATGAGACAGACAAATTGCAGTCCTTTTTCCAACCCTCTTACGGAATAATAGCAAAGAGGGATCAGCATGGGCATCAGATAGCGGCCCTGAGGCTGCAGATCGGAATAATAGGAATAAATGATACTTAAGAGCAATGGGATCAGCATACATAAAATCATATTCATGTGAAAAAAAACAGTCAGATTTTTGCGATGCCGGAAATGGATTCCGCCCGTAAGTAAATGAGGGGAAAGTTTCCAATGGGCAGTCAGGACGGAAAGCGGCAGGACGCAAAAAAGACTGAGACTAAAATACAGTTTGTAAAGCCGATAAACCCAGAGCGCTGTGTAGATGGACATAGGACCATACATACAGATCAGACTGTTGACGGACAAGACCGTAAAATCAGACTTTGTGAGCATGGTTCCAATCGTATACCCCAGGGTCTGATAGGTTTCCCGGGAACCGGGCTTTAAGTAGTCGTAGGCATAAAGTTCTGCACACAGATCTCTGGCATGAAGACCGAGAAAATCCCCGTCATAAAGGCGATAACTGCGGAGAAACCACCAGGCGATGCCCAGAAGTACCAGAATACAGATAAAACTGCCTTTCTGCAGCAACGGAAGAAATTGTATCTGTATTTTGTGGTGCTTTACCGAAAAGTAATGTGCAAAAAAGAGCAGTATGCTGCTTAAGACAAATCCGTATGCATTATAATAGGACAAAGCACAGAAAATAATTCCTATAGATAGGATCATGCAGGAGCGGTAGGAGAAATGATCCTCCAGTGCACAGGTTAATCCGTAAAGGATCATGGCAATCGACATCATGCTGCAGGAATCTGTATTCACATAGGTGTGGAGAAAAATGCTCTGCGGAAGAAACATCACAAAAAAGCAAAACAGATACTGCAGGTATCGGTTTCGAAGCCATTTTTCGGACAGAAGCAACATAAAAACAGCCATTACAAGACCGAAGGAAAAATTGACCAGCCTTGCAGTGTACAACAGAACAGAGGCATTTGCAGTGAAATGCCTGACCAGACGCATGGCGAATCCCATGAACATGTAGGGCAGGATCGGTTGAAATGCGTAGGAAAAACCATACCCGGGAATGCGGATAGACTCTTCGTAGCCGTTAGGCAGCGAACCGTGCTCCATGATATAGAGCGGAATGCGGTAGCGGTTGAGTTCATCCGGCGGATTGTTAAAGGGCTGTTCCACGATCATGGACAGGCAGATGATACAGTACAGCGCAAAATATAAAAAGATCAAAAAATATTCGATACGATTTCTTTTTCCCTGTTTCATGAATATAACTCCCCGGTATTTCCTGAGTGGATCACTCCAAATGGGTGGTCTATAATTGCAGTATACCATATGTTGTGGCATAAAACAAATGAATTGCTTTTTGTTCCCAAATTAGGTATAATAAATCTAGAATTTTTTGACAATTGCGGGAGGGTATTTATGACGGATAATCCGGTGTATGACAAGCTACTGAGTTGCCTGAATGCGATTCGGGAGAAAACAGATTTTGTGCCGAAAGTCGGAATTGTGCTGGGATCCGGATTGGGGGATTATGCGCAGCAGATTGACATATGTGCGGAGATCGCTTATACGGAGATCAAAGGCTTTCCGGTATCCACAGTGCCCGGACATGCGGGAAAGTTCATATTCGGATATGTGGATCAGGTTCCAATCGTATGCATGAAAGGCAGAGTGCATTACTATGAGGGTTATGCCATATCGGATGTGGTATTGCCGATACGACTGATGAAATTTCTGGGGACGGAGATCCTGTTTTTGACCAATGCGGCAGGCGGGGTGAATCCGTCTTTTCACGCGGGAGATCTGATGCTGATCAGGGATCATATTTCTGTGTTTGCGCCGAATCCGTTGATCGGTGCCAATCTGGATACTCTGGGTGTGCGCTTCCCGGATATGAGTGCAGTCTATCGTCCGGAGCTTCAGGAGATCATCCGGACGACAGCAAAGGAAAATGGAATTTATCTCCAGGAAGGTGTTTATGCGCAGTTGACCGGTCCGTCCTATGAGAGCCCGGCTGAGATCCGGATGCTGCGGAGTTTTGGATGTGACGCTGTGGGGATGAGCACGGTGGTGGAGGCGATCGCGGCCAATCATTGCGGACTGAAGGTATGCGGCATTTCCTGTATCAGCAATCTGGCGGCGGGAATGTCTGCGACACCGCTCAACCACAAAGAGGTACAGGAAGCGGCGGACGAAGCGGCTCCCCGATTCCAAAAGCTTGTGACAGAGAGTGTGAAAAAATTTGGCGCATCTGTCTGAAGAACGGGATGCGCGGAGGGGAAAGCAGTGACGGGAGAAGAAAGAGAGCGATTGATTGGTCTTGCGCTCGCAGCAAGAGAAAACGCGTATGCACCTTATTCTGGTTATGCGGTGGGAGCGGCGTTACTTACGGCGGACGGCAGGATCTTTCAGGGGTGTAATGTTGAGAACGCTTCCTACAGTGCCACGAATTGTGCGGAGCGCACTGCAATTTATAAAGCTGTCAGTGAGGGCGTGCGGGATTTTGTGGCATTGGCGGTCGCAGGGGGCAGGATCGGGTGCGCCCCCACGGACTATGCGTATCCCTGTGGGATCTGCAGGCAGGTGATGCAGGAATTCTGTACAAAAGAGTTTCAGATCTTTGCAGCGATCAGCGGAAGTGATTACAAAGCATTTTCATTGGGAGAACTGTTGCCGTATGGATTCGGCGGGGAACAGATTCAATGAGGCAGAAAATATAGCGGGTAGGTTATCGAAGGCGGGCCGGCTTTCGACACCATAGATTATGAGTATTTACGCAGGAGGGAAAGAAATGTTAGAGAAGACCTTTAAACTCAAAGAGAACGGCACGGATGTAAAAACCGAGATCATTGCCGGACTCACCACTTTCATGACAATGGCATATATCATTGCCTTAAATCCGAATCTGCTGACCGGATTCGGCGCAGAGGGAGCTTCCCTGTGGAACGGTGTGTTTATGGCAACCTGTATCGCCTCTGCAATCGGTATGTTTGTGATGGCGTTTGCGGCGAATAAACCGTTTGCCATGGCTCCCGGTATGGGCTTGAACAGTTTCTTTGCGGTTGTCACAACCAATATTGTTGCGATCACGGGGATGACGTATCTTGCATCGTATCAGGCGGCGCTGTGTATCATCCTGATCGAAGGTCTGGTATTTATTGTTCTGTCCCTTCTGAATATCCGGGAAAAGATCGTGGATGCCATTCCGCTTGGGGTCAGATTGGGTATTGCCCCTGCAATCGGTTTGATGCTGATGAACATTGGTCTCGGTTCCAACAAAGGCATCTACTCTGAAAACGGCGGACCGTTTTACGTGATGAGAGATTTCTTCGGCGCATTGACGCCGAGTCTTGCACAGACCCAGATGGGCAGCGGCTATGCGGAGATGGTTCTGACGGTTGTGACGATGTTTATCGGTCTGTTTGTGATTATTGTATTGGCGCATAAAGGCGTGAAGGCTTCTGTGATCATCGGCATGCTGGCAGCCAGCATTGTTTACTGGATCGGCGAAGCGGCTTTCCTTGGCAATAATCCGTTTGCAAGTCTGCAGGGAGCTTCTTTTGTACCTCCTTTTGCAGATATGGTGGAGACAACATTATTTAAATTTAATTTTTCAGGCTTCGCCCAGGTGGGTTGGTTTACCATGATCACACTGATCGTGACCTTCTGTATCATTGATATGTTTGATACGATCGGCACTCTGGTGGGTACCGCCAGCAGAGCAGGTATGCTGGATAAAAATGGCAAGATGCCGCAGATGAAGCAGGCGCTGCTCGCAGATGCGATCGGAACCGTTGCAGGTTCTGCAACAGGTACCTCCACGGTAACTACTTTTATTGAATCTGCATCCGGGGTAGAGGCAGGCGGACGTACCGGTCTGACGGCATTGACAACGGGTATTCTGTTCCTTGCCTGCATGTTCCTGGCACCCATTGCGGCAGTGATCCCTGCGGCGGCAACGTCCTCTGCGCTGATCTATGTAGGTGTGCTGATGATCGCCGGTCTGAAGAATATTCATTTTGACGATATGTATCAGGCGGTTCCGGTTGCGTTAATGCTGATTGCAATGCCGATCTCCGGATCCATCGGACATGCCATCGGTTTGGGACTGATCGCATATACCGTAATGAAGTTGTTTACCGGTAAGGCGAAAGAGGTCTCCGTACTGACCTATGCGCTGTCTGTGATCTTCCTGATCAAATTCTTCCTGGTAGCATAATCGGCCTGGGATAACGGAGAGGAAACATGGCATATCTTTTGGTGACAGCAGTGATATTTGTGCTCCTGTTTGCGGTGATCGTCCGTGAAATGGTGCAGCAGTCCAAGCGGAGAAAAGAGTTTCGGCAGTCCCTGTATGATGATTTTGGGACGATGCCGAAGCGGAAGTATACAGTGGAAAATGTGCTGCATCTTCAGGGGTATTATACCAGACACCCTGAGGAGGGGCAGTTGGATGATATCACGTGGAATGACTTGAATATGGATGAGGTGTTCCGGCGGCTGAATTATACGCATTCAGCCACCGGAGAGGAATATCTGTATTATCTGCTCCGCAGTCCGTCGGAAAACAGAGAACAGCTGGAGCATATGGAGCAGGTGATGCAATGGTTCAGGGAGCATCCGGATGACCGTGTGGATCTCCAGATGTATCTGAGCGAACTGGGATATACAGGGAAGCATTCACTGTATGATTATATTGAGAATCTGGATGCGCTGGGGGAACGCAGTAATAAAAAGCATCATCTGATGAACGCACTGTATTTTCCTCTGATTGCACTGATTCCGTTTCGGCTGTCTCTGGCGATCGCAGGGATTTCAGTGCTCGGAATCTATCAGATCGTCACCTATTTTAAGGATAAGCGCGAAATGGAGCCCTATATCATCAGCTTTGCCTATATCATGCGGCTGATCATGACCGGAGAGAAGATCAGTGTCATGCAGATCCCGGCCTGCGAAAAAGAATTTACCGGGATGTGGGAGTGCATCCAGAAGATGAAAGGGATCCGGAGAGGATCGTTCTGGGTGTTTACGGCCAGCGACAGCCGGACCTCCGGGAATCCGCTGGAAGTGATCCTGGATTATCTGCGCATGATGTTCCATCTGGACCTGATCATCTTTAACAGGATGGTCAAGCAGCTGCGGCTGCATGTGGCAGATGCGGACAGGCTGATCTCTTTAGCCGGATTTTTGGAAGCAGCGGTTTCTGTCTGCTGGTTCAGGGCTTCTCTGCAGGAAGGCTTTTGTCTGCCGGAATACGGGAATGCGGCACAGGCAGGCGTTTCTATCAAAGACGGTTATCACGTGCTGTTGGAGCATCCGGTGAAAAACAGCATCGATGCTACGAAAGGTGTTTTGCTGACTGGCTCCAATGCTTCCGGCAAGTCCACATTTTTAAAAATGGTAGCGATCAATACCATTCTGGCCCAGACAATCCATACCTGTGCGGCTGCAAGCTACAGGGCGCCGTTTTTCAGACTCTATTCTTCCATGAGTCTGCGGGATGATCTGGCGGGCGGAGAGAGTTACTATATCGTGGAAATCAAGTCCTTGAAGCGTATTTTGGATGCGGTCAAAGAAGAACAGCAGGTTCTGTGTTTTGTGGATGAGGTGCTTCGGGGAACCAACACGGTAGAGAGGATTGCCGCATCCACACAGATCTTAAAGAGTCTGTCTGGATCGCAGGTGATCTGTTTTGCGGCAACACATGATATCGAACTGACGGAATTATTGAGGCAGGAGTACGATAACTATCATTTTGAGGAAGAAATTAAGGACGGTGATCTCTCTTTTGAATACCGTCTGTTAAAGGGCAAAGCGACGACGAGGAATGCGATCCGTTTGTTGGAATTGATCGGATATTCCTCTGAGATCACAGAAACAGCTTTTGCCGATGCAGAATATTTTATGAAAAACGGCACATGGCAGGCATAAAAATATGCAAAATGCGGCTTAAGGGACGAAACAGAGCGCAGGAAAGGGAGAAAAGAATGGCATTTGTGAATGGATTTTTGTCCTATTTATTGTTACTGATCGTTTTTGTTGTTGTAGGCGGAACAGCAATTTTCCTTGGGATCACCCTTAGAAAAGGGACCGATGCAAAAGCGGAAAAAGCTGAAGCACAGGAGCTGGCAGAGCAGGTGCAGAAATGAGCCGCTTTGATGCGATCCTGTGGGATGTAGACGGAACATTACTTGATTTTCTGTATGCACAGAGACAGGCGATCAGCAAATGTATGACAGAGATTTCTGTGGAACCGACAGAGGAGCGGATCGCGAAATACAGTGAGATCAATGATGGATATTGGAAACGACTGGAACTGGGAGAGGTGACAAAGGAGCAGCTGCTTGTGGGGCGCTTCACCAGTTTCTTTGCGTTTTACGGTATCACCGGCGTGGATGTGAATGCTTTTCGGGCATCTTATCAGAATACGCTGGCAAATGTATTTGCATATCAGGAGAATACGCTGGAAATCTGCAGGGAGATTAAGGAGCAAGGGCAGATCAGACAATATGTGATCACCAACGGGATCACATCGGTCCAGAGGAATAAGTTGGAACTCTCCGGATTTGCGGAACTGATGGAGGATATTTTTATCTCCGAGCAGATCGGGGTGCCAAAGCCGCAAAAGGGATTTTTTGATTATTGCCTGGCGAAACTTGCACAGTCCGGGCTGACAGATCCGGGCAGACTGTTGATCGTGGGAGACTCTTTGACCAGCGATATCAAAGGCGGCGTTTTGAGCGGAATCTCCACCTGCTGGTACAGACCGGAGGATGCGCTGGAAAAGGATCCTTCGCTGCGGGAGATACATGACCGATATCGCCCCACGTACGAGATCAGCCGTCTGGAACAGTTGAAAGAGATTTTAGATTGATTCGGGCAAAAAGCGGAGCGGACGAAGCATATGGCAAAATCAGAGGGACAAAAGGTTAAAATTTTATATATTCTGAAGATACTGGAAGAATTCACCGATGAGGATCATCCCATGACTACGGCCGACCTGATAAAACATCTGGAGGCGCAGGGGATTTCCTGTGAACGGAAGACGATATACAGTGATATTGCGCAGCTGAATGATTTTGGATATGATATCGTTCAGGTGTCCAACCGCAGGGGTGGCGGCTATTATTTTGCCAGTCGGGAATTTGAGGTCGCGGAATTAAAGCTTTTGGTGGATGTGGTGCAGTCCTCCCGTTTTATCACGGTTAAAAAGTCTCGTGAACTGATCAAGAAGCTGGAGAAAAAGGCCGGAAAATACGATGCCGGGAAATTGCAGCGCCAGGTTTATGTGGCAGGGCGGATCAAGACGGAAAATGAGAGTATCTATTACAGTGTGGACAGCATTCACAGAGCAATCCAGGAAAACCGGCAGATCAGTTTTACTTATCTGGAATGGAACCTGAAGAAGCAGCTCATCCCCAAAGGAGAACAGAGAAAGGTCAGCCCATGGGCGCTGATCTATCGGGATGAAAATTATTATCTGGCGGCTTATGACGGCGTGAGCGGCCTGCTGAAGCATTATCGCGTGGATAAGATGGGTTCCGTAACGATTCTGGAGGATAAGCGGGAAGGGATGGAGCTGTTTGAGCAAACGGATCTGGCAGCGTATACGAACCGCACCTTCGGGATGTTTGGCGGAGAGACGGAAACCGTCACCTTGGGGATGCCGGACAGGCTGGTGGGCGTGGTGTTGGATCGCTTTGGAAAAGAAGTGGATCTGCGTTCTATGGGAGACGGCACATTTCGGGTCCGTGCCAAAGTGGCGGTCAGCGGGCAGTTCTTTGGATGGCTGGCCGGACTCGGTGCGGAGGCGAAAATTATTTCACCGGACAGTGTAAAGAAACAGTATATGGAATGGCTGACGGAGATTGTGTCAAGTATAAAATACAAAAAAGATGTCTAAAATTTAGACATCTTTTTTGTTAGATTTTTTGCAGATGGATGCGTTGACAAGGAGAAGATAGTTTCCTATACTTGTACATAGTGGCACAATATGTTGAATTTTGAAATTAAATAACACCATATATTGTATTTTATCAGCCGCGAACAAGGGAAAGAAGGGGACAGATATGAGCAGTAATTTTGACCAGACCACCAGCCAGGACATTGATTTTGGGGCGGAGTACAAGCCGGCGAAAACCGTGTATGTGATCAAAAAGGACGGCAGCAAGGAAGCCTTTAATGTCCAGAAGGTGATCAATGCTGTGGGCAAGAGCGCCTACAGGGCTTTGACCAAATTTACCAAAGACGAGGAACGCAAGATCTGCCAATATGTGGTAGATAAGGTGAATGAACTGGAGGCAGATGAGATCCCCATTCCGATCATGCATAATATTGTGGAGAGCGCCCTGGAGCAGGTGAAGCCCATCGTGGCAAAAAGCTACAGAGATTACCGCAATTATAAGCAGGATTTTGTCCGTATGCTGGATGATGTATACAAAAAGAGCCAGTCCATTATGTATATCGGGGACAAGGAAAATGCAAACACGGATTCTGCTTTGGTTTCCACCAAGCGGAGTCTGATCTTTAACCAGTTGAACAAAGAACTGTATCAGAAGTTCTTTTTGACCACAGAGGAAATTCAGGCCTGCAGGGACGGCTATATTTATGTTCATGACATGTCTGCCAGAAGAGATACCATGAACTGCTGTCTTTTTGACGTGCAGAGTGTGCTCACAGGCGGGTTTGAGATGGGCAACATCTGGTATAATGAGCCCAAATCTCTGGATGTAGCGTTTGATGTCATCGGCGATATTGTGCTCAGCGCGGCCAGCCAGCAGTACGGCGGTTTTACAGTGCCCAGTGTGGATCTGATCCTGGAGCCCTATGCAGAAAAGTCCTATAAGAGAAATCTGGAGAAATATAAGAGACTGGGTGTGGATGACGAGAAGGCGGAAGAAGAAAGCTACAATGATGTGGTGAAAGAATATGAACAGGGCTTCCAGGGGTGGGAGTATAAGTTCAATACGGTTGCATCCAGCAGAGGAGATTATCCTTTCATCACCGTGACGGCGGGAACCGGAACCGGAAGATTTGCAAAGCTGGCAACCATCACCATGCTACGCGTCCGGAAAGAAGGACAGGGGAAAAAGGATCACAAGAAACCGGTTCTTTTCCCGAAAATTGTATTTTTGTATGATGAGAAGCTGCATGGACCCGGCGGGGAGCTGGAGGATGTGTTCAATGCGGGAGTGGAATGTTCCGCCAAGACCATGTATCCGGATTGGCTGAGCCTGACCGGTAAGGGTTATGTGGCAAGCATGTATAAACAGTACGGCAGGATCGTGTCTCCGATGGGGTGCAGAGCTTTTTTGTCCCCCTGGTATGAGAGAGGCGGCATGCATCCTGCGGATGATCAGGATAAGCCAATCTTTGTGGGCCGGTTTAATATCGGTGCGGTATCCCTGCATCTGCCCATGATCCTGGCAAAGTCCCGTAAGGAGAGCAGGGATTTCTATGAGGTTCTGGATTATTATCTGAATCTGATCCGTCAGCTGCACATCAGAACCTATGCTTATCTGGGTGAGATGCGCGCATCCACGAATCCGTTGGCTTATTGCGAGGGCGGTTTCCTGGGCGGTCACTTAAAATTGACTGACAAGATCAAGCCGCTATTAAAGTCTGCCACCGCAAGCTTCGGTATTACGGCGCTGAATGAGTTACAGGAGCTGTACAATGGGAAATCTCTTGTGGAAGACGGAGAGTTTGCATTGGAAGTGATGGAGCACATCAATAAGCGCATCAGTGAGTTTAAGGAGGCGGACGGCAATCTGTATGCTATTTACGGCACGCCCGCGGAGAACCTCTGCGGTCTGCAGGTCAAGCAGTTTAGAAAGAAGTACGGTATTGTGGAGGGCGTTTCCGACAGAGAATATGTATCCAACAGCTTCCATTGCCATGTGACGGAGGATATCACCCCGATCCAGAAGCAGGATCTGGAGGACAGGTTCTGGGATCTGAGCAATGGCGGTAAGATACAGTATGTGAAATATCCCATCGATTACAATATCGAGGCGGTGAAAACACTGATCCACAGAGCAATGGATATGGGATTTTACGAGGGCGTGAATCTGTCCCTTGCTTATTGTGATGATTGCGGACATCAGGAATTGGAGATGGATGTCTGCCCGAAGTGCGGCAGCCGCAATCTGACCAAGATTGACAGAATGAACGGTTATCTGTCCTACTCTCGTGTGCATGGAGACACCAGGCTCAATGACGCCAAGATGGCGGAGATCGCTGAGCGGAAGAGTATGTAAGAGTGTGCGTGAACGAGAGCGGGGGAGTAAACAGACATGAGATATCACAATATCACGAAAGATGATATGCTGAATGGCGACGGCCTGCGCGTGGTGCTGTGGGTAGCCGGCTGCAATCATTGCTGTAAAGGATGCCAGAATCCGATCACCTGGGATCCGGACGGCGGGCTGTTATTTGACGACAAGGCAAAGCAGGAAATTTTTGAACAATTGGATAAAAGCTATATTTCGGGAATCACGTTTTCCGGCGGAGATCCGCTGCATCCGGCAAACCGGTTGGACGTGAAGAATCTTATCATTGAGATCAAAGAGAAATACCCGAATAAGACCATATGGCTCTATACGGGAGACACCTGGGAAAATATTATACATTATTCCATCTGGCCTTATGTGGATGTATTGGTGGACGGAGAATTTGAGATGGATAAGCGGGATGTGAAGCTCCTCTGGAAAGGAAGCCGGAATCAGCGTGTGATCGATGTGCAGGCAACCTTGCAGAAGATGAAAGAGCAGGGAGAGGATGCAGCGCCGGTGCTGCATTGCCCGGATTATTCCAATGAGAAGGATGAGCGGGAAGCCAGACAGACCATGCAGGATATGCCGGTGACGTCGTGTCTGCTGTAGCAGAAAAAAGATAAGTGAGGACAGACTATGCAGAGGATTGCGCAGTTTTTTAAGGTGAGCCAGGACAATTTTGTAAATGCGATGAAGGAGGATTTCCCGCAGTATACGGAGGAGGATATCAAAGATATGTATGAGTCTTTGAGCCTTCCGAAGCGGGCTACCAGCGGGAGTGCGGGGTATGACTTCTTTGCGCCGTTTGCGTTTTCTCTGCCGCCGGGAGCGACCATCAAAATCCCCACGGGAATCCGGGCGAAGATGGATGAAAACTGGGTGTTGAAGATTTATCCCAGAAGCGGGCTGGGCTTCAAGTTCCGCCTGCAGATGAACAACACGGTGGGCATCATTGACAGCGATTATTTTCATTCTGACAATGAGGGTCATATTTTCCTGAAACTGACTAACGATTCTAATGAGGGAAAGACTGTAGAGGTCGCGGCAGGAACGGGACTGGTACAGGGAATTTTTCTGGAGTATGGGATTACGGTGGATGATGAGGCAGACGGTGTGCGGAACGGTGGATTCGGAAGCACGACGAAGTAGATTTTAATAAGAGAGAATAAGATGGATAAAAATTTCTTCCCGGGCGACACTAAAGGATAAGGAAAAGTGTTGGCCGGGAGGTTTTTGTTTTATGAGGGAAATCGGAAAACAACAAAATTTGTATGCAGATTTGCAGGCGAATATGGATCATATGGATCAGGTACTGGGATTGGCGCAGAACTTTGACATCATACATCGAACCATGGCAATCGGTGACAGGCAAGCCTGTATGTATTTGATCAACGGATTCGGCAAGGATGAACTGTTACAGAAACTGCTTCAGTTTTTTATTAGTCTGCCGCCGGAGAAGGTGCCTCAGGATGCGGATGGTTTTATTGAACATTGTATTCCGCATGTGGAGGCGAATCCGGAGACTGATGTTCAAAAGGTGTTGACGGCGCTTTTGTCCGGGATGTTTGTGCTTTTGGTGGAGGGATATGAGAAAGCGGTCATTATAGATGCCAGAAATTATCCTGCCCGCAGCGTGGAGGAGCCGGAGAAGGATAAAGCACTGCGCGGTTCCAAGGATGGCTTCGTGGAGACGGTGGCGTTTAACACAGCCCTGATCCGCAGACGGATCCGGAGTGAAAAGCTGCGAATGGAGATCCAGAAGGTGGGAGAGTGTTCTCAGACGGATGTGGTGCTCTGCTATATGACTGACAGAGTAGATGAGAAGTTGTTGCAGGATATTCGACAGAAGGTCGCAGGGATTCAGACAGAATCCCTTACCATGAACCAGGAGAGTCTGGCGGAATGTATTTATAAGCGGAAGTGGTTCAACCCATTTCCTAAATTTAAATATACAGAGAGACCGGATACTGCGGCCGCGCAGATTTTGGAGGGAAATATCGTGATTCTTGTAGATAATTCACCATCCGCTATGATCCTGCCGATCACGCTCTTTGATATTTTGGACGAGGCGGACGACTACTATTTTCCGCCGATCACCGGAACTTATCTGCGGCTGGCCCGATTTGTAATCGCGATTATGACCTATATCGTGACACCGACCTATTTATTGCTCATGCAGCGGATGGAACTGGTGCCGGGTGGATTTGAGTTTATTGAACTGAAAGAGGCGCCCAATATCCCGTTGATCTGGCAGTTTCTGATCCTGGAACTGGCCATCGACGGACTGAAGCTGGCGGCGGTGAATACGCCCAGCATGCTCAGCACACCACTTAGTGTCATGGCAGCGTTGGTGCTGGGGGAATTCTCCGTAAAAAGTGGCTGGTTTTCCAGCGAGGTGATGTTGTATATGGCGTTTGTGGCCATTGCCAACTATACCCAGGCCAATTATGAACTGGGATACGCGCTGAAATTCATGCGGGTGATCGCATTGATCGCCACGGCGGTGTTCGGGGTATATGGGTATACGGGCGCCATCGGGTTTGCCGTGCTTACGCTGCTCTGTAACCAGACCGTGGCGGGCAGAAGCTATCTGTATCCGTTGATTCCTTTCGATTGGAAGAAACTAAAAAGCAGGCTGTTTCGGAAACGTCATTTTCCTGCATCCTAGAGCAGTTTCCGGACGGGTAATTATTTCGGCACAGATTTTTCGGATTTTCATACTATGTTAGTAACCAAAACAATCATAAGTATGAGAGGAAGATCATATGCAGGATTATAAATTTGACGAGTATCCCGACAAATTTCCGGTTGCCATGGCGTATGTGCCCTGGCAGCATTTTAACGGCATTTATGATGATCTGGAAAAGGCATTCTATGCCGGCACCATCTTCCCTGAATTGAACAAGCCTTTCACGGGAAGGAGATGCACGTCATGAATCATGAACAGCAGATGTTGAAGGATATCGGGATCGTTGGTTTCACAGTGGTGGAACTGGCGCTGTATCTGGACACCCATCCCCATGACCGCAGTGCCATGGAGTATTTTAATCACTACAACCGCATCAAGACACAGATGGAAAAGGAATTTTCCAGAACCCATTTCCCGCTGACGCTCAGTATGGTGGAATGCGGCAAAGACTGGAGTTGGGGCGAGGCACCTCTGCCCTGGGAAGGAGTGTGTGACTGATGTGGAATTATGAGAAGAGACTGCAGTTTCCCGTAAATATCAAAAAGCCCGATGCAAAGCTAGCGCAGGCGATTATCTCCCAGTACGGCGGACCGGACGGCGAGATGGGAGCCAGCATGCGTTATCTGTCCCAGCGCTACGCGACACCTTACAAAGAGGTGGCGGGACTTTTGACGGATATCGGCACGGAGGAGCTGGCGCATCTGGAGATGGTGGCAGCCATCATCTATCAGCTCACCCGCAACCTGTCCATGGATGAGATCGAAAAGAGCGGATTTGACAAATATTATGTAGATCACACGCTGGGCATCTGGCCGCAGGCGGCAGGCGGCGTGCCCTTTAATGCCAATCAGTTCCAGTCAAAGGGTGATATCATCACGGATCTGACGGAAGATATGGCGGCGGAGCAGAAGGCCCGCACCACCTATGACAATATCCTGCGTCTGGTGCAGGATAATCCGGATGTGAGCGCGCCCATCAAGTTCCTGCGGGCAAGGGAGATTGTGCACTTCCAGCGATTCGGCGAGGCGCTGCGAATCACACAGGATCATTTGGATGCCAAGAACTTCTACGCTTTCAATCCCGGGTTTGATACGAATGGGAAAGGGCAGAAGAAATAGAGTTTTTCAGAAAGAGGGATGTGTCGTTGAGATGCGGCCCTCTTTTTGTTTGATTAAAAAATATTTACTAAAGATAAGCTATAAAGTAGAGATACTATTTAGATTGAGGGAACGGGCTTAATGTGGTATGATTGGAGCAGATAAATAAGGATTTGTAGATTTATTCCCGCGAGCAATGAGCCAAGGTGACATGCTTGCATGTCAATTTTGCTGCCGATTTCGGCATATGCCGTGAGGGTCAACGAAACTTGTTTCGTTTATACCCCGTAGCTTGCTGCGGGGTCTTTGATTTTACTTGAGCAAGGCATAGGCTTGAAAGGAGTGTTTGATATGAAAGTTATCATTATAAATGGACCTATGGGAGTCGGGAAAACTACGGTAGGAAAATATATATCAGAAAACAATATGGGAACTGCATTTATTGACGGAGATTGGTGTTTAGATATCCATCCATTTGTAGGAAATCGTGAAACAAAAACTATGGCAATAGATAATATTCTTCATATGATTGACAACTATAGAAAATGTTCAGTGTGTCAAATGATTGTATTGGTATGGCTGATGGATAATCATTGGGTGTATGAAAGCATTATAGAAGGTATAACTAAGCTGCAAATGGATATTAGAAGCGTTACGCTGATATGCGATAAGGCGAATTTGCTTAGGCGTTGGGAAAATGATAGAAATTGCGAATGGAGAACTGATAAATGGCTTGAGATAAGCGTGAAATCATTATCCTACTTTTCATCATTGGAGAATTCTATTGATACAAGTGATTTGTCTATAGATAAGGTAGCAGATATGATATTGCTATAGAGATTATGAGGTTGTAGCAAGTAAATTCGGAGTTATAAAATACCAGAACAGACTATATCAATGATTTATTAAAATGTTGTATAATAGAAACAGGTGGTATTAGTTTTTGAAAACAATATAAAAATAAGGGGCGAAAATATGATTGATAAAAATATTCAGTTAGTAACGCAAAGTGTAGTTCAAAAAGTAATAGAACTGTTGCAGGATAAGATATATAAAATAATTCTATACGGTTCCTACGCAAGAGGTGATTTTACCTCGGAATCAGATATCGACATTATGATATTATTGAACTGTTCAGAGGAAGAAGTGCGTAAATATCGTGACGCTGTGAGCATAATTGCCAGCAGAGTAAGCTTGGATCATGATATTGAGGTATCACTTTTATTAAATGACAAGGATTCCTTTTATGACAGAATGGATATATTAAAGTTCTATCAGAATGTACAAAATGAGGGGGTTGTTTTGTATGAGTGATATCAGCAGACAGGATTTATCAAAGTATCGATTGGAGCAGTCGGAACAATGCTTGAAGTCATAGAGGCTGTTATATGAAAATGAGGATTATAAGGGGGCTGCAAACAGAGCATATTATGCCATATATCATGCGATACGGAGCGTGATTGCCTTGGAGGGAGTTGAGTTTGTAAAGCATTCTGGCAATATTTCATATTTCCGAAAAGAGTATATCAAAACGGGAATTTTTGATGTGGAGTTATCGGATATTATAACAAAAGCATTTACGATTAGAAGTGGCAGTGACTATGATGATTTTTATGTTGTTTTCAAAGAAGAGACCAGAAAGCAAATAGAAAATGCAGCATTGTTTTGTGATCAGATAAAAAGTGATTTGGCAGGTAAATCATAGCTGTGGTTAATGTTGATGGGCTTGATCGAGACCGGATTGATACATATCTATCAGCGGACGCTGTCCCCATGGTGGTTTTTCTTCTATGTCAATTTCGTGGACTCGCTGTATGGGCTCCTGACGGTCTGTTTTTTTTTCCCTATGGATGCTATTTCCCGACAGAGAAGAAAGAAAAGAACCGGATTGGCGGAAAAGTGGAAAAATAGTTGCAGGAAAACAATGAAGATCGGTGGGATTGCAACAGTGATCTTCCTTGTTGCGGTAAATCTTTTTCCGGTTTCCCGGCGGTTTGAAGTTGTTCGGTTGAATGAAGTGAAGAAAAGCCGAGCCGGTTTGCCTATAAATTCGCTATCCTAAAGGATGCGGTTTCGGGGGAGACGAAAAATGTTCGGGGAAGCAGAGAGGATGTGGAGGCTGGATACTATACCTACAACGTAAGGAGTCCGCACGCCGGATTATTAAAGGCGGTGGACGGTTGTAATCCCTATGACGGGGAAGGTTTGCAGACGCTGGTTGACGAATTAAAAGTGACGGTGGCAGAATAGAATCGGAAATTCATTTATAAAGAATGAAAAGAGAGGGCATGAAAGAATGTCCTCTCTTATATATTGTACTAAAGACCGGATTTGGCGGACGAAAAATGGAACTTTTGAACAGAATCGATCAGTTTGTGTGGGGACAGTGGCTCTTGTTTTTGCTGTTAGGGACAGGGGTGCTGTTGATGGTGCGGATGGATTTTCTGCCTTTGCGGCGCCTGGGATTTGCACTGAAATGTATTGTAGGTGCAGAGAAAAAAGAAAAGAAGGCGCGGAACGGCGTCTCGCCATTTGCTTCCCTGATGACCGAGCTGGCGGCCACCATCGGGATCGGTAATATCGTGGGAGTGGCGACGGCCATGGTATTGGGCGGACCGGGGGCTTTGTTCTGGATGGTGGCAGCCAGTGTGCTGGGACTGGCCACCAAACTGGTGGAGAGTGCCCTGTCGGTAAAATACCGCTGTAAAAATGACAAAGGGGAATGGGTAGGCGGTCCCATGTATACGCTGAAGCATGCTTTTCCGGGGAAAGTCGGCATAATACTTGCGGGCAGCTATGCATTCCTTGCTGTGATGGCGTCCTTCGGCATGGGAAATATGACGCAATCCAATTCCATTGCCCAGGCGTGTCTGGTGACATTTCAGATACCGACAGCCCGCACCGGGCTGGTGATAACCTTACTCACCATATTTGCGGTGCTGGGTGGCATTCGCGGAATCACAAAGATCACACAGATTTTGGTGCCGTTCATGGGAATTTTTTATCTTCTGGGGACATTGGCAGTGATCCTGCTGCATCCGGTGGGACTGCTGCAGGGAGTCGGGGCGATCGTTACCATGGCTTTTGCACCGGAGGCAGTGAAGGGCGGGCTGTTCGGTCAGCTGACGGTCATGGCTTCTCTGTCTATGGCAAAATCCATGCGATTCGGGATTTCCAGAGGGGTATTTTCCAACGAAGCGGGCGTGGGCGCTGCGGGGATCACGGCGGCTGCCACGGACACGGAGGATTACATTCGGCAGGGGTATATCAGTATGACAGGGGTATTTTTTGATACCATGATCATCTGTCTGTTTACGGGGCTTGCCTTTGCGGCGTCCGGGTTGTTGGGAAGCGTGACGGCAGACGGTGAACTGTTGAACGGAACAGAGCTTGCGGTTGCCGTATTTGAGGGAACTTTCGGGGCGTGGGGGGCAAAATTTGTCTGTGTCAGCATTGTCTTGTTTGCTTTTGCCACAATTGTGGCATGGGCCTACCAGGGGGAGAAGGCATTTGAATATCTGACAGGTGGCAGATACAGTGTCTGGTATCGTTTTGTCTATGTGTTGGTCGTGTTCCTGGGGGCGGTGTGTTCGTTGGAGCTGGTCTGGGATTTTTCGGACATCTGCAACGGACTCATGGCGGTGCCGAATCTGCTTAGTGTATTGGCGCTGGGACTGGGCAGAAACGGAATGTGCGAGGAAATCCTGCGGTATGATAGTACACGCTATGAGCATAATCGTTAAGGCAAATAAGCGGTTGCAAAACAAAGAGGCAAAGCATATAATAAATCCATATGGTTAAAATGAAATAAAAATAAAATGAAACCAGAATGGAGCAGCCTATGTCAGAAGTAGTTCAAAAGTTTCTGCGTTATGTGAAAATAGATACGCAGTCCAATGAAGAATCCCAAAGTACACCCAGCACCATGAAGCAGCATGATCTGGCGAAGCTGCTCGTACAGGAATTGGAGGAGCTGGGAGCGGAGGAGATCGTTTATGACAGGGAGCACTGTTATGTATATGCTTCTGTGCCTGCGACGGCGGGATGCGAGTCTGCGCCGGTACTCGGTTTTATCTCCCATATGGACACATCTCCTGCGGTGACGGATACGGATGTAAAGCCCCGCATGGTGGAGGCGTATGACGGAGGGGATATTGTACTGAATGAGGCGCAGGGCATTGTCATGCGTGTGGCGGACTTTCCGGAACTGGCGGGACTTGCGGGGAAAGATCTGATTGTCACGGACGGAACCACGCTTTTGGGGGCCGATGATAAGGCAGGGATTGCGGAGATCATGACCATGGCGGAGTATCTGATGCGGCATCCGGAGATTTCTCACGGAAAAATCCGGATCGGGTTTACGCCGGACGAAGAAATCGGCTGCGGGGCGGATCATTTCGACGTAAAGCTGTTTGGCGCGGACTATGCGTATACGGTAGACGGAGGCGCCTTAGGGGAGTTAGAGTATGAAAACTTCAATGCAGCCGGGGCAAAACTTCATGTCCATGGACGCAGTGTGCACCCCGGGGACGCCAAGAATAAGATGCGGAATGCAATCCTGATCGCACAGGAGTTTCAGAGCTTGCTTCCGGTGGAACAGAATCCCATGTATACGGAGGGGTATGAGGGCTTTTTCCATCTGGACGCCATAAGCGGCAATGTGGAGGAAGTGGTGGCAGATTACATTATCCGCGATCATGATAAACTTTTGTTTGAACGAAAAAAGGAACTGTTTTTGCAGTGTGCGACTTTCCTAAACCAAAAGTATGGGGACGGTACGATCGTTGTTGATCTGAAGGATTCGTATTATAATATGCGGGAGGTATTAGAGCCCCATATGCATCTGATCGACAACGCCAGAGATGTGATGGAGGAGTTGGGAATCACACCGATTGTGACGCCGATCCGGGGCGGTACAGACGGCGCAAGGCTGTCCTTTATGGGGCTGCCGTGTCCGAATCTGTGTACCGGAGGCGCCAATTATCACGGACGGTATGAATATGCCTGTGTGCAGTCCATGGAGGCTGTGGCGGAAATTTTGGTGAAGTTGGCGGAGAAATACGGTAAGCCAGTGAAATGAAAAGCGGTAGTGAAGCAATGATGATATCATCCGAAAATGAAAATAGCGGAAAAACAGATGAAAGGTTAACAAAGATGGCAACAGATACCAATCAGACAAATTGGCAGAATGGGATTCCCACAGAGGAGTCTGCGCGCCAGCAGTATTTTATGGACAAGTGTAAGGCTCATGTGGCGCAGTTTCAGGACAAGCGCGGACATGCCCCCAGAGCTTGCGTGGTCACGTTTGGGTGCCAGATGAATGCCCGGGACTCCGAGAAACTGATCGGCATTTTGCGGTATGTGGGATATGAGATTACGGAGGACGAAAATGCGGATTTTGTGATCTATAATACCTGTACAGTGCGGGACAATGCAAACCAGCGGGTCTATGGCAGACTGGGTGAACTGAAGGGCTATAAGCGCCGCAATCCCGGGATGAAGATCGCACTCTGTGGCTGCATGATGCAGGAGCCTACGGTAATTGAGAAGATTCAGAAAAGCTATGGATTTGTGGATCTGCTGTTTGGAACGCACAATATTTTTAAGTTTGCGGAGCTTTTGAATGCCACCTTTGAGCAGGAAGGAATGCTGATCGACATCTGGAAGGATACGGATCAGATCGTGGAGGATCTGCCGGTGGAGCGGAAGTACGCCTTTAAGTCCGGGATCAACATCATGTTTGGCTGCAATAATTTCTGTACATACTGTATTGTGCCCTATGTGCGGGGTAGAGAGCGCAGCAGAGAACCCAAGGATATTATCCGTGAGATTGAAAAGCTGGTGGAGGACGGCGTGGTGGAGATCATGCTGTTAGGGCAGAATGTGAATTCCTACGGAAAAAATCTGGAGCATCCCATGAGTTTTGCGGAACTTCTGCGTGAGGTGGAGAAGATTGAAGGTTTGAAGCGGATACGATTTATGACCTCTCACCCTAAGGATCTGTCGGATGACTTGATCCGGGTAATGAAGGAATCCAAGAAGATCTGCCGTCATCTGCATCTTCCCATGCAGGCAGGATCTACGAGAATCTTAAAGGATATGAACCGCAGATATACAAAGGAGCAATATCTGGCGCTGGCAGAGAAGATCCGGAGAGAGATACCGGATATGGCATTGACCACTGACATCATGGTGGGATTCCCGGGGGAAACCGCGGAGGATGTGGAGGAGACCATTGATGTGATTCGGAAAGTACAGTATGACAATGCCTTTACCTTTATCTATTCCCAGCGGACGGGAACGCCTGCGGCAGCTATGGAGCAGGTGCCGGAGGAGGAAGTGAAACGCAATTTTGATAAGGTGTTAAAGACCGTGCAGGAGACTGCCAGAGAGAGGGTGGCACGCTATCAGGGGCAGGTTATGGATGCGCTGGTGGAGGAAGTGAATGAAAATGATCCCACGCTGGTGACAGGACGGCTTTCCAATAATACGCTGGTGCATTTTCCGGGGGATGCATCCCTGATCGGGCAGATTGTGGATGTATCGTTGGATGAATGTCATGGTTTTTATTATATGGGGCACAGGGTTTGACTTCGAATGATTGTTTTTGAAAATAAACTTGCATTCCTGTATAAAAAGGAATAATATATCAATCGTGTGATTTGTGGTTGTGATTTAGACATAAATCATACGATTGATTTTTATATTTGAAATATGGATGAGTTCAGAGGAGACAAAGTACCATGGATAAATTGAAACCGAAGCTATTTTCAGTCATGAAAGGGTACACGAAGGAGCAATTGGTCAAGGATATTGTAGCGGGGATCATTGTGGCGATCATTGCCCTGCCGTTGTCGATTGCGTTGGCGTTAGCGTCCGGTGTGACGCCGGAGAAGGGTATCTATACGGCAATTGTGGCCGGATTTGTAATCTCGTTTTTGGGCGGAAGCCGCGTACAGATCGCGGGACCCACGGCGGCGTTTGCGACTATAGTTGCCGGAATTGTAGCGGAGAACGGCATGGAAGGTCTGGCGTTGGCGACGGTCATGGCAGGAATTCTGTTAGTGCTGATGGGGCTTTTCCACATGGGAAATCTGATCAAATTTATCCCCTATACGATCACGACCGGCTTTACCACGGGGATTGCAGTTACGATTTTTGTAGGACAGATCAAGGATTTCCTGGGGCTTAAGATCATAAGTGAGGAACCGTTGATTGAAACGATTGATAAGCTGAAGGCTGTGATCATCTTTTGGCCTACCATCAATTATCAGGCAGTCATTGTAGGCGTGGTATGCATGGTGATCCTGATCGGATGGTCTTATTTGCCGGGATTTTTCAAGAAGATTCCGTCTTCTTTGATCGCGGTGATTGTGAGCATTGCCATGGTGAAGGGATTCCATATGCAGGTGAATACCATTGGGGATCTGTATGAGATTTCCAATAAGCTGCCTGCATTTTCCATGCCTGCGATCAGCGTGAAACTGGTGCGGACAGTGCTGCCGGATGCCTTTACGATCGCAATCCTGGCGGCAATCGAGTCTTTGCTGTCCTGCGTGGTGGCGGACAGTATGATCAACTCCAGGCACCGTTCCAATATGGAGCTGATTGCGCAGGGGGCAGGCAACATTGCCTCGGCGCTGTTTGGCGGTATTCCCGCCACGGGAGCTATCGCAAGAACCGCAGCCAATATCAAAAACGGCGGGCGCACCCCGATTGCCGGTATGGTGCATGCAGTGACCTTATTGTTAATTTTGGTGATATTGATGCCTTATGCGGCGCTGATCCCCATGCCTGCTATTGCGGCCATTCTGTTCATGGTAGCTTATAATATGTCGGAGTGGCGGAAATTTCTGAATCTGTGCAAGACAGCGCCGAAGAGTGATATTCTTGTATTGGTGCTGACTTTTGGGCTGACGGTGATCTTTGATCTGGTGATTGCCATCGAGGTGGGCATTGTGCTGGCGGCAATCCTGTTCATGAAGCGTATGAGTGATGTGACGGAAGTGGAAGGCTGGAAGTACATAGAGGATGACGAAAACGATGCAGACAGTATCTCTCTGCGGAAGGTTCCGGAGCATACGCTGGTGTATGAGATCAGCGGACCGCTGTTTTTCGGTGCGGCGGATAAGATATTGAAGATTTCTCTGGATGAGAAGGTAAACTGTCTGGTGCTGCGCATGAGAAGTGTGAGTGCCATTGATGCGACAGCGATGCACAATCTGGAGCAGCTTCTGGAATCCTGTAAGAAATTGAATATCCAGCTGGTATTATCCCATGTGAACGAGCAGCCCATGAAGGTGATGAAGAAAGCCGGATTTGTAGAGAAGGTGGGTGCGGAGAATTTCTGCTCCCACATCGATGAAGCGCTGAAGCGGGCGACAGAGCTGGCAGCGTAATAAACTTTACAAGCCGGAAGTTACATGATATATTTATAATTATAAGCTGATAAGGAGGATTCATAAATGGAACCGATTCAAAGCATTGATGCAGAGGACGATCAGTTTGCGTATCGCTATGATACACAGCTTCTCATAGATCGTAGGGACGAGGATCTGGATGAGGACGAGATTGCGGACTATATCAGAGGACATATTGAGGGCAATTCTCTGATCGCAGCAGGGGATGAGGAACTGGTAAAGATCCATTTTCATACCAATGAGCCATGGAAGGTTCTGGAGTATTGCAATTCCGTGGGCGAGATCTATGACATTGTGGTGGAGGATATGATCAGACAGTCTGCAGGAATGCAGGGCTGAAAAAATGGAAGGGGATAAATACTTTGACGCATTTCAAGAGAATATTATCGTATGCGATAGCGGGAATCATGGTACTGCAGTTTGCGGCCTGCGGTGTTGCGGGAGAGTCTGTGGGGAATGTGTCTCAGGGCGCTGAGGAAAGTGCGGTGCAGGAGAGCGGCGAGACGGCGGAGAAGACTGTCGGTACGTCGGAAAATGACGGCGCACCTGCAAATACAGACGGCATTGTGGGCGAATGGGTGATGGTGTATGAGATTCACCGCAGTGTGTATGAAGAGGAAGAGCCCTATGAATATGTCACCATGTGTGATGACTATTATGCGCCGGAATCGGAACTTAGGATCCGCAAGGATGGAGAGAAGCTGGTTGCGGATTATAAAAATACCTACGAAATGGGAGTGGACAGGTTTTACGGAAATGAATTGATCTACCGAGCGGAACCTGCCTATGAAGGGTGTGAAAATTCGGACTGGAGTTATGCACTCTCCATGCCGTTTGACGACGATGAGGAGAAGATCATCACGCTGACGGATGCGGATACACTGGTCAGATATGAAGCGTATGAGACAGATCCGGAGGAGATGAGTGAGGACTACTATTATTACAGGAATGAGACCCGGTCCGTCTATCTGAGAAAGGATTCCCCGAGATTGGAGAATCCGGAGAAACTGCGCTATTTTAAGACGGTCACGGTATCCAATGCACAGGATCTGCTGAAGAACATCGCTAATAACACGAAGATAATTTTGGAAGCGGGAACCTATGATTTTACTGATATTTCGTTTGAGGAATTGGACAATCCTTATGTGAACATGGAATATGGCGAGTATCATATCACGGCGTCCAATCTGTGCCTCGAGGCGAAAGACGGGGCGGAGGTACTCATCTGTGTTGCAGACCCGTACATACCGGTGCTCGCTTTTGAATACAGCAATAATGTGACGCTGCGCGGACTGACAGTGGGACATGATGTGGAGCCCGGCTATTGTTCGGGAAGTGTGCTGGATTACAGCGGCGTCGGCGGTATTACGATCGAGAATTGCAAACTGTACGGCAGCGGTACTTATGGTGTGCGGGCAAACAGCTGCTCCTTTATGAACGTTACTGATACGGAGATCTATGAGTGTACCTACGGTCTGGTTTCTTTGTCAAACATAAACGATGCGCTTTTTAAGAACTGTGAGATGCGGGATTCCGAGGATATGGCTATGTTTGATCTGTGGAGCGTGTACGGCGTGGTGTTTGAGGATTGCAAGATCCATGACAATGTGTCTTCTCAGAATTCCGAGGGCATCTTTGTACGGCTTGGTGATGAATATGGAGACGTGACATTCCGAAATTGCGATTTTTCCAATAACAGCTACACAAAGTTTTCGGATTATTCCGTCACGCTGGAAAAGTGTTCAGTCAATGATAATGTGAGATAAGAGGCCCAGTTAGGGAAATAGAATAGCACAAAGACAAAGGGGAGCGTACCTGATGGGTACATTCCCCTTTTAAGATTCTTTTTATTGGCCGGTGAAGAAGCCGTTGAATTCTTTATACAGGCTTTCTTCTACCTTGCGCATGTAGATCATATTGTCTTTTATGACAAAATGAATGGCGCCCACATAGTCATCCAGAATCTGGGTATGCAGATACATGCTGCCGTCTGCCTGGGGAAATCCTTTGGTAAACAGCGTCTGCTGGTATTTGGGATCCTTGCATTCCACATAAGCATCCAGTGCATAAGGAATGCGGAAGGTGTGTTCTGCGCCGACAAGGATCAACTCCTTTTGAGTCAGCTAGAAGGACTTGAACCCGGCACCGTTGGCGCGGAGCGGTACAGGTGCATCTGAGTAAGTGCACCGGTCGGCTGAGCCGTCGCAGACGGGAGCCTTGGAAGCACCCAATTCCACAGCAATCCGGTGGAATTCATCCAGAATATACTGGGTACCGCCCTGCGTGGACTGGGTATCCGCGGTGGTAATGAAGATCAGGTCAATGTCGGGATAGATTGCCATGTATTGTCCACCCATGCCGTACATCATGATGCCGCCGTCCTGCAGCATCCAGAACTGGTAGCCGTATCCCTGGCCTTCGTCAAGGGTTTTGGCGTCGTGTCTGTTGGAGGTGTGATAGGTCATTGCTTCGCGAATATAAGCGGCATAGCGCGTCCAGAAAGAACGGTCGTAAATACTGTCCGCACAGCCGGCCAGATCCGGATAATCCGTCTCCCAGGTTCCCTTATACAGGGAGAGCAGAAGCTTTGCGGTGACAAGCAGATCGTTTGGATAAGCCACCATGCCGGAGCCGCCGATCTCGGAGCCGAAAGGATCTGTTAACACAAAAGCGTCCTGCGAAAAACCAATCCGGTCCAGATAAACTTCGCGCAGATAATCCAGAACACCTTTGTCTGTGAGCTTTTTAACCAGTGCCGCCATGGTATGCGCGGAGGAAGTATCATACTTGAAAATCTTGCCCGGAGCATGATCGGGCGGGGTAATAAAGAAGGAGCGCACCCAGTTTTCTTTTTCATTGATCTTGTAGGTCGTGGATTTGTGACAGGTGCGCATGGAGAGCATGTCACGGATCGTCATTTTTGTCAGCCATTCTGAGGCGTTTTCCGGTACAAATTCCGGAAAATGTTTCACAATCGGATCGTCCAGGGACAGTTTTCCCTCCGACATCAATGCTCCGATGGCAAGCGATGTGTAGGCCTTGGTAATGGAGAACATACGATGCTTGCGCTCTTTTGTGTAAGGCGCAAAGTATTCCTCCTGCAGGATCTGACCTTTTTGCCAGATGCAGATACTGTGCATAGGGAAAGGAAAGTTTTGGATAGAAAAATTTGTCATAACCGGGTCTCCTCCGTATTGGATTATTTGTAATAATTATAAGGTATTCAAACGCATATGGCAAGAAAAGTATCAGAGCTTCCGTTTTCACTATTGACAATATCCTACAAAGGTATTATGATGCTATCAATCGGAGGAGAAATTCATCAGAAGTGAATAATTCACATTCTATTGGCAGTTCGCCGGTTTTTCCCTACGTATGTTTCAAAGATAAAATACAGATGCGATGAACGTTTTTTGGAAAAAAATATGCATCCGACACATTTCATTGATGTGTCGAAAAGGCTAAACAGAATTGGAGGATGTAGATGGGGAAGATGGATGTTGGTACAAATACGTATATGGGAGAGCCTGCGCGGGTAGCTGATCTGCTCAATGGATTCGTATACCACGGTGAAGAGCGGGTGAAAGCGGAAGAGGTGCATGAACTTCGGAATGTGACAACCAGACAGGAATACGGAGACAGTGTGCAGACCGTCACGGCAGATGTAGTGACAGAGGTCGGGAAAGGCATGCATGCGCTGATTGTGGTGTTGGAGAATCAGACGGACATTCACTATGCTATGCCTGTCCGCATGATGAATCTGGAGGCAATGGGATACCACAGGCAGTGGAGAAAGGCAGCCGGTGCGCATGCAAAGAATAAGGATCTCAAGGGTGCGGAATATCTGTCCGGTTTTGCTAAAGAAGAAAAATTGAAGCCTATGCTTCCCATTGTTTTATATTTCGGGAAAGAGGTATGGAACGGACCGAAAAACTTACGGGACATGATTGATCTGGACGGTTATCCGCAGGAAATCTGTGCTCTTTTGACGGATTATCCATTGCATTTGATTGAAGTGCGGCGGTATAAGGGGTATGAGAATTTTCACACAGATCTGAGGGAAGTGTTTGGTTTTCTGCAAAGGGCAGAGGACAAAGAAAAACTCTGGGAATATTTGCGGGATAACGAGCAGGCGTTTGAAAATTTAAGTACAGACGCATATGATATAATCAGTATCATGGGACACTCACGGGAGCTACAGGCAATCAGAGAAAAGTATTACGAAGAGAAAGGTGGGAAAAGCAATATGTGTCAGGCGATTAAGGATATGATAGAGGACGGAAGGCAGGAAGGTGTGCAGATTGGAAATCAGGAAGGGCGCATCCAGGAATATATTGATATCAGAAGAGAAGACAATTATCCGGATGACACTATCCGAGCAGGCATAATAGTAAGGTTTCATTTGTCGGAGGAAGCGGCTGATCAATACATGAAATATCAGAAACAGTAATGGAAATTTTTGATCAAAAAGCGGTCGGAGCGACCCGGGTGGAAATATTTACAAATACAATATTTTGTGGTATAGTGGAGGCTGAATGCGCAGGATTTGTGCAGACAGCCTTTTTATAATAACATGGAACAGGAGTGCAAGACAGTGCCCGAATTAACCCCCATGATGCAACAGTATATGGAGACCAAGAAGCAGGTCCCGGACTGTATTTTGTTTTACAGACTTGGCGATTTTTATGAGATGTTTTTTGAGGATGCGGTGACGGCTTCCAAGGAACTGGAGCTGACGTTGACCGGCAGAGCCTGCGGTCAGGATGAGCGCGCACCTATGTGCGGCGTGCCGTATCATGCGGTGGAGGGGTATTTGACCAAGTTGGTCAGCAAAGGGTACAAGGTGGCAATCTGTGAGCAGCTGGAAGATCCGAAGCTGGCGAAGGGACTGGTGAAGCGGGATATCGTGCGGATCGTGACGCCGGGGACAAACCTGAACGTGCAGTCGCTGGACGCTTCCAAGAATAATTTTATTTTGTGCATTACCTATATGCCTACAGGGATCGGCGTTGCGGCTGCGGATGTGACCACGGGGGATTTCTATGTGACGGAAGTGGAGGACATCAAGAAGCTCATGGACGAGCTGATGAAATATGAGCCATCCGAGATCATCTGCAACGATGCGTTCCTGATGAGCGGCGCGGATGTGGAGGATCTGCGGGGCAGATTACATATTTCGGTGAATGCCTTGGAAGCGCATGTGTTTGACGATGACGGCTGCAAAAAGACTCTGTTAAAACATTTTAAAGTGAATACCCTGATCGGGCTGGGGATTGAGGATTTTCCCAACGGGATGATCGCTGCCGGGGCGATGTTGCAGTATCTGCAGGAGACGCAGAAGAGTGAGTTGGAGCATTTCACGCATTTGTACCCCTATCTGACCAGTAAATATATGCTGTTGGACAGCTCTACCAGAAGAAACCTGGAGCTGACGGAGACTTTGCGGGAGAAACAAAAAAGAGGTTCTCTGCTGTGGGTGTTGGACAAGACCAGGACCGCCATGGGCGGGCGTCTGCTTAGAAGTTATATTGAACAGCCTCTGATCGAGAAGGCGGATATGGAGAGCAGACTGGATGCCATTGAGGAGCTGAACGGGGACAGTTTTTCCCGGGACGAGATCAGGGAGTATCTGAATCCAATCTATGATCTGGAGCGGCTTTTGGCGAAAGTGACCTATAAGACTGCCAATCCCAGGGACCTGATTGCGTTTCGCAATTCGCTGGAGATGCTGCCGCATATTAAGACGGTGCTGGAAAATTTCCACAGGGAAGCGCTGACTTCGATCCGGGAGGCGATGGATGGCCTGGAGGATATCTATCAGTTGATCCTGCAGTCCATCGAGGAGGAACCGCCGATCACGATCCGTGAAGGCGGGATCATCAAGGATGGATTTGATGAGGATATTGATATGCTGCGCAGTGCCAAGCGGGATGGGAAGTCCTGGCTGGCGGAGCTGGAGGAGAAAGACAGAGAGCGCACGGGGATCAAGAACCTGCGCATTAAGTATAATAAAGTGTTCGGGTATTATTTTGAAGTGACGAATTCTTATAAAAATCTGGTGCCGGAGGATTATGTGCGAAAGCAGACGCTGGCAAACGCGGAGCGTTATACCACGCCCCGGCTGAAGGAACTGGAGGATACGATCCTGAACGCGGAGGAGAAGCTGCAGACGTTGGAATATGACCTGTTCTGCAAGATCCGTGACGCGGTGGCTGCGGAGCTGGAGCGAATCCAGAAAACGGCGAAAGCGGTAGCGAGGCTGGATGTGTTCGCGTCTCTTTCTGTGGTGGCGGAGCGGAATCATTATGTGCGCCCGAAGTTAAATGAAAAAGGCGTAATTGACATTAAAGAGGGGCGGCATCCTGTGGTGGAGCAGATGATCACCAATGATCTGTTTATTGCCAATGACACTTATCTGGACAACGGCAGCCATTGTATCAGCGTCATCACGGGACCGAACATGGCTGGAAAATCCACGTATATGCGGCAGTCGGCGCTGATCGTGCTCCTGGCGCAGATCGGGTGTTTTGTGCCGGCAAAGTCCGCGAATATCGGGATCGTGGATCGGATTTTTACCCGTGTGGGCGCATCGGATGACCTGGCCAGCGGACAATCCACCTTTATGGTGGAGATGAATGAGGTGGCCAATATTCTGCGGAACGCCACGGCGAACAGTCTGCTGATCCTGGACGAGATCGGCCGCGGCACCTCCACCTTTGACGGACTTTCCATCGCATGGGCAGTGATCGAACATATCAGCAACAGAAAGCTTTTGGGGGCAAAAACTTTGTTTGCCACCCATTATCATGAGCTGACGGAGCTGGAAGGCAAGATGAGCAATGTGAACAATTATTGTATTGCCGTGAAGGAATGTGGGGATGATATTGTATTCCTGCGAAAGATTGTAAAGGGCGGTGCGGACCGGAGTTACGGAATTCAGGTGGCAAAGTTGGCGGGCGTGCCGGATATGGTGATCGACCGGGCAAAGGAGATTGCGGATCAACTCTCGGACAATGATATCACCGAGAAAGTACAGAGTATTGCGGTAGACACCAAGGGAGAGAATAAGCGAAGCGGACAGAAGCTGCCGAAGATGGATGAGTTGGACATGGCGCAGATGTCCCTGTTCGAGACGGTGACGGACGAGGATGTGATCAGAGAACTGATGGAGGTGGAGATCACCACATTGACGCCGTTGGATGCCATGAATACACTGTACAGGCTGCAGAATAAGCTGCGAAACCGTTGGACGGCGGAGTGATGATCATAAATGGAGTGAGTTTTTTGAGTAAGGATATCAATACGGCATGGGACAAACTGGATAATACGGCGCTTTTATTTCCGGTGATCGCCAGTGAAAACATGACAAATGTATATCGGATCTTCGCGGTGATGACGGAGGAGGTAGACCGCGTGCTGCTGCAGGAGGCACTAAACCGTGTGCTGCCGCATTTTTCGGTGTTCCGGATGTGTCTGCGGGCAGGGCTTTTCTGGTATTATTTTGAGGAAAACAAAAAGACAACGCCCCAGGTGCGGCAGGAATATGCCTACCCGGGTGCCTATATCAACAAGAGCCAGAATCATAATTATATGTTTCGGGTCACTTATTACGGACGTCGCATCAATCTGGAAGTATTTCATGTGCTGACGGACGGTTTCGGCGGAATTGTTTTTCTGAAAGAACTGGTGTACCAATATCTTCGCCTCAAGTACCCGGAGGCGCTTGCCGGCGAGAAGGACAGAATTTCGCCGGATGTCTATTTTGACAAAGAGGACAGTTACCTGAAGAATTATAAAAAGCCGGTAAAGGAACGCAAGAAATATAAGTCTTCTCATGCGGTTACGCTGCACGGGGAGAAGCTGATGGGCGGCGCGGTGGGCGTGATCCAGGGCTCCATGCGGATTGATCTGCTGAAGGCGGCCTGCAAAAAATACGGCGTGACCATCAATCAATATCTGGTGGGAGCCTACACTTATGCGATCTACAAGGGATATCTGCACAGCAGAGGCAGTGATGTGCCCATTGCATGCTGCGTGCCCGTGAACCTTCGGCCGTTCTATGATTCCCATACCATGAAGAATTTTTTTGCCATGGTGACGGCGGAGTTTCAGCCGCAGGAGCGGATAGAAAAATACAGTTTTGCCGAAGTGCTGGAGATTACCACGCAGAGCCTGAAGGAGCAGATCACAAAGGAAAATCTGGACGACATCATCACATACAATGTGTCGAACGAACAGAACTTTATTCTTCGTCTGATCCCGCTGGCCATCAAAAATATTGCGATCAAGCAGGTGTATGAAGCATCCAGGCACAATAGTACCACCACAATCACAAATATTGGCAATATCGAACTGCGGGAGCCGTATAAACCGTTTGTAGAGAATTTTGCCTGTCTGCTATCCATGTCTGCGGGACAGAATATGAAGGGGAGCGTGTGCTCCTATAATGGAATACTCACGGTCTGCTTCAGTTCGATCTTGAGTGATACCTCTGTGCAGAAATGCTTTTTCCAGACATTGACGGAGGACGGCGTGGAAGTAGTGCTGCAGACAAACGAAGTATATGAGGATGCATAGATTATGAATTATTGCAGTAATTGTAAGGTGATGGTTTTGGATGAGAGGAACAGCTGTCCGCTCTGTCATAAAATGATGGAGGAGGCGGATGCACAGCGTGCAAAGGAGATTGCGTCTCAGTATGGTCTGGCGGCGCAGTATCCGAATGTCCGCAACAGGGAGCGGCAGATCCGCTTTTTTATGAGCCTGATGCTGTTTTGTTTTCTTTTGTGTGAGGCAGCTGCTATAGTCATTAATGTAATATTTACCCCTATGTTATACTGGTCTGTGATCGTGGGCATCGCATTGTTGTACACCTATTTGTTTGTTGTCTATTGGATCAGGCATGATGCAGGGGCGGCCTTTAAAGTGGGATTGCAGATATTTTCCACGATGGCGCTGCTGTTTTTGATCGATCATATGACGGGAAACCGCGGGTGGGCCGTGGAATGGGCAATCCCGGGGCTGATCCTGTTGGGAGACGGCATGGTGTTTTTCTTTATGATGCTGAACAGACAGAACTGGTATAGCTATCTGGCGCTTTTACTGATGATGGCGGCCAGCAGTGTGGTGATCATATTGTTGTATCTGACCCATCATATTCACAATCTGATCCTGCCGGTGCTTTGTATCCTGGTGTCAGGGGTGTATCTGGCAGCGACGATCCTGTTTGGCGACCGTCAGTTTAAGCGGGAGTTGAAGCGGCGGTTTCATGTGTGATGGATCGTAAAACGGAGATATAGAAAATGCTTGAAAAAGATGAGCGGAAAGAGAATAACAGGGAAAAAGAAGTCACTGTGAGCCCCGGCGGAATGCGGGCGCTGAAAGCGGTAGAAATGTTGAATCATATGCCGGGGATCGGTCCCATGGCGCAGACCGGAGAATTGCGGAGAAGATTTACCGCAATGGAGCATCACTGGAATGTACCGGAAGGATTGAAGCATGAGGTGATAGAACTTTCAAACTGCATGATGGAATGGCTGGCGCCGGAGAGCGGAGAATGCAAAAAATTAGTGGTATTACAGCTTCATGGCGGCGGTTATTACGGGAAACTGCATAATACATACCGGAATATGGCGGCACTTTATCAGAAGATTTCCGGCGGGGCTGTAGCCAGCCTGGATTACAGGGTGGCGCCGGAACATCCTTATCCGGCAGCGTTTGAAGATGCGGTTGAAGCTTACCGGTATCTGCTGGCACAGGGATATGCAGGGGATGAGATCATTGTTGCAGGGGATTCCGCAGGCGGCGGTCTGGCATTGGCGCTGACTCTTTATCTGCGGGATGAAAAGATGCCCTTGCCGGCGGCGGTGATCACCATGTCGGCATGGACGGATCTGACGCTGAGCGGAGATTCTTATACGAAGAATTTTAATACAGATCCCATGTTCGGCGGTTCTACGGATACCCTGGTCTATCACAATGCTTATCCGGGTGAACATGATGCGAGAGAGCCGTACATATCGCCGCTTTTCGGTGATTACACCGGATTCCCGCCCATGTTGATGCAGGTGGGAGAGCGGGAAATGTTGTTGAGCGACACATTAGAAGTGGCCAGAAAGGCGAAGATCTGCGGAGTGCATGTGAAGGAACAGATTTTTCCCGGCATGTTTCATGTGTTCCAGATGGGACTGACCAGATATCCGGAGGCGGAACAGGCGTGGAAACAGGTGCGAAAATTTATACGCGGTCTGGCGTGTGTCACAGCGGATCAACCGTCTGAGCCGGACCGTGTGACAGAAGGATAGAGTGGAGGAGAGACAAATGCCGCAGATACATGTTTTGGACTCGGCGACCATTGATAAGATCGCTGCAGGCGAGGTGGTGGAACGGCCATCCAGTGTGGTGAAGGAACTGGTAGAGAATGCGGTGGACGCGGGAGCAACTGCCATCACGGTGGAAATCAAAGAGGGCGGAATTGAATTTATCCGTGTCACGGACAATGGACTTGGTATGGAAAAGGAGCAGCTGCGTATGGCTTTTTTACGGCATGCGACCAGCAAAATCCAGAATGCGGAGGATCTGATCCGGATCTCCAGCCTGGGGTTCCGCGGTGAGGCGTTGTCCAGCATTGCAGCGGTAGCCAAGGTGGAGGTGATCACCAAGACCAGGGATTCCCTGACAGGCAGCCGTATGGTGCTGGAGGGAGCTGTGGAGAAAGAATTTTCGGAGGTAGGTGCGCCGGACGGAACCACATTTTTGGTGAGAAATCTGTTCTTTAATACGCCGGTGCGCAGAAAATTTTTAAAAATGCCTGCCACAGAGGGCGGCTACATTGCAGATTTGATGGAGCATCTGGCGCTTTCCAGACCGGATATTTCATTTAAATTTCAGGTGGGAAATCAGCTGAAATTTCATACTACGGGAAGCGGAGATCTGAAAGATGTCATCTATCGGATTTATGGAAAAGAGGTGGCGACTTCACTGGTGCCGATCCAGGTGGAGCAAAACGGCAATAAGGTGGAAGGATACCTGGGGAAGCCTGTATTGGTACGTTCTAATCGGAATTTTGAAATCTATTTTATCAACGGACGGTTTATCCGCAGCAATCTGGTGGCCAGAGCGTTGGAGGAGGGATATCGGGAATATTTAATGCAGCATAAGTTCCCGCTGTGCATCCTGCATATTACCATGGATACCAGACAGGTGGATGTGAACGTGCATCCGAATAAGATGGACGTGCGGTTCAGCGACGGGATCACATTCAGCAAGATGCTTTCTGACAGTGTGCACGATACGCTGAAGCAGCAGGAGATGATACCGGATACCAGGCTGGATGACGAGCGGGCGGTGAAGAAGGCAGAGCGGGAAGAACTCTTAAAACGGCAGAGAGAGCATGTGCCGGAGCCTTTTGAGGTCAATCGGAGCAGTGCATATCGCGTGGCGGAGGAGAGCCATTATCAGGTCGATAAAAAGAATTTTGCAAAGGATCCGGTGTGGAGCAAGGTCAAGGCACCCCAACCGACGCAGGAAGCATTACAGCGCGAAAAGGTGCAGTCGGGAGCGGAACAGATTGATGAAAAAACGGCGCAATTGGAAGACACATTCTTTGTGGAGACGCCGGCACCGCAGGACGACAACGTGACACCACAGAAGCTGCAGAGCGCGCAGAATGTCGGTGCGCCGGGCCCCAAGCAGGCAGAAGCAGTCGGGGCAGAAACAGTCCAGCCGGCAACAGTCCAGCCAGAAGCGATTCAGCCGGAACAGATGAATTTATTTGAAGAACGGATTCTGGATCAGCGCAACCGAGACCGCTATCATATTGTGGGTCAGGTATTTGACACTTATTGGATCGTACAGTTTGAGAAGAAAATGTTTATTATTGACCAGCATGCAGCCCACGAGAAAGTAAAATATGAGCGACTGATGAAGCGCTTTCATGAAAAACAGGTGACATCCCAGATGCTGATGCCGCCGATTATTGTGAGCCTGACTGCACAGGAGGAGCTGGTCTATCTGGAATATCAGGAACATTTTAGAAATCTGGGATTTGAGATCGAAGCTTTCGGCGGGCGGGAGTATGCTCTCAGAAGTGTACCGCAGGATCTTTACGGCTGCAGCGAAAGAGAGCTCTTTCTGGCAGTGTTGGATGAATTGGATCAGGGTGTGAGCAGAGGGAGCTTTCAGGTGATCGAGGAGAAGATCGCATCCATGTCCTGCAAGGCGGCTGTGAAGGGAAATAACAGGCTGAGCTATGCGGAAGCGCAGGAGCTGATTGACGAACTGCTGACTTTGGACAACCCTTACAATTGTCCTCATGGCAGACCGACGATCATCACCATGAGTCAGTATGAATTAGATAAAAAGTTTAAGAGGATTGTGTAAATATGGCAGGAGAAGAAAAAAGGGAGGTCCTTCGGGAGACGGGGCAGTCCGCATCCGGGCCGCCGCTTCTTATTCTGACAGGCCCTACGGCAGTGGGAAAGACGGCACTGTCCATATCTTTGGCAAAAGCGGTGGGTGGAGAGATCATCTCGGCAGATTCCATGCAGGTATATAAGCACATGAATATCGGTTCGGCCAAGATCACAAAACAGGAGATGCAGGGGGTGACACATCATCTGTTGGATATTCTGGAGCCGTGGGAGGATTTCAATGTAGTGACCTTTCAGAGGCGCTGCAAAGAAGCAATTGCGGGGATCTATGGTCGGGGAAATCTGCCGATTCTGGTAGGGGGCACCGGATTTTATATCCAGGCGGTGCTGCGGGATATTGCATTTACGGAAAATGAAGATGACGTGGCATATCGCAGGGAATTGGAGCAGTTTGCCGAAAAAAACGGGGATGTGGCGCTGCATGAGAAGCTGCAGCAGGTAGATGCAGCCTCTGCGGAGGCGATTCCTCCGGGAAATCAGAAACGTGTGATCCGGGCATTGGAATATTTTCATCTGACCGGGGAACCAATCTCCCTGCACAATGAGCGGGAGAGACAGCGCCCGGATGCGTACAATGCCTGTTATTTTGTCCTGACGGATGCGCGGACGGCGCTGTATGAGCGCATTGAGAAGCGGGTGGATGAGATGATGTCCCAGGGGCTTGTGGCAGAAGTGCAGGCGTTAAAAGACATGGGATGCAGACGCGGTCAGACGGCCATGCAGGGATTGGGCTACAAAGAAATCCTTGACTATCTGGACGGGATAGGTACCCTGGAAGAGGCAGTGAATCGGATCAAACAGGAAACCAGACATTTTGCCAAGAGGCAGTTGACCTGGTTTCGAAGGGAGCGGGATGTGGTTTGGCTGGACCGCTCGCAGTACAGTGGAAAATCCAGAGAGCAACAGGATGCCTGTATGTTGGAAGTGATGTTGCAAGTGGCCAGGGAAAAGGGAATTATTGAATAAAATGGTAAGCGGAGGAAAATATGTTATCACTATATGAAAAACTGGGAATCAGCCGTCAGACATATGATTTTGGGGCAGAGATATTGAAGGGATTAAAGTCGCGCTTTGAAACCATTGATGAGGTGGCGGAGTACAATCAGTTAAAAGTACTTCAGGCCATGCAGAAGAATCAGGTCAGTGAGGCGTGTCTGCTGGGAACAACCGGTTACGGATACAACGATCTGGGCAGGGACACGCTGGAGGCGGTATATGCGGATGTGTTTCATACGGAGGATGCACTGGTACGTCCGCAGATCACCTGCGGGACCCATGCGTTGGCGTTGGCACTGATGAGCAATCTCCGCCCGGGGGATGAGCTGTTGTCCCCAGTGGGAAAGCCGTATGATACGCTGGAGGAAGTGATCGGGATCCGGCCGTCCAGGGGATCTCTTGCGGAGTACGGCATTACTTACAGGCAGGTGGATCTTTTGCCGGACGGCGCTTTCGATTATGAGGAGATCCGTAAAGCAATCAATGACAGAACAAAGCTGGTGACGATCCAACGATCAAAGGGTTATCAGACCAGACCGACTCTCTCTGTGGGCAGGATCGGGGAACTGATCGCTTTCGTGAAACAGATCAAGCCGGATGTAATCTGCATGGTGGACAATTGTTACGGTGAGTTTGTGGAGACCATAGAGCCTTCGGATGTGGGGGCGGATATGGTGGTGGGGTCTCTCATCAAAAATCCCGGCGGCGGGTTGGCGCCGATCGGCGGCTATATTGCCGGCAAAAAGGAATGTGTGGAGAATGCGGCATATCGTCTGACCAGTCCGGGATTGGGAAAAGAGGTGGGAGCCTCTCTGGGGATTTTGCCCGATTTTTATCAGGGATTGTTTCTGGCGCCTACGGTGACAGCGAGCGCCTTGAAGGGCGCGATTTTTGCGGCAAATATTTATGAAAAACTTGGTTTTGCGGTGGTTCCCAACGGGACGGAGAGCCGTCATGACATTATTCAGGCAGTGACATTCGGAACGGCGGAGGGAGTGGAAGCATTCTGCAGGGGGATACAGGCGGCAGCGCCGGTGGATTCCCATGTGACCCCGGAGCCTTGGGATATGCCGGGATATGACGCCAAGGTGATCATGGCAGCCGGGGCCTTTGTATCGGGATCTTCCATTGAACTCTCGGCGGACGGACCGATTAAACCTCCCTACGCGGTATATTTCCAAGGCGGTCTGACCTGGCCCCATGCAAAATTCGGAATTTTAAAGTCTTTGCAGTCGCTGATTGACGGGAAAATTGTTGAAATCGGTTGAAAAGAATCGCCGGATTGCATGAATAAAATTGGGAAATTTTGTGTACAGCTTCGGGGAATTGTGTTACAATGTAAAATAATGTAAAACACATGTTTGCAGGAAATAAGGAGTTTTTATGAAGAGAGTAAACTGGCTTCTGGTTTGTCTGGTGTTGATTGGTTTTGTGTTGGGAACCGTGCTTGCGCAAGTCTTTTCCGGAACTTTTCTGAATTATGGACAAGTCTTCGGACTGACCAATCCTGTAGAGCTTGATATGGGATTTTTGGTGCTGACCTTCGGGTTGAAATTCCACATTACCATCGCAGGCATTCTGGGAGTGATACTGGCTTTTATCGTGTATCGCTTTGTGCGGTAAAGGGTAAAAGTCCGTTGCAGACTGCTTTCACTTTCGGCACTTTGGAGAAGGGTGTGAAAGGAGTGAATGCAGATGGCTGACCTGCCATACGAAAAGTTTTTAAAACTGGGTCCCGGGCAATTGAGCGAACAGGAACTGATCGCGATCATATTGCGGACCGGCACCAAAGAAAAAAGTGCCCTTGAATTGGCCGGAGAGGTCCTGGCACTTTCCAGGTATCCCAGAGAGGGGTTGTTGGGGCTTTATGATGTCACACTGGAGGAACTGCAGCAGATCAAAGGGATCGGACTGGTCAAAGCGGTGAAGCTGAAATGTCTGACGGAATTGTCCATGCGGATCAGCAGAGCCAGCGCCAAAGAGGGATTGGTGTTTAATTCCCCTCGTTTAGTGGCACAATATTTTATGGAGTTTATGAGACACCGGGAGACGGAATGTGTCATCATGGTGAGTCTGGACGGAAAAGGCCGCATGTTGGGAGAGAAGAAGCTTTCCGACGGAAGCGTCCGGATGTCGTTGATCTCGCCCAGAGAGATCTTTCTGGAGGCAATGCGTGTCAAGGCGGTCAATTTTGTGCTGGTGCACAATCACCCCAGCGGAGATCCCACGCCGAGTCAGATGGACAGGGAACTGACAAAGCAGGTGAGCGAGTTGGGAACCATGATGGATATTCTGTTGTTGGACCATATTATTATCGGAGATAACCGCTATGCAAGCTTCAGAGAGTTGGGTTATCTGGAATAAAAAGTACTGATATACAGAAAGGGGCAGCTTATGCTGGCAAATAACATTTTTGGTATCGATCTCGGTACAAATAACATTAAGATCTACAGTCGGAGCGATGACAATATCATAGTTGAAAAAAACATGATTGCGATCGAAAATAAGAATACACTGTTTGCATATGGTGATTCCGCGTTTGAAATGTATGAGAAGGCGCCCGGCAATATTCATATTTCTTATCCGCTTTCCAACGGCGTGATCGCGGACATCAAAAATATGGAGACGCTGATCCATTATTTTATCGGAGATATGCAGAAAGGCAGTTATAAGCCTGCTGATTTTTATATTGCGGTCCCTACGGATGTCACGGAAGTGGAAAAGCGTGCTTTTTATGATCTGGTGAAGGATGCCAATGTGAAGGCCAAGCGGATCATGGTTGTGGAAAAGGCCGTGGCGGACGGGTTGGGGCTTGACATTGACGTGAAAAATTCCCAGGGGGTGATCGTGGTGAACGTAGGCTATGAGACGACGGAGATCTCTATTCTGTCGTTGGGCGGCATTGTACTGAGCAGACTGATCAAAGTCGGCGGACAGAAATTCGATGAAGCCATCCGGGCTGCGGTCAGAAAAGAATTTTCGCTGATCATCGGCGGCAAGACTGCGGAGACGGTGAAGATCGCGCTGAGGGATCTGGAGAAAGAGAAAAAAGGCGCACAGGTATTCGGAAGGGATATCGTGACAGGACTTCCGGTGGAACGCGAAATTCCGACCAAACTGGTCAACGAATGCCTGGAGGAACATTTCCATACCATCGTGGATAATGTGAAGGTGATCCTGGAGCGGACGCCGCCTGAGTTGGCGGCCGATATTTATCGTCACGGCATTTATCTGACGGGTGGAGCGTCCCAGGTTTCGCATTTGGCCGAGAAGCTGGCAAACGGCACCGGTCTGAAAGTAAATATTGCGCAGGATCCGCTGGCGAGCGTGGCTTTGGGACTTTCCAAGATCATTAAAGACGACAATTATAAATCTGTTGCCTACGCAATTGAAGGGATGGGTAAATGAGTCCGGTTGTAAGAAGAAAAGAGGAGAGATTTGCTCTGCCGGGTAAGTATCTCCTTTTAATATTGACATTAATCTGTATATTTTTAATGCTCCTGACCTTTGGAACCAGTATTTTTGAAAAGCCGCTGAACACTTCTCTGGGCTATGTAGTTGTTCCTTTTCAGGAGGGGATTTCCCGGGCGGGAGAATGGTTATCCAACCGCTCCGAGGAACTGGCGCAGATCCGGGTGCTTTTGGAGGAAAATGCGCGTCTGAAGGAACAGGTCGCTTCCCTGACGGAGGAGAATACACTGCTTCAGCAGGATAAATATGAGCTCAATGAATTGCGGGCGCTGATGGAATTGGACGAGCAGTATGGCGAATACAAAAAAACAGGCGCGCGCATCATTGCCAGAGATCCCGGAAACTGGTATACCTCGTTTGACATTGACAAAGGGACTGAGGACGGGATTGAGGAGGATATGAATGTGATCGCCGGCGGCGGGCTTGTAGGACGTGTGACGGCAGTCGGACCGAATTGGGCGAGAGTGACCGCGATCATTTCAGACAATAGTAATGTCAGCGCCATGACGTTAGTGTCCGGAGACAATCTGATCGTGTCCGGGGACCTGAAGATGATGGCGGACGGCGTGATCAGCTTCAGCAAGCTGGTAGACAGCAAGGATGTGGTGGTGGAAGGGGATAAGATCGTCACCTCCGATATCAGCGACAAATATCTGCCCAATATTCTGATCGGATACATACATACCATCAATCAGGACAATAATAATCTGACAAAATCCGGTTATATCACGCCGGCTGTTGACTTTGAACATTTAAGTGAAGTCCTGGTCATCACAGATAAAAAGCAGACGATCGCATCGCCTATGGAGAATGAATAAAGGGGAGGCCGTATGCTCCGAA
The DNA here is from genome assembly GCA_017476665.1 of Lachnospiraceae bacterium. Taxonomy (GTDB): domain Bacteria; phylum Bacillota; class Clostridia; order Lachnospirales; family Lachnospiraceae; genus Acetatifactor. The sequence continues at coordinate 83,314 of JAFUZJ010000019.1, read as the reverse complement.
AAATTACAGTGGCTTTTTTGATCTTAATATGTTTTTTGCTGGAATCGACGGTATTCTCTCATTTTGCGATCGCAGGGATCGTACCGAAACTTACAATCATTCTGACTTCGTCCTTCGGATTTATGAGGGGAGAAGAAGAAGGTATGCTGATCGGTTTCTTCAGCGGATTGCTCTGGGATGTCTTCTTTGGGGATGTGATCGGCTTTTATGCATTGATCTTTACCTATATCGGATATGTGAACGGAAAGTTTTCGCGGGTTTTTTATCCAGAGGATATTAAGCTGCCGATCGCCTTGATCATCGTAAGCGATCTGTCTTATGGAGTGCTTTGTTATATTCTGTTGTTTCTGTTGAGAGGAAGGTTTGATTTCCTTTATTATTTCCGGGGAGTGATCCTGCCGGAAGCATTGTACACGATTGTCATAACCGTGGTCTTGTATCCTGTTATCCTAAAGATAAATGAATTATTAGAAAAAAGAGAAAAAGGGAGCAGTCAGGGATTTGTTTGAGGAACTTCGAGAGAATATCATAAATTTCATAACAAGTCGGTTGACTTTGCTGACGCTGCTTTTTGCCGGTCTGGCGGCAATCCTGATCTATCGTTGTTTTGATCTTCAGATCGTCAAAGGGGAAACGTATCTGAATGATTTTGTCCTTTCTACGGAGAAGACCAGGGATATCTCCAGCGTCAGGGGAAATATTTTTGATCGCAACGGTAATGTATTGGCATACAATGAACTGGCCTATTCGGTGAAGATCGAAGACGTTTATGATAACACCAATAAAAATGCCCGTATGAACGAGACTATCTACCGCCTGATCAAGATGATCGAGAAGAATGGGGATAAAGTGATCACTGATTTCAAGATTGTGGTGGATGAAGACGGTGAATTTGCGTTTGCAGCGGAGGGGACATCTCTCAACAGATTTCTGGCAGACGTGTATGATCATGCGCAGACAGGGGATCTGACCGCTGAGGAGGCGGCTTCCACACCGCTTGAGGTGATGCAGTCCCTGAGCAGAAACAAAGGGAAAAACGGTTTTACTTTCGGAATCGGTGACTATGCGGTGGAAGGGGACAAGACATCCCAGTTCATTCCCGGAAAAGGCTATACCAATGAAGAGTGGCTTCAGATGGTAACGATCCGGTTTGCCATGAAGAATACCTCTTATCGGAAATATATCGGTACGACAGTTGCGACGAATGTGAGTGAGAAGACGGTTGCTGTCATTATGGAAAACGCGGATGATCTTCCGGGTGTCACCATTGTGGAAGATACTGTGCGCAGGTACAATGACAGTAAGTATTTTGCACATGTGATGGGATATACGGGAAAGATTTCTTCTGATGAGTTGAGCAGTCTGAATGAGCAGGTAGCGGCGGAAGGCGGCAGCCCGGACACGTATACGGTCAGTGATGTGGTTGGTAAAAGCGGTCTGGAGGCCTATATGGAAACCACATTGCAGGGCAAAAAAGGGTACGAAAAGGTGGTTACCAATGTTACCGGTAAGGTAATGCAGATCATGGAGCGGACGGAAGCCCAGGCAGGGCAGGATGTATATACGACCATTGACCGGGATCTGCAGATCGCGACTTACAATATTGTAGAGCAGAAGCTGGCAGGTTTGATCGCGGAGAAAATTGTAAACCTAAAGGAGTATACGCCCAAGGCAAATGCATCCAGTTCCGATATCAAGATACCGATTTATGATGTCTATTTTGCGACGATCAACAACAATGTGCTGGATATCAAACATTTTTCCGAACCGGATGCCGGTGAGACCGAAAAAGAGGTTTATGAGAAGTATCTGGAGTATAAGTCCCAGGTATATGACAAACTGATGAAGGAACTCACGGAAAGCAGGACGCCCTATAATAAATTGTCAAAGGAATACCAGATCTATCAGAGTAATATTGTTTCCCGGCTGGTGAGCAGCGGTGTGATCATGTCGGAACTGGTGGATTCGGAGGATGCTACATATATTGCGTGGACGCAGGAGGAAGTGATCAGTTTAAGCGAGTATCTGCAATATTGTATTGCACAAAACTGGGTCGATGTGGGAAAACTGAATCTGGATGAGAAATATTCCGATTCTTCAGAGATATATCAGAAGTTGTTGGATTACACGATCGATATGATTGACCGCAATACTGAATTTCAGAAACGAATATATAAATACATGCTTCTGAATGATAAGATCACGGGGAAGGAGATCTGTATGCTCTTGTGTGAGCAGAAAGCCATAGATGTCCCTCCTGCGGATGAGGAAGCGCTGTATAGCGGTAAGATGAATTCCTATACTTTTATGATGAACCGGATCAAAAACCTGGATATTACACCGGCGCAGCTTGCGCTGGATCCCTGTAATGCCTCGGTGGTGATCACGGATGTTCATACAGGAGAAGTATTGGCAATGGTTTCCTATCCCGGGTATGATAATAATAAGATGGCAAATTCTGTTGATGCAGCCTATTATGCAAAACTGAATGCAGATAAGTCGCAGCCGCAGTTGAATTATGCGACACAGTATAAGGCTGCGCCGGGATCCACATTTAAGATTGTTTCTGCATCGGCGGGATTGATGGAAGGCGTGATCAGTTTAAATGATGCGATCAACTGTCTTGGAACTTATACGGCTGTTACGCCGTCGCCCAGATGTTGGAAGGTGATCGGACATGGATCGGAAAATGTGACTACTGCAATTCGGGATTCCTGTAACTACTTTTTCTATGATGTGGGTTACAAGCTGGCCACAACCTCTGGAACCTATAATGAACAGGAAGGCTTGAATGCATTATACAAATATGCGGATATGTTTGGTCTGTCAGAAAAATCAGGTGTAGAGATCACGGAGTATAGTCCTGAGGTTTCCGGCAAAGACCCTGTGAGATCCGCAATCGGGCAGGGAACCAACAGCTATACTACGGTGGGGTTGGCCAGATATGCAGCTACCATAGCGAATGGGGGAACCTGTTATAACCTGACACTATTGGATAAGGTGACGGACTCGCAGGGGAATGTTACAAAAGAGTTTGAACCGGAGATCCGCAATGTGATCGACATTCCGCAAAACTATTGGAATGCGATGCGTACCGGCATGCGGCAGGTAGTAGAAAATAAAAAGTATTTTGCAGATGTGGCAGTCCATGTAGCGGGCAAGACAGGTACAGCGGAACAGTCCAAATCCAGACCGAGCCATGCGCTTTTTATCTGCTATGTACCGTATGAGACACCGGAGATTGCAATTGCAACCAGAATTCCGTTTGGATATTCCTCCGACTATGCCGCACAGCTGACCAGAGATGTGATCAAGTACTATTACGGATTGGCAGAAGAGGACGAACTGATCAACGGAACTGCGGATACACCGGACGACGGCGTGTCGAATGAATTGTAAGGAGATTTGACAGGATGAAAGATTTGGTAGTGATCAAAAGCTTTTCAAACGGAATCAGAATTCAGTTAAATGCAGATTGCCCGTTTGAACAGATCATAGATGAGATCGCTTTTAAGTTTTCCGAGGCAAAGAATTTTTTCGGGCGTTCCAGCATGGCGCTGTCGTTGGAAGGCAGAGAGTTGACGGAGACGGAGGAAATTCATATTCTGGAGACGATACACCGCAACAGCAAAGTAAATATTGTTTGTATCGTGGGACATGATGAGGAGACGGACAAGCATTTTATCAAGGCACTACATAAGGTGGATCAACACATGCCAGTGGGGGATGACGGTCAGTTTTATAAGGGATCCCTGCGAAACGGACAGGTCATTGAAACAGAAGAGAGTATTGTAGTGCTCGGAGATGTGCACCAGGGTTGTTCTGTGATCTCGGCAAAGAGCATTATTGTCCTCGGTGGACTTTATGGGGAAGCTTATGCCGGGGGGAACGGGCAGGAAGGTGCCTATATCGTTGCGCTTGAAATGGAGCCGGAAAGATTAAAAATCGGCGATTTCAAATATAAAAATAACAACAGGACAAAGAAGTGGGGCATTCGCTCCAAGGTACAGCCGAAGATCGCATTTGTAAAAAACAAAAGAATCGTCTTTGACGCGCTTACCAAAGATTTACTGGGAACATTCTGAACGACAGACATCAGTTGAATTCTCAGGGGACGACGTATTCCATAAAACAGCAAAAAAGAATGGAGGTTTTAAGTATGGAAAACGAGTCTAAACAGCAGGGCTGTGAGGTAATTGTCGTCACATCAGGAAAAGGCGGAGTGGGCAAGACCACCACTTCAGCAAATGTAGGTACGGGTCTGGCGCTTCTGGGTAAAAAGGTTTGTCTGATCGATACAGATATCGGTCTGCGTAATCTGGATGTTGTTATGGGGCTGGAAAATCGGATCGTCTATAATCTGGTAGACGTAGTGGAGGGAAATTGCAGGATCAAACAGGCTCTGATCAAGGATAAGAGACATCCGGGACTGTATCTGATGCCTTCCGCACAGACCAGGGATAAAAGCGCGGTGTCGCCGGGACAGATGATCAAGGTGATCGAGCATCTTCGGGAACAGTTCGATTATGTGATCCTGGATTGCCCCGCGGGAATTGAGCAGGGATTTCAGAATGCAATTGCAGGTGCGGACAGGGCTTTGGTTGTGACAACGCCGGAGGTTTCTGCAATCCGCGATGCGGACCGGATCGTCGGCCTGTTGGAGGCAAACGGATTTAAGCAGATTGATCTGGTGATAAACAGACTTCGCACGGATATGGTGAAACGCGGAGATATGATGTCTGCTACGGACGTGGTGGATATTCTGGCGATTCCGTTGATCGGAATCGTGCCGGATGACGAAAATGTAGTGATTTCCACAAATCAGGGAGAACCCTTGGTGGGCAGTACCTTCCCGGCCGGTATCGCGTACAGCAATATCGTGCAGCGGGTTCTTGGCAAAGAAGTGCCTTTTATCAATCTGGAGAGAGGCATTTCCTTCTGGACTAGGGTAACCGGCATTTTTCATAAGGCGTAAAGGAGGGATTTTGTATGCGAAATTTTTTCCATAGAAAAAGCTCCTGTGAGGTTGCCAAGGACAGACTGAAGATTTTGTTGATCTCTGACAGAGTGAGCTGTTCACCGGAAGTGATGGAGCTGATCAAGGCAGATATTATAAAGGTTATTTCAAAATACATGAAGATAGATACGAAGAATATGGATATTCAGATCCAGGCAAAGGGGAGTAAGAGCAGCGGCCGCAATAAAACGCCTGTACTTTACGCGAATATCCCGATCCTCGATCTGCACAGCAAATGAGAAACGTCGGGTTAGAAAGTTATGTTCAGAAATTATAGATTAAGAGATTATGATTTTAAATTGATCATTATGGTCACTCTGCTGGCTGTCATTGGCGTAGTCGCCATTGGCAGCGCGGAGGAAAGCCTGCAGCAAAAGCAGATGTTTGGTGCGATTGCGGGATTTATCCTGATGATCATACTTTCCTTTATCAACTATAACGGGATACTGAAGATGTATTGGCTGATCTACGGAGGAAATCTGGCACTTTTGCTCATGGTCATGTTCCTGGGGGAGGATCATAAAGGCGCGCAGCGGTGGATCCAAATAGGATCGGTGACCTTTCAGCCGTCTGAAACTGCAAAAATTTTGTTGATTTTATTCTTTGCACAGTTTATTATGAAATATAAGGAAGAAATTAACACTTTCAAGATGATCGTGCTCTGTGTCGTTTTGATCGGAGTTCCGTGGGAACTGATCCATGAACAGCCGGATCTTTCCACCAGTATCATGGTGCTGATCATTTTCTGCGTGATCATGTTTGCCGGAGGAATCAGCTGGAAGTATATCGGTGTAGCGTTGATCGTGGGATTGCCGGCATTGATCATACTGGTTTCCCTGGCTGTGCAGCCGGATCAGACCATTTTAAAGGAACACCAGCAGAAACGAATCCTGGCATTTATCAATCCGCAGGAATATGCCACAGAAGAGGCTTATCAGCAGCTGAATTCCGTCACGGCCATCGGGTCTGGACAGTTGGATGGGAAGGGATATAAAAACAATGCGATCACTTCTGTGAAAAACGGGGATTTTATCTCGGAAGCGCAGACGGACTTTATTTTTTCCGTGATCGGTGAGGAATTTGGGTTTAAAGGATGCGTTGTTGTCATCACATTGATGATGGGGACTGCGATGGAATGTATTGCTGTGGCGAGGCGTGCCAAGGATATGGCGGGGCGGGTCATAGCAGCCGGAATGGGGGGGCTGATCGCATTCCAAAGCTTTATCAATATAGGAGTTACAACGTTTCTCATACCGAATACCGGTTTGCCGCTGCCCTTTGTGAGCTATGGGCTGACCTCGCTGATGAGCTGTTTTATCGGTATTGGTTTTGTTCTAAATGTGCGGCTGCAATCGGGACGCAGTGCAGCCACACAACAGTCATAAAAATAGAGAGGGTAAACAAATGAATATTGCATTGATTGCACATGACGCGAAGAAAAAACTTATGCAGAATTTCTGTATTGCTTATCGGGGGATTTTAAGTAAAAATGAATTGTATGCAACCGGAACCACAGGTCGTCTGGTGGAAGAGGTTACAAATCTGACGGTTCACAAATATCTGGCAGGCCATTTGGGCGGGGAACAGCAGATGTGTGCACAGATCGAGCACAATGATATCGACCTGGTGATCTTTTTGCGGGATCCTTTGACAAGACAGAAGCATGAGCCGGAGATCAATAATGTGATGAAATTGTGCGATATGTATAACATACCTTTGGCCACCAATCTGGCCAGTGCGGAACTTCTAATCAAGTCATTGGACAGAGGTGATCTGGAGTGGCGTGAAATGTACAAATAGTCTTTCTGTACCAAAGCAGAAAAGAGGATAAAAATGCGGATGAAGAGGAGTTTTTGCCTGCTGTTTGCAGGATGGCTCGCGGTTTTCTCCCTTGCGGGATGCGGAAGATTAAAATATGATATGGATTATCAATCGGTCACCGGCATCAGCGGTTTTCAGGTGGCGGTAGGGCAGAAGGCGGATATGGCCAAACCGTTTGCGACGGATATCTGTGTGGTTTCCGGGGATGTTATGGACGAGGAGGCCATAGATCTGGCGGGAGCGGAGGCAGCTGCTTTATTTGATTTGAACGGTAAGGAGGTTCTCTATTCCAAGAATGCCCATGAGAGATTACATCCGGCCAGTCTGACCAAGGTGATGACAGCTTTGGTTGCATTGAAAAACGGTTCTTTGGATCAGACGCTTACGGCGACGGATGCAGTAAAGATCACGGAATCCGGGGCGCAATTGATGAATTTAAAGCCCGGTGACAGCATGACACTGGATCAGGCACTGCATATCCTGTTATTATATTCGGCAAATGATGTGGCGAACCTGATCGCGGAGAATATCGGCGGCAGTGTAGATCACTATGTGGAGATGATGAATGAGGAGGCAATGCGGATTGGTGCGACCAACACGCATTTTGCCAATGCCCACGGCCTTACAAATGAAGATCATTACACGACAGCGTATGATCTGTATCTGATTTTGAATGAGGCTGCGAAGTATGAGAAGTTCAATGAGATCATTCAGATGTCCAGTTATCAGACCACTTATACGTTGGCCAGCGGAAAAACCAAAGAGGTAACCTATAATACGACAAATCGCTTTATAAAAAATGAAATTCAGGCACCGGCCAACATCAGTGTGATTGGCGGAAAGACGGGAACCACCAATGCGGCGGGACACTGTCTGATCCTGCTATCGAAAGATACAAACGGATCCCCGTATATTTCGGTTATTATGAGGGCGGAATCCAACGATTATCTATATCAGAAAATGGTAGAGTTATTGAACCAGATCAATTGAGAAATAAAAATAAATAGTGGTTGTTTTTTGACATGGAATACTCTATAATGTACTATATAAGGTATTTACAATCATACGACAGGAGGGTACCCCAATGGTTCAGTTAATTGTAGGAGAGAAAGGTAAAGGCAAGACCAAACAGTTATTGGATAAAGTCAACGGACAGGTAAAGGATATCGAAGGCAGTATCGTATATTTGGATAAAAGTACCAAGCATATGTTTGAATTGAATAATAAGGTTCGTCTGATTGATGTTTCTCAGTATGTGATCGAGAATAGCAGCGAGTTTATCGGATTTGTATGTGGAATCCTTTCTCAGGATCATGATCTTCAGCAGATGTATTTTGACAGCTTTTTGAAGATCGCAGTTCTGGATGTGGCAGAGATGGAGCAGGCTGTTAACAAGCTTGCAAAGCTGAGCGAGAAATTTGGTGTGGATTTCATTCTCAGTGTTTCCTGCAATGAGTCGGTACTTCCCGAGAGTTTGAAGAGTATGGTTATTGTATCACTTTAATGTGATGTTTTACGTAGAATTGTAATTGCAGATAGGGTTTGCAATAGATTTGAAAGCCTCGGACTGTTCCGGGGCTTTTCGATAGGTTAAGAGGAAGAAAGAATTGGCGGCAAGACAAACGCAGAAAAATAAAATAAAGAAATACAGAAAACCGTTAAATTTAAATATTGGTATGCTCATTTTTGCGGTCATTCTTGTATATGTCGTGATCTGCGTGGTGATCTATCTGCAGACAGGGCATATGGTACGTTACGAGGTACAGAAAGGATCGTTGGCAACGAATCATATCTATCGCGGCATTGTGATCCGGGATGAGGAAGTGGTCAACACCACATCTGCCGGGTATGTCAATTATTATGCGAATGAAGGAGAACGCGTTGCGGCCAATGATCTGGTCTATATTGTAGATGAGACCGGACGTCTGAATGATGAATTGGAGAATCTGAATATAGGAGAAAACGTTCTCAGCGAGAAGGAATTGCTGGAATTCCGCAGTGAACTGGCAAATTTTTCCCATGGATTCAGCCGGATGAATTATATTTCGGTTTATGACGAGAAGAATTCTCTGAAGAATACGGTGAAGAAGCTTGCAAATGTAAATATGCTGGAGAGCATTGACCGGATCAATACCTCCTCCGGCGTGGCAAATGTGGTGAATCGTTGCTATGCGCCGAAGACAGGCGTAGTCAGTTACTGGATTGACGGATATGAATCTCTGAAACCGGATCAGGTGACAGAGGATATTCTGAATAAAAAGGACTATGAAGAGAAAAAGAAATATCTGCTCAGCAATACATTGTTAGAGCGGGATGAAGCGGCTTATAAGCTTTCCACGAATGAAAAATGGTCTGTTATCATTCCGGTGGAGAGCCCGGAGCGCGCGGCAGAGCTGGAGGCGGAAGGGTATATCAATGTCCGTTTCCTGAAAAATCAATACGAATCCTGGGGCGCGGTTAAGGCGCTGCACAACGGCGACGGGAAACATTATCTGCAATTGTCCTTTACCAATTCCATGATCACCTTTGTAGGGGATCGTTTTCTTGAGATTGAGCTGCTGTTGGATGACGAGAATGGGTTGAAGATCCCCAATTCGTCCATCGTTGACAAGGAATTTTATCTGATTCCGGATGAGTTTATCACATTGGCGGACGAATCGGGAAAGGGCTGGGTACTGAAACAGTATGTGACGGATTCCGGAGAAGTGACGACAAAGAATTTCCAGATATCCATCTACAATTATGATGAGAAGAACAGAGAATATTATGTGGATGCTACGTTCCTGAACGCGGCGGATATTTTGTTCAAGAAGGATGGACAGGATAATTATGTGGTCAGCAAGCGGGCGACATTGACCGGGGTGTATAACGTAAATAACGGATATGCTGATTTCCGGCAGATCAATATCCTGTCGCAGAATGATGAATATTCCATTGTGAGCTCTAATACCAGATACGGACTGAACGTATACGACTATATAGCCCTGAATGCGGAATCCGTGCATGAGGATCAGTTCATTAATGAATAAATGCAGATAAAAGGAAGTGTGCGGGATGATCAAAGAGAATATGGCGCAGGTGACGGAACGGATTGAGAAGGCCTGTCAAAAAGTGAATCGCGATCCGCAGGAGGTAACATTGATCGCGGTAAGTAAGACGAAACCGATAGAGATGCTGCAGGAAGCCTATGAGGCCGGAGCAAGGGATTTCGGCGAGAATAAGGTTCAGGAGCTGATGGATAAGATTCCCGCTCTGCCGGCTGATATCAGATGGCATATGATCGGTCATTTGCAGCGCAATAAGGTGAAATACATTATTGATAAGGTCTATCTGATCCATAGTGTGGATTCGCTGAAGCTGGCAGAAGAGATCAGCAAAGAAGCGTTAAAACATCATGTGACCGCCAATATTCTGGTAGAGGTGAATGTGGCGGGGGAGGAGAGCAAATTCGGCACTTCTCTGAAAGAAGCGGAAGATCTGGTATTGGAGATTGCCAAATTACCTGGTATCTGCGTAAAGGGATTGATGACGATCGCTCCTTTTGTGGAAGACGGAGAGGAGAACAGAAAATATTTTCGGATTCTCAAGCAATTGTCTGTTGACATCTTGCAGAAAAACAACGATAATAGTATAGGTAATATTCTGTCAATGGGTATGACAGGTGATTATGAAGTCGCGGTGGAAGAAGGCGCTACCTATGTTCGTGTAGGTACCGGCATATTCGGTGAACGGAACTATAAAAAGGAGAGTTAAAAAGATGGGTGTAATGGACAAGTTTCTCAACTATATGAAGCTGAATGATGAAGAAGATGATGTCTACGATGATGATTATCTGGATGACGAGGATGAGATAGAGCCCGCACCGAAAAAGGTATCCGCTTCCAAGGCTGTAAAGGAGCCGGCCGAGGTTTATGAGGAGCGTCCGGTGAAAAAAACGGTTTCCAACAAGGTGACTCCGATCAGACAGAATGTGACGCGTAAAGTTGCCGGAAACGGTATGGAGGTGTGCGTTGTCAAGCCCAGCAATGTAGAAGATGCAAGAGAGATTACGGAAACCCTTCTGGCGAACCGTACGGTTGTATTGAATCTGGAAGGTCTGGATGTGGATATTGCGCAGAGGATCATTGATTTTACATCAGGTTCCTGTTTTGCAATCGGCGGAAATCTTCAGAAGATTTCTCATTACATTTTCATTATCACACCGTCCAGTGTTGATATTTCCGGAGATTTCCAGCAGGATATCCTGAACGGATCCTTCGAAATGCCTTTGGGCGGTCTGCAATAAGATTTGAAAAATAAGAGAGATTTGGGGCTTCCCGTCAGGGAAGCCTTTTTAGGAGGAAAATATGGCACAGAGATTGAATGTTTTATATAACAAAAAGCCATGCTATGATATTGTGATCACGCAGTCTTTTGAAGGCTTGGCAGAGGAACTGGCAGCATTTGAAACAAAAGAAAAGAGGCTTTGTATTGTCACGGATTCCAAGGTGGATGCATTGTACGGAGAGGCGTTGTTACAGCTGCTGGCGGAACATTGCCGGAAGGCGGTGAAGTATGTATTTCCGGAGGGGGAAGAAAGCAAGAATCTGGATACCGTGCGGAAGGTATACACCTATTTGATTGAGGAAGGGTTTGACAGAAAGGACATGCTGGTTGCGCTGGGCGGAGGCGTAGTAGGGGATCTGACCGGCTTTGTGGCTGCCACATACCTGCGGGGGATTGATTTTATCCAGATTCCCACAACGCTTCTGTCCCAGGCGGACAGTTCCGTGGGGGGCAAGACGGGGGTGGATTTTGACGGCTATAAAAATATGGTCGGTGCATTCAAAATGCCGAGATTGGTTTATATGAATCTGTCCACACTGAGCACGCTGGATGACAGGCAGTTTTATTCGGGATTTGCGGAGGTAATGAAAGCAGCGCTGATCAAAGATTCCGCTTTTTATGAGTGGCTGATCGGGAATCTGTATGAGATCAGTGATAAGGATCTGAATGTATTGGAGGAGATGGTACTGCGCAGCTGCGACATTAAGCGTCGCGTGGTGGAGAAAGATCCCACGGAACAGGGGGACAGAGCACTTCTCAACCTGGGGCATACTATTGGGCACGCCATCGAAAAAGCGAAGAATTTTACACTTTATCATGGCGAGTGCGTGGCGCTGGGAACGGTTGCTGCGGCTTACATTTCCTGGAAAAAGGAAATGCTTTCCATGGAGGAATATTATGAGATCCGCGATATGTTCGTACCGTTCAATCTGCCGATCACCGTGGAGAATATCGATCCCCAGGAGATTTTAAGGCTGACCAAGTCCGACAAAAAAATGCGCGCGGGGAAAATTAAGTTTATTTTATTGAAAAAAATAGGAAAAGCAGTGATCGATACTACTGTAACGGATGATGAGATCCTGGCTGCAATTCAGGAAATATATTTCAGCGATGAGGATGCGCGTGCGTGATGAAAAATGATAGAAAAGAAAATCGGAATCTGAAAATGCTCTGCATAGACGGGGGGCTGCTTGCGGTGTTGCTGTTTCTGGATCAATTCACTAAATACCTCACCATTCTGAAGCTGAAGGGGCAGCCTGCATTTGTATTGATAGAAGGCGTTCTGGAACTGCAATATCTGGAGAACAGAGGGTCTGCGTTTGGCATGCTGCAGGGGCAAAAAATTCTCATTCTGGCGGTGGATGCTGTATTTATGGCGGTGATCCTGTTTTTCATGCTGCGCCTGCCGAATGAGAAAAAATATGGAAAGCTGCATTTGCTGCTTACCATGGTGATGGCGGGCGGCGTCGGCAATATGATTGACCGGATCCGGTTTGATTACGTGGTCGATTTTATTTCTTTTGTTCTGATCCATTATCCGATTTTTAATGTAGCGGATGTTTATATCGTGGTAGCTGTGATTGTGCTTTTTATTCTGTTTGTTTTTGTGATGAAGGAAGAAGACCTGGAATTTCTGGATCTGGGAAAGCGTCAGGATCAGGAGACAAAATAGATGGATGAATTTGTATTTCAGATAACCGAGGACTTGGAAGATGAGCGTATTGACCGATGTGTCAGTATGCTCATTGATTCATTATCCCGGTCTTTTATTCAGAAAATGATCAAAGAGGGCAGAGTCAGCGTAAACGGAAAGACTGTCAAGAGCAGTTACAGGGTCTGTGCGGAGGACGAAGTGCGGTTTGCGTTGCCGGAGGCGGTAGAACCGGATATTTTGCCGGAGAATATTCCGCTGGATATTTTGTATGAGGACGCGGATGTGATCGTGGTGAATAAGCCGAAGGGGATGGTGGTGCATCCGGCGGCGGGCCATTATACCGGGACGCTGGTCAATGCTTTGCTGTATCATTGCGGAAAAGAGCTCTCCGGGATCAACGGCGTGATGCGGCCGGGAATTGTACACCGAATCGATAGGAATACCACAGGGTCGATGATTGCGTGTAAAAATGACCGGGCACACAACTGCATTGCGGCGCAGTTAAAGGAACACAGTGTGACCAGGCGTTATCATGCGATCTGTTATGGGGTGTTGGAAACGGACGACGGAGTGATCGATAAACCGATCGGCAGGCACCCGACAGACCGGAAAAAGATGGCGGTAAATGAAAAGAACGGGAAGCGGGCGGTGACGCATTATCGGGTTCTGAAGCGGTATGCCAAATACACCTATATCGAATGCGAGCTGGAGACAGGAAGAACCCATCAGATCCGCGTCCATATGGCGAGCATCGGACATCCGCTGTTGGGAGATGATGTCTATGCAGTGGGAAAAAAGGCCCTGTATCATCTGGAGGGGCAATGCCTGCACGCAAAGATCCTGGGATTCAGACATCCGGCAGACGGGCGGTATGTGGAAACCGATGCACCGTTGCCGGAGTATTTTGAGCATTTACTTGCGATTTTGGACCGGGCATAAGGACTATGTAAATTTAGTATTATTTTCACTACAATTTTTTGCATTCAATACAAATTGCATAAAAATACAAAAAAAAATATTGTTTTATATAGCAAAATCACGTATAATAATAGTGAGATTTTGGATATCGGAGGTGTTGCTATGAATACGGTGATTACAATCGGGCGGCAGTTCGGATCAGGTGGACGTGAGATCGGGGAAAAGGTTGCGGAGTACTTTGGCATAAAGTACTATGATAAGGAATTGCTTACAAGGGCAGCGAAGGAGAGCGGCTTTTGCGAAGAGATGATCCAGAACCATGATGAGCGGCCTACCAATTCTTTTTTATACAATCTGGTAATGGACACATATTCTTTCGGCTACAATACATCTTCTTTTGTTGATATGCCGATCAGCCATAAGGTCTTTCTGGCACAATTTGATACCATCAAGAAAATTGCAGACGAGGGACCTTGTGTGATCGTTGGGCGCTGTGCGGATTATGCACTGGCGGAATACAAGAATTGTATCAATCTTTTTATCTATGCAGATGAGATAGCGAAAGTTAAGAGGATCATGGAGAAATATCAGCTTCCCGAGGTAAAAGCCAAAGAGCTGATGACGAAGAAGGATAAGCAGCGTCAAAGCTATTACAATTATTATTCCTCCAAAAAATGGGGGCGTGCTGACAGCTATGATCTATGCGTGAACAGCAGTGTACTGGGCCTGGAGGGTACGGTAAAGCTGATCGCGCAGTATGTAGAAGATTTTGAAAAAAGAAATGCTTAGAGGGGATTTACAGTATGGCTTCTTTTACGACGGGTACAGCAACGATCGGTCGGGAATTGCAGCTGATCAAGGCAGATAAAGAGTTTTATGATTATATTGGCTATGAGAATCCGTTATTTCTGGAGCAGAGCGTTTATAAGGCAGATTGGCCCAAGGTGAAGGCTGCCGTTATGGAGGTGTTTGCGTCAGGGGGACATACGATGGAAGTGTACCGTGTGCTTTTCCCGGATGGAAGTACACAATGGGCGGTTGCGGACATCGGACGGCTGGATATTTCAGACGAAGATCAGGTCGTGCAGTTCAATATTCAGTCTATCGACGATCTGAAGAAAGATTTCTGCCGGCTGGGTGACACCATTCAGGAATACGGTGTGTATCTGGATATTTTGGATGAACTGTTTTTTAAATATGATGTGGCGGAGGATGCGTTTTCTCTCTTTATCGGAGGGGAGAAGCAGAGAATGGATCTGTTTGAGGGAAATCTTGCCGAGTGGGAGACCTATCTTGTCAAAAAAGGTGCTTTTGCAGATAAGGACAAGTATCGCGACGTGTTTGAAGAGATGTGCGATGATCTCAGGCAGGGTACAAGGCATTTTTCCCATGAATTACAGCTGCCCAATCTGATCCACGGAGATTCCAAGGAACTGTATCTGTTCAAGGGGAAAGCTGTGGTTGACAGTGCAGGCAGTCTCAGAGTTTATGGATGTGTCTATGTCATTGCAAAGAATTCCAGACGCAAGAAAACCGCGCTGGGGGCGGATTCCGCAAGAGATGAAATGACCGGGCTGCTCACCAAACAGACGATCATGGAATACATACAGAATGCCATGCTGAATAAGACCAGTAAATTATCCTATCTCTGCGTGCTGGATGTGGATAATTTCAAGTATGTCAATGATCATTTCGGGCATATGTTTGGCGATGAAGTGTTGGTGACTGTCGCGGATATCATTAAGGATGCCGTGGAGGACTGTGGCGTCGCAGGACGGATCGGCGGCGATGAAATGATGATCTACATTGAAAACGTGGAAGATCGTGCGGCGTTGAAGAGCGTGCTGCGTACTATCCGGACCAATGTGGAATGGGCGTACAAAGGTGTGCGGGATGACCTGCATTTAAGCTGTTCCATGGGTACGGCGGCATGGCCGAAAGATGCGGATAATTATGACGATCTCTTTAAGATCGCGGACAAGATGCTGTACCGGGCCAAAGAGGGCGGGAAGAACCGATATATTATTTACACGCCGGAGATTCATGGAAATCCGTTGGAAAATACGCCGGCCAATGTGCCTGCGGTGAAGGAGGGCACGGTTGGAACAAACAAAGAACATTTTATCATAGAGCTTACAGAGCAGTTTTTGATGAAGTCTATTTTTACAGTGCAGATGACCATCGACTGTGTAGGTCCTATGTTTGATCTGGCACAGGCAAACGTGTTTTACGAGGAGCCGGTGTACAAGCCGATGCACTGGAGAGCGGACGGTGCGCCGTTAAAAGAGATTGATATGTCCTTTGCGCATAGTACAAAGTTCAGGGCGCTGTTTAATGAGAATCACATGGCGGTCATCAATCATACAGTGGATCTGGAATTTGTCTGTCCGAATGCATACGAGGTGTTGAAAGCGCATAATGTAAATGCAGCGTTGATCTATGAGATGAACAGCAAGGTGCCGGGATATGTGACTTTCTTTAAAGAAGGACATTCCTCCAGATTGTGGACAGAGGCGGATAAGATGTATCTGAATCTGGTGGCCAAAATGATCGATCTGGTCATTGGCGGGAAATAAGGAAAAAACAGCTTTGATTATGAGGAAAGAAATATGGCAAGCATTTATACGGGAACTGCAGTTGTTGACAGAAAATTACAGATTGCACGGGCCGATGAGCAGTTTTATCAATATATCGGTTCTGAGAATTATGCTTCTGTGGCGGGAAATGTACATCCGGAGGATATTGACTATCTGAAAAAGGCGGTAAGCGAGGTTCGCGCGGGAGAGGACTATGAGCCTTTTCTGATCCGATTTAAGAATGCACAGAACGGGGAGTATCATCATGTGCTGACACAGATCAGCGTGGTTGAGCTGACGGACGGGCAGGAGTCTTATGTGGAGATACGGATTCAGGACATTGATCAGATGGCAGACCGTTTTTCCGCTATCTGCGATGAGAATGATCTCTGCAATGAGCTTCTTGAAATATGGGGTGAGAGACTTTTCATTTATAATGCAACGCTGGATCAGATGCAGATCTTTAATGGGGGAAGCAAGAATCGGGTGTATTCCTTCAGAGGTTCTTTTGAGGGATTTGAAAATTATATTGCAACAGAGCGCAGGATGTCCCCGGAGTATGCAGATGCGTATCGGGAATTCTGTGGGAACGTACGAAACGGCGTGAAAAATTTTGAGGTCCGGCTTGGGTTTCTGGAAGAAGACGAAGATAACGGAAAGGCAGAGTATATCGTCAGAGGAAGGACGATCAAAAACAGCCGGGAGGAGCAGATCGTCTTCGGCTATAGTGCCAGAGTGGGTATGGTCGGTGCCGGTTCAGCCGGTAAAGCAATTGAAGAATTTGAGACGGATGTGACCACCGGGCTCCTGACCAAGAAGGCAATTTTAAACTATACGGAAAATCTGCTCCACAGAAAGCCCAAGTATAATGTAAACCTGTGTATTATCGATATCGACAACTTCAAAGCGGTCAATGACACGCTGGGACATATGTTTGGAGATGAGGTTCTGGCGAAGGTTTCAGGTATCATCAAGGAGGCCGTGAAAGGTAAGGGAATTGTCGGCAGAATCGGCGGAGATGAGATATTTGTTGTTTTGGAGGGAATCAATAATCTGTCCGACCTGCGCGGCGTATTGCGTAATGTCCGCAACGATGTGGAATGGGCTTACATGGATCGCAAGGAAGTGCCGAAGGTGACCTGTTCCATCGGTGTATCCACCTATCCGACGGACAGTGAAGTATATGATGAGCTGTTCCAGATCGCGGATAAAATGCTCTATCGTGCAAAGCAGAAGGGTAAGAACAGATATATTATTTACACCAAGGAAGTACACGGAGATGTGCTGCGGGGGGAGACCGAAGCGGTCATTCAAAACAGTACCGCAACCAGGCAGGACAAAGAGGATCTGGTGCTGAAATTCCTGGTCTATATGGCGAAGCAGACCAATATTCCCTTTGATATGCTATTGGCGGACATCGGTATGACGTTTGCTTTGGATGAGATCAGGTTGATCTATGGCGAGGAAGGGAAGACTCTTTTGGAGAACTTCTGGAGCGCGGAAGGGGCTCCCAGACCGTCAGAACCGGATATGATCAGCTTTGTGCATGAGGAGAATTTCGGCCATCTATACAGAGAACATGATATGGCCGTGATCGATAAGCTGGATCTGATCGAGCAGCTTTGCCCCCAGACCTGCAAGTATATGACGGAACACGGGATCAAGACGGCGTTGGTCTACAAAATGGACTACAGGCACCATGAGGGCTATATTGCGTATTATAAAAGGAGTGACATGTCCAGAAAGTGGTCGGACAGCGATCTCGCAAATCTTTCGTACATCAGTAAGATTCTGGAGCTGATCATCAATGACCGGTAATCTGGGTTGGACTGCTTTGATAGAGACGTGGGAGAATCATGACAGAACAAGATGATCTGCGGAGCGTGAAAAAGACTTTGCGCAGGGAAATCCTAGCAAAGAGGGACGCGCTGTCAATACAGCAGCAGGAAGCTGCAAAGAAAGAAATCACAAAAAAGATGCTGGAGCATAGCTGGTACCGCGAAGCGGAAATGGTGTTAGCTTTTGCCGGATATGGCAGTGAGCTCCGTACGGATCAGATCCTGGCGGAAGTACTTCAGGCAGGGAAGATGCTTTTCCTGCCGAAGATTGTAGGGGATGAGATGATCTTTTATCGGGTGAAGAATCTGCGTGAACTGCAGGTGGGATATAAAGGAATCCGGGAGCCCCAGGATGGGAGCGAGCCGTTTGTATACGGACGGACGGTGGGGGCATCTGACGCAATTAATGAAAAGATTCTGATGCTGATGCCGGGAGTTGCTTTTGACATGGAGCGAAGGCGCATGGGTTACGGAAAAGGATTTTACGACAGGTTCCTTGCGGATAAACCTTTGCTGGTGTCACGGACCATCGGGATTGCGCATGCCTGTCAGTTGGTGGAGAAAGTGCCTTGTGAGGAGACGGATATCCGTCCGGCGCATGTGATTTATGTATAAGTAGTTTTATGGCAACAAGAGACATTCAGTTCCTTGTTGCTTTTTTTATTTAAAATTTACTTCAAACTATTTTGGGTTATATCTCGTATAAAGTAATAGAAGGCATCATAAGGTGGTGAGCACAGGACATGGTTTCAGATGAAAAGTTAATACGGAAGATCACGCGGTATCATGACAGACAGGCGGCGGACGAGCTTTTTGAGCGTTATTACCGGAAGGTTTATGCCTATGTGTTCCGACAGTGTGGGGAGCGGGAGTTGGCGATGGAATTAACACAGGAAATTTTCATGGCGGTTTTTCAAGGACTGCATGGCTTTGACGGGAGGAGAGCGGCGTTTCGCACATGGTTGTACCGGGTTGCGGCGAACAAGATCACAGATTATTACAGGAGCAGGCGGTATCGGGAAGGACTGCGGGAGGTTTCGCTGGAAGACAGTGAGGTGGAGATCACCCAGGATGAGAATGTTGTGGAGAGACTTTCGCAGAAGGAGACACTTCAGCAGATCATGGAGATTGTGGCTGGGTATGATCTGATGTGGGTGAGGATTTTTCAGATGAAGAGCTTTGAAGGGAAAACATTTGCGGAGATAGCAGTGACATTAAACCTGCCTGACAATACGGTGAAATCGCGGTATTACGCAATGATAAAACAGATTAGAAAACAGTTTGAAACGTCGGGATAGTTAGGGTTTGAAAAAGAGTCCCAAACAGTGAGGAAGGAGGAGATATTTTAGATGGGCATAAAGATTGAGTATCCGACAGAAGATGAAATTAAGGTTCAGAAAGAGAAAATATTGCGTGTGGCATTGGAGAGGAAAACAGTCAGCAGACCGGATTTTCAGATTCTCTTTTATAATTGCAGGTTAATTCTGGCAGTGGGAATACTGCTTTACTTGTTGCTGCTTTATTTTTGTCTGATGATCAGGGGGCGTGGAAATGAGGGATATTGGGTACTGATGATGTATCCGTTCACCTATTTTGTGATTTATTTTCTTTCCATTCTGGCGGAGGAACAGAGCGAGGTTGTGGAGTTGAAGCAGTCCATGAAGTATTCTTTTGTGTATGTGATCAGTATGAGAATGCTTTATACAAATGTGATGGCAGTTTTTCTGAATTTAATCATGATCGGGATATTGCACTCGGCGTTAGCGGCACATGCGTGGAGCCTGGCAGCGGCGGGGACAACGGCGGATATTTTCCTGGCGTTAGCGAGTCTGACAATTTATGAGAAAACCGGTTCGGCAAAAATTTCCGGAGTTTTGTTTTTGGGCTGGATAGTGGGATGCATTTGGCTGTTGCTTTTTGGACAAAACCTGTATCACCTGTTGATCGAGGTGGTGCCGCTTGCGGTGCATTTGGCAGTGGCGGCGTTCAGTTTTCTGACATGGTTTGAATATATGAGAAAGGTGGAACATAAAAATGCTTACAATTTCTGATGTTACAAAATGTTATGGGAAAAATACGGCGGTGGAGCATATTTCGTTGGATTTGGACAATGGTCTGTATGGATTGCTGGCGCCGAACGGTGCGGGTAAGACAACTCTGATCAAAATGATCACGACACTGCTTATGCCGACCTCGGGGGAAATCCTTTGGAACGGTGTAGAAATTCACAGATTGGGGGCACAGTACCGGGAGATTATCGGTTATCTGCCACAGCAGTTCGGTTATTATAAAAACAATTCGCCCAGACAGTATTTAGAGTATTTGGCAGCGTTGAAGGGACTTCCCACGGAAGGGCTGCGGGAGCGTATTGAAGAAGTGGTTGCACAGGTGGGACTTTCGGAGGTATTGAATACCAAAATGAAAAAGTTTTCCGGCGGTATGCTGCAACGCGTGGGGATTGCCCAGGCGATCCTGAATGACCCGAAGATATTGATTCTGGATGAGCCGACAGGGGGGCTTGATCCAAAAGAGCGGGTTCGTTTCCGAAATATTATTTCTGCTATGTCGAAGGACAGGATTGTGATCCTTTCTACGCACATTGTGTCTGATATTGAGTCTATTGCCAATCAGGTCATTCTCATAAAGGACAGACAGATTTACCGGAATGATACAGTCTCTGCAATCTGTGCGGAACTGAACGGAAAGGTGTATGAGCAAAGTATGTCCAATGAGGCGTACGAGGCATTTGAGGGAGACCATTTTATCCTGTCGGCAAGACAGGAGTATGATGGGATGACTGTTCGGTTTTTCAGTGAGGAGAAAGAGACGGAAGGGAGGACGTGTGTGCCGAACCTGGAGGATTTTTTCCTGGTTACTTTCCGGTAAATAGATCAGATAAAAAGTGTCGGATAAAGATTCAGAAAAAGGAGTAGAAGGATGAGGATTTTTAGGAAAGAACTGCGGAAAATTTTTCAGTTTCGGGTGATCGTGTTGTTTGCATTGTTTGCGGTGATTTTCGGATATTTGTTTTTTGCCTGGCAGTATTATCCGGGATATTATGTGAATTCAGCTTATGATGTGCCCTTTTATGAGGAACTGGTGGCAGAGTATGGGGCGACTTTGTCCAAGACAGAATATCAGGATGTGTTGAAAAAGCGGGAGGAGCTCATTGATCAGGTAGAGGTTTACATAAGGGAGGATATAGTTTTTCAGGAAAATGATGTGACAACATATGCGCAGTTCCAGGAAAGTCATGCGAAAGAGGCGGTGACGGATGCAGAAATGGCGGTGCAGGAGGAAACAAATCGATTCTGGTTTCGGAATGAGGCGACACAATGGCTGCTATTTCGGATTCAGGTGTTAGATAATATGGAGCGTGATGTTCAATTTGGAAGGATTTATGCGGATGAAGACGCGCTACGGATATATGCAGATTTTTTGAACAGCAATTCTTACGAGGCGCGGGAGCGGCTTAAGGCGTTATTTATGCGGGATGAGATGTCACTGTTACCGGACGCTGTATATGAATTACTTAATACGGATTTTTTCAATCTGGTAATCCTGGTGGTAGTGTGTTGTTTTGTGCTGATGCTGCCATATCAGATTTCGGACAGACTGCGTGGGATTCTGCCCATTGCAGTCAGCACCAAGACCGGGCGCAGGATATTTGGAAAGCAGATGGCGGCCTGTGTAGTTACAGGGGGGATCGTCGCGGCGGTGCTTGGCGGAATCTATTCCATTTTGCTGGCACAGAAGCATGTGTTTGTGTTTTGGGATTGTCCTTTGTCGCATAATCCCTATCGGTTATGGGTGGATATGACTATGGGGGAATATTGGATATTATGTATGGTTTTGTTGGTGGGAATTTCCATGACAGGAGCGTTGCTTTCCTATTTTGTGGGTAGATTATCGTCCCATTATATCACAGGTCTGGCAGCCGCAATTCCTGCTGCGGTCATTTATTGCGCGGGAATCAGGTTTTTTACAAAATATATGTTTATGATTGGCGATATGTATTTTTATCGTTCTTATGGGCACAGTTTATTCAGGACGTTTGGCGGTCTGCTCCTGCTTGCGGGAATTGCGGTTACAATGGTCATGGTATTGTTAAGACGGGATAAGGAGAGGGATCTGTGATGAGCAGGAAAGTATTCGGATATGAGTGCCGAAAGCTTTTGGGGGCATGGTTTTTGTGGGGGCTATTGGTGATTTTTCTTGTGTTTGATTTATTCCTGGTATGGGAAAATGTGGGATATGACAGGGCAGAGTATCGGAAGATGTATCAGGTGATTCAGCGGGTTGGATTGGATCTGGAAGAGACAGGGATCGAAAGGATATTGGACGGGGATCGCGAGCCGATTGGGAACAGTGAGCCTGATGAGAACAGTTTGGAGAGGTGGTATGCGGAATATGTAAAAACCAATAAAGGGGTTTATGATACGCTCGACCTTACAGGAATCAGGGACGATAAGATCGGTATGGCGGTGGATTTTAAGCCGGAGGGAGCCTATCAAAGATGGATTGAGAGGAATTACGAGAAGTTAGAAGCACGGATACAGGAAATTAAGGAGACAGGTGAGGCGCGGTGCGGATTTTATCCGGGACTGGTGTATGAGGTGCATTCTAAATTATTTGGGAGAGTGTTTCGGGCAATCCTGCTGGAACTGATGATCATGACAGCATTTTCGGTATTATATCTGATGGACTATGAGCGGCTGCAGAGGACGGAAAGTATTGTGTTTTGCAGTAAAACAGGGCGGAATCTTCTGCTTGGTAAGTGTTTTGCAGGTATGGTATGTAGTTTTTTAGATGCATTGATTTTAGTGAGCGTGCCTGTGGGGATGTTTCTGTGGTTTGTGCCGATGAGAGGTTTATGGGGCACAATGGTCAGTTCCTTTATGGTCATGGAAAAGAGGGGCTTTTTTGTTTATCCCTTTATTACGTTTGTGCCATTGGAGTTTAGGGAATATCTGGGATTGGTGTTGGTCATTGTAGGGCTGCTCGTGGTGTTGGTATCGGTTTTGGCAGGGACGGTACAATATTTTTTGAGGAACAGTTATTTTTCCATGCTTTGTATGAGTGTTTTTTTCTGGGGAGGCCTGGCGCTGCCATATCTGGTGAAAAACGGTTTCGCACATACGGCTGCCCTGTTAAATCCTGCAGCGCTTTGGTATATGTGTGGAGGATG
This sequence comes from Lachnospiraceae bacterium, assembly GCA_017476665.1. GTDB lineage: Bacteria > Bacillota > Clostridia > Lachnospirales > Lachnospiraceae > Acetatifactor. The sequence continues at coordinate 59,976 of JAFUZJ010000019.1, read as the reverse complement.
GTTCGTGGAATATGATCCGTCGCTCAGCTTTGCATGGAGTGAGTTTTGGACGGTTGGAGTATGGTTAACGACGGCGTTAACAGGACTTTTTTTGGGGAAAAGGCGATTTCGCAGGGAGGATATTGGGTAAGAGGCCAAGAAGAGTCGGTAAAAAACTTCTGATTTGTCTTCGGTCCACTTGAATACAGCTTGCAATTTCAGTATAATAATACGAGCACAGAACTAATTTTATCGAGATTACGAGTTGTAAGGGATGGAGGGGATCGTATGAGTAATATGAGAGGGATTGACACGCCGGTGCGGAAGACTCGCAGGAGGGTGTTCAAAGAGGTGGCGAATCTGGCTTATCATTCCGAGAATCTCAAAGACGATATGGAGGCGCTGCCTTATAAGATTGTGGACTATGAGGAGTCTGAATATTGGGAGAACGTGTATAGGGATCGAGCGGTCATACGTGAGCGCATACGACTTGCCATGGGGATGAGTCTGCGTCCGGAGGACAGAGACCACCCGGCACATCTGACGCAGGGGCTGGAGGAGAGCAATATTGATGAGAAATACTATGAGCCGCCTCTGATGCAGGTGATCCCGTCGGCCTGCAATGCCTGCCCGGAGAATCGGTATGAGATCACGGATTCCTGTATGGGGTGCGTGGCGCATCCCTGCCAGTCGGTATGCCCCAACGGCGCGATCACGATGGTGAAGGGGCGCTCCGTGATTGATCAGGATAAGTGTATTAAGTGCGGAAAATGCAAGGGAGTATGCCCCTATGATGCCATTTGTCATAAAGAGCGTCCATGTAAACACGCCTGTGGAGTAGGTGCGGTAAAATCGGACAAGCGGGGAAGAGCAGTCATTGATAATGAGATTTGTGTTTCCTGCGGTATGTGTATGGTAAGCTGTCCTTTTGGGGCGATTGCCGATAAATCGCAGATCTTCCAGCTGATCCGTGCCATGCAGTCCGGGCGCAAGATCATTGCGCAGGTGGCGCCTGCATTTGTAGGACAATTTGGGTCAAAAGTGACGCCTGAGATGTTCAAGACAGCGTTGAAGGAATTGGGGTTTGCAGATGTGTATGAGACAGCGCTGGGCGCAGATGAGGGCTGTATGGCGGAGGCGGAGCATTATGTGAAGGAAGTAGCCAGCGGCAATCAGACGTTCGCGTTGACTTCCTGTTGTCCGTCCTGGTCGGTGATGGCGAAGCACCTGTTCCCGGAAACCATTGATAAGATCAGCAATGAGCTGACGCCGATGGTGGCAACAGCACGGATCATTAAAAAGGAGCATCCGGATGCGTCGGTTGTGTTTATCGGTCCCTGTGCGTCGAAAAAGCTGGAGGCCAGCAGACGTACGGTGCGATCGGATGTGGATTTTGTGATCACCTTTGAAGAGCTTGCGGGCATGTTTGAGGCAAAAGGAATCCTATTGCATGAAATCCAGGCGATGGATGAGATGACCGATGCTACCGGTGCAGGGCGAGGATACGGCGTTGCAGGCGGTGTGGCATCCGCCATTGAGAAATGTATCAATACCTACTATCCCGGCACGGAAATCCACATTGAGCATGCGGAGAGCCTGGCGGAGTGTAAAAAGATCCTGCTTCTGGCGAAGGCGGGGAAAATGAACGGCTGCCTGATCGAAGGAATGGCATGTCCCGGAGGCTGTGTGGCCGGCGCGGGAACCAATATTGCGATTCCGCAGGCGGCAAAAGAATTGGATAAATTTAAAAAGGCCGCGAAGGCAGAGGTGCCGGCAGCGAAAGTCGAAAAATGATGTGGACTTTGAAAATTCACTGTGATATGATGGATTTTAGTTGAGTAACAGGAGGAAATTTCAGAATGACGAAAATCAGAACACGTTATGCCCCCAGCCCCACCGGTCGTATGCATGTGGGAAATCTGCGGTCGGCATTGTATGAATTTTTGATCGCGAAGCATGACGGCGGAGATTTCATGCTGCGCATCGAGGACACGGATCAGGAGCGTTTTGTTGAGGAGGCTGTGGATATCATTTACCGCACGCTGGAGAAAACCGGCTTGGTACATGATGAGGGTCCCGATAAGGACGGCGGATATGGCCCTTATGTGCAGAGCGAGCGCATGAAGACCGGAATCTATATGAAATATGCAAAGGAACTGATCGATAAGGGAGAGGCTTATTATTGTTTCTGCGATAAGGAGCGGCTCGCCACGCTGAAGACCGAGGTGGTAGAGGGCAAAGAGATCAGTATCTATGATAAGCATTGTCTGTCGCTTTCCAAGGAGGAAGTGGAGGCAAATCTTGCCGCTGGAAAGCCTTTTGTCATCCGGCAGAATATCCCCAATGAGGGCACGACCACGTTCCATGATGAGCTTTACGGGGACATCACTGTGGAAAATGCGGAGCTGGATGACATGATCCTGATCAAGTCTGACGGCTATCCCACGTACAATTTTGCCAATGTGGTGGATGACCATACCATGAATATCACGCATGTGGTGCGGGGAAATGAGTATCTTTCTTCTTCCCCAAAGTATCAGAGACTGTATGATGCTTTTGGCTGGCAGAGCCCGGTTTACATCCATTTGCCGTTGATCACAGATGAGAATCATAAAAAGCTCTCCAAGAGAAGCGGACATTCCTCTTTTGAGGATCTGTTAGAGCAGGGCTTTGTGACGGAGGCGGTTGTGAATTATATCGCGCTTTTGGGGTGGAGCCCGGAAGACAATCGGGAGATCTTTACGCTGGACGAGTTGATCAAAGAATTTGATTATCACCGTATCAGCAAGTCCCCGGCTGTATTTGACATTGTGAAGCTGAAATGGATGAACGGCGAGTATATCAAGGCAATGGACTTTGACGCTTTCTATGAGATGGCAGAGCCGTATCTGAAGGCTGCTTTAAAGAAAGACTTTGATCTGAAGAAAATCGCTAATATGGTGAAGACAAGGATTGAGGTGTTCCCGGATATTGCGGAGCATGTAGATTTCTTTGAGGAATTACCGGAATACAGTGTGGAAATGTATACGCACAAGAAGATGAAGACAAATTCCGAAACTTCTTTGCAGGTATTGAAGGATATGCTTCCGATTTTGGAGGCGCAGGAGGACTACAGTAATGACGGGCTGTATCAGACTCTTGTAAAATATGTGGAGGAGAAGGGCGTAAAGAACGGCTATGTGATGTGGCCGATCCGTACAGCCGTCTCCGGCAAGCAGATGACTCCTGCGGGCGCCACCGAGATCATGGAGGTGCTGGGCAAGGAGGAGTCCCTGCGACGCATCAGGAAGGGCATTGAACTGCTTGAGCAATCTGTTTAACGGACTGAATGAGGCACAGCGGCAGGCTGTGGCTTTCGGTGAAGGGGCCGCTATGGTGTTAGCGGCTCCCGGATCCGGGAAAACAACAATTTCCGTCAAAAGAATTCTTTATCTGATCCAGATACGAAAAATCCCCCCAGAAGAAATTTTAATGGTTACCTTTACGAAAGAGGCAGCGCTTTCCATGCAGAATCGCTTTCAGGCACTTTATGCGGAAATGCAGTGCGATAGCGGAGGTATACCTGCATCTGTGCCGGTGAATTTTGGAACCTTTCACTCTGTTTTCTATCATATTCTGATCAAATCCCACTATCCCGCGACAAATCAAATTTTGTCCGTATCACAGAAACGGGAGATCATGCAGGCAATCCTGAAAGAAAGAGCCATTGAAAAAACAGGACATTATGAATTCGAAACGCTGAAGGCCCGGGCCGGAGATTACCTGACCGCTGTGGGGTTCTATAAGAATACCCTGGACACAGAAAAGGCAAAGCGATCATTGCCTGCGGAAGAACGGGAAGATTTTTCTGTGATCCTGCAGCGTTACCGGGAAAAGTGCAGGGAGGCGGGCGGTCTTGATTTTGATGATATGGTTTATGAATGTCGGGAACTGCTGACGCGGGACAAGGTGATACGGGAATACTGGCAGGAACGGTTCCGCTATATACTGGTGGATGAATTTCAGGACATCAATCCTATGCAGTACGAAGTGCTGAAGCTATTAGGTCAAAAGCATGGCAATGTGTTTGCGGTGGGGGATGAGGATCAGGCAATCTATGGGTTCAGAGGTTCCGATCCGGATTGTGTCAGACGGTTCGTGGAGGAATATGACGCAAGGCAGATCGTATTAAATGCCAATTACAGAAGTACGGAGGAGATCGTTGCGCTTTCGGAAAAGGTCATTGCAGAGAACAAAAGCCGTTTCCTGCAGAATAAAGGTTCCTATGCAGCGGGAAAGAATGCAGGGATCCGGGAAAGCGTCCGCTTTGCGAGCTTTGAGACGAGGCAGGAAGAATTATCTTATCTGAAAGAGCGTTTGCAGGAGATGGCTGAAGCGGGAAACGGCACCTGCGGCGTGCTGTTTCGGACCAATAGCGCCATGCAGAGCCTGGCCGTACAGCTCTCCAAAGCAGGAATTCCCTTTGAGATGAAAGAGAAGACAGGAAATCCTTATGATCATTTTATCATGAAGGATATTATGGCGTATTTAAAGCTGGCGCAGGGAGACTGTAGCAGAGAACATTTCCTGCGGATCATGAACAGACCGCTTCGCTATATCAGCAGGGAGTGTGCAGGGGAAAACAGCAGGATCGATCTGGCGCGGCTGTCCGGACAGAACGGAAGGGCCGACAGGGAGCTGCAGAAGCTGAAACAACAGCTTGCGCGTATGCGCGGTATGCCGCCGGCGCTGGCGGTACAATATGTCTGCAAGGCAGTCGGATACGAAGTATATCTGAGCGCGCAAAAAGAGGCGGGAGAACATCTGGAGGAATGGCTGCAAAAATTGGATTTTTACAAAGAAGATGCCAAAAATTATCCCAATGTGGCAGAGTGGGAACGGGCACAGCGACTGTATGAGTCGAGAATGAAGGAATGCAGCAGATCCATGGGAGCGGATGGCGACTCCTGCATCTTTCTGATGACGGTGCATGCTTCCAAGGGTCTGGAATTTGACCGGGTGTATCTTCCGGATTGCAATGAGAAATATTATCCCCACGGCAGTATGCCGGATGCAGATACGGTGGAAGAGGAACGCAGGATCTTTTATGTGGCGATGACAAGGGCAAAAAAACACCTGGAACTTCTCTGTACCACCGGTACCAAAGAACGTCCCAGGCTGATCTCGCGGTTTTTAAATCCGATCATTCATCAATTAACTCATCAAACTCACTGTTGTCCAGATACTCATCAAAAGCATCCGTAACCTTTTCGTATTCCTCGTCATCCTCAATGTAGATCAACTCCGGTTCCTCATTGGGATCATCGGGATTCTCACTGTAACCGTAGAACCAGACTTCTCCGTCGTTGTTCTCCCCCTTTTCGTCCAAAGGCAGAAGGACGATATAATCTTTTGCTTCAACGGTGAGGATCGTGATCACGGCACAATTTACCTTGGAACCGTCCTCCAACTCCAGTTCCACGGTCATTTCTTCATCTTCGTAATCCTTATTTTCTGCCATATGAGCTCCTTTCTTTTGCAACCGCCCAGGCCTATGAACGGTTAGCATTATTTTGATAATTTCATTATAATTGCTTGTGAAAATTTGCGCAATACGGTATAATAAAAATATCTTTTGTTGTTAGGTGGTGAGAAAAATGTTTTCAAACTACATTAAACCATACCCGTTAGGCGCATACGTGGAGGACGGTGCGATCCGTTTTTCATTCATTTCCAAAAAAAGCGATTGCGGTGTGTTGATTTATGACAGGACAAGCGGGAAAAGATTATATAAGCTGCCCTTTACTGCAAAGGAGAGGGTGGGTAATATACATTGCAAATATTTCAGGGATCTTCCTGCGTGCAGGATTTCCTATCAGTTTTATGAGGAGAACTGTATTGTGCCGGATCCGAATGCCAGAATGTTCGATCAAAAGCACCCTTACGGAAAAGAACGCAAGCTCCATGACTTAAAGGCCGTCATTCCGGAATCAGAGTTTGACTGGCAGGATGATGTAAGGCCCCGTATTCCCTACGAAGATTGCATTTGCTATTGCGCGCATGTAAGAGGTTTCACAAAGCATTCCTCATCCGGCGTGGCGCACAGGGGAACCTTTGCGGGACTGGTGGAGAAGCTGGATTATCTGAAGCAGACAGGGATTACGACGGTGGAACTGCAGCCGGTCTATGAATTTACGGAGATTCCCACTGAGGAAGAACGTCGTGCACAGCTCGGTATGCGCGATGCAACGCATATGCCGGGGGCTGCGGATCTGGACAGGCTGGTGCCGAAAAAGATCAATTATTGGGGGTATAAACAGGGGTATTATTATGCTCCCAAGGCTTCCTATGCCGCGGGAGATGATGCCTGCAGGGAGTTTAAGGAGATGGTACATGCTTTTCATCAGAGGGGCATGGAAGTTGTGATGCAGCTCTATTTTCCCAAGGGCTTTACGGCGCTGGAGATCATTTATGTGCTTCGCTACTGGGTTTTGGAGTACCGAGTGGACGGATTTCATCTCATGGGACCGGATATTCCGGCGGATGTGATCGCATCGGAGCCGATGCTGGCGGAGACGAAGCTGTGGTATTATTATTTTGACACAGACAAGCTTTATGAGCGGGATGAGATGCCGGAGTACCGGAATCTGGCCGCTTACAGTGATGAATATATTTATTCCATGCGGAAATACCTTAAGGGTGACGAAAACATGCTGGAGACAGTACTCACCCAGATGCGTAAGATTCCGCCGAAAATGGGCAGAATCCATTATATGAGCAATTATTTTGGCCTGACGCTGAAAGATATGGTCTGCTATGAGCGGAAGCACAATGAGGCGAACGGTGAGGACAACCGGGACGGCAATGACTTTAACGGCAGCTGGAACTGTGGGGAAGAGGGACCCAGCAAGCGCAAGAAAGTGCAGGCGCTCCGCAACAAACAGATCCGGAACGCCATGACCATGCTTCTGATGTCCCAGTCCACCCCTTTGATCTTCATGGGTGATGAGTTCGGCAATTCCCAGAGGGGGAATAACAATCCCTATTGTCAGGATAACAATGTGACATGGCTGGATTGGAATGATCTGAAAAAGAACGAATGTATTTATGCTTTCTGGAAGAAGATGGTGGAACTGCGCAGGGAGCACGCCGTTTTGCGGCCGGCTAAAGAAAACCGCATCATGGACTATCTGTCCTGCGGTTATCCGGATCTGTCCTATCACGGTGAAAATGCATGGCGTCCCCGCACGGAGAGCTACAACCGGCATATCGGGATCCTATATTGCGGAAAATATGCAAAGAATACCAAAGGTGAGGAGGATGCATTTCTTTACTTTGCATTAAATATGTATTGGGAAAAGAGAAATCTTGCCATGCCGAAGCTGCCAGCGGGCATGAAGTGGAAGCTGGTGCTGTCCACGGAGGAAATGCCGCCTGCGACCGGAATCGAGGAGTTTTCTGGGGGAACGGCGTCGGCGGATCATGAAAAAACCACCGATGAGATCAAGGAGAGCAAGATCCAGGTTCCGCCGCGCAGCTGCATGATCTATGTGGGTGTACCGGTTGCGCCGGACAAAAAGAAGCGTAAAAAACGGGATCCAGGGGTGCAAAATGCATAAATTACAGGCTGCAAGGAAGCATTTTAAGACAATCACATATCACAAGTATCTGGTGGCGCAGGGATGCTTCCGGGTGGGTCTGTACAGACAGGGACTGCTGCATGATCTGTCCAAGTACAGTCCGGCGGAATTTCTGGTTGGAGTGCATTATTACCAGGGAAATCGCAGTCCAAATGACGCGGAGCGGGAGGCAATCGGCTATTCCTCCGCGTGGCTGCACCATAAGGGGCGCAATAAGCACCATTATGAATACTGGATCGACTACAATAAGAAGGCGAGACCCGGGGAGATGGTGCCGGTGCCGATGCCGGATCGATATATTGCAGAGATGATCATGGACCGTATTGCGGCATGTAAAGTGTATAAAGGAAAAGAGTACACGGACAAGGATGCCTATGCTTATTTCCTGAAAGGGAAAAACGCGCACGTTATGCATGAATATACGGCGAAGGTTTTGGAAAAGTATCTGAAAATGCTGGCCGAGTACGGGGAAGAGAGGACTTTTCGGAGTATCCGGAAGAATTTGGTCCGCAAAGGGAATTCCCGAAAAACAAAGTCGGCAAAGACAGGCAACAACGGGAGAAAACAGAATATCATACAGTAAAATATATTCAATATGGGTAAAACGATGAATTGTTGGATTATCTTATTACTCCTGTTGTGCTGCAATTGCGGCTGTGGCAACAATAATTGCTGGAATGGCAATGATCGCGGCTGCGGCAATGGACGTGACGATGATCGTGACGACTGCGGCTGTGATCGCAATGGCAGACCGGGCAGAGGCAGGAGAGGGGAATTTGGCCCTGGTCCGCAGAATGAGCCTCCTTGCGGCATGCCTCCCCTCAGAACAGATTTTGCATACAATTACGAGGAAAAATGCGACTGTAATGATTAATCAAGCAGAATAGCATCCTATTGAATCACGCAGGGCGCACTTTTTCAGGAAAGTGTGCCCTAAAAAAATAAGAAAATGAAGGAGGAATATCCATGGCGGAAAAAGCGAAAGCGCCGGACAAATATGTGGCATATGTATCCACCTATACGCAGGGAGATAGCCACGGAATCCGGATTTATGATGTGGATATGAAAAACGGACGTTTCAAAGAAAAAAGCAAGGTGGAGATCACCAACTCATCTTATATCACGGTGTCTCATAACTGTAAATATATGTATTCCATTACGGATTTTGGGGTGGAATCCTATGCGATCCTGCCCGACGGAAATCTGAAGATGATCAATTTTGCGCCGATCAACGGCATGCGGGGCTGCTATGTTTCGGTGGATTATACCAACAGTCTTTTGTTCGTTTCGGGATACCATGACGGAAAGCTTACCGTTTTGCGCCTGCACGAGGACGGATCCATCGGGGAGATCACGGATGAGGTGTTCCACAAGGGCTTGGGCAGTATTGCCGAGAGAAATTCACGTCCGCATATCAACTGTGCCCGCATGACCCATGACAACAAGTTCCTGCTGGTGGCGGATCAGGGCATGGATCATGTGAAGGTATATGCGGTGGATGTGGAGTGGGGCAAGGTAAAGCTGGTGGATATTTTGCACAGTGAACTGGATTCCGGCCCCAGACATATCAAGATTTCGCTGGATGGCAGATTTATCTATGTGGTTCATGAGTGGACCTGCAGCATTGACGTGTACTCTTATGAGGTGGAAAAGGACAGGCCTGTCTTTGAGAAGATTCAGTCGGTCCATACGGTAAAGATGGAGAAGGGAAGTACCAACGCAGCCAGTGCGCTGAGTTTTTCGGCGGATTACAAGTATATGCTTTCTTCCAATGCCGGTGATAATTCGGTGGTGGTATTTTCCGTGGATACGGAGACAGGTATGCTGACGCAAAAGTTCTGTCTTCCGGTAGCGGGAGATTATCCCAAGGATGCGGAATTTTTCCCGAATGACAAGTATCTGGTTTCCCTGAACCATGAGAGCAATAATATGACTTTCTTTAGTCTGAATCTGGAGGCCGGATATATGGTCATGAACGGTCCGCCCATCAAGGTGGATGTGCCCAACTGTATTTTGTTCCTGAAACTGGGAAGTACAAAGCGGGCGTAAAGAGTGGCGTAAAGTGGTGACATAAATAGCGAAAAGCAAAGGCGGCGGGGCATCCCGCCGTTTTTTCGTTCTGTTTTTTTGAAGGAAAAATAGTTGTTGACAAAAGTGGTTTATCGCGATAAACTAAACATAGAGTTTATCCAGATAAACCAAGAAAGTAGGATGAGATATGCGCAAGAGCGGAAAAGAGGATGAAAAAGAGTTATTTGGGAAAGAAATTGAACTGGGGGCAGTGCAGGAGAGATTTGCGGATATTGTCTGGGCGCATGAACCGATTGCTTCCGGTGAGCTGGTGAAGCTGTGTGAAAAGGAGCTTCAGTGGAAGAAACCCACGACCTACACGGTGCTTCGGAAGCTGTGCGAAAAGGGCTTGCTCCAGAATAAAGATGGCGTTGTCACATCGTTGGTTTCCCGGGAAGCATTTTATTCTTCCAAGACAGAACATATTATAGAGGATTCCTTTGACGGTTCTCTGCCTGCTTTTATCGCTGCTTTTATCGCAAGGAAAAGGCTGACGGTGGAGGAAGCGGAGGAGATCAGGCAGATGATTGATGCGTTTAAGGAGGGCAGGGAATGAGCACAGTATTCTTAAAAATTCTGAATCTGAGCATCAATGCCACATGGCTGATCCTTGCCGTGATCGTTCTGCGCTTCCTGCTGAAGAAGGCGCCCAGGTGGATCACCTGTATTTTGTGGGCGCTTGTAGCCATCAGGCTGGTGTGCCCGTTTTCCCTGGAGAGTGTGTTCAGTCTGTTGCCCAGCGGGGAAGTGATTCCGCCTGATATTGCGATGGAGCGGAAACCGGCGATCCATACAGGGATTTCTGTCATCAACGATACGGTAAATCCGGTGATTTCGGAGACGTTTGCACCGGCAATGGAAGACAGTGCGAATCCTCTCCAGATCATACTTGCGGCAGCATCTTTTGTATGGGTCATAGGTATGCTCCTGATGCTTTCCTATGCGCTTCTCAGCTTTTGGCTGTTGAAAAGAAAGGTGCGGGCGAGTATTCCGGTGGGAGAGCGTATCATGGTCTGTGATGAGGTAAAGACACCGTTTATCTTAGGGATGATTCGTCCCGTGATCTATCTGCCGTCCTCTTTGGGCGGACAGACTTATGATATGGTGAAAGCCCATGAAGCAGCCCACATCAAGCGACTTGACCATTGGTGGAAACCATTGGGATTTGTGCTGCTTTCGGTGTACTGGTTCAATCCTGCCTGCTGGGTGGCATATATTCTGCTGTGCAGGGACATAGAGGCAGCCTGTGATGAAAAAGTGATACAGGATAAAGGCAGGGCGTATGCGGCGGCCTACTCGGAGGCGCTTCTTGCACTGAGCATGCCACGGCGTGTGATCGCGGCCTGCCCACTTGCCTTTGGAGAAACGGATGTCAAGAGGCGGGTAAAGGGCGTGCTGCACTATAAGAAACCGGCTTTCTGGGTGCTCCTGTGTGCATTGGTTGGCTGTGTTGTGGTGGCGGTATGCTTTTTAACTAACCCCATATCTGACAAGGAGGAAGGGAGCCGGACGGAAGGATCTTTAAGTGAAGATAAAAATAAGGATTTAAAGACCTGGCAGGCTGTCGCGAAAACGACAGAAGAACAGATTGAGAACATGCCGGAAGTAGTAACCGCCAGGATTACGGTAACAGAGGACGAAAACAGTGGGATGCATGTGGAAGCAGTGATTGCATGCGCACAGACAGTTCAGGAGATTGAGGATAAAAAGGAACTGCAGAATTCTGTTGAGACGGCGCTTGCGAAAATTTTTCCGCAAGGGACAGAAATAAAGGTAGAAACGGTCAGCTTAAAAGATATAGAGGATGCATTAAGCAGTTCTGTGTTTCACGGAGAATTTGTTGAAGTGCCCCGTCCAATAGTGAACCTGGCAGCCACAGAGGGAGCTGATAATACACAGATTTTGTATGCGGATAAGGATATTATTATTTTCAGTGATTATTATGGACTGTTTGTCTACTCCAAAAATGACAGGGCGGTTATTACAGGGTTGGATCTGAAGTCTATTGGATGTAATTTTACCCAGGGGGACAATTACTGCGAAAAGTTTGTAAGCGAGGATAGCAGTACGGTCTATCTGCATCCCCTGACGAGCGCGGGAATGTATGTCTATCAATATGAGACAGATCGGTTGACGGCGGAAGACTTTCGGTTGGACGGACTGAAACTGCATATACTTCCGGAGGGAAATGAGGACTATCATTTCGGAGATTATGATGAATGGACAGATAACGGAAAACAGATGGTCACACTGCTTCGCCACGGAGGTATGATTGGAGAGTTATGCTATGCGGATTTTGAGAAAGATCAGGGTACTTTAGCCCGGTATTATCCATTGTTTGCACCGGAGAAGGTATATTATTACATCTGCGGGCATGATGGGGACAGGCTGTTGCTGGATGATGTAGAGTGGATCACAGATGGGTCGGAACGGGCAGAGGAGCTCGGATTGACTGAGGATGACATGCCGGGAGGTTTTTATGTCTATAACAAGGAGAGTAGACAGGTTCCAGCGGTGTTAACAGATGCCTGCATATTCACAATTTTGGATTGGGAGGACGGTTACAGTATTCAGCAGGCGAAAGAGGTGGACAAGGACACATTCCTTAGAATCTTAGATGAGAGACTGGCATCTTATCAGGAGATAGAAGGAGGATATTCCGGACCGCCGTATATCATTGAGATGGATGCAGACGGGATCAGCAGTATCAGAGAGCAGTATGTGCCTTGAATCGTATGCAAAGCGGGTTTTCAAAGATAAACTTTTGAAAGGGTGGCTTGGAAATGCAAGTCACCTTTTTTCATCCCAAAACGTGTTATAATCAGAACCGGTTCTGATGCGCGCGGCAGTGTCCGGTGAATCTGGGCGAAGGAGGACGATATGGAAGACAAACGGATAGAGGAGATTGTACATCTGTATGGTAATCTGTTATATCGGATCTGCGTTGTCATGTTAAGAAACACGCAGGATGCGGAAGATGTGGTGCAGGAGGTGTTCTGCAGATATCTCGAAAAGCGCATGGAATTTGCGGACAGAGAGCATGAAAAAGCATGGCTGATCACGGTGGCACACAATCTTTGTAAGGATATGCTGCGGTTTCGGACGAGACATCCCCAGATAGATATCGACGATCTGGATATCGGTTATATACCGGAAGCAAGCGGCGAGGTCCTGGAAGAACTGATGCAGCTTCCGGCTGCAATCCGGGCCGTAATATATCTGCACTATATAGAGGGCTACAAGATCAGAGAGATATCGAAGATATTAAAAGTTTCCGAAAACGTAGTCAAAAAAAGACTGCAAAGAGGAAGGGAACAGCTGCGCATACAGTTGGAAACTTCCGAGGTGAAAGCCGTTGGAAACACATCTTTATCATGAAAGGAGCAGGATGATAAATGAAAAAAGAAGATTTGATCGGGGCGGTATCTTATATTGCACTTGAGGATGAGAGACAGGATAAAATGATTTCTGCATTGAAGGCGCAGATGCATCAGAGCAATTTAGGGTTTAAAGGCAGGAAGAACTATAGAAACGCGGGAACAAAGGCTGCCGTGGCTGCTTTGGGTTTGGTCTTGATAGGGGGAATGAGTCTGTCTGCATATGCGTTGGCGACCTCTCAATTAAAGGAACGCATGGAGAAAATGACGCCGAATACAATATCGGAATTGGAAGAACAGGTGCAGTCAGCCGAAGTCCAGGCAGATTCCTTCAATCGCCCCTATTCTGATACGGAACAGGAGCGTATGGAAACGCTTTATGTGGAATACATGGGTGGGCGCTTCCCGCAGGGAGAACTGACACAGGTGAGCAGTGAGGATGAGGCGGCTGCGTATGAAGAGGAAGGCAAAATTTGCTTTTTCCCCACACTCAGCAGGTTTTATCTGCCGCTCCAAAGAGAAATGACAGATGAGGAGATTCTTGAAGTGCTGGATTATAGCACTAAGAGAGACTATGCCCTTATTGCAGCTGCGGCGCAGGAGGAGACGCAACAGATGGAAACGCAACAGGTGGAAAGATCAGCAGCTGTTGCCATCACCGAGGACCAGGCGATAGAGATTGCAGCTGCCCGGGCGGCAGAACTGGGATTAAATCTTGACGGTTTCACATTAAATCATTATTTTGACGAAGGAAGTGAGAGAAAAGACCGTTACGGTGGGGTAGCCCGATATGGCGTAAACTGGAGTAATATTGTCAGCCACACGTATTATTATTTTTATATCAATGCAGCGGATGGTTCTATTTTGGATGAAGATTATAACGAATACAGCAGATACAACAGAAAATACAAAGAAACTGCCATTCAAAGGAATATTGATAACGGCGGGATATCTCTGGAGGAAGCAATAAAGTTCGCCCGTTTGCGGATGGAGGAGTCGGGACTGGATCCGGATGGGTATTACTGCAGCACATGGTTTACGGAGAATTATTCCCAAGAATTTGACGGAAAGTCTTATTATCAGGTTACATGGACGGATGAGGAAAACAGAAAATTTTATGTGTTCTTTCTGGATGGCAAAGACGGGACAATTTTAGAAGAACATTGAACACCTTTTATTTGTGCGTAATCCCAAAATATGGTAAGATGGTTTTGGATTACGGCAGAGGTGTTTGATATGGGTTTTGGAAAAAGCAAAAACAGAAGAGGGCTTTTGTACCTTTTGACAATAATCGTTCTGCTCTCCGGGTGTGGGGCGGGGAAGCCCCACACTGCTGATATTATGACGCTGGATGTGGAGGAATATGTATCACTGCAGTCGGACAACACGGAGGATATTCCGACAGATGGATCTGAGGATGCGGCCGAGGAGGCGGAGCAGTCTCCCGAGCCGATACAGCCGTACACGATTGTCTATACGGGGGATGTATGTCTGCACAGTGGTGTGGAGCATACCTACCTGACTTCTGGTGTGGATGGTATGATCGGAGAGAAGCTGCTGGGTGACCTGACAGGAGCGGATTACACGGTGATCAATCACGAATTTTGTTTCAGTACGGGCGGAACCAAACAGGACAAGACCTATACGTTCCGGGCAGATCCGCAAAATGTTACGCTGTTAAATGAGATGGGCGTGGATCTGGCAAGTCTTGCAAATAATCATGCGCTGGATTATGGAACAGAGGCGCTTTCGGACACATTCCTGGCGCTGGACGGTGCAGGCATTGCATACATGGGCGCCGGTGAAACGGTGGAACGGGCTGCCGAGCTGATCACGGTGGAGACAAACGGTTATACATTGGGATTTCTGGCGGCATCCCGGGTCTATCCCTCGGCGCAGTGGAGCGTTACGAACAGACAGCCCGGGATGCTGTCTGCTTATGATCCGGATTATCTTGCAAAGATAGTGGAAGAAAAGGCGGCGCAATGTGATTACCTGATGGTTTATCTTCACTGGGGTGTGGAGAAAGCGGAGCGTCCGGAGCAATATGAACGCAGCCTGGCGCAAGTATTGATCGATGGCGGCGCAGACGCAGTCATCGGTTCTCACCCTCATGTGCTGCAAGGTGTGGAATTTTACAAGGGAAAACCGATCTTTTACAGTCTTGGAAATTTTGTCTTTAATGCCTCCATAGGCAGAACGGCGTTTCTTCGGGCAACTGTGGATTTTGAGGCGGCGGCCGCAGAGAGCGCGGAAGATCTGAGTGACTATGTTGTGTGGCAGATGATTCCGTGCAGCACCGTCGGGTATTGTACAGAGGAGATCACTGATCCGGATACCAGACTTTCATTTTATGAGTATATGCAGTCTATCTCATATGATGTATCTTATGATACTGCCACAGGCACGGTGATGGATGCCGGATGGGGAGAAGGCCATGCAACAGGAGTATATTGAACAATTATAAAAACAGAGAAGAAGGAAAATATAAAAGTATTTGGCATAGCGTTCCCAAAACTATTGTTGTGAATCAGATAGATTTTTGATATACTATCCATGTATCGCAGTACAGTTGGACGAAGCTGACTAAGGAGAATTACAGTGGATTCAATAGAAAAAGGGAACAATATCTATATATATGTAGATGAATCGGGGAGCATTACAAAGACGAACATCAGCAATAACAGATATTTTGTCATTGCGATGCTTTTTACCGATGATCCTGAAGCTGTTCGTCGGTTATATAAGAAAAAAATATCACAACTGATGCGTAAAAATGATAAGTACAAAGACCTGATACTGAAAAACCATGAGATTAAAGGATCTGATGTTTCTGAATCAACGAAGATGCCAATTTATGAACACATAATAAAGCATGCGTTTGATAAGATTGAGCTTGGTATTATTGTTCTCGATAACCAGTATACCACGGACAAATTTATTGAGAATCACGCCAGATCCTTTAATTACATGATACAAACATATCTGGACAGCTGTTTTCGCAAACATAGCCGATTCATGCATGGTTCAGGGAAAATGGAGTTTATTATTGATGAGCAGAATGTTGCTACCGGGGCCAAGTATGATTTGAGCGGATATCTTAATCAGCAACTGACATTCAAGAATCCAATCTGTGATCGGTTTGAGGTTGCTTATACTGATTCTAAAAATGAAAAATTGGTTCAACTGGCAGACTACATTGCAAATACGTTTTACAGAAATATCGAAAAGAAGATTAAAGAAAGCAGGGACACGGTTAATATATGGTTGCCAACGCTTTGCAACCATGATGTGTTCGATTTTTCTGAGGGACATGATATCGCGTTGAATTTGCCCCAGGAAAAATTTACCATTTGACAGAACCGGCATATACTGTTATTATATAAATAGCAAAGTAAATCGCCGATAACCGCATGAGGATGTAAGGCAGATGTAAGCTGTCCGGCTCGGCGTATTTGTTAGAAAGGCATTCCAGATATGGGATGTTCTTTTGTTTATATTGGCAATGATATGGCAGACTTCCGCAAGGGTACGGAGGTCTGCTATTTCTTTGGGGGCGAGTTTATAAAAATCATAAATTGAACGAGTACAGTTTTATGGTCATCAAACAATTCCGGGCACCGATATAGTCACCATGGTACCGCCGTCATCCCGACTTGTGATCTCAAGTGTTCCTTTGCATATCAGCTCCAAGCGCTCTCTGATGTTTGCGAGCGCGGTGTGTGTCCCGGCAGTCGGATGATCGGAGCGAGAACCTATGGATGCGCCAATCCCATTGTCCTCCATTCCCAGACCGTTATCCTCCACTATGATCTCGCTGCCGTCTGCTGTTTCACGCGTATGGATGGAGATGTACAGCGGTTCCAACTCCGGATCCACACCATGCTTTACTGCGTTTTCTACGATGGGCTGCAGGGTTAGCGGCGGCAGGCGGAAATTGGTGTGGGGTGTATCGAACTCCACAAACAGCTTCCCCTCAAACCGCACCTGTTCCACGGCAAGGTATGCCCGGGTGTGCTCCAGTTCTTCGGTAAAGGGTATGGTTCCCGCCTTGGCGATGGCAGTAAAGTTCTTTCGCAGATAACTGTTAAAGTCTAAAATGACCTGCTGCGCCTTCTTTGGATCTTGACTGCAGAGGTAGTAAATGCTGGTCATGGTGTTATAGATGAAGTGGGGACGCATCTGCAGCACAGCTACATTGGCGCGCTGCAGAGTAAGTTCTTCATGGGTGCGCACGTATTGTTCCATTTGGTCGATGAGGATGAAAACAAACAGGAATAATGCGGAAGCGGATGTCCCAATGACGATCAAAAGCAGTCCATAGGAAAACATCTGGATGATCATGCAGACAAGAGGAAGCAGAAGATAGACGCCAAAAGCCACCCGCTGTTTCCCGGAAAGCTGTGATCTTCTGTGCACCATTGCAACCAGATTGAGCAGCATAAGCAGGACTGTCGGGATCAGGAGCACCGGATACCAGGTTCCCCGACGATAGAGATTGTCCTCCGTGACATAATAAATGAAAGTCGTAAACTGGGTCACGACCAAAAGTCCCAGATATACAAGCCAAAGACCGCCTGCGGTATAGAATACCGGGTTCTTCTTCCCATCTTCCCCGGTACAGTGCAGCAGATACAGCGTAAGGAGGGGAATCAGCACGGAGGAGAACAGGGATTCTGAAAATATGGTAATGCGGGACAACATGCGATAGTCCGCACCCAACAGCGCCAGGGAGATCTGTGAGACCAGGTCGGAGGAGACGTAGGCTGTGAGGAGCGCAAAAAAGACCAAAAAGAAGCGCCTGCTCCATTTCTCCATATAGGGGGTGATCAGTGCGAGGATAAAGCCCATCAGCACTATGATCAATCCGCCCACCGCCACGGCAAAGTTGACCAGATCGATCCAGTTTGTCATATCGCTTCACCACCTGTCCTGACAGGATAACGCAGCCTGGATAATTGTCTGCGCACCGCCTCTGCGGAGAGTGGCTTTAACAGGAAACCGCAGGCGCCTGTATCCCACGCGTCAAAGGAATACTCCATATAGGCGGTCAGAAAGACCACATTCGTGCGGGGATTGATCTCCAACAACTGTCTGCATACATCCAGCCCCTTTGTCTTTCCTATCTCTATATCAAGAAATGCAAGGAAGATCCGATTGTTCCGGGCAAACGCCAGCGCCTCGGAGGGCTTTGTGAAACCGGTGATTGCCGTGCCCGGCAGAACCTCCTCCAGGATCGGTATTCCTCCCTTCAGTATGATCTTTTCATCGTCCAGCATAATAACATTCAGATTTTCGTCATCCATTCCTGCGGCATTCATGAGTATGGCAATATCCACATTCAGGCATTCGGAAAGCCGCTTGATCAGGGTGGCATCCGGCAGACGCCTTCCTGTCTCCCAACCCGCGATCGTAGAGCGGTCCACACATAACTTTTCCGCTAATGATTGCTGGGAAAAGTCCCGTTCCGTCCTAATGCGTCTCAGCGCTTCTGCAAAAGTTTTGTCCATATCACCAGCCTCCGTTTATTTCTCGTTATATATCTATCATCTTAAACAATCGACGGGAAAAGTACAAGTCGAAAAAAATTTTAAGTGTGACATTCTGTCACACCCTCTTGATAAGTACATTGTAGCTTTGTAAAATAAATTACGAACAGGATAACCCCCATTCCTGACTTGACTTCATGAAAACAGACGCACGTGCAATAGCTAGTGCGTCTGTTTTGGTAATTCAGATATAAGAAACCCGCCGTTTTTTGTATGTTCTATTATTTGTGGAGGGATTCTACGCTCTATAGATTGACCGGAGAACGCGGGTGGATTAAAGTTGAATTATAGAAACCAGTAGGAACGGAGGAAGACATATGGACCAGCGAAAGATAGGGCAGTTTATCGGACAGCGGAGAAAAGAGCGGGAGATGACGCAGAAGCAGCTTGCGGATGAGATCGGTGTCAGTGACAAGACCGTCTCGAAGTGGGAGACCGGCAACGGGCTTCCCGACATCACGATGCTGAATGCGCTTTGTCAGGCGTTGGAGATCAATGTAAACGAGCTGCTCTCGGGTGAAAAACTTCCACCGGAGACGTATTCGGAAAAAGCGGAGGAAAATATGATGAATCTGATCAAAGAAAATCAAAGTGCAAGAAAAACGTCGGTGGTTCAGATGGGATTGGGAATTGTATTGCTGTGTTTCAGCCTGCTTATGACGATCATTATGAGTGCCGGTTTAGAAGGTCTGACGACATACCTGACAATGTTTCTTGATCTGCCGTCTCTGTTGATCGTGGTTGTACCCGTATTTGCACTGATCTTGTTATCCGGTCCGAAAAATAAGGTGGAGATTGTCAGGACAATGCGGAAGCAACTGCTTCCGGTGGGATGTATCGGAACAATGATGGGCATATTTTTCCTGAATTATTCGTCTCAATTTAGGGGGGGATACGACCAGGATGTATATCTCATCAGTACGGTGGTTGCCTGTATTCCACTGTTTTACGCATTGATCCTGTACCTGCTTGCCGGAGTGGCAGAGGAGCGCCTCAGTCACAGACAGCCATAAGACCGTAAAGAACTGCTGGATCAGCGGGTATAAAAATCGACCATGTAATCTACACGGGCAGACATGTTGATCATCATAGCGTCCAGGATCGTGAGCGCCGTCATGCACTCCATGACCACCACGGCTCTGGGCACGATGATGGGATCGTGTCTGCCTTTTATGGTGAGTTCAATTTCTTCACCGGTGTTAGTGACGGTCTGCTGGGGCTGATAGATGGAAGGCGTGGGCTTTACGTAAGCTCTGATGCGCAGAGTGTCGCCGTCGCTGATGCCGCCCAAGGTACCGCCGGAGTGGTTGGTGGTTTTTCTGATCTGTCCGTTTGCCGTGCGGAAAGGATCATTGTTCTCGCTGCCTTTGTGTCTGGAAGCCTCTATGCCGTCCCCAATCTCTACAGCCTTTACGGCGCCGATGGACATGATGGCTTTTGCCAGATTGGCGTCCAGCTTCTCAAATACCGGGTCGCCGATCCCTGCGGGAAGTCCGGTCACCAGACATTCCATACAGCCACCCACAGAATCGCAGTTTTGCCGTGCCTCTTCCAGGTAGGCAAGGGCTTTTTCATTTGCGACCTTGTCGGGCATGGCAGTTGGGGTGGAGAGGATGGCCTCCGCGTCAAACTGTGCCGGATCGGCACTGATCTCAATGGGACCGATGGCGCGGGTGTAAGCCTGCACACGGATGCCCATCTGACCAAGCAATTTGGCTGCAATCGCGCCTGCCGCCACGCGTCCGATGGTTTCACGTCCGGAGGAGCGACCGCCGCCGCGATAATCCCTGAAACCGTATTTTTGGTCAAAGGTATAGTCAGCATGACCGGGGCGATAACTGGTGGCAATGTTGCCATAGTCCTTGGAAATCTGGGAGGTATTGCGCACCATCATGGAGATGGGAGTGCCGGTGGTCTTGCCTTCGAAAACACCGGAGAGGATCTCTATGGAGTCATCCTCTTTACGTTGGGTGGTGATGGCGCTGGTGCCGGGTTTGCGGCGGTCCAGATAGACCTGAATGTCTTCCTCACATAAGGGTAGCCCTGCGGGGCAGCCGTCTACGACTACGCCGAGTGCTTTGCCGTGGGATTCTCCCCAGGTGGTGATCTTGAAAATTGTGCCGAATGTGGAACCTGCCATGATGTATGCCTCCCTGTGTATCTAAACAGTATCCGTGTAATTTTGTCTGTTGCTTTTGATGTATTACAGTATATCTGTAAATCGGTGAAAAGGCAAGAAAAATCAAAGATTTGCATTGGAATCGTCATAAACGGATATTGCGAAATAAAAGGCGATGTGGTATCATTAATTTGGTATTTTATAAAAATTTAATGATGTGATGTAGGAGATTACGTTGCTGTTTTCTATGGTCATTTTGGTAAATGGACGCAAAAATTCAGGAAAGGAATCTGGGATTAGCATGAAAAACGTGGTGAGTGGAAAAGGGACAAAAAGAAGATTATTGGCGTTTCTGATGGCAGTGGTGATGATACTTGGAAGTGTCGGCATGGATGGTACAAGCTCCTTGCGGAGGGTTTTGGCAGCGGGCGAAGTGACAGATGATATGAAAAAGTTCATTACGGACGTTGAAGTTGACAGCGGAGGATTGGGCGTTTACGCAGGAACAGATTATCAATTTTCTATCTTTTTGAAGGAAAATAATTCTTACCAGTTTGATGATACGCTCACCATGCAATTACCGATGGAAATTACAGGTGAAACTTTTAATGGTAAAACCGATATAAATGTGTCTGTCGGAGGGATTACATATACGGTTTCCGAAAACGAGTATACCGTAACCAATGATACAATTACGCTTCAACTGAACACGGGTCATGAGAATTATACACATCTTGCCGGCGCAGATGATGCGAAGATCCAGTTGGATTTACGGGCGCATATTAATTCAGATGTGAGTGAAATTCAATGGAATGATGAGGTTACTACATTAGTAGAAGACACGCCGAAGCTTGCAATAGCCAAGGACATAATGTCTTGGGATTCCCAATATATAGCATCCTACATAGCATTCGACGAAGACGACAGTAAATATCTGCCGGATGTAATCAAGTATCACTTGACAGTTACTACATATGGCACCCAAAATAATGTAGAGATATATGACGGTCTCGGCGGAACAGCGCTGTCGCTTGTTGACGGGAGCGTGGAAGTGTTTGATGAAGCCCAAAATGCGATAAATTTAGAGGGACAGTCTATCAATTATGAAGACGGTGGTTTTACGGTTCATTTTGATAAGTTACCGCAAGGAACATACACGATAACATATAAAGCGGCGTTTGATGTCAATCAGGTAAATGGCAATGGGGATGATAGCGAGACCCGAAATACCGCAATTGTGACGAATACCGATCTTGGTATATCAGATTCGGATGGTTATAGTTTTACAGGGAAGATAAAGAAAACCTTTGTGGATAAATCATCTTCTTTTAACAAAGAGACGATGACTGCGGATTATACCGTTACCTTAAAGGGCGCAGTCTATAGTCATACTGTAGTTGATACCTTGAAAACCAATGCCCAGAATCAAAAATATACCGGTGACGGTATCACCATAGAAATCAAAACTGCTGATGGCACGAGTGTGATACCGGAGGGGAGTCTATCCGTGTCATGGGAGGAGCTGGGCGTTTCCGCTGATTCGACTTCATGGTCGTATACTTTGCCGGATTATTTAGCTGAGGGTTATGACGATGGGAAATTGACCGCAACAATCAGATATAGTACGAAGATCAATACGACAGGACAATCCGGTAAATTCGATGTGTCAAACCAGTTCGATGATCAGACTTCGGGGGAATCCGATACTGCTACAATTACGGGAATCGGCGTAAATCCTGAATATAATGTTACAAAGACTGCGGATAAAGCCGCGCTTGGCGAGACGGACGACACCATCACATGGACGATCACGTTGGATATCCCTGCAGCAGGTCTTCCCAAAGGCATAGTAAAGGATACCCTGCCTTCTTTTAGTGCGGGTTTAGTAAATGCTTATGATGCACTTGATTCGACACCGGTTGTATCCGGATTGCTTTCAGGGGAAACTTATGATTATGATGTGATTACTTCTATTATTGACTGGAGTACCATGGCGAGCGCTGTATCTGGTTTTCAATTTGAATTTTCTTATACAGACAGCAACGGTGATACCAAATCGGGCTTTGCCCCCTCGGATGAAGACAGACAGGTTGTAATAGTGGTTACAACGAACAATAATAGCGACTGGCCTTCTTCCCACAGCCACACAAATACAGTAACGTTTGACGCGGGTATTGATAAAAGTCCTAAAGAGGATACGGCTTCTGTTACGCCATATGTAAATGTCGATCTTGAAAAGAACTATAAAAAGCGCATAGAATCGACGGACGGCGATATCTATTACGGGTATGAATTAAAAGTTTTCGGGATCGCGGGTGATATTGATATTACAGATACTTATTCGGCCTATCAAAGTTTTCCTGAGAATTATACGATTGTAGGATTCTCAGATTCTTATGACGAGGCGAAAGCTCAATCAGCATGGGAATCGTGGGCAAAAAACTTTTATTCCAGTTATGCCGATTATCTAAAAGCAAGTGGTTATGCGGCTGATTATGATTTAACTCCTGTATTCGTTGCGAGGGATGAGTGGACTACATTTTCGGCTGATATTACCCCTGTTGTATCAGATACAGGTTCGAGCGTTAACTTTCATATAGCGAAGTCGGATGTGCCTGTCAGGTCCGAAGGCGGCTATTATTCGAAAGAGGACTATGAAAGTGTAGGACAGTATTATTCATTGACCTATTGGTTAAAGGTAGATGAAGAACAAGCTTACGAGGACAGTGCATCTTTTGATTCTGCGGTTCATATCACCAACACCGCTGTTTATGGGGATAAAAGTGACAGCGCAACCGTTGATATTCAGTTTGACGCTTTGTCCAAAACGGCAAAGAGTAAAACTGACAAGAATTCTTTAAGGTCCGGTGAAATAGAATTCACAATTAGCATAAATCCCAGTGAAAAGAATCTGTCGTCCGGGGATACGTTAACTGTAACGGATACATTTACTGATAATTTTATTTTAAATATTAATTCCATTACAGCCGCTGATGCAGACGGCAATAATGTCGAGATCAATTACAGCATTTCGGGCAATACCATTACCTATATAGTGCCTGATTCCAGGGCGGTGACGATTACATATACCGGTCTGGTTAATGTTGAGGGAGAAGCAGTAACTGTGTCAAATACTGCTTCTTTAATGGGATATACGGCTACGGCAGAGAAGACTGTAACAAGAGAGACAAGTGGATCGGGTTCTGCGTCAAATTTGGCTATCACACTCTATAAGCATGATATAGCTGATGTTTCTGTAGGAATACCTAATGCAAAATTTAAGCTGTACTGGACAGATGAAACAGATGAAAATGAAACAATCCATTCAAAAGAATTTACATCGAATGCGGATGGCAATGTTCAGATTATTTTACTGGAGAATACGGATGGCTACGTATTAAAGAAAAATAAGGAATATTATCTTGTTGAAACAGAGGCTCCCACAGGTTATATTTTGGATCCCACGCCTCATTCTTTTACGATTTCGTCAGATAATGCCGGCAATGACCCAACCGTTTATTTGGATGGCGGGACTATGGCTGTTGGGAATGAAAGGATAGAGGAGATTACAAAATTTTATATTGACGCAAGACTCCATAAGACAGATGATAGTGGGAATCCCAGAAGCGGTGCTGTGTTTACTTTATATGCCGACAGTGACTGCACAAAGACCATTAAATCATTTGCGGCCACGGATACAGATGGTAATCTTATCATAAGTGCTGCAGATGCCGATTTGGCAGCATATCTTCCGGTGGATGACGGTAATGTAAGATATTATCTCAAAGAGACAACGGCACCTGATGGATGTATACTGGATTCTACTATTTATAAATTTGAGATTATATCCAAGACAACAGGTGGGTGGAATACTGAACATACAAAATACGAAGCAACGAATACATATAGCGTTTTCTTAAACGGTTCAGATAATCTGCCTGTTGAAAATACCAGGACCAAGGTGAATATCAGCAAGGTGGACGTGACAGATGGAGCTATTCCTTCAAAGCTTGCGGGCGCAACGCTTCGGCTCTTGTATGAGGACAAGAGTGTTGTATTGGATGAAAATGGTAATCGTATTGAGTGGACATCTTCAGATTCAGCGGTCAAGACCATAGAAGGTCTTAAAACCGGTGTGAAATACCGTATTCATGAAGTAACACCGCCGACCGGATACAAAGTATTGACTGATGATATCATATTTGAGATCAAGGCAAATGGTACGGTTGAGACTGCGGCCGAACAGACGGCAGAGGGCGGCAAAATCGTCATTCTGGCAGAGAATACCAAAAACAGGAGGGATAGAGAGTATTATAACGGACTGACCATCACCAAGACAGATAAAAATGATGATACGAAGAAACTGAAAGGGGCGGAATTTACCCTATATGCGAATGCAGCTCTGAGTACAGCGGTGAAGACATATACTACTGACTCAAATGGTGTAGTAGAGATTTCCGCAGGTGAAAATGAAATTAAGTCTGCTTATCTTCCGGCAATCGGAAGTACCACTACACTTTATCTGAAGGAGACAAAGGCTCCGGATGGATATGTTTTGGATACTGCTTCAGCTCCTTACGAGGTAGAGATAAGCGTTGAAAAAGGCAGCGAGTCATCTGCTCCGGTTGAGGGATATTTTGAGACGCCAATCACGTATTCTGTCAAGTTGAAGGAGGGAACAACCAGTGTTTCCACAAAGGATATCACAAATCAAAAGACATCTGTGAAGGTCAGCAAGGTAGACGCGACCAATGAAAAAGAGGTGAAAGATGCACATATCCAGGTGATCCGTAAGGTCATGAAGGATACGGATAATGATGGTATTGCCGACACGGAAGTGGAGGAGGTGGTAACGGAATGGGATTCCGTTGTCACCACAGACGGAAAAGGTAAGACCGTAGAGGGACTTGAAACCGGCGTAGAGTATACGCTGCGTGAGACCGTTGCACCGGACGGGTACGATCTTGCGGTATCGGATACCAAATTTATCATCAAGGAAGATGGCACTCTTGATGTGACGGCAGGCGTGACGAGGTCCATAGACGGTGAGGAAATCATTCTGATTCAGGATGCCAGAAAGAAGGGGAATACCTATAGCTATGAAGGTCTTACGGTTACGAAGATCTACACCCCTGACAGTGGCAGCACGAAGAAGCTTGAAGGCGCAGTGTTTACACTATACAAGGCGGACAAGACCACAAAGATCAGGGATTATACAACCAACGCTAACGGAGAGATTGAGATTTCAGCAGGCGAGGCTGCACTGGAGACATATCTTCCTGTGGTGGGAAGCACGACAGAACTGTTTTTGAAGGAGACGAAGGCGCCGGAAGGATATGTGCTGGATGACAATGCGGAATATACCGTTACCGTCAGCGTGGAGGCGGGAACGGAATCCACAGAGCCTGTGGACGGAGTGTTTGTAACACCCTTGATATATTCCGTGAAGTTAGCAGGCAACACTACAAAGGAAGTGTCAAATGACAAGACCGTGGTGAGGGTCAGCAAGGTAGATATTGCAGATGGTGCGGAGCTCACCGGGGCTCATATTCAGATCCTGGATGAAAATGGGGAAGCGGTAATTGAGTGGGATTCTCAGGCCGGAACAGATAAGGTGATTGAGGGCTTGAAAACCGGTGTGGAATATACGCTGCGTGAAACCGTTGCGCCGGACGGGTATGCGATTACGACGGACACCACCTTTACCATTGAAACGGATGGTACGGTGACATCTTCCATGCATACCAGGACGGATGCAAATAATAACAAGGTGCTACTGGTGGAGGATGCCAAGACCAGGGTAAATATCAGTAAGGTTGATCTGGGAACCGGCGAGGAGCTTGCCGGAGCGCATATTCAGATCATCCGTTTGATTGATACGGATGATGACGGTATTGAAGATACAGAGGACGTGGTGGAGGAGTGGGATTCCACTGTCACCGACGATAAGAAGGGCAAGACCGTGGAGGGGCTTACCACGGAGGTGACCTATATTCTGCGGGAAACCGTAGCGCCCGAGGGATATGCCATCACTACGGATACGAAATTTACACTGAAAAAAGACGGGACAATAGACACAGACAATACAACAACTTCTACAAAGGATGTCACAACCGGCGGAGAGACGACAAAGGTTCTGCTTGTGGAGGATACTGCTTTGTCTTTCCGTGTCAACAAAGTTGAGTTAGGAGGCGGAGAAGAGGTAGAGGGTGCCGAGCTCGTTCTCTATGAGATTGAGAAAGATTCCGAAGGAAATCTGGTGACGGATTCGGATGGCAGCTATGTCCTTGTGAAAGATGCAAACGGTAATGATAAGGTCATTGACAGCTGGACTTCCCAAAAGGGTGAGAATGGCGAGAAAAAGACTTACGACTTTGGTAAGAAGCTGACAGCCGGGCATGAATATGTCCTCAGGGAGACCGTTGCACCCGTGGGATACGGCAGAGTGACCACTGACATGCAGTTTGAGGTGAAGACGGATGGAACCATTGAGGTGAAGACAAGCGAACAGCTTAGGCCCGTAACGAGCGACGGCAAGACGGTTTATCTCGTGGAGGATACTGCAATCTCTTTCAATGTGAATAAAGTGGATGCCGGAAACGGCGAGGAGGTGGAAGGCGCTGAACTCAAGGTTTATGAGGTAGAGACCGACGAGAACGGAGATGCCAGGAAGGATGAAAACGGCGATTACATCATTGTCAAGGATTCGGAGGGCAAAGAGAAGGCCATTGACAGTTGGGTATCTGAGAAGGGTGAAAATGGAAAGATCAAGTCACATGATTTCGGCGAAAAATTAGAGAGCGGCAAGACTTATATTCTCAGAGAGACAGTTGCGCCGGATGACTATGCGAGGATCACAACCGATATTGAAATTAAGATAATGGAAGACGGTACCGTAGAGGTTGGGCTGAAAACTACGACAGACGATGAGGGACGTACGATTTATCTGGTGGAGAACGGGAAGAAGCGGACGGTATATTTTACGAAATACGGACGTTTCAATGAGCAGCTTGCGGAGCCCGCATCCAACGCGGATGAGGTGGAACCGATTTCGGGCGTAACGTTCAGTATTGCAAGCATGGACAATCCGGATGATATAATTGCAACAGCGACAAGCCGCGAGCCGGATGGACGGGTGGAATTTACGGGGATTGCGCCGGGGACTTATGTTGTAAAAGAGGTTAGCTCGGGGCATGATAACTATAGGAAGCTTGATAAGGCTATGTATGTGACTGTGACCAATGACGGGTACACGGGGCTTATGGAAACGCCGGGCGACGGAACCGCAGTCTTTGAAGTTACGGATGATGTATATCGTGGGAATATCGAGTTTACCAAGGTAAATGAATCCAATCCGGAAGAGTCGCTTGCAGGTTCTACCTATGGATTGTTCCGAAGACTGGGCAGTTATGCGAGAAGAGGAAGCTTTGAACTGACCGGTGTGACTGCAAGCATCAATACGGCGGAAGGAGTCAGCGGAAGTCTTGCGGAGGAAGCGGAGATTGTTGCGATAGACGGCGAGGATTATGTGTTGTTGGCGACTGCGACAACCAATGCCCAGGGCAAGGTGAAGTTTGCGGGCGTTATCACCGGTGTGGATTATATGGTGAAAGAGCTTGAAGCGCCGGATGGATTCTATGTATCCAAACACCCAATGCTTATGAGGCTTTCGGTAAATGATGTCGGAACCGTGAAGGCAGTTCTTGTGAATGATGGCGAAGGCACGATCACAATGGATAAAAATGGCAATATTACATGGCTTGAGCCGGTTGTCATTGTTGAGGTTTCAAAGGTTGATGAGAGAGACAAGGCGCTCTCGGGAGCGACGCTCCATATAGAGGACCAGGACGGCAATGTGATGGATAGCTGGACTTCCGACGGAAGTGTTCATAGGATGGAAGGAAAGCTTATCAGCGGCAAGACTTATTATCTCGTTGAGGACAAAGCACCATCAGGATACGAAATTGCAAAGAAGATTTCATTTAATGTTTCCGAACAGGCGGGTTCCTGTGAAGAAGAGCAGAATATAATTCGGTTGAAAATGATTGATGAGGAGGAAGAGGAGGAAGACGAGGAGGATGGCAGCACCTCCGGGACGCATTCTACGAGTTCGCCTGACGTGCCCAGAGCGCCTAAGACGGCTGACAGCAGGGTGGGTGAAGTGTTCGGCGGTAGCCTGGTGTTCGGATGGCTGGCGATATCCCTCACAATTCTTTTCCTGAAGAAAAAAGAAGAAAAGAAATATGAATAATAACAATAACATGAAGGCGCAGTACCGTCTGCTGAAAACGGAAGGAAACGCAAAACGTGCAGAGTTTACAACGGTACATGGTGTGATCCAGACACCGGTGTTTATGAACGTAGGCACTGTGGCGGCAATCAAGGGCGCAGTGTCTACGGAGGATCTGGAACAGTTGAAGACCCAGGTGGAGCTGTCGAACACCTATCATCTGCATGTGAGACCGGGGGATCAGGTTATCAAAAAACTGGGTGGATTGCATAAATTCATGTCATGGGACAAGCCGATCCTCACGGACTCCGGCGGTTTCCAGGTGTTCTCTCTGGCGGGACTGCGCAAGATCAAGGAGGAGGGGGTTTATTTTAACTCCCATATTGACGGCAGGAAGATCTTCATGGGGCCGGAGGAGAGTATGCAGATCCAATCGAATCTTGGTTCTACGATTGCCATGGCGTTTGATGAGTGCGCACCCAGCAAGGCGGAGCGGAAGTATGTGCAGAATTCGGTGGAGCGCACCGCAAGATGGCTGGAACGCTGCCGGATCGAGATGAATCGCCTGAATGGGCTGGAGGACACTGTAAATCCGAAGCAGCTGCTTTTCGGCATCAATCAGGGCGCGGTGTTTGAGGATATCCGGATTGACCACGCGAAGCGGATTGCGGAGATGGAGCTGGATGGCTATGCCGTGGGCGGACTGGCCGTAGGGGAGAGCCATGAGGAAATGTATCATATCCTGGATGTGACAGTGCCTTATCTGCCAAAGGACAAACCGACTTATCTGATGGGCGTGGGGACACCTGCCAATATCCTGGAGGCGGTGGAGCGCGGTGTGGACTTCTTTGACTGCGTTTATCCTACCCGAAACGGAAGACATGGGCATCTTTACACGAATCACGGCAAGATCAATCTGTTCAATGCCAAGTATGAGCTGGATGCGAGACCGATTGAGGAGGGCTGCGGCTGTCCGACCTGCAGGCGGTATTCCAGGGCGTATATCCGGCATTTGCTGAAAGCCAAAGAGATGCTTGGACTGCGGCTGTGCGTGATGCATAATCTGTATTTTTATAATACTATGATGGAGGAGATCCGGGATGCGCTGGATGCCGGAGATTTTGCCGGGTATAAGAGGAAAAAGCTGGAAAATATGGAGATGTCGTGATTGACAAACGGCGGTTTCCGTATTATGATATCATTTATGATGCTTGAAAGGAAGGGCTTAGAAGCGCTAGGAATGGAGGAAATATGAATCTTTTATTGACAGAGACAATGACTGAGGCGGATGCGGCTGCAGCCGGCAATACATTTGGCTTTGGTATGATGATCATCATTTATGTGGTATTGTTCGGCGCATTGTACTTTTTTATGATGCGCCCGCAGAAGAAGGAGCAGAAGCGTGTTGCTGAAATGATTGCGAATCTGGCGGTGGGTGACTGTATTCTGACCACGTCCGGATTTTACGGGATTGTTATAGACATCAGCGATGATACGGTGATCGTAGAGTTCGGCAACAACAAGAATTGCCGTATTCCCATGGATAAGTCGGCGATCAGCAGAGTGGAGAAGCCGGAAAATAATTAATTTTGGAAAAGTGCAAAAAGCGGTCTTGTGGAGGATTCCATGAGGCCGCTTTTCGTTATTTGTGGTTGAAATTTGACAAAGTATCGGTTATTATAGTAAGAAGTGGATTTTATATGAATGATTTATCGCACTACTGTGCGAAAGAATACTGCGAGCAGGAGGCTGACGGATGGAATTAAAGATTACCTGTATTCCCGGAGACGGAATCGGACCGGAGATCGTGACAGAGGCGAAGAAGGTTTTAAACAAGGTTGCGGAAGTGTATGGACACAAGATGAATTTTACGGATATCCTGATGGGGGGCGCGTCCATTGATGTACACGGTGTACCGCTCACGGATGAGGCGATCGCTACGGCAAAGGCTGCGGATGCGGTGCTGATGGGTTCCATCGGCGGCAATACAACGACTTCTCCCTGGTACAAGCTGCCGCCCAATCTGAGACCAGAGGCGGGTCTCCTGGCTATCAGAAAAGCCCTGAACTTGTTTGCGAATCTGCGCCCGGCGGTATTGTATGATGAACTGGCAGGGGCTTGTCCGCTGAAAGAGGAGATCAGCAAGGCAGGTTTTGATATGATGATCATGCGCGAACTGACCGGAGGACTGTATTTCGGCGAGCGCAAAACCATTGAAGAAAATGGGGTGCTGAAAGCCATTGATACATTGACCTATGATGAAAATGAGATCCGCCGGATCGCGATCAAGGGCTTTGATATTGCCATGAAGCGCCGCAAGAAGGTTACCAGCGTGGACAAGGCGAATGTGTTGGATTCCTCCAGACTTTGGAGAAAGGTTGTGGAGGAGGTCGCAAAGGATTATCCGGAGGTGACGCTGGAGCATATGCTGGTGGACAATTGCGCCATGCAGGTGGTGAAAGATCCGGCACAGTTTGATGTGATCCTGACCGAGAATATGTTCGGAGATATTCTTTCCGACGAGGCGAGTATGGTGACCGGTTCCATCGGGATGTTAGCCAGCGCCAGCCTGAATGACAGTAAGTTCGGTCTGTATGAGCCCAGCCACGGTTCCGCGCCGGATATTGCCGGACAGGATATCGCCAATCCCATTGCCACGGTGCTTAGTGCATCCATGATGCTGCGCTACAGCTTTGATCTGGACAAAGAAGCGGATGCCATTGATGCGGCGGTGAAGCAGGTGCTGAAGGACGGATTCCGCACCGGAGACATCATGTCCGAGGGCTGCACGAAGGTTGGGTGTTCTAAGATGGGAGATCTGCTGGTGGAAAGGATTAAATAATTATTACAGAAAGAAGGATACAAATATGAGAAGTGATTCCGTAAAGGTTGGTAACGCGCAGGCGCCTCACCGCAGCCTGTTCAACGCACTTGGGTATACCGAGGAGGAGCGCAGACGCCCCATGATCGGTATTGTGAGTTCTTATAATGAGATCGTGCCCGGACATATGAATCTGGATAAGATCGTGGAGGCAGTTAAGATGGGTGTTGCCATGGCGGGCGGTATGCCGGTGGTATTCCCGGCGATTGCGGTCTGTGACGGTATTGCCATGGGGCATATCGGCATGAAGTATTCTCTGGTGACCAGAGATCTGATTGCGGACAGCACAGAGTGTATGGCGCTTGCTCATGGCTTTGACGGTCTGGTATGTGTACCCAACTGTGACAAGAATGTACCCGGTCTTCTGATGGCAGCGGCGAGACTGAATATTCCGACGGTATTTGTGTCCGGCGGTCCCATGTTAGCCGGTCATGTAAAGGGACAAAAGAGAAGCCTTTCCTCCATGTTTGAGGCGGTGGGCAGCGTGGCTGCCGGCACCATGACTCAGGAGGATCTGTGCGAGTTTGAGGAGAAGGTCTGCCCGACCTGCGGTTCCTGCTCCGGTATGTATACCGCAAACTCTATGAACTGCCTGACTGAGGCAATCGGTATGGGCTTAAAAGGAAACGGTACGATCCCGGCGGTTTATTCCGAGCGTATCCGCCTGGCGAAGCACGCCGGCATGAAGATCATGGAATTGGTGGAGAAGGACATCAAGCCCCGTGACATCATGACGGAAAAGGCATTTATGAATGCATTGACCGTGGATATGGCGCTTGGCTGTTCCACAAACTCCATGCTGCATCTGCCTGCAATTGCAAGAGAAGCAGGCGTGGATCTGAATCTGGATATCGCCAACGAGCTTTCCGCAAAGACACCGAATTTGTGCCACCTGGCACCGGCAGGTCCCACTTACATGGAGGATCTGAACGAGGCCGGCGGTGTATATGCAGTGATGAATGAACTGACCAAGAAGAATCTGCTGAACCTTGACTGCATGACGGTCAACGGAACGACAATCGGTGAAAATATCAAGAATTGTTTGAATAAGAATCCTGAGGTCATCAGACCTATCGAGAATCCTTATTCTGAAACCGGCGGTATCGCTGTATTGAAGGGAAATCTGGCACCGGACAGCGGCGTGGTGAAGCGTTCCGCTGTGGTACCTGAGATGATGGTACATGAAGGTCCTGCCCGGGTATTTGACTGTGAGGAGGATGCTATTGCAGCCATCAAGGGCGGCAAGATCGTGGCAGGCGATGTGGTGGTGATCCGCTATGAGGGACCGAAAGGTGGTCCGGGTATGAGAGAAATGTTGAATCCTACCTCTGCCATTGCGGGTATGGGACTTGGATCTTCTGTGGCACTGATCACAGACGGCAGATTCTCCGGCGCTTCCCGTGGTGCGTCCATCGGACATGTTTCTCCTGAGGCGGCTGTGGGCGGTCCGATCGCCTTGGTAGAAGAAGGGGACATTATTCGTATTGATATTCCGGCAAATAAGCTGGAAGTAAAGGTTTCCGATGAAGTGCTGGCAGAGCGCCGCGCGAAGTGGCAGCCCAGAGAGCCCAAGGTGACGACAGGGTATCTGTCCAGATACAGAGAGCTTGTCACAAGCGGCAACAGAGGCGCAGTCTTAGAGGTGCCGAAAAAATAATAACACTTAGGAGGTTTTTCCATGGTTCTCAACGGTTCTGAAATTGTAGTAGAATGTTTGAAAGAGCAGGGGGTAGATACGGTTTTTGGATATCCCGGCGGTGCTATTTTAAATATTTATGATGCATTATATAAGCACAGTGATGAGATCCGTCATGTACTCACTTCCCATGAGCAGGGCGCGGCGCATGCGGCTGACGGTTATGCCCGTGCGACGGGTAAGGTAGGCGTCTGCATGGCAACCAGCGGTCCCGGCGCAACGAATCTGGTGACCGGTATCGCGACAGCCTATATGGATTCTGTTCCCATGGTGGCGATCACGGCGAATGTGACGTTGCCGCTGCTTGGCAAGGACAGCTTTCAGGAGGTGGATATTGCCGGTGTGACCATGCCGATCACCAAGCACGGCTATATCGTAAAAAATGTGGAAAATCTTGCGGATACTCTGCGCAAGGCATTTGAAATCGCACAGAGCGGACGTCCCGGCCCGGTGCTTGTGGATATCACCAAGGATGTGACGGGAGCAAGCTGCGAGTTTGCCCCGATGCCTCAAAAAGCGAAAGAACGCAAGGTTTCCTATCAGGAATCCGAGTTGCATCAGGTACTGGAATATATCAGACAGGCAGAAAAACCGTTTATCTATCTGGGCGGTGGAGCCGTTATTTCCGAGGCCTCTCCGGAGGTCGCCGAATTTGCGGAACTGATCGATGCTCCTGTGTGCGATACCCTCATGGGCAAAGGTGCTTTTGACGGAACCAGCCCCCGTTATACCGGTATGATCGGTATGCATGGGACAAAGGCCTCCAATCTGGGTGTAAGCCAGTGTGATCTGCTGATCGCCCTGGGAGCGCGTTTCTCTGACCGTGTGATCGGTAACCCCAAGCGCTTTGCCGAAGGTGCAAAGATTGTTCATATCGACATCGACCCGGCTGAAATCAACAAGAATATCCGTGTGGATGCTTCTTTGACGGGAGATCTGAAGGCGGTGCTGACAGAGTTGAATGCAGCGATCAGAAAACAGGGGAAGAAAGACAATGCGGTTTGGATGCAGACAGTTGCGGAGCTGAAAGAAAAATATCCCTTGAAATATGATAACGAACAGCTTTCCTGTCCCTATATCATCGAGGAGCTGGATCGGATCACAAAGGGGCAGGCTATTATTTCCACGGATGTGGGACAGCATCAGATGTGGGCTGCGCAGTATTATAAATATACCAAACCTCGGACATTTCTTTCCTCCGGCGGACTTGGCACGATGGGCTATGGACTTGGTGCATGTATTGGTGCCCAGGTCGGTCAACCGGACAAGATCTGCGTGAACATTGCAGGGGACGGCTGTTTCCGCATGAATATGAATGAGTTGGCTACGGCAAGCCGTTATAATATTCCAATCATTCAGATTGTGATCAACAATCATGTGCTGGGCATGGTGCGTCAGTGGCAGACTCTGTTTTACGGCAAACGTTATTCCCAGACGGTATTGAACGATAAGGTGGATTTCTGCAAGGTTGCGGAAGGATTGGGCTGTGAGGCAATCTGTGTGACCACAAAGGAGGAGGTTGCACCTGCAATCGAGAAGGCAATCGCATTGAAGGCACCTGTTTTGATCGAATGTGTGATCCCGGAAGACGATAAGGTATTCCCCATGGTTCCGGCGGGGGCGCCTATCGCAGATGCCTTTGACGGAGATGACTTGGCAAAGCAGGAATCCTAAATGAGATAAAAACAATCGGATGTAGAGAAAATGAAAACACTTTGGAAAAAGCTGCTCATAGTTGCGGCCGTAGTGGCAGTGACGGCGGCGGTGGCCTGTGCGGCGCTCACGAGATATTATCAAAACGGCTTCG
Organism: Lachnospiraceae bacterium; assembly: GCA_017476665.1. Taxonomy (GTDB): domain Bacteria; phylum Bacillota; class Clostridia; order Lachnospirales; family Lachnospiraceae; genus Acetatifactor. The sequence goes on along the minus strand of JAFUZJ010000019.1, from coordinate 24,649 downwards.
GGGTGAACACCTGGGTTAACGGGATTTATTCCACCGGGAAGACAGTGCAGGAGATTAAAACCATGCTGATGGAACGCGCTGAAATTCCGCAGAGCATTGCAATTGTGGCTTATGACCGGGTTGGTCAAGACGCCGAGCCACAGACGTTTACATTACCGCTGTCGGAAATCGGATTCACGGTTGACTATGAGACAGCATTACAGAATTGTTATTCCGAACAACGAAATATATCATGGATTGAAGGTTTGGGCACACCGCGTACTTATCAACTGACGCCGGACAGGCGGATCGATGAGGAACTGTTGAAACAGTGGTGGCAGCAAAACATGCCGGATATGCAGGTGGAAGCGGACTATCGGATCATTTATTCCGAGGAGGACGGATACGACATTTATGATAGTGTCAGTCATCGTCTGGATGAGGAAAAGGCCTTTGAGATGGTGCGGGATTCGATCCTGTCTTCCGAAGAGACTTCGATTGATCTGATCACTTCGGATTGCTATTATGACGAACCGCTTACGGACGAGCAGAAAGCACAGGAGCAGCTTTGGCAACGATTGCGGCTGTTTCAGAGCAATGGTCCCGTATATGATTTTACGGATGAAAAGCTGGAGCCGGATGCCGGAGAGATGGCCTTGTTTTTGCAGAAAGACGAAGCAACACAGATGCCGCTCCAGGATGCAAACGGAGCTTTTGTGATTGATGAGAAGCTCCTTGCCGGGTGGCTGAAGGATCTGGCGGACCGGTATGATACTTACCAGAAAGAGTGGTCCTTTGAGACGACCAACGGAAAAACCGTGACGGTGAAAGGCGTTACTTACGGAACCACAATGAACCAAAAGCAGGAACTTGTCTGGTTGAAACAGTACTTTAAGGCGCTGGCGGCATTGCAGAACGTGGACGGAACGCTGATCACAACCGAACATGCGCCCGACAGGCTTCATACGGCGGAATATACCAGAGATGCTTTTACGCACAGCGGAACATCTATTGGGGACACATACATTGAGGTAGATATGGGACTTCAGAAGCTGTATTACTACGAGAACGGCGAATTAAGACTAGAGTCGGATACCGTCACGGGAAATAAGAAGCGCAAATACACTACACCGGAGGGCGTGAATTTTGTATATAACAAGCAGAAAAACAGAGTTTTGCGCGGGCAGGGCTATACGCAGCCGGTGAAATTCTGGATGCCGGTGAAGGGGGCTATAGGAATTCATGACGCAGAATGGCGGGATGAATTCGGCGGAGATATTTATCTGACCAATGGTTCCCATGGGTGTGTGAATATTCCGTTAGAGAAAGCGGAGGCGTTGTACGATATGGTGGAGATCGGCACACCGGTGGTGATGTTCTACGGCGAGGATAACAATTGACAAACAGTTGACAAATGCCGAAAGAAAGTATATTCTTAAAAAGATTTTTGTAACATATAAAAAGGTGAATCATGAAACCGAGGAGGAAATAAAAATGTCAAGAGTTTACAATTTTTCTGCGGGTCCCGCAGTGCTGCCCGAGGAGGTTCTGAGGGAAGCTGCAGATGAGATGCTTGATTACAAAGGATCAGGCATGTCCGTTATGGAGATGAGCCATCGCTCCAAGACCTATGACAATATTATCAAGGAGGCGGAGGCGGATCTGCGCGAACTGATGAATATCCCTGACAATTACAAGGTATTGTTTTTGCAGGGCGGTGCGAGTCAGCAGTTTGCCATGATTCCCATGAACCTGATGAAGAATAAGGTTGCCGATTACATAGTGACCGGACAGTGGGCAAAGAAGGCTTATCAGGAAGCACAGCTTTATGGCAAGGCAAATAAGATTGCAAGCTCTGAGGATAAGACATTCTCCTATATTCCGGATTGCTCTGATCTGTCGATCAGCGAGGATGCAGACTATGTTTATATCTGTGAGAACAATACCATTTACGGCACGAAATTCAAGACACTGCCGAATACCAAGGGCAAGACTCTGGTTGCCGATGTGTCCAGCTGTTTCCTGTCTGAGCCGGTAGATGTGACCAAGTATGGCGTGATCTATGGCGGCGTGCAGAAGAATATCGGACCTGCCGGCGTGGTGATTGTGATCATTCGCGAGGATCTGATCACGGAGGATGTGCTTCCTGGTACACCTACCATGTTGAAATACAAGATTCATGCAGACAATGATTCCCTGTACAATACACCGCCTGCATATGGCATTTATATCTGCGGCAAGGTGTTCAAGTGGATTAAGAAGATGGGCGGTCTGCAGGCGATGAAGGAGCACAACGAGAAGAAGGCAAAAATCCTGTATGACTTCCTGGACGAGAGTAAGCTCTTTAAGGGAACTGTGCGCAAAGAGGATCGTTCTCTGATGAACGTACCGTTTGTGACCGGCAACGAAGAACTGGATGCGAAGTTTGTAAAAGAGGCAACAGCTGCCGGATTTGTGAATCTGAAAGGACACAGAACCGTAGGTGGTATGCGTGCAAGTATCTATAATGCAATGCCGATCGAGGGAGTGGAGAAGCTGGTTGCGTTCATGAGGAAGTTCGAGGCAGAGAACGCATAAGGCTTTATCAATAAAAAGAAGAGGAGACGTTTAAAATGTTTCAGTTAAATTGTTTAAATCCGATCTCGCAGGTCGGTCTGAAGAATCTGACGGCGGATTACAAGATCACAGACAATGTAAATGATGCAGAAGGCATTCTGGTTAGAAGTGCCGCTATGCATGACATGGAGTTGTCCGACAAGCTGTTGGCGGTAGCCAGAGCGGGCGCAGGTACCAATAATATTCCGTTGGACAAATGTGCGGAAAAGGGGATTGTTGTTTTCAATACGCCCGGTGCCAATGCAAACGGCGTGAAAGAGCTTGTGCTGGCAGGATTGCTGTTGGCTTCCAGGGATGTAGTCGGCGGGATCGAATGGGTTAAGGCCAATGCGGGCGATGAGAATATTGCCAAGACTGCTGAGAAAGAAAAGAAGAACTTTGCGGGTTCTGAGATCATGGGCAAAAAGCTCGGCGTGATCGGTCTGGGCGCCATCGGCGCAAAGGTGGCGAATGCAGCGATTGCACTCGGAATGGAAGTGCTGGGTTACGATCCGTATCTTTCCGTAAATGCTGCACTTTCTCTGAGCCGCCATGTGAGCGTGACCACAAATGTAGACGATATTTATGCGCAGTGTGATTACATCACTGTACATGTACCGCTTTTGGATTCCACAAAGGGTATGATCGACAAGGACGCGATTGCCAAGATGAAGGACGGCGTGATCATCCTGAACTTTGCAAGAGATCTGTTGGCAAATGAAGCGGATGTGCTGGCTGCTCTGGAGAGCGGCAAGGTAGCGCGCTATGTATCGGATTTCCCGAATCCGACCGCCGCAGGCAAGAAGGGCTGTATCGTGATCCCTCATCTGGGTGCAAGCACCGAGGAGAGCGAGGATAACTGTGCTGTGATGGCAGTGCAGGAGATGATGGATTATCTGGAGAACGGCAATATCAAGAACAGCGTAAATTACCCTGCATGTGACATGGGTGTGTGCACGAAAGCCGGACGTGTGGCGATTTTCCACAAGAATATCGCCAATATGATCACCAAGTTCACGGCGGAATTTGGACAGAAGGGCGTCAATATCTCCGATATGACCAACAAATCCAGAGGCGAGTTTGCTTACACCCTGATCGATGTGGAGGAGTCGGTTACCGAGGATACGGTGAAGGCATTGGCTGCAATCGACGGTGTGTTCCGTGTAAGAATTGTAAAGTAACAGAGTAGACTAGATAAAAAATAATTATGTTTAGGGAGGTATGCAAGAATGAAGAAGTATATTGCTGAATTTATCGGTACTTTTACACTGGTTTTTATCGGCTGTGGTACGGCGATGTTGGTGGGATGTGATGCGGCAAACGGCGGCGGATATATTCTGACTGCTTTTGCGTTTGGCCTGGCAATCGTGGCAATGGCTTACGGTGTAGGCAATATTTCCGGCGGACATGTGAATCCTGCAGTTTCTTTGGGCGTGCTGATCAGTGGCGGTATGAGCGTACAGAACTTTGTGGGTTATGTGGTGGCTCAGGTGTTGGGAGCTACGGTTGGTTCCGCGGTTTTGTCCGGCATCTTTTCCATGGGAAATGTGACCGATATGACCGGCGGACTGGGAAGCAATGGATTGGCCGGCGTGAACGGAAGCGCAGCTGCAGGTATCCTGGTTGAGATCATTCTGACGTTCCTGTTTGTGATCCTGATTCTGGGTGTCACTTCCAAGAACCAGAACCATGGTTCCTTCGGCGGTTTGATCATTGGTCTGACCCTGGTGGCAATCCATATCATCGGCATTGGCCTGACCGGAACCAGCGTAAATCCTGCCCGTTCTTTCGGCCCTGCACTGATCGCGGCCATCGGCGGAAATACAGCTCCCATCGGTCAGCTGTATGTATTTATCATTGGACCGCTTGTGGGTGCGGCTCTGGCAGCATTCTGCTATAAGTTCCTGGAGAGCAAGGACTGATCGGATCTAAATGAGGACCGGTTAAAATGCGTGACATAGAAAAGGCTATCACCCAGCGGTTATCTGCCGGTGTGATAGCCTTTTTCGTTGTTTGCGGTGTCGGTCTGTCAGTGATATAAGAGCGGCATGTCGTCATTGCCGTTGTTGATATCCTTTAAGTCCTCCTGCAGCTTTGCTTCGGAAGCGCAGGTTGCCTCACTTTGAATATCCATGTACAAGATAAAGACATCCTGTAAAGACATGTTTTTTTCTGCTGCAATTTCCTCAAAGACCGGGCGAAGCTTCTCAAGCTGTTGGGAAACCGGAACTTTTTGGGGGTCAATATCAAATAAAACTTTCTCACTGTAATCGTTGATCCGCTTTAGGATCGCTCTGTTTTCGTCTGTCATTTTTCTTTCCACCTCATTTCTTATCACTTTTTGTACCAGATCAAATTCTTTTAGATATTTTACCACCGGACGCTTGTTATGTATAGTTTTTTTTGGTAGAATATAAAAAGGAAATTTTTTGAATTTAATATAATTATATAACAGAAAGGACAATAATATGGCAATTATCAGACCATTTCGCGCCTTCAGACCGGCAAAGGGATTGGAGGAAAAAATTGCTGCACTGCCTTATGATGTGTATAACAGACAGGAAGCCGCTGCGGTTGTAGCGGAGAATCCTTATTCCTTCCTGGCGATAGACCGGGCAGAGACACAGTTTGGGCCTGAGGTGGATACCTATGCGCCGGAGGTTTATGCGAAGGCGCATGATATGCTCCAGGAGCAGATCGCCGAAGGAAGATTTGTGCAGGAGGAGCAGCCCTGCTATTATCTCTATGAGCAGGCGATGGACGGAAGGAGCCAGACCGGGATTGTGGCGTGCGCGTCCATAGATGACTACCTGGAAAATCGGATCAAAAAGCATGAAAATACCAGAGCGGATAAGGAGCAGGATCGCATCAACCACGTGGATATCTGTAATATGCAGACGGGGCCGATCTTTTTGGCTTATCGGGCAAATTCTGCTTTGCGGGAAGTGACAGAGAAGATCAAAAAACAAACCGCATTGTATGATTTCATTTCGGAAGATGGTATCGGTCACAGAGTATGGCTGGTGGATTCCGGGGAGGATATCAAGACAATCCGGGAGACCTTTGCACAGATCTCGGAGATTTATATTGCGGACGGACATCATCGCTGCGCATCCGCGGTGAAGGTTGGATTAAAACGCCGGGCGGAACATCCGGACTATGATGGGACGGAGGAATTTAATTATTTTCTGTCTGTGCTGTTCCCGGATGAAGAGTTGAAGATACTGGATTATAACCGAGTGGTAAAGGATCTGAACGGGCTTTCGACGGAAGCATTCCTGGAGAAAATACAGGAGAAATTTACGGTTGAAAAGCAGGATGCATCGCTCAATGGCAAAGGCTATGCGCCCGTGAAAAAGGGCGAATTCGGTATGTATCTGGGTGGGGACTGGTACAGACTGCAGGCAAAGCCCGAGATCTGCAGTGAGGATGTGGTTGCCGGATTGGATGTCTCTATTTTGCAGGATCAGTTATTAGGTCCGGTACTGGGAATCGGTGATCCCAAGACGGACAAGCGGATTGATTTCGTGGGTGGGATCAGAGGCCTGAAAGAGCTGGAGCGCAGATGCACGCCGAAGGAACCCGGAGGGCAGCCCGAGATGCAGGTGGCATTTTCCATGTATCCGACATCTATCGGAGAGTTGTTTGCAGTGGCGGATGCCCAGAGGCTGATGCCGCCGAAGTCGACCTGGTTTGAACCGAAACTTCGAAGCGGATTGTTTTTGCATGAATTATAATTAATAAAGAATGGATAGAGAGGGATGAACCATGACAAAGAAATTGTACAAGCTGATGAACTGGCCTATGATCGAGGAAATTATCTATGCGGAGAGCGACAATCCCCATGCGCTTTTGGGACCGCATAAGTCCGGCAGTCAGGTTCTTTTGCAGGCTTATTTTCCGGAGGCAAAATATGTGTCGATCATCTGGAAAGGGGAAGGAACCGGGGCTACGCAGGAAGGATTCTGGAAGAAGGATTACGCCATGGAAATGGCCGATGAAGACGGCTATTTTGCGGCTTTGATCCCGGCCAAAAAATTACCGGTTTACAGCTATCTGGTGGAATATGAAGACGGCAGCGAAAAGGAGTTTGGAGACCCGTATCGTTTTGCACCGGTGATCGGCGAGGATGACATGGAGAAATTCCGCAACGGAATTCATTATACCGTATATGAAAAGCTGGGCGCGCATCCCATGAAACTGGAGGGGGAAGACGGCGTTCTGTTTGCAGTCTGGGCGCCTTCCGCTATGCGGATCAGTGTAGTGGGAGATTTTAACGGATGGGATGGCAGAGCACATCAAATGCGCAGATTGGAAGATTCCGGTATCTTTGAGTTGTTTGTACCCGGGATCAAAGTGGGTGAAAACTACAAATTTGAACTGAAATTAAAGGGTGATACCACCTATCTGAAGGCAGATCCCTATGGAAATGCGGCACAGCTTCGCCCGGATACGGCTTCCGTTGTAACGGATCTTAGCGGCTTCAAATGGGAGGATGCAGCTTTTATTTCCAAGCGGGAAAGTTTTCAGACCGGGAATGCACCGATCAGCATTTTTGAATTGTATCTGGGTTCTTTTGTAAAGCCGGGGAAGAACGAAACCTTTGCTAATTATCGCGAGATTGCGCCTGAAGTGATCAAATATGTGAAAAAGATGAATTATACCCATGTGGAACTGATGCCTGTGATGGAGCATCCCTACGATGAATCCTGGGGATATCAGGTGGTTGGGTATTATGCGCCCACTTCACGTTATGGAACGCCGCAGGATTTCATGTATTTTGTGAATGAACTGCACAAGGCGGGGATCGGCGTGATCCTGGACTGGGTACCGGCTCATTTCCCGAAGGACGGACAGGGATTGGGATATTTTGACGGAACATGTCTCTATGAGCATATGGATCCCAGAAAGGGCGTGCATCCTGATTGGGGTACTCTGATCTTTAATTACGGACGTCCTGAGGTAAGCAATTACCTGATCGCAAATGCATTGTTCTGGGTGGAAAAATACCATGCAGACGGAATCCGTATGGATGCGGTTGCAAGTATGCTGTATCTGGACTATGGCAGAAAAGACGGTGAATGGATTCCCAATATGTATGGCGGCAAGGAGAATCTGGAAGCCATTGAGATGATTAAACATTTGAATTCCGTGATGAAGAAGCGGAATCCGGGTGTATTGACGATCGCGGAGGAGAGCACTGCATTCCCGAAGGTGACGGGAGATCTGGAGGACGACGGACTGGGCTTTGATCTGAAGTGGAATATGGGCTTTATGAATGATTATCTGGATTATATCAAGTATGATCCCTACTTCAGAAGCCATCATCATGGAGAACTGACCTTCAGCATGATCTATGCCTACAGTGAGAAGTTTGTACTGACCTTCTCTCATGACGAGGTAGTACACGGAAAGTCTTCCATGATCGGCAAGATGCCCGGAGAAAGAGAACAGAAATTTGCGGCATTGCGTCTGACTTATGCCTATATGATGACGCATCCGGGCAAGAAGATGCTCTTTATGGGGCAGGATATCGGTGAGTTTGACGAGTGGAATGAGAAGCGCATCACGCAGTGGGATCTGCTGCAGTATCCCGAACATGCGGGAGTGGCTGATCTTGTCAGAGATCTGAACCATCTTTATCGCACATTGCCTGCTTTATATAAGATGGATGACAGTGCAGACGGATTCCAGTGGATCAATAATATTTCCGCCAATGAGTGTTATCTGTCCTATGTGCGCAAGACGGACGATCCGGAGGACATGCTGATCATCGTGGCCAACTTCTCCGGTGTGGAGCAGGATATCACCACGGGTGTTCCGTATGAAGGCAAGTATAAGGAGATCTTTAACACAGATGACAAGAAGTACGGCGGAAGCGGTGTGCTGAACAGCCGCACCAAAGCAGCTACCGATACGGAGTGGGATGACAGAAGACAATCCATCACCGTGAAGCTGGCGCCGCAGTCCCTGAGTATTTTGCGGTTTGATCCTTATACGGAGGAAGAGCTGGTGAAAGTGATCGAGGAGAGAATCCGCAAGAATACGCCGTTAAAGAAAACAAAGGCGAAATCCTCTAAGAGCGCAGCAGTAAAAAGTGATGAAAAGAAATGATAACGCGAATATATTATGGGTCTGGACAGCGTTATGTTTCATGCTGACTATTTTTGAACCGTCTTCCCTGTATTTCATGGACAAAAATGAATATTGGTTCGACTTTTATACGATGCTTCCCAGATGTCTCGGTATGTTTGCGGTGATCTGCATAGCCGGAGGTATTCTGATCTTTTTGATCCTGACGGTTTTTACAAAAGTTCCGCAGATCAGGGCTATTATATGCGGGGGTATTTTGGGAGTATTTGCGGCATTTTATATTCAGGGAAATTTTATGATCAGAGATCTTCCTATGGTTTCAGGGGGATATGTTGACTGGTCGTTGTATCAGAGGCAGATTGTGGAGAGTAATATTTTATGGATCGTATCTCTGATCTTAGGAATATCAGTAGCTTACATTCTGCAGAAAAAAAGAGTACTTGGTAAAAGCCTGCGTTATATTGGAATCCTGAGTATTGCTTTTTTGATGTTGTCGGCAGTGTTGCTTGGAATACAAAATGACGGGTTTTCCAGACATATTCGCCAATCCACAAATTTAAAGGACCTGTGGGAGTATTCCCAAGAACAGAATTTTGTTATTTTGGTCATGGATGCTGTTGATGGCGATACGGAGGAAAGAGTGCTGGAGGATTATCCCCGGTTCAAAAAAGATCTGTCGGATTTTACTGACTACACCAATGTGTTGAGTTCCTATGCCTATACGCAGATGGCACTTCCTTTTATGCTGGCGGGAGAATGGTATGAGTATAGCGAGGAATATGATGAGTTCGCAGGTAGGAGTTTCACAAAAAATGCGCTTGTAAGAAGACTTAAGAGCGAAGACTATAAGTTGGATCTCTATACCGATGAAATTCCGGCACGCTATTATGATATGAATTTGTATGACAATGTGGCGCCGGAAAATGGAAAGATCAAATCCAACATAGGTTTTTGTAAGCTTTGGCTGCGGCTTGTGGGATTCAAATATGCGCCCTATATATTAAAACGCTATAGCCAGATCTTTCCGTGGGAATTTGCGCAGACCGGTGAAAATAAGGACGGATATGCGAAAGTACCGTTTTATGACAGTAATCTTTATTTTTATCATGATCTGCTTGACGAAAGTGTAGCAAAAAAACTTATAGATCAAAAATGTTTTAAGATCATTCACCTGGAGGGTGCGCATCTGCCAATTTGGTATCACATGGATCTGACCTATGAGTATGGTGTGGAGACATCCTATTACGAAAATGTAGGGGCGAGCAATACGATCATCAGCGCTTATATTGATGAACTGAAAAGGCTTGGTGTATACGACAATACCATTCTGATCATCACATCGGACCATGGATATAATGAGGAAGACGGAGATGTATATTATGGAAGGCAGCACCCGATGCTGTTTATTAAGGGACTCAATGAGCATCATGAAGAGATGAACTACAGCGATGCACCGATTTCTCAAATAGATTTCCCTGATATGTATCAGAAGCTTTTAGACGGTGTTTCGTCTGACAAAGTTTTTCACTATGCGGATGAGGATAAGAGATCAAGGCGGTTTCTTCTGTGCACCTATGATGATATTCTGATTGAAACTTTTACCACAGGTCATGCAAGAGATACAGATGCACTGGAGACTTCCGGGATTGAGTATTATCCGTGATCCTCTAAAAAGTTGTATTGTAGAATGAAATTTATAAAAATAATGGAGCAGGTATATGAGTAATGCAACGAACTATATCGATCCGGCATACTTTCAGCCGAGTTTTTGGGAAAAGTCATTGGAACGGTTTGGGGAAAAAGCGCTGAATCTTGGAGGCAGGGTTTTGTTTGCGTTGATCTGTTTTTGGGTCGGAACGAGGATCATAAAGATCCTGCTTCGGGTGATCCAGAAGGCCATGGAGAAAGCCAAGGCAGATGTAGGTGTTTCTCAGTTTGTCAATTCGTTTTTTAAAGCGGCAATGTACATTGTCCTTGTGTTTATGCTTGCGGCCTCCTTTGGGGTAGATACTGCGAGTATTGTCGCCCTTTTGGGAAGTGCAGGTGTTGCCATCGGATTGGCGGTTCAGGGCAGCCTGTCAAATATGGCGGGCGGCGTGTTGATCCTGCTGCTGAAGCCGTTTAAGGTGGGAGATTATATTGTGGAAGGCACTTCCGGCAAAGAGGGAACCGTCATAGAAATCCAGATTTTTTATACCAAGCTGGCGACTTTTGACAATAAAGAGGTGATCCTGCCCAACGGCAGTCTTGCCAATACCAATATTGTCAATGTTACGGCGAGAAAATTCCGGAGGATTGATGTGCCTGTGAGTATATCTTATAGTGCGGATATCCGGAAGGCCAAAGAAGTGCTTACCCAGATGCTGCACGACGATGAAAAGGTCATGAAAAATAAGGAGATGGTCGTATTTGTGGACCGGTTGGGAGAATCCGGAATTGACTTGATCGTGCGGTTTTGGCTGAAGAACGAGGACTACTGGGCAGGAATGTGGCGGATCACGGAACAGTGCAAATATACGCTGGATGAGGCAGGGATTGAGATTCCTTACAATCAGCTGGATGTGCATATGCGTTCGGAATGACCTGCAGTGTAAAAAACTTGCGCAAAAACCAAATTCTCTATTGCAAAAATTCAAAACACCATTTATAATGTAACATGTTGGTTGCGTTTCGGCGCGCCAAATGCTGAAATAGCTCAGTTGGTAGAGCACTTCACTCGTAATGAAGGGGTCGTGGGTTCGAGTCCCATTTTCAGCTCTAATGATAAGTAGTTATGTAAAATTCCCGTGACAGGCGTGTCTGCGGGAATTTTTTTGATTGACTGGAGAGGGATGCACTGCGGTCAAAGCTGCATTCTCTTGCGGATCCGATGCTCGATGACCTGGATCCCCTTATAGAAGCCCATGGCGATGATGCACAAAATAATAATATTCAGGATCACAAGATTCAGCTGAAAGACTTGTGAACCGTAGATGATCAGGTAGCCGAGACCTTTGCGGGCTGCCAGAAATTCACCGATGATCACCCCGACGAGGGCCAGACCGATATTCACCTTCATCGTGCTTAGCAACAGCGGGACGGAGGAGGGAAGCACTACTTTTTGAAATACATCCCGCTTTGTGCCGCCCAAAGTGTAGATCAGCGTGATCTTCTCCGGATCGCATTGCCGAAAGGCGGTGTAAAAGCTGATGACGGAGCCGAATACAGCCACGGATATTCCGGCAACGATGATGGTTTTGGTACCGGTGCCCAGCCATACGATGAAGAGCGGTGCAAGCGCTGATTTGGGCAGGCTGTTTAAAACAACCAGGTAGGGTTCCAAAATTTCTGACAGCTTACCGGAGTGCCAGAGCAGCGTGGAAGCGATCAGGCTGACAAGAAATACCAGCAGAAAGCTGGCAAAGGTTTCAAACAAGGTAATGCAGATGTGGGGGAAAATACTGCCGTCCCGGCACATGCTGACAAACAATGCCACCACTTTTGAGGGGCTGGAAAAAAAGAAACTGTCGATCACACCGGTTCTCGCGCTGACCTCCCATGCAATTAAAAAAAGCACCAGCAAAAGCAGGCGCAGAAAAGCAATCTGCCTGTGATGGCTTTTGTGCTGCCTCATAAATAGCTCCTGTCTTGTCAATTCACCCTTCATCTTTCATTTCCTCCCACAATTGATTAAAATATCCGTTGAACTCCGGTGCGTTCCGGGCGGCCACAGGTGAGTGATCCTTCACGGTCAGTCGGATCGGCAGCTCACATTTGACCGTGGCGGGACGCTTGCTCAACACAATAATACGATCGGCCAGGGAGATCGCTTCGGAGAGATCATGGGTGATCAGCAGAGCGGTTTTACCGGTCTGGCGGATCAAGTGGCATATGTCTGCAGACACGGAAAGTCTGGTCTGATAATCCAGTGCGCTGAAGGGCTCATCCAAAAGGAGCAGCTGCGGATCAAGAGCCAGTGTGCGGATCAGAGCCGCCCGTTGCTTCATGCCGCCGGAAAGTTCGTTTGGGCGCTTGTCTTTGAATTGTTCCAAACCGTAATCGGAAAGCAGTTTATTGACATAGTCCTTCCTCTCGTCGGTGAGCCTGTTCTGAATTTCCAAGCCAAGGGTCACGTTGTTGTAGACGCTGCGCCATTCAAAGAGATGATCATGCTGCAGCATATATCCGATGCGCGGATAACTGAAACTGCCGTCAGGGTTATTCACCGAGATGGTGCCGTCCTCCGGATGCAGCAGTCCCGCGATAATTGACAGAAGCGTTGATTTTCCACAGCCGCTTGGCCCGACGATCGCGGCAAACTCGCCTTCCTTTACGCCAAAGGAAAGGTGATCAAGCACTTTGGTCTCGCCGAAAAGTGTGTGGTAAGAGTAGTTGATATCGCGGAGCGATAACAGATAGGAATCAGTCATATACGGACCTTTCTACGCATAAAATAATGGTTTGTTTTATAGTATGAATCGCGGGGAAAAAGGTGTATCCGCAATATTGCATTCAAGGAACGTTTATGTTAAAATACAATGTAATTATGCGGACAGACCCGTATAAATGACAGCAAAGGAGAATGATATGGCACAGTTATGGGGCGGGCGTTTCACCAAAGAAACCGATGCGCAGGTGTATGCATTTAATGCTTCCATCGACTTTGACAAGAGACTATACCGTCAGGATATTGAGGGCAGTGTTGCCCATGCGACTATGCTGCAGCGTCAGGGAATCCTGACAGAGCCGGAACGTCAGGCCATTGTGGACGGACTGAGATCCATTCTGGCGGATGTGGAGAGCGGGAAGCTTTCAATTGACAGCAAGTATGAAGATATTCATAGTTTTGTGGAGGCAAATCTGATCGACAGGATTGGGGATGCCGGGAAAAAGCTGCATACCGGAAGAAGCCGGAATGATCAGGTGGCTTTGGACATGCGCCTCTATACCAGAGATCAGGTTGCGGCAGTGGATGAGCTGTTAAAGGATCTGCTCGGTGTGATCTTGCAGACCATGGAGGAGAATCTGGAGACCTATATGCCGGGCTTCACTCATTTGCAGAAAGCGCAGCCGACCACATTGGCTCATCATTACGGAGCTTATTTTGAGATGTTTAAGCGGGACAGGCTTCGCATGAAGGATATATACACCCGCATGAATTATTGTCCTTTGGGTGCGGGGGCTCTGGCCGGGACCACCTATCCGCTGGACCGGGAAATGACCGCGGAACTTCTGGGTTTTGCCGGGCCCACGCTGAACAGTATGGATTCAGTTTCCGACAGAGATTATCTGATCGAATTTTTGGCGGCACTTTCCACCGTCATGATGCATTTGAGCCGGTTTTCCGAGGAGATCATTATATGGAACTCCAATGAATATCAGTTTGTGGAGATTGATGATGCTTATTCCACAGGGAGCAGTATCATGCCGCAGAAGAAAAATCCCGATATTGCTGAGTTGGTGAGAGGAAAGACAGGACGCGTCTACGGTGCGCTGATGAGCCTTCTGACCACCATGAAGGGAATTCCGCTGGCGTATAACAAGGATATGCAGGAGGACAAAGAGATGGCGTTTGACGCCATGGATACCGTTCAGGATTGCCTTGCCCTGTTCACCGGAATGTTAGCGACCATGAAGTTCAAAAAGGACCGCATGGCAGCCAGCGCCATGAACGGATTTACCAATGCGACGGATGCGGCGGATTACCTGGTAGGCAAGGGCGTGCCGTTTCGGGATGCACACGGGATCATCGGCAGACTGGTGCTGTACTGCATTGACAGGAATACTTCCATTGATGCGCTGAGCCTGGAGGAATTAAAGTCGATCAGCGATCGGTTTGAAGATGATATCTACGATGCGATATCTCTGAAGACATGCGTGGAAAAGCGTTTGACCATAGGTGCGCCGGGACCGGATGCCATGAAAAAGGTCATTGCCATTCACAAGGCTTATCTGGAAGATGAAACAGATATTTTTGCATGAAGGAAAATAAACGATTGAAAACAATGGAGGATAAAGAAATGAGTGACAAATTGAGAGTTGGTATCTTAGGTGGAACGGGTATGGTAGGACAGAGATTTATCTCTCTGCTGGAGAACCATCCCTGGTTTGAGGTGACAACGATTGCGGCAAGCGCACGGTCTGCCGGCAAGACTTATGAGGAGGCAGTGGGAGACAATTGGAAGATGGATACGCCCATGCCTGAGGCGGTAAAGAAGCTGGTGGTCATGAATGTGAATGATGTGGAAAAGGTTGCTGCGGAAGTGGATTTTGTATTCAGCGCGGTAAACATGACCAAGGACGAGATCAAGAAGATCGAGGAAGATTACGCGAAGGCAGAGACGCCGGTAGTTTCCAACAACAGCGCGCATCGCTGGACGCCGGATGTACCCATGGTTGTGCCTGAGATCAATCCGGAGCATATGCAGGTGATCGAGTTCCAGAAGAAACGGCTGGGTACCACCAGAGGTTTTGTAGCGGTAAAGCCCAATTGCTCTATTCAGAGTTATGCACCCGTGCTGACCGCATGGAAAGAGTTTGAACCCTATGAGGTGGTTGCTACCACGTATCAGGCGATCTCCGGTGCGGGCAAGACCTTTAAGGACTGGCCTGAGATGGTAGGTAATATCATCCCTTATATCGGCGGCGAGGAGGAAAAGAGCGAGAAAGAGCCTCTTCGTATCTGGGGTAAGATTGAGGATGGCGTGATCAAGCCGGCTGAGAGTCCTGTGATTACCTGCCAGTGTATCCGCGTACCGGTGTTAAACGGACACACGGCGGCTGTATTTGTGAAGTTCAGAAAGAAACCCACCAAAGAACAGTTGATTCAGAAGCTGGTTGCGTTTTCCGGAGAG
The DNA here is from genome assembly GCA_017476665.1 of Lachnospiraceae bacterium. GTDB lineage: Bacteria > Bacillota > Clostridia > Lachnospirales > Lachnospiraceae > Acetatifactor. The sequence continues at coordinate 9,149 of JAFUZJ010000019.1, read as the reverse complement.
CCTCAGAAACTTGGCCTGCCCAGTGCGCCGAAGCAGTTTATTCAGTATCTGGAGGAGGATAACAGACCTCAGGTTTCTCTGGATGTGATGTATGAGAACGGGATGGGTGTCAGCGTAGGACGTCTGCGTGAAGATACGGTATACGATTGGAAATTTGTGGGACTTTCCCATAATACGGTGCGCGGCGCTGCCGGCGGCGCGGTGCTTTGCGCTGAACTGTTGAAGGCACAGGGATATATCCAAAAGAAGTAAAGAAAACTTCTTTAAGAAGTAAAGTGCGGGGTTATGTCATGAACGAGTTGAATTATCAGATGGATCTGCTGAAAGCAATGAATCAGAAGCTTTCTGCCAAGGAAAAGATGTATACCATGATCTGCGAGGCATCCAAGTGTGCATACGTCTATTTTTCTTATGAGAAGAATCAGATTGTGACCATGGGCAGGTGGCAGGAGTTCTTTGATTTTGATATCCAGGATATCAAGGATATCAATCGTGTGTTTGATGAGGTGGAGGAGGAATCTGTTCTGCCCCTCAGAGATGTGATCTTTCTGGAAAAGTCCGGCAAGGGCATTTCGGCTATGGAATGCAGGCATAAAGACGGCAGGGGCTGGTATTCTTTCCGGACGACAGTCGATTATGACAGCCTTGGCAATCCGCAGGACAAACTGATCGTTGTGGAAAATACCACGAAAATGAAATCACAGCATGATGAATTAGTATATATGGCGCATTTTGACACTATGACCGGTTTGTATAACCGCAATTATTTTGTGACGATGCTGCACGATTACATGATCCGGGCGGAAAAGGAACGCAATATCATCAGTGTGATGGTCATAGATATCGATGACTTTAAGAAGGTAAATGACGGTTTGGGAATGATCGCGGGTGATGAGCTGATTCAGCTTTTCGGAGGCTTTTTGAAGGAGCTGACCAGAGATAATGTGTTTGCCTGTCATCTGAACAATGATGTATATTGTATCGCTATTTACGATCCGTCTGTAGAGTGTAACGCGGAGCAGATTTATAAGACGATCCTGAAGAGAACGCGGGATCCGTTTGAACTGAGTACCAAACAAAACGTAAACATTACGGTCAGCATAGGGGTGGCTGAATATCCGGAAGCGGCAGCGACGCCCCTGGAGCTGATCAATTGTGCGGAAATTGTCATGTATCGATGCAAGAGTATGGGCAAAAATGCCATGAAGTATTTTGACGCTTCCATCCTGAATGATTTTCTGCGCAATGTCGAGTTGGATAATAAGCTGAGAGAAGCGGCATTTCATAACAATTTTGAACTCTATTATCAGCCGCAGTTTTATACGGGCAACAAGAAACTTCGCGGTGCGGAGGCGCTGATCCGCTGGAAAGACGAAGAAAATCATATGATCAGTCCCACGGTTTTTATTCCCATTGCAGAGAAAAACGGCTGCATCATACCGATTGGAGACTGGGTCATAGAGGAGAGTATCCGTACATTTGCAGCCTGGAGGGAAAAATATGCGGAGCCGTTTATCCTGTCCATCAATGTGTCAGCCATTCAGTACAATAAGATTGATTTTGTGGATTCGCTGCTGCTGATCATACGTAAATATCACGTGAATCCGAATGAAGTTGAGATTGAGATCACGGAGAGCGTTCTGATTGAGGACTTTGAAAAAGTAATTGATAAACTGAAAATATTGCGCGGACATGGTGTGCGGGTGTCGTTAGATGATTTCGGAACCGGTTTTTCTTCTCTGTCGTACCTGAAGAAACTGCCTATTGATACCCTTAAGATCGACAAGAGTTTTATTGACACCGTCCTTGCCGACAGTGCCACCAGGATCATCACGGAGTCTATTATCAATATGGTAAAGTCTCTGGGGATCGAGTCGATTGCAGAAGGTGTGGAAGAACAGGCGCAGTATGATTATCTGCATGCGATCGGCTGCGATATGATCCAGGGATATCTGTTGGGCAAGCCGCAGACGGCAGAGCAGTTTGAAACACTTTTAAACAGGTAATTTGAATGGGAAAATATCTTTTTATAGCTGAGAAACCGAGCGTCGCGAGACAATTCGCCGACGCTCTCAAAATAAATGCGAAAAAATACGACGGATATCTGGAAGCGGAGAATACGATTGTAACCTGGTGCGTGGGGCATCTTGTGACCATGAGTTATCCTGAGGTCTACGATGAGACTTTGCGCAGATGGAGTTTTAACACGATCCCTTTTGTGCCGGAACAGTTTAAGTATGAGGTGATCCAGAGCGCGGCAAAGCAGTATCGGATTGTCAGCGGTCTTTTGACCAGAGAGGATGTGGATACGATCTATGTATGTACGGACTCAGGGCGGGAGGGAGAATATATCTATCGCCTGGTCGAGCAAATGGCCGGAGTGAAGGGCAAGAAAAGGCTTCGCGTCTGGATCGATTCCCAGACCGAGGAAGAGATCCTGCGCGGCATCAAAGAGGCAAAAGATCTGTCGGAATATGATGCACTGAGTGATGCCGCGTATTTGCGTGCCAAAGAAGATTATCTGATGGGCATTAATTTTTCCAGAGTGCTGACGTTGAAGTACGGAAGGAATGTAAAGGATTTTTTGAAGCGGGATAAGGCAGTGATCTCCGTAGGGCGCGTGATGACCTGTGTGCTCGGCATGATCGTGAACAGAGAGCGGGAAATCCGTTCTTTTGTAAAAACGCCTTTTTACAGGGTAGTTGCTGATATGAAACTGGGGGAGGAGAGCTTTCCGGCGGAATGGAGGGCGGTGGAAGGTTCGCCTTATTTCAATTCTCCCGCACTGTATAAGGAGAATGGTTTTAAAGAGAAGATTCAGGCCCAAAAACTGATCGAGCATCTCAAAGAGGAACCCGTGGAGAGCGGACATGTAGGGAGCATAGAGCGGAAGAAAGAGAATAAAAATGCGCCGCTGCTTTATAATCTGGCGGAATTGCAGAATGACTGTTCCAAGCTTTTTAAGATCAGCCCGGATGAGACGCTTCAGATCGTCCAGGAATTATATGAAAAAAAGATGGTCACTTATCCCAGAACGGATGCCAGAGTGCTGTCCACTGCGGTGGCCAAGGAGATTCACAAAAATATCGGCGGTCTTAGGAATTACGGATTGGTAAACGGTTATGCATCGGAGGTGCTGGCTCAGGGCAATTATAAGAACATTGCGAAGACAAGGTATGTGAATGATAAGCAGATCACGGATCATTATGCCATTATTCCCACCGGCCAGGGACTGAACAACCTGGGGGGGCTGGCACCGACGGCAACGAAGGTGTATGAGGTGATCGTGAGGCGGTTCCTAAGTATTTTTTATCCGCCGGCGGTTTATCAGAAGGTTGCCCTTTGCGTGAAAGTAAAAGAGGAAAGCTTCTTTGCCAATTTTAAGGTGCTGGCGGAGGAAGGGTATCTCAAGGTGACGGAGTATTCTTTTAAGAAGGATGCAAAGGAACAGACGCAAACGAAAAAAAACGGGGAAGACGGAGAGAAGGAAGAGACGGAGGAAAAATGCAGCGCAGCGCTTCTGGCGTTGCTGATGAAGCTGAAAAAGGGTGATGCGGTGAGCCCGGAAGAATATGAGATCAAGGAGGGGGAAACGTCGCCACCCAAGCGCTATACATCCGGAAGCATTATCCTGACCATGGAAAATGCGGGACAATTTATTGAGGATGAAGAGTTGCGCGCCCAGATCAAGGGAAGCGGAATCGGAACCAGTGCGACGAGAGCGGAGATCTTAAAGAAACTGGTGAAGATCGAATACCTGTCACTGAATAAGAAGACGCAGGTCCTGACACCGACGCTGATGGGAGAGATGATTTATGATGTGGTGGATTCGGCCATCCGGCCTTTGCTGAATCCGGCATTGACGGCAAGCTGGGAGAAGGGGCTGACCCAGGTGGCGGACGGGAAGATCAGTTCGGACGAGTATATGGTGAAACTGAAAGATTTTGTGGTCAGACGAACCAATTATGTAAAACAGATGAATAACCAGGGAAATCTGTATGCCCAATTCCGTACTGCAGAGGCAAATTACAAGAAAAGTCATTGACCTTGTCGGTAGAATCAGATATAATAGAGGCGCTTGTGTAACTTTTTGATTTTATTTTTACAACGCAAAGGAGAGTTTGGAATGGACGGACAAAATTTTCAGAACGGAAATGAGCAGAGCAACGGTCAGGGCTTTGACCAGAATGTAGCGCCAGTTGCCACGCCTGCGGCGAATTCCTATCAGGATAACACGGGGGCTTACAGCGATCCGATCTACAGCAACGGAACGACTTATACCGATAATGCGGCTAATAATACGTATACCAATAATGCGTATCAAAATAATACTTATACGGATAATACCGCGGTATATGGGGAGCCTGTGACGGAGGAGCAAAAGACACCCGGTACGGCAATCGCCAGCCTGATTCTGGGCATTTGCGGTATTTTGCTGGATTGCTGCTGCGGCGTAGGTCTGGTATTCGGAATCATAGGCCTGATCCTCGGAATCGTAGGAAACAAGAATCGGAAGAGTGGTGTGGGCACTGCGGGAATTGTGTGCTCCGTTATTGCAATTGTAGTCGGTGTTCTTACCGTCATTTATTTCTTCGTTTTGGGCGGTATGGCTTATATGGATGAGATGATGTAAGGTGAAAGAGCGAAAAAAGATTGATCTGAGCGAGATGAGCACGGAGGATGCGTTGTATTTCTTTGGATTGCTTACGTTTCCGGTCGGGCTTCTGTCAGTTTTGGCGGTTGTGAATTGGATCGTTCCGCATCTGAAAGGCGGGTGTATCTTCTGGGAACTGTGGGGGATCTATTGTCCCGGATGCGGGGGGACGAGATCCTTGGTGGCATTGGCGCACGGGCATATTCTGCAATCCTTGTGGTATCATCCGTTATTGCTTTACTGTGTGATAATGTATCTGGCCTTTATGCTCAGTCATACGTTGGAAAAACTGCATGTGCCTTTCGTGAAAGGAATGAAATTTCGTGAGTGGATCATGTATGGGATGATTGTTGTGCTGATCCTGAATTTTGTTTTAAAAAATGTTTTAAAGTTTATGTTTGGCATTGTCATGATTTAGAAAATGAAAGGATATTTTGGAAAACATTAAATTTTCATAAAATAAATGTCTTGACGAAAGCCCTTACATATATTATAGTAGTGTGGAAGTTAAGTTGTACAGTCCTGAGGGGACAGAAAAGGAGAAAATTATGAATAAGAAAGTAACGAGTATTTTTGCTTATCTGGGATTGATCTTTTGGCTGATCGGTTTCCTGGCAGGTGACAAAGAGGGTGCAAAGTTCCATTTGAATCAGGGTCTTGTTCTGATTCTTGGAAATGTGATTGCCGGTGTTGTTGCGGTGATTCCTGTAGTTGGCGCTTTTGTTGGCTGCATTCTTTCTGTTGTAATCCTTGTATTTGCAATCATGGGTATCGTATCCGCTTGCAAGGATGAGGAGAAGCCTCTGCCTTTGATCGGTGGAATTCAGCTTTTGAACTAATATAAGAGAGCAAATTGATACCGGTAGTAATACTACATAAAAAAGTGTGCCGCACGGCACACTTTTTTAATTCATAAAGATCAGTTTTGTGCTGATTCCTCTGCATTGTCCGGCATCTCCCCGTGCAGAATATCCAGAATGACCTGAACGCGTTTGAATGCTCTTGCGGAATTCTCTCTGGCGTAATCGGCGGTGGATTTGTCATAGCCTCCGTCGGCGTAAGCCTGATGGTAGCTTTTTACGGCTTCGGCCATATAAGAGCCGGCTTCGTCGGCAAGGGGCTCCAGATAGTCATAATCTTCGGGAAAATCCATTTCTGCAAAATTCTGAAATTCTTTGTCCAACCGATCCAGATATTCCAGCGCAAGGGTCGGAGCGTTTTCGTCGCCGACATCGATCGCGTTGATCGCATCATTTATCTCCGCAACATTGTTGCAAAATTTGTCCATATCCGTTTTAAAACGGGACAGCGCAGGGTCGGCACCACAGGAAGCGAGAAGAACCGCTGCCAATAGTCCTGTCAGGGTCGCGCATATTTTTCTTTTCAAAGCAATATCCTCCGAATCAAAATACTTCTATACGAATTTATCATATTTTTGTTTGCGACGCAACATTTTCGTGCGGCTATCCCAAAATCTTAAGAAGTTTATTTGCGTATGGCAATAGATATGTGGTATAATCGGCATCAATAAGACAGGGAGATGACAGCAAATGACAGGATCAGAATTTAAGGAATTGGCGCAGGATCGATTTATTTATCTGGACGGGGCAACGGGCTCCAATCTGGTAAAGGCAGGGATGCCATCCGGCGTCTGCCCTGAGCAATGGATCTTAGAGCATCCGGATATTATGCAGAAATTGCAGGAAGATTATGTGAAAGCCGGTACGGACATTCTGTATGCTCCAACTTTTACGGCGAACCGGATCAAATTGGCGGAGTACGGACTGGCTGACCGAATGGAAGATATGATCCGTAAATTGGTAGCAATCTCCCGGCGGGCGGCGGATACGTCTGCGGATCGGAAAGTTTATATTGCCGGAGATCTGACCATGACAGGGGAGCAATTGCGCCCCATGGGGAAAATGGAACTTGAGACATTGATCGATGTCTATAAAGAGCAAATACGGTACCTGGTGGCTGCGGGGGTGGATCTGATCGTGGTGGAGACGATGATGAGCCTTGCGGAAACCCGGGCGGCGCTGATCGCGGCCAAAGAAGTCTGTGATCTTCCGGTGATGGTGACCTTTACCTTTGAGCCGGAGGGCAGAATGCTTTACGGGACGGATGCCCGTACTGCGGCGATCGTTGCGGAGAGCCTGGGAGCCTGTGCGGTGGGCGCGAACTGCTCCACCGGACCGGATAAAATGCAGCAGGTGATCAAAGAGATTGCCGAGGTCACCACGATCCCTGTGATTGCAAAACCGAATGCCGGTCTGCCGCTTCTGGATCAGAACGGAAATACCTATTACGGTATGGGGGCGGAGGAATTCGGTGAGCAGATGGAACTGTTGGTGGCACAGGGAGCTGCTGTGCTCGGTGGCTGCTGCGGAACAACACCTGCGCATATCCGCGCTGCTTATGAGCGGTTTGGAAAAGTAAAGAAGATAAATGCAGCCAGAAGACCGGAGGGGGTGCGATATCTTACCAGTGAACGGATGACGGTTGCATTTTGGCTGAATGATCCGTTTATGGTAGTGGGAGAACGGATCAATCCCACAGGGAAAAAAGCTCTGCAGGCGGAACTGCGGGAGGGTAATACGGACAGAGTGCTGCAGTTTGCGGAGGAGCAGGAGGCCTGCGGCGCCCAGATCCTGGACGTCAATATGGGAATGAGCGGTATTGATGAGAAAGCCATGATGCTGCGGGTGATCGAGGAGGTCAGTGGTGTCACGAATCTGCCCCTTTCCCTGGATTCCAGCCATGTGGATGTTTTGGAGGCTGCACTGAGAGCCTATCCGGGCAGAGCTCTGGTCAATTCCGTCTCTTATGAGAAAGCGAAATTTGAGGAGCTTTTGCCCATCGTGGCAAAGTACGGTGCAATGTTTATCCTGTTGCCGCTTTCGGACAAGGGGCTGCCGGAAAATCTGGATGAGAAAAAGGAGATCATCCGGAAAGTCAGTGAAGGTGCTTTTTCGTTAGGTATGCGACGGGAAGACATCGTGGTGGACGGCTTGGTGGCAACGGTAGGTGCAAATAAGAAGGCGGGTTTGGAAACGTTGGAAACGATCCGTTTTTGCAAAGAGCGGGGATTTGCAACCATCTGCGGACTGTCTAATATTTCTTTCGGTATGCCGGAGAGAAGTTTTGTAAATACGGCGTTTTTATCGCTGGCGATCAAAGAGGGTCTGACTATGGCAATCGCCAATCCTTCTCAGGAAATGCTGATGTGCTGCGCATTTGCAACGGATCTGCTTCTTGCCAAAGAAGGCGCAGATTTAAGATATATTGAGTATTCTGCCGTGGCCAGGGAGCGGCGGGAAGAAAAAGAGCGGAAAGCAGCGCTGGAAGCCAAGAAGGTGACTGTATCGGAGGCAGTTGTTCCCGCGGACCAATCCATGAAATCCGAATCTGGAAATGTATTACATAACGCAGTTTTAAAAGGAAACCGCAACGGAATCGCCAAGCTGACACAGGCGGCTCTGGATGCCGGAGAGACGCCGGACGCACTGCTGAATGATGTTCTGCTGCCGGCAATCAATCTGGTCGGAGAGTATTTTGACAAAGGAAAATATTTTCTGCCGCAGCTGATTGCCAGCGCGGAAGCGATGAAAAATTCCATCGCTGTTCTGGAACCGTTGCTCCTGCAGGAGACCGAAAACCAGAACAAACCGGTGGTGGTGATTGCGACTGTGGAAGGAGATATTCATGATATCGGCAAAAATCTGGTCGCATTGATGTTGAAAAACTATGGTTTTCAGGTGATCGATCTGGGCAAAGATGTGCCGGCGGAGATCATTTTGCGGACAGCAAAAGAACACAACGCACAGATCATTGCCCTTTCCGCATTGATGACCACTACGATGCAAAGAATGCGGGAAGTCATTACAGAGGCGAAGAAAGCCGGCGTTTCCTCCAAGGTGATGATCGGAGGTGCGGTGATCACGCAGGAATATGCGGATGAGATCGGAGCGGACGGATATTCCAATGATGCAGCCGAAGCGGTAAAATTAGCAAAACGCTTGAATGGACAGGGGTAAATATGTTATAATTAATAGGTTTAGTTGATAGGGTTGCAAGGAGGAAATAAAATGATCGGAGCAGATGCGATTGTAAAATGTCTGGAGGCGGAAGGCGTTACCACGGTATTCGGCTATCCCGGCGTTGCAATCTGTCCTTTTTATAACAGTATTTTGAATTCGGATATTCGAACCGTACTGATCCGCACAGAACAAAATGCGGCACACGCGGCCAGTGGTATGGCGCGCCTGACCGGGAAACCCGGCGTCTGCGCCGTGACCAGCGGACCCGGTGCGACCAATCTGATCACGGGAATTGCCACCGCTTTTGCGGACAGTATCCCTCTGATCTGTATCACCGGGCAGGTGAACAGTGAACTGCTGGGCAGCGATGTATTTCAGGAAGCGGATATTACGGGCGCAGCAGAGTCGTTTGTAAAATACAGTTATCTGGTGAGGGATGCAGAAGAGATCCCCAG
>JAFUZJ010000018.1 GCA_017476665.1 Lachnospiraceae bacterium | reverse complement strand
ATTGTTTGTTCCTCGCCAGTGTTATCTGGCTTTCCGGATCTGTCCCGTCTCTCGACGAGATCAGATTTAGGTTTGTTTGTTCTCTGAATTTTCTTTCGCTCTGACCCTCAGAGGGGAATCAGAACGTTTGGAATTTTCAGGGTTGCATTGCTGTTTATTTGTCAAGGTACCATACGATCCGCAATCGGATCGTTTACAAATTGCTTCGCAATTTGCACTTGGCATTTCTGCCAAACGGAGAAGGAGGGATTTGAACCCTCGCGCCGCTATTAACGACCTGCACCCTTTCCAGGGGTGTCCCTTCAACCTCTTGGGTACTTCTCCAGGTTGAATCAAATATACATTATATTTTGAAACCGATTGGGAGTTCTTCACAAACACTCAACTCCCTAACGGAGAGAGTGGGATTCGAACCCACGCGCCCTTGCGGACAAACGGTTTTCAAGACCGCCTCGTTATGACCACTTCGATATCTCTCCATGAATCCGCTCATCAGCGGCAAAAATTATTCTACCAAAAATAGCATTATGTGTCAACTGGTTTTTTCAAAAAAAGAAAAAAAGCTGAAAACCCAAAAGGCTTGCGGTACTCTCGCACCGCAAGCCATGATCTTCGGGGTGTTATAACTAAATGAATAATACACTGATATTCTGCCGATTACTCCTTAACTGCACCGATATTCACACCGGTAACGAAGTACTGCTGCAGGAACGGATACAGAATCATGAAAGGCAGGATTGCCATAACGATTGCTGCATAATACAAAGTATTCTGTGATACCTTATATCCCGATGTCGGCGTATCACCATCCATGACCATAACTCTCAGGATGTACTGGAAGTTAACCTGATCACGAGTTGTGATGTAAATCTGAACTGTGGAATAATCGTTCCACACAGTAACGGCATACATAAGTCCGATAGATGCAAGTGCTGCCTTGGAAAGCGGAAGCACGATCTTGAAGAAGATTCCCATGGGTGAGCAACCATCAATCTTAGCTGCTTCAAACAGAGATGCAGGAATTCCCTCGAAGAAGTTTCTCATCAATACCAGATTGTATACGTTCATACCATGCTTTACAACCAGGATCCACATGTTGTTGGTCAAGTGAAGCTGCTTCATAACCAAGTACTCAGGGATCATACCACCGGAGAAGATCATTGTAAAGAGCAGGAAGAATGCCATGATCTCTCTACCGGGCATTTCAAACTGACAGAGTACATAACCACCCAGTGTGGACATTACCAGACCAAGCAAGGTTCCGAAAACTGTTGTGATCACAGAGTTCAAAAACGGTCTGTACAACTTGGATGTGGACAAAATCGTCTGGTAACCACCTAATGTAGGCTGTGTAGGCCAAAGCTTAAACTGGTACACACCCACCGCGTTGAAGGAATCTACCACAACCTTCCAAATAGGAACAATGATGATCAACGCAAGAATTACAAACACTATGTAGTTTACTACGTCAAATACATGTACATGAGTCTTGGGGCCGCTTGATGCCATATCGTTCTTTGCCATTCTTTAAGCCCTCCTTTACATAATTCCGCGTCCGCGGATTTTTTTACTTGCTGCATTACAAATCAAAACTAACAAGCAACCAACCAAAGACTTAAACAGACCAACTGCAGTGGTGTAGCCGTAGTTCGGAATTGCGGTAAGGAAGGTCTTTCTGTAAATGTAAGTCGAAATAACGTCAGACACTTCAAATACTCGGTTGTTGTACATAACGAATACCGACTCGAACATGTTCAGAACCTTAGCAAGGTTCAGGATCAACACGATAATGACGGTATTTAACAGAGCAGGCACGGTAACGTACCAAATCTTCTGCATTCTGGTTGCGCCGTCGATATCCGCCGCCTCATACAACTCAGGGTTGATACCTGACAAGGTGGCCAGGAAGATAACGGTTCCCCAACCTGTCTCTTTCCATATATTCACCACATAGAATACAGGTCTCCACAGACTCGTGCTGTGCAGGAAATCAATACTCTCCTTGATCACGCCCCAGCTCTTCAGAGTCTCATTCACCATACCGGTGGAGGAAGTAGATAGGAACAAGGTAAAGATTGCTGCCGTAACTGTCCAGGACATAAAGTGCGGCAGATAGATGACTGTCTGCAGTGACTTTTTCACTGTCAGATTGTGCATCTCATTGATGAACACCGAGACAAGTACCGACGCCGCGGTGGTAATAATCAATTTTGTAACGGAAAGTTCCAGAGTGTTCTTGAATGATCTCCAGAAATCTCTGTCCTTGAATAAAGACTGGAAATGCTTCAATCCAACAAATTCCATCTTTTTCAAGGTGTAATCATAAAATGAAAAACGGATACCCAACATGGGCCAATAATAGATGATCAATACATAGATGAATACCGGGAGGAACATCAGATAATAGCCCCTGTGGTTCCAAATTCGCATACCTAAAGGCTTCTGACGGATCTCTGCGCCGGTAGAGGTCGTTTTTTTCTTGCTCATAAGACACCCCGCTTTATTATAGTTTTTTATATTTATCCCGATGGGCACCTGATCGCCCGGACCCGATGCCCACCGGATAAAATATCAAGTTTGGCTATCCCAACCTGAATTTAGAACAGTTTTAGAGATTACTGTGCATTCAACTCGTCAAGAATCTGAGCTGCAGTATCTCCCCACTTCTTCTGATATGCTGCAATAGCATCGGCACCGGTCTTGATGTCGGTTCCTTCGAACTTACCGCCACCAGCAACAACAGTGTTCATCAGAGTGGTCTTATCAACAGTCATGTCTGCGTTTACCTCAGTCAAGGTCTCACAAGCAGCTGCGGTAGGAGCATCTACACAGTTCTCGGTGAAGAACTTGTTACCCTTGGTTACCAGCTCATCGTTATCAACATAGCCGTTGGTCAGAGGAGCGATTACCAGGACTGCATCCAAGTGGTTCTTCTTCCAGATGGAGTTAGGATCGTTAGGAGTAGGAAGCAAGTGGAACTTGCCCTCTTCGTAGGTGTACTCTTTCTCCTTGTCGGTACCAGCGTTGGTCTTGAAGGTCTCAGCCTTGGTATCCCAGTGAACGCCCTTTGCGCCGTAGGTCCACAGAGTCTGAACGGTGTCACCATCCAGCATGGTCTCAAGCAGAGCATCGAAGATAGCCTGCTCACGAGCATTGCTGCCGTCGCCGTCATCGGTGATAACCCATACAGGAGCTTCTCTGTTCAGGTAGCCGCCCCAAGAATCCTTAATCTCCTTGATAGGAGGAAGCTGTACCAGTCTGTCATCGCCAAGATCGTTGTCAACTTCCTGTTTCTCCATGTTGTTGGTCAGAGTTCTAAGCCAGGTACCAGCCCAGTAAGTGAAAGCTGCCTCGGAAGTGGTCTGATCGTTAGAGAAGAATTTCTCACGAGCGATCTTTGTGGAAGCGCCCTCGGTATCAGGATCAATGATCTTGTCAGCATAAGCCTGAGCAAGTCTGTCCAGAGCCTTAGCGGTAGCCTCCTCCTGGAAGCCGTCTACCCACTTACCATCCTTCTGATAGAATGCGGGATATGCATCCTGCCAGAACTCAGGCATATAGTTGATGTAAGGAGCCTCATCCAGCTTACCGAAGCCGGCTGCGATCACACCATAGGTCTTGCCGTCAGCGAAGGTCTTCAGGAGATTGTAGTAATCATCATAAGTCTTGATGTCCTCAATCTTCTTGCCAGCCTTATCCAACCAAGACTGCTTGATGTAGGTAACACATCCGTTACCATAAGTAGGAGCAAAGCCGAACAGCTCGCCGTTCTTGGTCTTCATATTCTCGTTGATGCTGGGCAGGGTAATTCTGCTCTGGAACTCAGCGTTGTCATATGCATCAGCCATGTTCCAAAGAATACCGGTGCTCTCGTACTGTCTGAACATAGTAGCGCTCATGATCATAGCATCAGGATAAGAACCATCGCCAACGCTACCGGTTGTAAGCAGCTGAGAAATGTTGTCAGCATACTTGGAGTGATCAGGCTGATTGATGTGCAATTTGATCGGATGACCCAGTTTCTCAGAAACTGCAGCCTCCCACTGCTCAACAAATGCATCCTGACGGTTGTCTACGTTTGCGGTTACAGTACCATCTACAGTGATGTAGAGGTCCTCAAGAACATAAGGGGTCTCCTCAACAGGTGCTGCTGCGGAAGATCCTGTGTTTCCTGCGCTAGTGCTAGGCTGTGCGCTGGAAGCATCGTTGCCACCGTTGTTGCAGGCAGCCATAGAAGCTACCATAGCGGTTGCAAGAAGTACAGATAAAACTTTCTTCTTCATTTTTTTCCTCCCTAAAAAAATAGAATGTTTCATCGGAACAATTTCCGACTTAAGATTACTTTACCATTGTTATGTACAAAATGCAAGACACAAATTTTGTTTTATGGCATTTTTTTAGGGCAGGATTTTTAAAAAATTATCCAGAGGAGGTTTTTTTCGGCATTTTAGTCAAAAAAATGCGGAATAATTTGTGCATTCTGAAAAATCTCATTTGTATCACCTGCACAAAACAATCCGCATTTTCTCATCATCTTTTCATTGATCCGCTGTATTTTTTAAAAAAGCCTCCGCAACAATCATATCCTCCGGCGTCGTGATTTTTATGTTCCGGTAAGATCCCTTCACCATCTTCACCCTGCAGTCCGTAAACAGTTCCACAACTCCCGCATCGTCCGTCACAGCGATTCCCTGTTCCCTCATCCGTTCCAGCCTGCCTTCCAGCCGCTCATAGGCCGTCAGGATCAGTCCCGTCTCAAACACCTGGGGGGTCTGCACATTCCAGACTGTTCTCCTGTCCGGGGTCTGAATTGCCAGATCATGGTCATCCACAATCTTCACGGTATCCTTCGCAGGCATCGCGGCCACACACGCTCTCGCCTCCACGACTGCATCCGCCAGCCGCTCCAGTATGCTCTCCGTCAGGAAAGGTCTGGCACCATCGTGGATAAACACATATCCATCCACGGCAGACTCCGCCAGACAGCGTTTCTCGATGACACGCAGCGCATTCCGAACGGAAAGGTACCTTTCCGCTCCGCCGACGATCACTTCTGTCGTCTTGGAAAAATGATACTTTTCTATAATCTCTTTGGTCGCAAACTCCACATCCTCCGCGCCGACCACCAGAATGCAGTCATCGATCACAGACGAAGCTTCAACCGCCTGCAGCGAATAGCAGATCACCGGCTTCCCGCCCAGATCCATGTACTGCTTTGCCACCCCGTTTTGCACGTTTTTCATACGGTTCCCGCTCCCTGCCGAGAGCACCACCGCCGTACATTTCTTTCCGTCTTTCATAACTGCAGATTCGGCACGGCGTTCAGATCATACCCGTGACGCACCCCTTTCAAATATTCATAATATCCCGCAGCCCCGATCATCGCCGCATTGTCCGTGCACAAAATGGGACTCGGATGATAGAAGGCGATCCCTCGCTTTTGACATTCCGTCTCAAACGCACCTCGCAGTGCAGAGTTGGATGCCACGCCGCCCGCAATGGCAAACTTGTCATAGCCAAAAGCCTTTACCGCATGCAGAGAATGCTCAACCAGCACATCCACCACAGCCTTCTGGAACGAAGCCGCCACATCCGCCTGGCAGACTTCCTCTCCCTTCATCTGACAACCATTCAGATAATTCAGCACAGCGCTCTTGAGACCGCTGAAACTGAAATCATACTTGTTTTCCGCCACCTTTGCTCTGGGGAAAACGATTGCATCCGGGTTTCCTTCCCTGGCCAGTTTGTCAATCTTCGGGCCTCCAGGATACCCCAGGCCGATGGCTCTCGCCACCTTGTCAAAAGCCTCCCCTGCCGCATCGTCCCTGGTGCGGCCAATAATCTCATACACACCGTAATCCCGCACAATCACCAGATGGGAATGTCCTCCTGACGCCACCAGGCAGACAAAAGGCGGTTCCAATTCCTTATGTTCAATATAATTCGCACTGATATGTCCGCTGATGTGGTGCACGCCCACCAGCGGTATCCCCGTCGCAAAACTGATTGCTTTCGCCTCGGACACGCCCACCAGGAGCGCCCCCACCAGCCCCGGGCCGTATGTCACAGCAATCGCCGTGATATCCTGCAGGGTGACTCCCGCTTCCTGCAGCGCCTGTTCGATCACCTGATTGATCTTTTCAATATGTTTCCGGGATGCAATCTCCGGAACCACTCCGCCATACAGTGTATGGAGTGCGATCTGCGATGAGATCACGTTGGAAAGGACGTCCCTTCCGTTTCTCACCACTGCCGCCGCAGTTTCATCGCAAGAACTCTCTATTGCCAATATCGTTACATTTTCTTCCATAGTTCCTCTGTCTTATTCCTCCTGCGGCTCAATCAGAGACTCATCCATCCAGCCCAGGATCTTCCAATGCTTATTCTCATCTTTGCGCAGCACATAGATCTGGGTGATCTGAAAATTACGCCCCTCCTGCGTAATCCCGTATGCGCACGCGATCTTGGCACACGATCTGCCGTTGTACTCGTAAGTGTCCACATCCGTGCTGGAAGCCGGGCTGAAACTGATATACCGCCTGCTGTTTGTCTTCCAGTCAGCAATCTCCGCCATCAGCATCATCTGATGCGTCCCCAGCTCGTTGATCGCCAAAAGGTCATCATCATAAAGCTCACGCATTTTCACCGTGAGCGCCCCGATCTCCTCCTCAGAACTGTCCTCATTATAAAGACAACGAAGAATTTCATTATAATATTTAATTACTTCTTTCGGTGTGGGCGGGTAATCCCTTGTCAGATCCCTGCTCAGCGTGGTCTCCACCACCGTCATGGATGCCTCCGCTTTGCTCTCCTTGCTCTTATTCGCCAGATACGCATAATATCCAACCACCGCCACCACCAGCAGGACGATTATGATCGTCGTGCGAGCCGTCGCCTTTTTCATTCTTTTTTATTCTTCCTTGAAATTTAATTCTACCGATCTGCCGTCCTTTGCCGCGATCGTATTGGGGAAAATCTTCCGCACATCCCCGATAAATTCCTCCGGATGCGTTAGGGAAGGACTGTAATGCGTCAGCCACATCTCCGGCACCTTCGCGTCCCGGGCGATCCTTGCGGCCTCATACATCGTCATATGCTTATGCTCTTTCGCCTTGTCGATCTTGTCGGGCTCTCCGTACATTCCCTCCAGGATCAGCAGGTCCGCATCCTTTGCATGGGTCAGGATACTGTCCGTAGGCCGGGTATCCGTGCAGTAAGTCACCTTGATCCCTTTTCTGGGCTCTCCCAGCACCATATCCGGTGTAAACACGGCACCATCCATCTCTACCGTTTCGCCTTTTTGCAGACGGTTCCAGCACTTCATCGGAATCCCAAGCGCTTCCGCCCGCGTCCGGTCGAATCTGCCGGCGCGGTCTATCTGCATACTATACCCATAGCATACCACATTATGGTTCACCTTGAAAGCATCAATTCGAAATCCGTCAAAAGAAAAACTCTGTTCATGCTCCGAAATTTCCACACACTTGATCTCAAACGGAAGCTCCGGTGCGATCACCCGCAGAGAAGAAACCACCCGGTTCAAACCCTTGGGACCGATCAGCAACAGCGGCTCCGTCCGCTCCGCATTCCCCATGGTCAGCAGCATCCCCGGCAATCCGCTGATATGATCCGCATGATAATGGGTAAAACAGATAATGTCGATGGGGTTGGGACTCCATCCCTTTTCGCGCAGCGCGATCTGCGTTCCCTCTCCGCAGTCGATCAGGATACTCTTTCCGTTATAACGCAGCATCAATGCTGTGAGCCACCTATATGGCAGCGGCATCATGCCGCCGGTTCCCAGCAGACAAACATCTAGCATAATTCTGTCTCCTCATCTTCCTCCACAGGGATGGCAAAGCCCGCCACCATTTTGTCATAGCATTCCTCACACAGATCAAATCTGTGCCGGGTACCGTCCTTGCGGCTGAAATATCCAAACGTGTAATCCACGGAAAAACATCCCTCCTTCAGATATTTTCCCTCGGATCTCAATTCCTTCTTACACTGATTGCAGATTACTTTTTCGTATTTTCTCATGGCGCTTCCTCCTGTATTTTGCGAGAATTTCCACCTATGAGTATACTATAGGCGTTTGCAGATCGGACTGGTAATTATTGCCCGCCTTATCTTACACACCTTTCGACATGCGGTTCCACATGATCACCGCATCCTCTTTCGGCTTGTCGTAAAAATCAGGCCGGATCCCTTCAGACGAAAAACCGGTCTTTTCATACAGCGCAATGGCTGCCGCATTGCTTTTCCGTACTTCCAGGGTAAACACTTCCCCGCCCCGCTCGCTTCCGCATCGCAGCGCTTCCCGCACCAGAGCCGTTCCGACGCCGCGCCCGCGCATTGCATCCGTCACCATCACCTTGTCGATCTCGCCTTCTTCGCCGATCAACGTCATACAGATACAGCCGACTACCCTTCCGTCCTGCTCCGCCACCAGATTTACCTTATAAGAATATTGAAACAATTCCTCAAAAGACTTCTCGGACCACGGCATGCTGAAGATTTCCCGCTCCATCTGCGCTAACGCCGACACATCCGCAGGAGTCATATCCCGCAATAAAACGCCCTGTTTTTCCTGTCGTTCCCGCTCCGCCTGGCTCTGGCGCAGATACTCCGGCCGATGCTCCGCCGCTGATACCACCTTCCCGCACCCGGACATTTGCCCTGCCTCACCTTTCTGATGTGCTACATAGTACGCCAGTCCCAGTGCCGCCACGCTTGCCGCCCGCTGCCTGTTGTTTGCAGCCACCGCATAGGAATGTCGGATCTTCACGCCCTGCTCCAACTGTTCTCTGTAAACAGGGACGCCGTCTCCCAAGAAGATTACTTCTCTCTCCGGATCCGTCTCCCCCAATTCATTTAATCTTCCTATAATATAGGAAATATCAACCGCACACTGCGGCTCCACCACACAGAGTTCCTTCTGCCGGAACGCATAGATTCCCGTATAGACCTGATTTCTTCTCGCATCGATCAGCGGACACACCCAGGCTCCCGTTCCGCACAGATTATATGCCAGTCCCTCTAAGGTAGGAACCTCCACCAACGGCTTGTCCAACGCAAATCCCAGCCCCTTCGCCGTAGCGGAACCGATCCGCAATCCGGTAAAAGACCCCGGCCCCGACGCGATGGCGATAGCATCCACACTGTTCAGATCCAGCTCGATCATTTCCCGCACCACATTTAACATCGGCAAAAGTGTCTGCGAGTGCGTCTTCTTATAATTTACATTATATTCCGCCAGTAGCACATCGTCTTCCACCACAGCGACACCTGCCACTAGTCCGGAACTGTCTATTCCCAGAATTTTCATTTCCCCGACTCCCTTAACGCTCTTCCACACTGATCCGCCGGTAATCAAACCCCTTTTGCAGATCCTTCTCTATCGTGATCCTGATATAATGCTCCGGCAGGATCTCCGGTACCAGATTCGCCCATTCGATCAGGCTGACCCCCTGACCGTAGAAACAATCCTCATATCCGATCTCATCCATCTCCGACACATCGCCGATCCGATACACGTCGAAATGGTAAAAAGGCAGTCTGCCCTCTTCATATACCTGCAAAATGGTAAACGTCGGGCTGTTCACCGGCTCACGGATTCCCAATCCCGCTGCCAATCCCTGAGTAAATACCGTCTTGCCCACACCCAGGTCACCGATCAGTGTATAGACCTGCCCCGGTCTGCATGCGCGCCCCATCTTCTCTCCCAGAGCATACGTCTCCTCCGGTCCGTTTGTTTCAATCACTTCTATATTATTGTCAGACATACCACCAAACCGCTTTCTTCTGATTTTAGTCGGATCTGTTTTAATTGCGAATCTTCACCCTGGCGGGAGGCATATGTGTTGAGATCATTTCGATAACATCCGTTTTTTTATCTCCCAACTCCCGTTTCGGAAAAATAGTCGCATTCACCCTGCTTGTATACACAATGATACTGTGTCCGGTGGACACCGCTTTCACCATGTTCTCCCAGGCCTGATGCTGCTCCTCTCCATGCTGTGAGACCGTAATTCCGCTTTCATCCAATTTATAATGTAATTTCTCCCGAAAAGCCGGATTATTCAGAATCTGCTGACGGCTCTTGAGGAACAGGGTCCACGGCAGATACAACAGCAACACGATGCCGGCGATCCAGAAGATTGCCTCCTCTCTTGACACACCGACCAGCACTGCCACTGCACCCACGCCACTGCCCAGAAGCCCTGCTGCGCTGTGGTAATTATGCATCAGCATATAATCGTACAGATCTCCGGCTTCGATTTTAATATCCAATTCTACCATAACTCTGTCTACCTTTGTATACCTTGAAAAAGCACCTACGCAATGTTTTGCAGGTGCTTTATTCTTTCCAAATCATTATATGGTTTTCCCGCTCAAAAAGCAAGAACAATAATGCCAAATCAAATAACATGCGTTTTAAATTATCCGGTTCAGAAATAAATT
Organism: Lachnospiraceae bacterium; assembly: GCA_017476665.1. Taxonomy (GTDB): domain Bacteria; phylum Bacillota; class Clostridia; order Lachnospirales; family Lachnospiraceae; genus Acetatifactor. The sequence goes on along the minus strand of JAFUZJ010000018.1, from coordinate 49,172 downwards.
ATCATTTCTGTCAATTGATCTGTCATTAATTTCAAATCCTTATTTTTAAACGTTCTTTATCTGACATTTAACTCATAAATCTCATGACGCAAATGTCATAAATCAGATTTTAATTTTTGACTTTCACAGTCATCATTATCCCCCTTATTTCGTATGTCCAGACTTTATGATCGGGCTTAAAGGCTTGTAAACCCATAGTGTGATCACCGATACAAGACTGCCCTTAATCAGATTCAAAGGGGCCACGCAGGCAATCACGAAACTGGTGAGACTGTCTTCCCGGACAAACGGGTTACACGCAACACCCATTGCCAGAATTTTCTCCATCGGCATGAACATCCTGGCAAAAACAGGCAGCAGATATACCGCATTGAAGATCGTCCCAAAGATAGTCATCACTAAAGTGCCGATCACGCAGGCCAGGATCGCATTTTTCTTTGTCTTGCGGAACGCGTAGACTGCGGAAGCCGGCAAAATAAAACTGCATCCCACCGTAAAGTTCGCCAGTTCTCCAACAAATGCCGTACCGGTTCCCTTAATACAGAGCTTTAACAAGATCTTCACAAGCTCCATCATCACCCCCGCCATCGGCCCGAACGCAAACGTTCCGATCAAAATCGGCAGCTCACTGAAATCCAGCTTGTAGAATCCCGGTACAAACCACAGCGGAATCTCCAATATCATCAATACCGCCGATAACGCCGAGAACATCCCGATCACTGCCATCTTCCTGGTGGTAAAGACCTTCTCTTTCACCCCTTGTTTCTTCTGTGCCGCTTTTTCCAGCAGAATTCCCGCCACGAAGACGCCTGCGATCACCGCCAGAAATTCCAACACCGTAGCAGTATTTGCTGCCGCTGTTTCCACTAATTTACTCATTTTTTCTCCTCTCTGCCAAATGCCTGTCAACATTTCGCCGTAAAATTTGTATGTGATTTTATATCTGCGCCATGTTTTCCCCACAGGACGCAAAAAACCCGAATCTTTCGATTCGGGTAACAGTCTGATCTTGTTTTATGCTGCTCGCGCTTATGTATGTTTGTATACACATATCCCACCATGCCCTAATCCAGCATAGACACATCGAGCTTGCAGCATAAAATAACATCTGCTATTTTTCTCCCATCCAGACTTTACTGTTGGTTCCGGAATCTCACCGAATCAGCCGTATCATGCAGATACAGGTCGCGGACTTTACCGCCAGTAGGGAATTTCACCCACCCCCGAAAAATAGATATTCAGTTTTCACGCTTCGGGAGATCCGGAGCCACCTAGCCGCTACTCTCTCTTCTCTCCCTTATTCCAGCTTTTGATGGCCGCTCCCGCAGTCATCTTGGTACGTCCACAGTTCCCACAACTCATACATCTGACCCAATGCGCAAAGGCATTGCTTGATGCGTTTTCGACCTTACAATTCTCCGAGCCACATGCGGGACATTTCGCAATCTGTTCTGCCATAAGAACCTCCAGTACTCTCACAAAATTTTCCCTTTGTGAATATTATATCACAATTTCTATGTTTGTGTATCGGAAAATGCTAACACTTTCTAAAATCTTTGTAAACAAATCATGAATTTGCGTTTTTAAGAATAGTTTTGAACGGTGGATTCTTAATCAATTCCGTGGCCCGATCAAAATCTACAGGTTTGCTGTAATAATATCCCTGGGCGTAATAGCATCCCAGCTTAATCAGTTCCTTTCCCTGCTCCGCCGTCTCCACACCTTCCGCGATAACGGACATATTCAGACGCTTTGCCAGACTGATAATGCTTTCAATCAGCACCTCCGCCTTGGCCTTTCCCGGCACCTCGTCCACAAAACTCTTGTCAATTTTGATCACATCCGCATCGATATTATGGATCAGTGCCATGGATGAATACCCTGTGCCGAAATCATCCACCGAAATATGCAGCCCATACGCCTTCAAGCGCTTCACAAACTCGATCAACCGATCATATTCCTCTCCGTTTACGCTCTCCGTGATCTCGATTTCAACATCCTCGGTTTCTATTCCGCAGCCCTCAATGACGCTTCGGATCTTATTCTCAATGTCTGCCACATACAGATTTTTTCTGGAAAAATTGGAAGATATCCGCGGAGGGTTCAACCCCATATCCTTCCATTTTCGGATTGCCCGGCAAGTCTCCTCGAAAATAGCCATATCCAGCTCATGGATCAGCCCTTCCCTGTCCAGCACCGGAATAAACTGATCCGGATAAATAAACTTACCCGCATGGATCCAGCGGCAGAGCGCTTCAAAGCCCACAAGTTCTCCCGTCTTCATATCCACCTTCGGCTGGAAAAACGGATGGAACTCATGTCCTTTCACCGCCGGATGGAACATCGCAATGATCTCATGCCCCCGCGCGATCTGCCCCATCAACTGCTCGGAAAAGAACACCACATTCTTCTTAAACACTCGTTTTCCCATGTTACACGCCGTAGAAGCCTCCTCCAGTCTGGCTCCGAAAGGTCTTCTGTCATCCGGTTTTCCCTGAGATATTCCGATCCATGGCGTGATCTCAAAATGGCGACCCGGCATGGTCTGCAAGTCTCCTACGCTGACACATTTCAGCTTTTCCATCAGTCCATCAAGGTGATCTTTATAAATAAAAAGTCCGAAGTTATCCCCACCCATACGGCAGACACACTCATCCTCCGTTACCGAATTGAGCAATAGCCTGGCGTATCGGATGATGACTTCATCACCGCACTTGGCGCCTCCCACCTCATTCACATATTTAAAATTCTGCAGATTCACATAAAGCACCAGAATATCTTCCGGCGAAACACGCTTTACGATCTCTCCGTACTTTTTCCGGATCAAGGCACTGTTGGGAATACCGGTCTGCACATCTGTTGCTTCGGCAAAATCCAACATAAACCGCATATTCTGCCTGCTGACGATCAGATAGATCATATCCGCCATAAACTGATACACTTCAGAGTCCAGATCTTCCCACCGGATTCCCTGCCTCAACTCAATATAGGCATGGACATATTCCTGTTCACCATTGTAATAATAGGTATAGACCATCTTCTCGCCTGTAGGCTCTCCGTTGTCAAACAGGATAATTTTGTTCTCCTGCTCTTGGCTCTCGATCACAAGCTTCTGAGTACGCTGATCCCGATAGCGATCCCCGCCTCCCAGATCCATATCATAATACATCTTAGCCACCTGCAGCGATTCGCATAACTGCCTGTAATCCCCCGGATCCAGGTTCCGCTCCGACGCCGCATGTACCAGTTCATTCAAATACGTGATAATCGGTTCCTCTAAATGCATGTCCAACCCCCAACCAAAGTAAAAGACTTCCTCTTCTTTAAGTATAGCGGTTTTTCCTCAAATTAACAACACTTTTTTCCCGTTTTACAAATCTGCTTGCAATTCCCCGCCTGCAATAGTAAAATAAATATTCGCGTGAAAACAATTCATAAAAAGGATTCCATAGATAAAAGGATTTTTGCCATGACGACACAACTGATAAAAAATTTCACAGACGGCCTGAAAGCGGGCATCCCTATAGCCCTCGGCTACCTGTCGGTGTCCTTCACCTTCGGGATCATCGCCGTCTCCTACGGTTTTACCCCCTGGCAGGCGACGCTCATCTCCCTGATGTGCACCACCAGTGCCGGACAATTCTCCGGCATCACCACCATGCTGGTGCCCGGACAATACCTGGACATGCTGGTATCGCAGCTGACCATCAACATCCGCTACTCCTTCATGTCCATCTCTCTGTCCCAAAAAGTGAATGAACGCTTCCGCGGCATCTGGCGTCTTCTGTTCGGCGCCCTGATCACGGATGAGATCTTCGCGGTGGCCGTGAGTCAGCCGGTGGTTTCCCGGGCCTTTTTTGCCGGCCTCGCCCTGCTGCCATACCTCGGCTGGGGCGGCGGTACCCTCCTTGGCGCCATCCTCGGCAACATTCTGCCGGAGCGGATCATGAGCGCACTGGGACTTGCCATCTACGGCATGTTCATCGCCATCGTCACGCCCGAGATGAAAAAATGCCATCCCGTCATCCTCACCGTGTCGATCGCAGCCCTGCTCAGCACCTGCTTCACCTACGTGCCTGTGCTGAACCGGCTTTCAAACGGTCTGGCCATCAGCGTATGCGCCATTGCCGCAGCCATCGTTTCATCGATCCTACACCCAATTGCCCTGGAAGAAAACCAAACGGAGGAACCAAACCATGCCCAATAACACCTTTTTTCCTTATCTGCTTCTCATGGCAGGCACCACTTACCTGGTGCGCGCCATCCCTTTTGCCGCAATCAGCAAAAAAATTGAGAACCGCTTTATCCGGTCCTTTTTATACTACATTCCCTACGCAGTCCTGACCGCCATGACCATCCCCGCGATCTTCAGTGCAACAGCTTTCGTGCTGTCCGCCGTTGTCGGCATGTTGGTTGCAGTCTTCCTTTCCTACAGAGGAAAAGGGCTCACCGTAGTAGCCCTTTCTGCCTGTATCGCCGTATTCCTTTGCGAGTGCATCCTGCGCCTCGCTTAACACAGCTCCGTTCGCAACTCATACTGCCTCTTAATTGCTGCCCTTATACTCCTCCAGATACTCATACATTTCCTCTGGATTCTCGAATTCAGACCTTTCTCCCGGACGCCGTTCCAGCTCCATCCGGCATAGTAACCACCAGCCATCCGTCATCGCCGATCTCCGGCGCTACCTCAAAATACTCCAGCTGGGGATAACAGGCATACCAATCCATGCCACTGTTCTTTGCCACCAAATCAAGCTGCGGACTGATCTCCAGATCCACCACTCCCAGCAGACCGCCATAGGTCTCCGTCTTCTCATAAATCCCACGAAAGCCCTCACAGACAGAACATCCTCCTCACCCAGCCGCTGCGCCACCGCCTGGGAAATCCCATCATCTGCTTCCTCACTGGTCACAGGTTTGTGAAACACATCATAGAGTGCCCGCAGCTCAACCATGTCCTCCGGCAGCTGCTGAAGCAACCCTCTGATCTTCTTCTGTGTCAAAAGCCCTGCCGCCTCATACAGTTCCACTGCCTCCCTAAAGTACCCATCCAGTCCCATCAATACAGCAAAATTCCCATCATTATCCCTAAGCGCCGCCTGGTAAAACACCCGCACCTCCTCCGTCAGTCCAAATCCCCATTCCGCTCCCACCAGATCCGCCAACAGCCTTCGATACACCACCTTGGCTTTCGTCAACCGCGCTTCCCTGCAATACGCTGCCAGGCTCTCCCCATCGTCCGCATAATCCTCTTCTCCGCCCGCCAAAAACGGCACAAAGCCCTCCTCATCCAGTCTCTGCAGAAAGCGCCCGCAAGCCTCATCCCAGCCCCTGAGCCAGCCTGCCGCGCCTGCTGCCAGCGTTTTATCCCGCATCGCGTTCACTATGCTCTGCGCCTCCGGAAAATATCGAAGAGCAAGCGCCATAAGTTCTCCCTCTAGCTGCTGTTTCTTCGACAGCGTCCGGACTTTCAGACCTGCCTCTTGTTCCGACTCTTTTCCCGAACCTTCCCAGGTTTCTTCCCAATTCCCCTCATAAAAATGTGCCACAACCAGACTCTCACACCCTGCGAAAGCCTCTCTCTCAATCCGCTCAAGTCCCTTCGGAACCGCAATCCACTTCAACCTCCGACAACGCGCAAACGCCCAATCCCCGATCTCTGTCACCGTCTCCGGCACCACATATGAAACCAACTCCTTATTGCCGTAAAACTGCTTTTTTTCTATTTTGTCTATTTTTTCTATTTTGTCCATCAAAATTCTCATTCCCTGCCTATATTCAAATATTCCTCCACCACATCAAACAACTCCTCACTGGAAATGATCACTACTCCTTCTACACTGTTATCCCTTTTATTCCTGATATACTTCCGGCACCCATACTCCACGCCCCAGACACCCGAATCATACCACTCTGTCCCGTCCCGAAACCGCAACCCAATACTCCAGCCATCCTAACCATTATTGTCCCCGGGACCTCTATTCACTCTCATCAATCTGGCACGTTTCAACACATCATAAATGCGCCTCCTTTCCCCGTCCTCCTCAACCAAAATCTCCTGATACGTTCCTTTCTTTTCATCAAAATATCCGATCGTGATCCCTTCCAGATTCGCATAAGGATACGCAACAACAGGCGCATAATTCATCCAAACCACAACCGCCAAAACCACGAACAGAAGACCTCCGCCCAGTATCCCACTCAAATATACCCATCGATCGGCCACCCGATTTCCTCCTCCCCCCAGTACAGATACACCGCATTGCCATCTCCAATCTCATAAAATCCGTTCCAGCCATAACTTCCCGGACTATCCGTATAATAGATGTACTTCAACTTCCACCCCACGCTGTAATATATCCAAGCGTCCTCCGGCAGTTCATCCAGTTTCGCATTGATCTCGGCGATTTCCGCCTCACCAAGCTGCGCCTTCTCAAAAATTTTCTGCAGTTTCTGTCTATCCTCCGCTTTCATAAAATCAAGCCGCGGCGCCGTATTCATCACATACTCCACATACTGCCCGGACGCCTCAAACGGAATCTCCGCCACATAATGCACCTTCACCTTCTTTGTCGTATACCCAAAGCTCTCCCCCACAATAGGCCACATAAACACCAATACACACAATGCTGCCAGCGCCAAAATCAAAGCTATCTGTGCAGTTTTTGGCAAAATCACTTTCCGCTGTCCTTTTTTCATACCATGCCCGCCCTCTGCACCCGTATTCCATCGGCTTTTCATCAATCCTTATGCCCAATCATCATTCATTAACAAAATAGGTCGTCCGTCCTCCGACATAGCCGGGAATTAGGTCTTTCGTTTATATATTCTACCGCAAGCCGGAAATAGTTTCAATATCACTATGGACAGCAATTCCCCGTACTTTTTTCTCACTCTATTTCATAAGCCTCAAACTTATCCTCCGGGTTCACCTTCAGTTTTTGCTTCAGATATGCCGCCACGTCAAAGGTATTTTTCGGATCATAATTGAAGAGATACTTGTACTGCAGATGCGGTTACCTGCGCAAATTTGATCTCGTTCATTTTGTTACCTCCATACTCAGATTATAGGTTTTCTCTAAAGAAGCTGACCAGTTTAGCTACAGCTAAGGGGATATACTTTCGATTGTCATACAGATCCATATGATCCGCACCTTCCAGCAGGAACAGTTCCTTCTTTCCCTTGGCAAGTCCCACAGCGTTTTCGCTGTAGTGACGGGTTTCCGCCTCGGTACCTGCGATCATTAAAAGGGGCTGTGTCAGGAGATACGGCACGGGTTCAAACGCGTTAAAAGAAAGCAGATAGTCCAGACTGATCTCCAACAGAATATTCTTGGAATTTGGATGCTGGGCACGGGGCGTTTTGTAATAATCATAAGCTCCCAGGATCATAGCAGAATGGGTAGCCTCAGCCTCCTCCAGAGTATCGGGAATGTAGTGAATATAGCGTGCATCCTTTCCGGCATACAGTTCAGAACGCTGCTTTCCGGCCTCCAAAAGCGCCTTGTCAACAGCATCATAGGGATAGGATTGCCGGTAGGAATCGCCTACATCCATCGCACTGACAGTGGCGATGGCGCGGATACGATGTTCCGAGCACGCCGCATTCACTGAATACCCACCTCCGGCGCAGATGCCGATACAGCCGATCCGGTTCTCATCCACATAGGGCAGGCTCGCGAGATAGTCTACGGACGCTCGCACATCGTTCACGCGCTCATAGGGGTTTTCCAGATACCGGGGTTCACCCCCACTCTCGCCCTGATGAGAAGCATCAAAGGCCAGCGCGATATAGCCCTGCTTAGACATCTCCTCTGCGTACAAACCGGAAACCTGCTCCTTCACTCCGCCGCCCGGATGAACGACGGTCAGTGCTTTATACTTTTTAGATGCGTCAAAGTCATCGGGCAAAAAAAGGTTCCCGCTCATTACAGTCTCAAAGTTTTTAAAAGTAACATGTTCCATAATATAATTCCTTTCTTCAGATAAAATTTGTAAATGTCTTCGTTTCATGCTGCGGAGCACAAAGCCCGGCATTTTGGGCTTTTTCAATTGATGTTAAGAGCCACACAATGTTCCTTGCCAGCGTTCGCATTGTCTGAAGACCTTCCTCATCCTTCTTAACATCCTCTGCTGAAAAGCCATGCACCTGATTCCAATACTGTGAACTGACAACGTGCATATTTTCCATCAGAAAATACTGATTGAGGCGTTCAAACGCAGCTGAGGCACCGCCTCTCCTGCAAGAGACGATTGCTGCACCGAGCTTTCCGTTAAACTTGTCATCAGGTACGCTGAAGAACAGGCGGTCGAGAAAGGATGTGAGACGGCCGTTCGGTCCGCCGTAATAAACAGGAGAACCTACAACGATTCCATCAAACTCATCAATGCGCGAACCAATTTCATTCACCTGATCTTGAAAAACGCATTTACCGGTTTCCTGACATTTCATACAAGCCATGCAATCCGGCATCGCCTTTTTCCCCAGCCAAAGTTTCTCCGTTTCAATGCCGTTCTCATTTAATAAATGGATCACTTCATCCATAGCGGTTGAAACACAGCCATTTTCATTCGGGCTGCCGTTGATGAATAAGATCTTTGCCATCTCAAACCCTCCTTAAAAAGTTTAAAGTGAGCATAGCATATAACAAACAATTTGTCAATACCGTACCGACACATTGTTTGTTATAAGTTGACAAAAAGTCCGTTATATGATATATTTGAACGAGAAAGAATCCTGCGGAGGTCATAGAATGGGAAAATTAAGAGCACGCACAGATGAAGAACTCGCCGCAAGGAAGAACGAGATTTTGAATGCGGCAAGAAAACAGCTTATGACGATAGATTATGATGCGATCACTCTGGCAACGATTGCTGAGCAAACATCAATCTCTCGTCCGTCTATGTATCACTATTATGAAAAGAAAGAGAATGTCTTCACAGACCTCATGATCCAGGAGTACGAAGAACTAAACGATGATCTTCAAATTTTTCTGAAACGAAAAATGGCAAGAGAAAGGTTTTGCCGCAAACTTGCCTCTATATTATGGGAGAGACAGCTTCTTCTGAAACTACTTTCACTTCAACTGCCCGTGTGGAGACATGAATACAGTGATGATAACTGGAAAAAATTTGTGGAAGAGACGGCTCCATATCAAGAGACACTGAAAAGTGTTCTGATCAAACAGTTCCCGAACGCAACCGATGAACAGCGCAATATGTTCAGAATCCAGTTTTCGGTATATTGCAATTCGCTTTATGTAATCGAGCATCTGCCGGAAAGCCAGATGAAAGCGATGGAAAAATCAAATTTTTTTGACAGCATACCAAAGGGTGAAGACATATGTTATGAAGGTCTTATACTATTGAGCGCAGTAATGAGTGAGGAATAGTAAAAGGAGGCAGCAAATGAAAGCATTCCTATCCGGCGCTCCTCTCACACGTTTTGATCCACCGCAGCGCCCTTAACATCCTCCTCGATGAGCTTCATTTTATTCATCATGTCTTTAATCTCCTGCTGTGCCTCATTCATGCCGGACGCTCCGGATATCTGCCCTTGGGTTGCCTCCAGAATATCTTCTGTAAGTTCCTCCTGCTCCTTCTTCCGCTCCTTTGCAGTATCAATCTTCTCCTGAATTTCCTCCCGTTTCTCTGCTTCCTCTTTTGCAGCCTCCTTCTTCTCTTCCAGTTCTTCCTCGATATGATCCTTCGCCTCTCCCACAAGCAGGTTCACGATATCTTCAGAGGCCTTCTTCATAATCTGCTCCGCCTCTTTTTGCGCATCCGCCATGGCGTGGGACTTAAGCTGCTCCATTTTCGTCCTTGCAATGATGGCATTCTCTGTCTCAATCTCCTGCTTGGATTTATGAATCGACTCCGCAAAATACCGCTCATCCTCTTTCATCGCAAGGGAATCCTGCTGATACTGGGTAAGCCCTCTGTCCTTTATCCCCGCGATCTCCTTGCACTCCTCGTCCGTAAGATGCACCGAAGAACCGGCAAAGCCCGCCTCCTTCTCCTTTGCCAAAAGCCGCAGCTCCCTCTCCTCTTCGCTGTCCGCCGCAACACCGCTGTTCTTGCGAAACTCCTCCCGGTTATTCTCGATATCCTGTATGGAGCGCCTGTACTCGCCGTTTTCCTGCTGCAACTGTCTGATTCTCTCGCGCCTGCCCTCCAGATCCTGGTCCACCTTCCTATCGTTCGCAAACACATCTCCCACCAGCCTTAACGCCTGTTTCTGTGCCTGTGCTTTCTTCTGCGCCACAGGATCAGAAGCCGCCTTTAAGCCGCTGGCATCCACCGACTTCGCGCCAGATTTCGCAGCCCCTGGTCCGACAGACTTCGCTCCGCTATTCTCCTGCGCCACAAGCGCCCCATGCCGTGCTCTTGCCGTCTCGTCCCCCATGAAAATTGTCATGTTGTTTACCTTCATTCCATCTCCCTCCTTAGCTCATTTGATACGCATTAAAATTTTTCTATGGAAGCTTTTTCGTCAATATACCATCCATTTCTATTCTTTTACTTATTGTAACCTTTTCGCCCGTCCGGGCAGTAACGATTTCTTCATAAATGAACACTATGCATAATCAGGGTTATCATATCTCAATTTTCTTCAAGACTTGGGTATTCCATTCCTTCATTTGAAAAAATATCCACTCCATAAGGTATATCCAGAGTATGATTTTCACTTAGCACATATTCCTTTCCCTGAAACTTAAACACACTGCCCGGCTTATGCTTGTAGAGCAGTTCCCCTGTTTTGGTAAGGCTGTCATACTTCTCATCATAATGTTTCTTTGTAAATAGATAACCTGTATTTTCCCCTGTAGAGTAAAATCTCGTGGTTTCCGTGTCACCCATTTTTATCGTAAAAAAACCCGGCTGTATTCCTGCTTCCTCCAAATAACTCTTGATCTCCGACTTGGGAAAAGTCTCTCCAATATATACTAAATCTTCCCTGGCAGTACCAACATACATCCAAAACCTTGCATATCTCTGCAGCGTCCCGTCATAAGGAGCCCCCCGTAAATACTCGGAATAAAGCGAACCTATCCCTTCCTCATTGGTATATAACGGATGCTCTTTACCGTCCTTGGATACATATTTGAAATAGCGGTTTCTCCCAAAATCCATACAATTATTTTCCGCTTTCACTTCCTCTAACTTGCATGTATTGATCGGGGGTATCTGGTCAGAAGTAAAAGACATACCGTTTTTCAGGTAATGTACGTCCCCTATCGTATGCTGACCGTTTATCTCGCCGTTGACAAGCGCAAGAATTTCAGCCGATAAATATTTTGTTTTCTTTCCGGCATTTGTATGATAGGTTCCGGAATACGCATCCTCGCTGCTCCTGATAAAAACATCCCTGTCTTTCCGGGAATGATCCGTCTGATCCTTTTCGGCCAATGTGCGAATGAACTCCTTTTCCACATTTGTGCTGCTTATTTTCTGCAATGACGAGATGTCCATTGAATTTACTTCCATGAGTCTGCCTCCCCCTATCTTATGATACACTTTATATTTTTTCTGCTTCATAAACTTCTTTTGGATCCTTCTGATTTCAGTCCGGGAGCATCGCTAAAATATCCGAAATCTCCACATTATCGGCATAGATTGTAAATATATACGTTTCATATTCATAATAAACTGCCTTGTACCCGTCGGAATATCCATGGATTGTGACATCCCTTCCGCCTTTTTCCACAATCCTTTCCCAATCATACCCTGTATCCATGACAATCGATAACGCATCCGTTACCTTCTCCTGATTCCAGTCCAACATCTCTTTTCTGTCGTTTTCATAAAGCAGCGAATACCTTAACTCCCCTTTTGTCTCCTCTACTATTTTATATCCCTGCGGGATAGCTTTCGGCACCATGGCTTGAAATTCATCTGATTCACTCTCCCCATTTTCACCAACCAGGTAAGTGTACAGCGTGGAATCCTCCCATGCGGTCTTGATTGTCTCAAAAAAGTGTGAGCGATATGCCTGCACCGACATGGTAGCAAGCAATAAGGAAGCCGTTACGATACCTGCGATTGCCGCTGCCCTTCTGGTTCGTCCGGAAAGTCCATACCAGAACCTCAGCCTCCTCTCTCTGACGATAAGTTTCCGCATTTTCCTCTCAAACTGATCCGAAAACTCATATTCATAGTCCACCTCGCCCTCTATTTTCTCAAGCAGTGCCTGATCGATAAGAGGCATTGTCTGATATAGCCATTCATCTGTAATTACAAGGTTTTCATTTGCCATGATTAATTCCCCCTTCCATTCAATTCTTCCAGTTCTTTTTTTAGCAGAACCTTGCCTCGCGCAATTCTCTGCCTTACCGTTGACTCAGAAATCTTCAAAGCCCCCGCGATCTGATCATTTTCAAGACAGTGCGCATATTTCAGCAGAAATACATCCCTGTAAATATCCGGAAGCCTTTGAAACGCATCCAGAATCTCATTGTCAACACTGCTTTCCGTCCCTGTCATTGACAGCCTTTCCTCCCCTGCCGCATCAAATTCCACCTCTTTTTCGCTGCGTATTTTCCTCTTCCTCCAAATGTCAATCGCCGCATTTTTAGTTACGACAATCAGATACCTCTTGATGCCGGTTTCATCCATATTTTCTAATTGTGCCATTTTCCCAGAAATGTTCACAAAGGCATTGTGCACCGCATCTTCCGCCAGAAACCGATCCTGTAATACGCCATAAGCTACCTTCATCATCAAGAATTTATAGGTTTCATAGATTTCCTCAAACCTGCTTTTGTCGGCAGGCGTATCAAAAGTCATTGTTAAAATCATTGTAGTTTACCTTACACACCAAAGTTCAATCGTTCCCAAAACATTATTTCCACATCTATTAATAATAACGAGATTACCCCCGGATTTTGTTACATACATTTCACATTTTATTTCTTCATGTTCCTGTTTCCATGGTCGATGGGGCTGACCGCATTAAAAACCGGAGCAGCACCACATTGGCACCACTCCGGGAAAATACTTGTTTATTCAGTTTCATCCCTTCCGGATCAAGCATTTCTCACCCTCAAAAGCAAAACCGTATTTCAGGATATTTTCCAAAGGTATCCCCCTCTGCAACAGATCAGCATCATATTTTTTCTCCTCAATCTGCCTTAAGGCGTTAGCTGCGGTATCCACAAGCTCTTTCTCCTCATCTTCCGTGTCAAACACCTTAAACTCCATGATGACTGCCACATTCTTTGTATCTTTCGGCTCCATGACCACATCATACCGGCCATAACCGCTTTCCCGATTGGATTTCACCATATAATCTTCCGCTTTGTCTACGATCAGTCCCAGCACAAAGCCATGATAAAAGCGTTCCGGTTCCCGCTGTTCGGAAGGTTTATTGCCAGCGTCAAAGTAACTGAATGTGTTCAGCGCCACCTTGTTCATGTAACGGTTCATACTTTTTACGTCGCCTTTAAACATGGCAGATACAAATTCGCCAAAATCCTCTGTCTGTGCAAACCATGCTTCAATCATGGTTTCAAACATACACTTAACTTCATAATTGGTCAAAGCAAGCCGATAGGTCGGTTTTCCCGCACTGCTGAACACAACGTTTGCTACCTTCAGATACCCTGACGCAAGAAGCAAGCTCCAGATTGCATTCCTGTTCCCAGCCAGTTGGCTAAATATGATCTGTTCGTCAATCTTCGCCTCTATAGATTCTCCATTTAAGAGTCTCTCAAATTCCGTCTTGATCCCTTTGTCACCTTCCCTGATCAGCTTGCCGACCAGGCCGTTCCCGCTGGTGTTTGCCCAGTGGGTATCATACTTTCTCTCGTCCAGATACAGCGTCACTGACCATGGGTTGTAAATATCCGTCACTTTGCCAAAAGTAAACCCATCATACCAGAACTTTACCTTTTCCTTTTCTGACTCCGGTATTCCCTGCTCATCCATGGCAGCAAATACTTCTGTTTCCGTAAATCCAAAAGACTTTGCATATCTATCAGACGTAGTGGTAACTACTGTAAGGTTGTTCAAATCAGAAAAAATGGACTCTTTACTGACACGTGTGATCCCGGTCATAACCGCCCGCTCCAGTGACGAATTGGTCTTAAAAGTATTGTTGAACAGCGCCCTCGTATATGCGACCAGCTCATCCCAGAAGCCGTTTATATAGGCTTCCTGCATGGGTGTGTCGTATTCATCCAATAGGACTATGGCCTTTTTGCCATAATACCTATGCAGCCATTCGCAGAGCATGTTCAGGGACATGGACGCGACAACATCATCCATGCCTCTTGACACTTGGTCATAGAACTCCCTATCTTTTTTCGTAAAACGCACATCTTTGAAAAGCCACTCATACTGTATAAACAGTTTTGTGATCAGTTCATTGATAAGGTCCCTTGTTTTTTCATAGGTCACCTGCTTTACCCCTGCAAAAGACAGAAAGATAACAGGATAAGTTCCCTGCACTTTACGGAATTCCTCATCTTTCCACACATCCAGCCCTTCAAACAGATCGACCCTGCCCTCATATTTATTGGAAAAAAAGCATTCCAGCATGCTCATGTTCAGCGTTTTGCCAAACCTGCGCGGGCGTGTGATCAGCGTAACCGCATCTCCGGAATTCCACCATTCCCTGATAAATGCAGTTTTATCAATATAAAAATAATTGTTCTCAATCAAATTGCTGAAATCCTGAACACCAATCGCAATCTCTCTTGCCATAATCCACGCCACCTCCATAAACGAAGCTTAATATTATCTTATCATCTTTTCTGCGCACGCCTTTTGCGCATCGGAAATTGCGAAGCAACTTTGAATAAAACCGTTTACAGTTTTATCTTATCATAGTTTCCGTGAAACCGCAATGCAGGACAAGCGCTATGTAATTTTATTCTTTATAAACCTATTCTTTATAAATAGAAAACCACAGCGTTATCCGATAAATATCCTTTTCCGAATATACTTCACCCTTCCCGTTCATCTGCTGCATCATCTTTAGGATATTACTCACCCCTATTTGTGACCCCTGAATTCTTGCATTATCACTTTTTATATAGTTGCTGACGCTTATGCCTACTTCATTTTCCAGATAGCTGGACGAAATATTCATGATTCGTCCCAAATAATCTGAATGAATCTGAATCTTCACATCATGCCATTCCAAGTCGGAACTGGAAACGCCAAATCCCAGATAGTCCAGTTGTGCACAGAGCTCCGATAAGTAGTCTCCCAATGCGTACTCCACTTTAGTCCTGATCTGTATTGCCTTTTCCATCGATTTTTCCAGATAGGTTTTCTTACCGGAAACGTCTGAATCCATTTTTCTGCAAACCTCAAGATATCCCATCAGTCCGGTCAGGGGTGTCCTCAAATCAATGCCGGAAAAGAAATTGTCTCGTCCATTTTACATTAAAATTCCCGCTGTACTCAGCGGGAATTATCTGTCCCTACTCACTGTCTGTCATCGCTTCCACTGTCACACTCTCCAGCACATACCCGGCATCCCCGATCAAATAAGTAAACACCATTTCCTGCCCCAGACCATACTCGCTATACCCGGTCTCAATCTCCGCCTCATAACGGAGTACCACAATTTGGTCATCCCGCACCAGATACCGAACCGCCCGCCCTTGCAGACTGTCCAGCACAATGCTCTTTCCATACTCCGTAACCTCACCCTTCTCATCATAAATCCCCTCTTCCAACGCGATCTCCAGGAAATCGTCTGCCTTAATATCCAGCACACTGTCAATATTCCAATCCCTGCAAATCACATGCACCTTATTATGATCCGCAAACCGGGTCTCAAACTGTACCGCATTCTGTAGCGGCTCCAGCCGGTTCCATGTCATATCTCCCAGCTCTATGTAACCTCCCTTGCCGTCGGATAAATACACATCCTGCCGAAGCTCTGTCCGATACGCCTCGCCCCTCATCAACACATCCAAGACACCATCCCCGTTCACATCATAGAACGCCGCCTCCGGTCTCTCCGCCACCGGCTCATATCCCGCATAAGAAAACGGATATTCCTTCTCCCCGATCATCAATCTTGCCGGCTTTTCACGGGAATCTGTGGTATCCAAAGTAATACGCAGCCCCTCCGTCTCCACACTCCATCGGTCGCCGGAGCCATCCACACTTTTTTCAAGCACAACCATTTCCAGTTCCTTTCCCATAGCCGGATCGTTTCCTCGCTTCAATCCCACTTGTTGATTCAGCTGCTCCTGATGAACCACCTCGCCCGCCCCGGGGTTCCCGTCCGCCTCCGTATTTCCGCACGCAGCCAACCAAAAACACACTCCCAATAACACGATTCCTAACTGTTTTCTCATCATCACGAATTCCTCCCTCAGCATTTCATCCAATTTCCACAACTTCCATTATCTTTCATTCAAATACAACTGCACCCTGTTCTGAATCACCTCCGTCACCTGCCCCAAGGACTTCTGTCCCCGGAAAAAGCTCTCCGCCTCCTCATCAATGATATTCTGTATCTCATTGTTGTACTCGAACTTCCCTGTCACCCGTTCCACCAGATTCCTTACAGCCTCCACATCCTCCTTCTCCGCCTTAAAAATCACAAGATCCACAATATCCTTTTCCCTGTAACTGATCTTTGCCCCCCTTTCAGTCACTCCGTCTTCTCCCGGCTCCTGCCTTTCCTCCATAGCCTCTGTGAACACCTCTTCCAGCCGCTCTCTCATGAGCGGAAATCCAACCCTATCATAATCATAGCCATGCAGCAAATAAAACTTCACAAACTTCCACGCCTCCTGCGGATTCCCGCTCTTCGCATTGATTGCCAGCATACCGTTCATACTCGCCGCCACTCCGCTTCCCTTCGCTGAGGGATATCCGATAAATTCCACCCTTTCCCCATACAGCTCCGATTGCAGACAATATTCCTCCACAGATCCGATCATCCCTTCACTCAGCAGAATCTCCCTCTCCCGGATTGCCTTATATAAGCTGTCAAACTGCGGTTCCCTGTATTCTTTCACAAATTCCAAGAGTTCACAGAATCCCTCCCCCGTAAAATCACAGGTATCCTTGTCCCAATCGACAAACTCGTCCATCCCCAGCGTGCACAGCGTTCTTAGCACACTTTCGTCACCGCCGAAACCATAGATACTGTTGACGCTCCCTCCCTTCTCGTGGAGAATCCGCATCAATTCCTCCATATCCACGCCGCTTCTCTCCTGCACCAGACTGCTGCCGCCCCACATAGAATAGATGAAAAAATTCGGTGCCGCAGTATACAACTTTCCGTCCACTTCATATGCTTTCAATACACTGGAAACAAACCTCTCCCTGTTACCTTCCGTATCCTCATCCATAAATCCGTACAGATCCATAAATGCCCCCGCATTTGCCAGCACCTCATAGTCAATTCCCTCTGTGGCGATAATGTCAGGCGCCTTCCCCTGCAACAACTCCAGCTTTAGCTTTTCGTACCCTTCGTCATAGTCATATCCCTCCACATACACAACCGGCTCAATCCACACCTCATCCTGATACCGGTTAAAAGCTGCAATTGCTTCCTGCATTTTAGGCTGCAGCTGCATCACCCCCAGAGACACCCTTGCCTGCGTACTCTCCCCAATCTCTGCCCTGGTATACTCCGACCCCTTGCTGCCCTGATAATTATCTATGATATCAATGCTTTCCCCCCGCATGCCCAGATAAATAATATCGTCCTCAAGAATACCGCCGCCCGCAAGCTCCAAAAGCTTTTCCTCTTTGCCGTCTTCCGTGTGATACAGATACAGGGCACCGTCCCTTGTGTATAAAAGTCCCTGCTTCGTCAGCGCAAGATTACCTCCCATTTCCAAACCATACAAAGCACCCTGCCCATGATCAGAGAGACTGCCGTTCTCGTCTGGCTCCTCTATGCGCTGCGGCTCATACGCATCCCGTTTCTCCGTCCGCACCCTGCGCATGTAATACCCTTCCTCGTCCTTTGCCAACAGCATTGGAATCCCGTCTTCATCAAATAACAGACTCACCAATTTATTGTAACCGGAATCAGGAACCTGCTCATAGCAGATGGTATGCATGTTCTGATCCTTCACATAGATCCGGTCAAGACTGGTATATACGATCCTCCCTTTGCTTTCACCATCTCCGGTTTCGCTCTCCCAGGTTCCACCCTCCTTTGTTTCCCTTTCATATGCCTCGCTCCATGGAACCGACATCCCATACCACAGATAATAATGTCCCTTACTATCCGCCCAAAAACCTTTCGGCGATACAAACTCCCCCAAATCCTCCAGCTCTATGTTCTCTATCACATGGATTTCGCCATTCTGCTCCACCTGCCACAGTGTATTCCCCGTTTCCGCAACACCAAAGAGACAGATCCGGTTTTGGGAATCCACCGTCATATTCTGGATTTCCGTCACACCCGGAATCACATAGCTTTCCCAAATCCCAAACCCATTCTTATATGCCCCCGCCTCCATATCCTGGACTGAGACCGCCAGTCCCTCTCCGGTATAATAACAGCCGTAAATCTTATCCTCCTTTACCGTTGCCAGCTCATACCGTTCCTCCAATGCTGCATGGGAAAATCTCCACGAACCTTTATCCTCCGATGCCGTTCCTTTCTTCGACTGCGCTTCTGACAGATTGCTTCCACCATTCACTTCATCCTTTTTCCCACAACTCACAGCAAACAACAGAACCGTCGTCAACAATACCATCATCCTGTATATTTTCTTTTTCATGGTCTCTCCTTCGCCCCTTTACTGATTAGATGCAACAGAGTATCAGAAGGTTTCAATTTTTTTGTAAATCACAAAAAATTGGCAGTCTGCTTTAATCGCAAATTGCCACATTTCACACGGATATTTTACCTCAATCCCCCCAGCCGCGCCATTCCGTCTCCCCGTTCTCATGCTCAATTTCCTCCACAGCAAGCAACAACTCACCCGTGACCGCATCAAAATCAATATGCGCAAAGTTCCCGTCAGGCGAAACGCCGATCACCTCCAGGAAAATTCTTCTGTCCTCCGGGGTTACTGCCAAAGCATCATAGGACATCTTAAAGTGATACCCATAGGCCCAGTCCTCCGGATTCTCCGGATTTCCGCCGCGCATGCCTAACTTCTTTGCCAGTTCCGCAGCCTCCTTTGCCGTGAGCTTAATATCCGCCTGATCGAGCAGCCCATTGTTCCAGTTGCGGTCAAAATGTTCCACCACATCCACCGCACCGTCACAGATGATGATACTCACATAATTTTGCTCCTCATTGGCAAAATTGACAACCCACCATTCCCGCTTTCCATCCTCTCCGTCCGCCATCTTCGGTTCAGCATCATTGTCTTGTTCGTATTGATCGCCTCATCAGCCGCCTCCCGTTTCACATCCTCCTGACTTGCAATAACCGCGCTCTCCATGGTTTTCAGATGAACTGATCCGGCCGTGTCCCCATAAGCATCCTCATGGTTCTCCTCTGTCCCCATTTTACATGCCCCCAATACAAGACACAAACCCACACACAATCCAATAACAAATTTCTTTCTCTTCATCACAAATCCCTCCTTGTCAATTACAGAAAATTTCCGTTATTTCTCATTCAGATACAGCTGCACCCTGTTCTGAATCACCCCCGCTGCTGCTTCGGCACTTTTCTGCCCCTGAAAGAAACTCTCCGCTTCTTCCAAGATAATCCTTATGATTACCTCATCCTCAAAAGCCGGATTATGCACTCCCATAATGAAGTCCACCGCCCTGTCAATCTGCGGCTGTGTCATAGGCGCCAACGCAATCCATTCATCATTGACAAAGCAATATCCTTCATAGTCTGCTGCCTCCTTTGCCTTTTCCTCAAAAATATCCTTTCTGATGGGCAATCCTCCTGTGTACATTTCCTTTCTCTGATAATCCGCTGTGAGAAAATACCGCACAAATTCCCATGCCCCATCCAATCTGTCACCTTGACCGGAAAGCACGAAAGCATTTCCATACACCCGGATACAGGAACCCTCTCTGCTCTCTGTCGGATAGCCCACATATGAAATTTCTTCCCCGATACATCCATTGATTTGTTGTGCCAGATCGCTGATCCTGCGGATCGTAACCGGTTGGAGCAGGGCTCTGTCCTCGATATACCGGGAATCATAACTATTTTCACCAGAATCAAACCTTTCCGCATAGTCCGGCAATCCTGCTGCAAACCGAAGCGCCTCCGCAAAATCCTCTGACTGAAAATTCGCTTTTCCCGCATTCATATCCACATACTCTCTGCCGCATACCCGCATATAATCCCGCAAATAGTCCTCCTTGGAGGTTTCGGACAGCACCTCCATACCTTGCGGCAGAGCTGCTCTCACAGCCAAAAACTCCGCTGTATTCCAGCCTGTCCGTTTTCCCACCTTCGACTGCTTTGCCACAAGCGTATCCACACAAAAAGCAGGTGTCGCATAATACAGCGTGCCGTTCACCCGAAAAGCATCCATGACATTCGTCACAAACTGCCCGCTGTCAAGTTCCTTATCTTCCTCCAATAGTTTTCCCACATCTGCCAACAGTCCCTTTGCAATATAACTTTGGAGAGGCAGTTCTTGATCCATGAGCAAAATGTCCGGCATATTCCCCGACAGAATATCCGCATTCAACTGGACGAGGGCGTTCTGCTCCTCATCATAGGTGATATATTGCTTTACCATGATCCTGTACCCGGTATTTTGCCGGTTAAAGGATATGATCTGACTCCTTAAGTCTGCATCCAACTCCCCCATAGTCCCCAACACCACACTCTGCCGCAGGGTTCCTTCCACCCCCTGCGTACGGGCAAAAAGTCCGAGCTTCACTGTGCCGCTTGTATCAAATATTCCCGCAATGCTGACTTCGTCTATCTGTTGTACCAGTTGAAACCCATCCGTATCCAAATCAGCATCTACAAAGGAAAAGATTTCCGCAGGCGTATTCTCCCCTAAATCCAACCGATACACACCTGTTGAATCACACCACAGGATAGCCTCATTGCCTGCCGGAAAAATCCGTTTCTGCCCCATCGGAACACAATCCGGCAGTTTTCGATGCGATTCCAATCTCCCATCCCCCGTATAGATTTCCGCGCAAGCACTTCCCTCCCGGTCCGTTCTGATGACAAGGAATTTGTTTTCCTGCGTAAAAAAACAGTACTCAAAATTATCGAAGCCTTCCCCCTCTGCCTTGACGCTTTCTGTCAATTCTCCCTGTCCGTTATAGAAATGTATCATCCTGTCTTTTCCGCTTTTTGTAAAAAGTACAAACTGATCCGTTCCGGCAAAAAGCTCCCCACCGGAAGCCGCCGTTTTTTCCCAACGGACATCTTGAAACGCATCCCATAACAGCAGACTTACGGAATCATCCGCCTCAGAATAAAACAACCCGGCTACGCACCCGTTGCCGGATAATTGCAATTCACTGATATATCCGCCGCTTTCCGGCAGATTGATTTCCTTAGATACCGTTTTTGCACTCCCGTCAGACATACAGGAGAACACCCGGTAATAACTGGTGCTTTCCTGTTTTTGACTGTTGTCCTCCGGCTCAGCGCCCCACTCGCGTACCTCCATCAAGACAAATATCCGGTCATCTGCACAGACAAGATCGTGAATCACTACACCGCTCCCGTATTCAGCAAAATCAATCACTTCGCGGGAATAAATATACTGTTGTGAAATGTCTTCTGAAGTCTCTGCTTCTCCTTTGGATCCTTCTCTGTTGCCTATTGTCCCGCCTGTCTGATTCTGTTTTCCTTTTTGTTTCTGCCCCCTGTTTTGATTCTGCCCCACCCCTTCATCCCCGCCTGTTGCACACGCTGCCATGCCCAAGAGAAGGAGCAGCGCGGATATCATCCATACAAAATACTTTCTTTTCATATGTTTTTTCCACCACCTATCCCTTCAATCCTATTAATTTCCAGACTGCTTATTGAATTATCCCTGTTATAGCACAATAAAAGATCAAAGAGATCGTTTTTTCGGATGAAACGGCAAAATAAATGGATGAACGGATCCATCTCATCACTCGTTCCCTAATGTCACAACTTAACAATTCGTAAGAGTTTTGTAACTGTTCAGAACCATGCAGATTCATCATGAATAGCCGTTGACTGCTTGCAAATGGCAAACAAAACAAACGAAGCTGAAAATGCAAGAATCGGAAGGCTTTTGCAATATGCACGGGAAGCCCATAAATTATTGCAATCCGACATGGTAGAATCAACCGGTCTCACCAAAAACCACATCTCTGCAGTAGAGAGAGGCGTCTCAAAACCAAGCATTGAGATGCTCCTTGGATACTGTAAAAAACTCGAGACCACACCGAATGACATCCTCGGTTTCACTGATGACAATATCTTGATCGAGCTAAAGCAGGAACTATCTAAAATGACCATATCCGAACAGCAGAAGATATTGGAAATAGTCAAAATTCTCAAAAACTGAACAACATTCTCTGGCTTTTTCACTTTTTAGGCATTCTCCTATGCCACTCATCCGCAATTTCCACCCATTCATCCCCCAAAATCCCCCCATTGCATAAAATTCCGCTATCATGTATATTGGTAACTGTCCGGAACTGTTACTTACTTATACGGAAAGACAAAGGGGATCACACGCATGACACTGAATATCGCCATATGTGACGACACACAAACCGACCGCGCCGAAGTAAATCGTCTGTTGAACAGCTACGCCTTCAACCGCGACTATGACTTTCATATAGAAGAATTTGAGAACGGCAGAGAGCTTTTGACCAACTACACGGAACAGCATCAATTTCAGCTTTTGCTGATCGACATCGAAATGCCCGGCGAAAGCGGCATCACCATTGCCGATACCATCCGCAGAACCATCGATCATGATGTGATCATTGTCTTTGTCAGCAACTATCCCAAATACATGCAGGACAGCTTCAAAGTCCACCCCTACCACTTTATCCAGAAACCGGTCACCGCAAATGAGATCACAAAACTGATGGACGACATCCTCTATGACATAGAATACAACAAGAGCTTGATCTCCATCATTGATGGATATGAAAACGAATACACCTTAAATATCGATGACATCTACTACATTGAAACCGTAGATGCCAAGAATAAAGAACTCTGTTTTTATCTGCATGATGATCAGATCCACGCCAAGGGTATTCTGACCACCTGGACAAACCTGCTGCTGGAACATGCCTTCCACATCTGCAGCCGCACCGTACTGGTGAACCTGACCCACATTCACTATATAAACGACATGGAAATTGTTTTAGACAACGGCGCCAGAATCACCGTCAGCAGAAAAAATAAAAAAGCATTACTGGACAATTATCGAAACAAGATTGTAGCCATCAAAAGAGGAGGTCTGCGCCAATGAATATCCTGATCACAGTGAGCACCTATTTACTGGATATGCTGATCTTAACTGTTTTTCTGAACAGTCTTTTTTCCAAAAAAACTTCCCTTCAAAATGAATTTCATTTTGATGGACTCTATTTTGCCGCGCTCATCACCGTGGAGCTTGTGCTCTACCTAAATGAAATTTTGCTTAAGAACCACCCTTTTCCCTATGCGAAAGCCATCACCATAGCCATCAGCCTCCTCACCACACTGTTGCTTTGCTTTTTCTTCAAGGCTTCCGTCAAAGCAAAGCTTCTGACTGCCTTTGTCTTCCAGATTCTCGCGTCCATGGGAGAAATCCTTTTCACCTATATTGTCTCCAAAGTAAACCCTCTCTTTTTAAGCACGGACAACACAGATATCCTATACAACACTATGAACGGTGGTTCCAAACTGATTCTGCTCATTCTGTGCATTGCTCTCTCTTTCTTCCGACGAAAAGACAATATCACTATGCCTCAGGCGGAATACAATGCACTCCTGCTCACCACGCCGGTCATCACGCTGTTCATCTACTGTCTCCTGCCCTTAAAGATCATCTACAAGGGAGACACCTTTTTCTACAACTCCCTATTCCTAAGTCTTGCCCTCTTGAATATCATCAACTTCATTCTCATTCAGGGCAGCCGGAAATACGCCGCCATAGAATTCAAAAATCTCCAAATGGAGCAACAGCTTACGTTCCAAAAAGAGAAATACAACCAACTCAGTGAAGCCTATCGCCAAAACCGCCGGATCATTCATGATGTGAAAAAACACTATTTCTCCATTCAGGAATATATCCGCCATGACGACCTGCAAAACCTGCTCGACTACACCCACTCCGCCATCACAGACCTGGAATCCACCTACGTCAGATACAACACCGGAAATCTTGTGATCGATGCTTTCCTCACCAACTACGAAACTATCTTCCACGCCAACCACATCACCTTCGATGCTGACTTAAACGTGGACTGCAACCGTATCCCCGTGGACGACTACAACCTCTGTATCATACTGGGCAACCTCCTCGACAACGCTTTGGAAGCATGCAGCAGTCCGGGGCTTAAAAACCGCAGCTTCTTCATCGCCATCGAGACCACCGACAACGACAAGTTCCGCATCCATACCGAGAACGCCTATCCGTACAATTCGGATGCAGCATCCGACGCCGCCCGGAAAGACACATTAAACCACGGATATGGTCTCGCCAATATGGAAAAGGCGGTTCAGGAAAATAACGGATTCCTCTCAACCAAAGTCGAAAATCTATTCATCCTGGACATTCTCATTCCGATCATTGATGAGAACATGCGCCGCCAATCCTTGTCGTGTGCCGGGACTCTCTGATGCTCCTTGTATAATAATTTTTTCATGCGACATATCATAACCTCTCCCCCGTAACTGCATGAATAAATATTGCATGCGCCCCGGTAACGTCTTCCTCCGTATCCCTCCATCTGCCGTAAAAGATCCATACAGGAACCAGTTCATATTCATCCTTCCCCTGATTGATGGCAAAGACTCTCATGGCAATATCTGTCACTGTCGTCTCATAATTCTGCCCCAAAGAACTTCTGTAATCCTTATATTTTTCAACAATTTCCGGAAACGCCAACAATTCCTCACAGGCCTCCTCGTATTGAATGTCATAGATATTTTCCACAGAAAACGAAATGATCCGGTCCCGATTGATCAGGCAATTGTAGCCGCCGGCATTCAATATGTCAGCATAGGCGACAATATAAAAAGACGAAAGAATCGGCATTCCGTTACATAATTGGGACACGGCGCAATAATAGCTGTCATCCCCGGCAGTCCATCGGTAATCCAGCTTTGTGTCCGGTCCGTCCACATGTAATTCCACCGCCTCCGCCTCCATCGTTCTATGATCCAGCGCCCAATGTACCACACCCACATCACCGGTCAGCCCTATGCTCTGATGAAACTTCCCAAGCATCTCATCACAATCCTCCAGAGAAAAACCCTCAAGCGTGGTATCTATGGGATATAAATCCCGATTATAGTCCTCCGCCAGTCCGTCGCGGTATGCCATCGAGATATAATTCCGCAAAGAACTGGTCATCGATGCGCCCCCTTGCGGTTCTTTGGGGAAAAACAGATACATGTCATCCTCCCCCCGATACTGAATCCCCTGCTCATATTCGATTCCTTTGCGCGGGTGATAAAATTCCTCCAAAAAAGCCAGCACCCCGTCCTGATCAATATCCACCCGTTTCGCCGTCGCCTTTTGAAATCCCTTCTCCCTGACACAATCCGGTACTGCAATGACCGCATCAATTCTGCCCGTCTCCCCGATTTCCTCCACCAGGCGCTCAGGGATTTGGGATGATACCTGCTCCGCTGAAGCTGTATCGGAATCCCTCATATCTCCTTCCGGCTCCGCGGAATTTTCCCGCACAGCCCCACATGAAACCAGTCCCATGCACATCACCAATAAAAGAAGCACTCCGTATACTACAACTCTTTTCTTCATCCGCTGATTTTCTCCCCGCCCAATTGTCGTATCACTACAATTCCATCTTATCACCTGTTCCCTGACGTCACAAGTTAACAATTCTTAAGAGTTTTTAATTCTCGACGTCTTTACGCACTCTCTTGATTTTTCCACATCGAAATGCTATCCTATTGTCTGAAATGATGTTCAAAATTACGGAGGCTATTATGAAGACCCATAAAGAAAAAAAGAAAAGACTGCGTTTTAATACAGACGCCTACTATGCGGGCATTTTTTTGTCAGTCACAGCGGCGTTCATGCTGTGCATGTTCGAACCGCTATGCATTTATTTTCAAAATTCCATGGACTATATCTTTGATGTATATACCCTGTTTCCCGTCTGCGCGGTGACATTTCTTGTATGCGCGATCCTATGCATTGCCGGATACACAATTCTTTATGCCGTGCTGCCAAAGTTCAGCCCTTATGCGCTATTTCTCGCTTTTTCCGTCTATGTCGCCCTTTATGTTCAGGGAAATTACTTTGTAAAAGATCTGGCAGAACTGGACGGCAGTTCGATCGACTGGAGCCGGTACACAGCCCAGTACAGACAGAGTCTGATCTTATGGATCCTTGTCTTCCTTGTTCTCGGTGTACTCTTTTTTCTGCTCAAAAAAGCAAGATTCTGTAAGCTCGTTCGCATCACTTCCTGCGTGATGCTCCTGATCTTCGTCTTTACTACCGTGACAACCGGTGTTCTGAATAAAGGCTTCGTCCGGAAACTGGACCTTGTCATAACCGATAAAAACTGGATGGAATACTCCGCTGACAAGAATTTTATCATTCTGGTGGTAGACACTGTGGACATTGAATATGAAAACAAGACACTGGAAAAATATCCGGAAGATAAAGTAATGTTCAAAGATTTCACCTACTATGACAACGTGGTGAGCGGATACGGTTATACCGTAAATGCACTGCCGTTTCTGGTGGGCGGAAAATGGTATGAATATCAGGAGGATTTTGATACCTATAATGAATGGACCTATCTCGAATCTCCGTTGGTGCAGAAGCTGCAATCCCAAAAATATGTCATGGGATTGTATACGGACGCAGCACCGCTCACAAGCGACAAAGTACTCTGTTACGAAAACATTATCGACCAGGCGAGAAACCTGGAACATCCGTTAGATTTTGCCAAAGTATGGCTCCGCCTGGTTGGCTATAAATATCTGCCATACCAGTTGAAGCCATACAGCCAGGTGCTTCCCACGGAATTCACGGAACATTTCAATGCGTCGGCAGACGAATACAAAGTCTGGAACTTTTTTTATTCCAACTGGCCGTTTTATGCTCTACATCGGGACAACGACCTGACGATCGCCCAGGATAAAAAGCCCAGATTTAAGCTGCTCCACATCGCCGGCGCCCATTATCCTTTTGAACTGAACCGCAATATGGAATACAGCAGTTTAACATCCTACACAGATTGTGTGGAAGCAACCAACACCATGATCGACACTTATCTGAACAGGCTCAAGGCCCAGGGAGTATATGACAACAGTGTGATCATCATACTGGCGGATCACGGTATTGGCTGGGATGAACAGTCTGCATCTATCGGCCGTCAGGACCCGATTCTCTTCATAAAAGGATTTGGGGAGACACATGATGTGATGCAGGTCAACTCCGCCCCGATCTCGCAGGAAGATTTTCCCGCCGCTTACGAGAAACTGCTTGACGGAAGCCTTGGCGATTCCGTCTTCGAGTATAAAGCAGGCGACAAACGGGAGCGCCGCTGCCTGTTACCGGACGAAAACGGCAACAATCTTGTGGAGTATATACAACACGGTCTCGCAAGCGATAACGACACGCTCATCCCCACCGGAAAAGTTTTCCGACCTTAACCCTGTATCATACGCCTCACCAACAGGCAGTTTACCAATTCCAGATAACCCATATAATCATTCGGATCCAGCTGCAGAAGGTCCCAGATCTTCTGCAGCCGGTACCGCAGGGAATTACGATGAAGTCCCAGCGCCTTGGCCGTATGCACCACACTGAAGCCGTTTTTGTAATAGGCTAACACAGTCTCCTGCAGTGCAGTGGCATTCTCCCTGTCATACTGCTCCAGCTTGTACAGCTTATTTTCACAGTAGTCCAGCAGTTTCTTCCTGTCGCTGTCCTGCAGCAGACCATCCCGAAATAAGAATTGATAAATCTCCATCGCCTCACCCCTTATTTGACCGTGTACCCCATCAGATACTCATCCACTTCCCTGGCACAGTTTCTGCCCTCGCATACCGCCCAGACCACCAGCGACTGCCCTCTGTGCATATCTCCTGCCGTGAATACGCCATCCACACTGCTGGCATATTGATTCGGGGCGGTCTCCACGGTGCCCCGGTTTGTCCTCGCCACGCCAAATGCCTCCGCGGTATACGGCTCACAGCCCACAAACCCTGCCGCGATCAACAGAAGTTCGCATGGCAGCTCCTTCTCGCTGTCTGCCACCTCCGCAAGCTTCCCATCCTGAAATTTCACCTGCACGGTCTTTATCTTGGTCAGCCTGTGATTTTTATCCGTAATAAATTCCTTCACCGTAGTCTCATACACTCTGGGGTCATGCCCAAACAGTTCAATGGCCTCCTCGTGACCGTAGTCCGTCTTTTTCACCTTGGGCCACTCCGGCCAGGGATTGTTTGCCGCCCGCTCCATGGGAGGTTCCGGCATCATCTCCAATGCAGTCACAGACCTGGCCCCCAGACGGATCACCGTGCCGATGCAGTCATTGCCGGTGTCTCCGCCGCCGACCACAACCACGTGCTTTCCTTTGACACTGCCGTATTTCGCAGGCAGCTTCACCGCTTCCGCACCTTGTGCAGCACCCTGCGCGGCACTCTTCTCCTCCGCACGCAGCAGGCTCTTGGTCACATCCCCCAGGAAATCCACCGCATAGTAAATTCCCTTGGTCTGCTCCATGTCCGCCCCTGCCAGGCTTCTGGGCTGCTTCGCGCCACAGCACAGCACCACCGCGTCATACTGCGCCCGCAGCTCTTTGGCCGTAATATCCTTGCCCACATCCACTCCGGTGAGAAAGGTCACCCCTTCCTCCTCCATGAGTTTTTTCCTTCGTAAGATCACCGACTTATCCAGCTTCATATTCGGGATACCGAACATCAAAAGTCCCCCGATCTCCGGCTCTCTCTCGTACACCGTCACCGTATGTCCTCTGTGGTTCAGCTCATCCGCCACCGCCAGTCCGGAGGGACCGCTGCCCACCACAGCCACTCTTTTCTCACTGCGCACCTTCGGGATGCGGGGCTTGATATACCCCTCCGCAAACGCCTTCTCGATCAGGAACAGCTCATTGTCATGCACACTCACAGGCTCCCCGAACTGCCCGTTCATACACGCCTTCTCGCACAGCGCCGGACACACCCGCCCCGTAAACTCCGGGAAATTACTGGTCTTATTCAAACGATGAAACGCATGCTCATCATGGGCAAGCCAGATCTGGTCATTCCACTCCGGAATCAGATTGTGCAGCGGACAGCCCGTCACCATACCGGAAAGCTTCATGGCCGACTGACACAGAGGCACACCGCAGTTCATACAGCGCGCCGCCTGCTCCCTGCGCTCCCCTTCCGAAAGAGGTGTGTGAAACTCCTTGAAATTCAGAACCCGTTCTCTGACCGGGATATCCCCGTTATTTTTTCTCTCATACTCCAAAAAACCGGTTGCTTTTCCCATTACTTGGACACCTCCTTAAACGCTTCCAGCACGGCGTTGTCGTGAGGGATTCCCTGCTCCTCAAACTTTGAGATGGCAGACAACATCCGCTGGTAGTCATTCGGCACAATCTTTTTAAAATCCGGCAAATACTCCGCATAGTGCTCCAGGATCTCTTTCGCAAACACCGAACCCGTTTCCTTCACATAGTCCTCCAAAATCTCCTTCAGTTCCTCAATGTCATACTTCTCCGTCACTTCCAACAAAGAATCCATATCCTTATTCATGCGCAGATACAGCGTATGCTCTCTGTCCAGCACATAAGCAATACCGCCGCTCATACCCGCCGCAAAGTTCTTTCCCGTCATACCCAACACCACGGCCCGGCCGCCGGTCATGTACTCCAGACCGTGATCGCCGCAGCCCTCGCACACCGCAACGGCGCCGGAGTTTCTCACACAGAACCGCTCTCCCGCCAGACCGCAAACATAAGCCTTGCCGGAGGTTGCGCCATAGAGCGCCACGTTTCCGATGATCACATTCTCATGGGCGTCATAGCCTGCCTTCGCAGGCGGCATCACCACCAGCTTTCCGCCGGACAGCCCCTTTCCAAAACCGTCGTTAGCGTCACCGGTGAGCCGGATCGTCAGACCTTTCGGCAGAAATGCGCCAAAGGACTGTCCTCCGCCGCCCGTGCAATCCACCACGAAACTGTCCTCCGCCAAAGTATTCTGATACTGCCTGGTGATCCTGCTTCCCAGGATCGTGCCGAAGGCTCTGTCTGTACTGGACACCTCCACCTGCACCCGCTCGCCCTTCGGCTTCTTTTTCCCCGTAAGCGCCTCCGCAAAGGCA
This sequence comes from Lachnospiraceae bacterium, assembly GCA_017476665.1. Lineage (GTDB taxonomy): Bacteria > Bacillota > Clostridia > Lachnospirales > Lachnospiraceae > Acetatifactor. The sequence goes on along the minus strand of JAFUZJ010000018.1, from coordinate 18,777 downwards.
GGCAAGAGCACCGCCTCGTCCTTACCGGTCTCCAGATGGAAATCGTACACTCTCGTCTCGTCGAAATGCAGATCCTTTGCCTTTGCAAAACCGGGATTCAGGATCGTATCCAGATCCGCCAGTACCGCTCTGGGCGCCTCAAACTTCTCTTTCTTCTTCAGGCAATCCGTGCGTCCCACCATCTCGTCCACCGTGCGGAAGCCCAGATCCGCCATGATCTCCCGGAGTTCTTCGGCCACAAACCGCATGAAGCACATCACATACTCCGGCTTTCCGTGGAAACAACCCCGCAGCTTCTCATTTTGAGTTGCAATACCCACAGGACAGGTATCCTTGGAGCACACCCGCATCATCATACACCCGATGGACACAAGCGGTGCCGTGGCAAACCCGAATTCCTCCGCGCCCAAAAGAGCCGCGATGGCCACATCTCTGCCGCTCATAAGCTTGCCGTCCGTCTCCAGCACCACCCGCTCCCGCAGGCCGTTCTCGATCAGGCTCTGATGTGCCTCGCTGATGCCCAGCTCCCAGGGCAATCCCGCATGGTGAATGGAGGAATAAGGCGCCGCGCCGGTTCCCCCGTCATACCCGGATACCAGGATCACCTGGGCGCCGGCCTTTGCCACGCCGGCAGCGATGGTTCCCACCCCTGCCTCCGATACCAGCTTCACGGAAATTCTCGCGTCCGTATTCGCGTTCTTTAAGTCAAAGATCAACTGCGCCAGATCCTCGATGGAATAAATATCATGATGAGGCGGCGGTGAGATCAGAGACACCCCCGGCGTGGAAAAGCGGGTTGCCGCCACCCAGGGATACACCTTTTTCCCCGGCAGATGTCCGCCCTCTCCGGGCTTTGCCCCCTGCGCCATCTTGATCTGGATCTCCTTGGCGCTGTTCAGGTACGCGCTGGTCACACCGAACCGTCCCGATGCCACCTGCTTTACGGCACTGTTTTTCTCCGTGCCGAAACGCTCCACGGCCTCGCCGCCCTCACCCGTATTGGACTTACCGCCCAACCGATTCATGGCGATGGCCAGGCAGGAATGAGCTTCATAAGACAGGGAACCGTAAGACATGGCCCCGGTCTGGAATCGCTTCACGATGGATTCCACCGGCTCCACCTCGCTGATATCCACAGGCTCCTGCACCCGGTTAAACGCCAGCAGACTCCGCAGCGTGTGCGGCCTCTTAGGATCGTCCACCAGCGCGGTATATTCTTTGAATTTTTCATAACTCTCACTGCGCACCGCCTGCTGCAGCGTGATGATCGTCTCCGGGCTATACAGATGATCCTCATGCCCCGGACCGCTTTTCAGCGAATGGAATCCGGCGGAATCCAAAGTGGTATCCACCGCCAGCCCCAGCGGATCAAAAGCATGATCATGACGGGCGGAGATATCCTCGCTGATCTCCTTGATCCCGATGCCGCCGATCCGGCTCACAGTGCCCATGAAATAAGTGTCCACCAATTCCCTTGACAGCCCGATGGCCTCAAAGATCCTGGCCGACTGATAGGACTGCAGCGTGGAAATTCCCATCTTCGCCGCGATCTTTACCACGCCCGACAGCAGCGCGTGATTATAGTCCTCAATGGCCGTGTGATAATCCTTGTCCAACAGTCCCCTGTCGATCAGCTCCGAGATGCACTCCTGCGCCAGATACGGGTTCACCGCTCTCGCGCCGAATCCCAACAACGTCGCGATCTGATGCACATCTCTGGGCTCCGCACTCTCCAGGATCAGCGACACCACCGTGCGCTTTCTGGTCTGCACCAGATGCTGCTCCACCGAGGATACCGCCAACAGGGACGGGATTGCCACATGGTTTTCATCCACGCCTCTGTCGGACAGAATAATGATATTCTTCCCGTTTGCCGCCGCCCTGTCCACCGCAATGTTCAGCTGTGTCAGCGCATGCTCCAGGGAAGTATTTTTATAATACAAAAGAGAAACCGTCTCCGCTCGAAATCCCGGCTGATCCAGAGACTTGATCTTCAGCATATCCACGCCTGTGAGGATCGGATTGTCCACCTCCAGCACCCTGCAGTTATCCGCTTTCTTCGCTAACAGATCTCCGTCGGAACCAATGTAGACCGTGGTATCCGTCACGATCTTCTCCCGCAGGGAATCAATGGGCGGGTTCGTCACCTGGGCAAACAACTGCTGAAAATAATGAAACAACAGCGGGTGCTCCTTGGACAACAGCGCCAGCGGCACATCATGCCCCATGGACATGGTGGGCTCTACTCCGTTTTCCGCCATGGGCAGGATCTGCTGCATCACATCCTCATAGGAATACCCGAATGCCTTATACAATTTGTCCCGGGTTTCCTGGGTATGTACCGGGATCTTCCGGTTCGGGATATGCAGATCCTTCAGCCGGAGCAGATTCCTGTCCAGCCATTCCCCGTAAGGATTTCTCGCCGCATAATCCCGCTTGCACTCCTCATCGGAAATGATCCGGCCGGCCTTCGTATCCACTAACAGGATCTTGCCGGGCTCCAGCCTGGACTTCTTCACAATATGGGCCGCATCGATATCCAGCACCCCCACCTCCGAAGACAGGATCAGTCTGTTATCATCCGTCACATAGTATCGGGAAGGTCTCAGACCGTTCCGGTCCAATGTCGCACCAAAGGTTTCCCCGTCCGAGAAAAGCATGGCCGCCGGTCCGTCCCAGGGCTCCATCATAGTCGCGTAATAATGATAAAAATCTTTTTTGTCCTGGGTCATAAATCCGTTGTGTTTCCAAGGCTCCGGAATGATCATCATCATGGCAAGGGGCAGTTCCATCCCGTTCATGTACAGGAATTCCAATGTGTTATCCAACATGGCGGAATCCGATCCGGTCTTGGAGATGACCGGATAAATCTTGTCCAGATCGCCTTGGAATACCTCGGAGGACATGGTCTCCTCACGGGCCAACATCCTGTCGATATTTCCGCGGATCGTGTTGATCTCCCCGTTGTGCGCCACCATCCGGTACGGATGCGCCCGCTCCCAGGAAGGCGTGGTGTTCGTGGAAAACCGCGAGTGTACCAGCGCGATGGCACTCCTGTAATCTTTATCCTGCAGGTCCTCATAGAAGTTTCTGAGCTGCCCTACCAGAAACATGCCCTTATACACAATGGTTCTCGACGACAACGAGCAGATATAGGTATCCTCCGAACTCTGCTCAAACTCCCTGCGCACCACATAAAGTCTTCTGTCAAAAGCAAGCCCTCTCTCCACCGACTCCGGCCGCTTTAAAAACACCTGGCGGATGTCCGGCATGCAGTCCACCGCCACCTGTCCCAGGATTTCCGGATGCGTCGGCACCTGTCTCCAGCCCAAAACCTCCAGCCCTTCCTTCTCCGCGATCACCTCAAACATCCGCATGGCAAAGGTCCGCTTCATCTTATCCTGGGGCAGGAAAAACATACCGATTCCGTAGTCTCCCGCTTCTCCCAATTCAATTCCGCCGCAGCCGTCCTTCGCCTTTTCTTTGCCGCTCACAGCCTTTTTGAAGAATTCATGGGAAATCTGCGCCAGGATTCCCACGCCGTCTCCCACTTTTCCCGTGGCGTCCTTTCCCGCTCTGTGCTCCAGCTTCTCCACAATACTCAGCGCGTCGTCCAGCACCTCATACGTCCTGCGCCCGTCAATATTCACCACCGCGCCGATGCCGCATGCATCCCGCTCACGATACAGCCCACTGTAATCCGGCATAGCCGGTACCGGTTTCTGTTCCGCTTTTCGGTTTTTCTTCTCTGCCCTCGTCTCCATACCCAATCTCCTTATTTCATAATCTGTGCAAACCGCACACTTTCCTGCCCATAAAAAAATTGCCCTGTTAGAGCTTGCGAAAACTTAAGTTGTGGGCGTGATATGTTTTGTGCCAGGACCCTTGAAAAACGTCGGCACTTAGGCACCGTATTTTGGTGCCTTAGTGTCCGTTACGTTTTTCACGGAGCGAAAGCGTGTCCGAAATAAAACATATCATGTCCACAATATTTTTGCGCACTCCCCTACCGCAGTGCAAACAACATCGCTCCATAGGTCGGATAAGGCAGGTACTGATCCGGTATCAACTCCTCCGCGTCATCCACAAACTTCCGCAGCTCCTCCATATCCTTTAAAACGACGCTCTCATAATACTTCGCGCCCTCCAGCACATCCGTCTTCTGCTCTGCCTGCTTCGTATCGGCTGCCAGCTGCTCCAGCTTTCCTGCAATCTCCTTTGCATCCGCCGAAAGCTTCGTCAGGATGCCCTCCTCCATCACGCAGGCCTCCGCCGACAACAGCGCTTTCTTCCCTGCTGCCTCCTCGGTCAGATCTTTCATATAGGCCAGCAGTCCGCTGGTAAAGTCTTTCCGCACCATCTCCTGCAAGGTCAGCGCCTCGATGTGAACCGCCTTCGTGTAGTTCTCCAACAGAATCTCATAGCGGGAGAAGATCTCCTCCTTCGTGAGTACCTTGTGTGTGGTGAACAGCTTCACGCTCTTGTCCGTGATCCAACGGGGCATTGCATCTGGCAGGGATTTCAGGTTATCCAGGCCACGTCTTGCCGCTTCCTCCACCCATTCGTCCGTGTATCCGTTTCCGTTGAACAGCACCCGCTTATGGGCTTCCAGTCTGGACTTTAACAGCTTCTGGATTGCCCCGGAAAGCTCCTCCGCGGGCACATCCTTCAACTCTTCATAAATATCCGCCAGTGCCTGCGCCACCGCCGTATTCAATACAATGTTCGCATTTGCCACAGACACCGCCGAACCCGGCATTCTGAACTCAAACTTGTTGCCTGTAAACGCGAAAGGCGATGTTCTGTTCCGGTCCGTGGTATCCTTGGTGATATGCGGCAGCACCTCCGCGCCGCTCATGTTGATCTTGCCGGTTCCCTCAAACGCGGTCCCCTTCTCGATGGAATCCAGCACGGCTGCCAGCTCATCACCCACAAAGATCGAGATAATGGCAGGCGGTGCCTCGTTCGCTCCCAGTCTGTGATCGTTTCCTGCGGTTGCAACGGAAAGTCTGAGCACATCCGCGTAATCATCCACGGCCGTGATCACCGCCATCAGAAACACCAGAAACCGTACATTCTCCGCAGGCTTCTTGCCCGGATCCAACAGGTTGATTCCGGTGTCTGTACCGATGGACCAGTTGTTGTGCTTACCGGAACCGTTGATCCCTTCAAAGGGCTTCTCATGCAACAGACACGCAAACCCATGCTTATCCGCCACCTTCTTCATCACTTCCATGGTCAGCTGGTTGTGATCCACCGCCACATTCGCGGTCTCAAACACCGGTGCCAGCTCGTGCTGGGATGGCGCAACCTCATTGTGCTTCGTCTTCGCCGGAATCCCCAGCTTCCACAGCTCCTCATCCAGATCATGCATAAAGGCGGATACCTTCGGCTTCAACACGCCGAAATAGTGATCCTCCATCTCCTGCCCCTTGGGCGCCGCCGCACCCAATAGCGTCCTGCCGCAGAACAGCAGATCCTTCCGCTTCATGTACATAGACTTGTCGATCAGGAAGTACTCCTGCTCCGATCCCACCGTGGTGGTCACATGGCTGACATCCGTATCGCCCAGCAGATGCAACACCTTCACTGCCTGCACATTCAGCGCCTCCATGGATCGCAGGAGCGGTGTCTTCTTATCTAACGCCTCGCCGCCGTATGAGATAAACGCGGTGGGGATATACAAGGTCCCATCCTTGATGAACGCCGGTGAAGACGGATCCCATGCGGTATAGCCTCTGGCCTCAAAGGTGGCCCGAAGTCCCCCGGAAGGAAAGCTGGATGCATCCGGCTCCCCCTTCACCAGCTCCTTTCCCGAAAATTCCATGATCACCGTACCGTCCGGCTCCGGGGAGAGAAAGCTGTCATGCTTCTCCGCGGTGAGCCCTGTCATCGGCTGGAACCAGTGTGTAAAATGCGTTGCCCCCAGTTCTACGGCCCACTCCTTCATGGCCGCTGCCACCGAGTTCGCCACATCCAGCTCCAGATGGGTTCCGTTCATGATCGTCTTATGTACCGCCTTATAAATATCCTTGGGAAGTCTTTCCCTCATGACCTTGTCATTGAACACCAGGCTTCCGTAAATGTCTGTCACCGACTGCTTCTTTTCACATGTTGCTCCATAACTGCTCATAATCCTGTCCTCCTCAGATGATAATTTTGTTTCCTCAACCCGCTTTGCGGCTTTCGGTTTCGCGGCTTTCGGCCCATGGACACGCAAGCGTGTCCGCGTGCCTCAATGCTCGCGAAAATAAAAAGAAGGCGCTCAGGGAATTACCCTAAGCGCCTTCGCTTTATAAATACAAATAGCACAGTTCATTTTTCGTGTCAAGAAAATTTTAAAAAATTATTTTCATCTTGATTATTCTTGTTCTAAAATTGAATATAAATTTTTTCACACTTATTATTAATTTTTGTAAATACACCTATATATCCATCAACAGCATAAGCCGTTATTGCTTCTCGAAACACTTGAAGGACGGTCTCATCCTGATCTATTTTATCCAACATCACAGAATACCAATATATATCATTTTTTCGAATTTCCTGTTTCAAAACAGGAGTCGTAGTCTTATATCACGGTCTCTGTCTATCGTACCGCCTTCAAATTTTACCTATTTGTGAAACCCAATACTCTCTTCTTTCTTGTTCTTCCAGCATACAGTTTACAAACGACATTTTATATATCTCCCCTAATAATTCTGCCATTTCTCTTAATGCTTCTTTGATTATACAATCATACCATTGCCTTTTCAAGTAAGCATTGACGAACCGCCTGACATATTATGCCCTTCTTTCTTTTAATTGGGACTGAAACATAATTTTTGCATTTTAAGTCATTTTTTTTAGTCCTTTTATCATAATATCAGTTATTTTATTGCTATTAAATGTAAATATTTAAATTGTATTGCAAAAATATCATTTTTTCGTTGTTGCGAAATCGTAATACTATAAATTATTGGGACTGAAATAAGAAAAATGTGTTTTAAGTCAAGTTTCCACAATTCTGCCAATCCCTTCTTTCAATCCCTTTATATCCTCCACACCCCCCAGATTGTATTATTCTATCCACAAAACACAAATGTAAAAAGAGAGTTGTTTTTTTAATCCCCCTGTTAACCATTTCTTTTTCAAAATTCCCCCTGTCAACCATTTCTTTTTCAAAATTCCCCCTTGACAATTCTCCAAACCTGTTTTACAATCCCAAACAAGAACAAAGGCGTTTTCCCTAAAAAGGGAAGGCGCCTTTTTCTTTTCTTATTCTAATCTGTTTTTATAGTGTCATTCCATCATTCATCGCCGCGGGATGAAACAAAACAACACGGAACGACAGTATATAACAGCTTAGACTTGACCGATCATATTAACTTGAATAGGAGGAGTGAGATTATGAATGAAGTACTTGCTTTAATCGATGAACGTCTCTTTGCTGTGTGGTTTCTGGCGGGCGCCGCGCTGGTCTTCTGGATGCAGGCGGGCTTTGCCATGGTGGAATGTGGGTTTGCCCGTGCGAAGAACGCCGGCAATATCATTATGAAAAACCTGATGGATTTCTGTATCGGTACCGTTACCTTTATTCTGATCGGTTTCGGATTGTTTTTGGGGGAGGATATCCTGGGCGGATTTCTGGGAATGCCGAACTTTGATATCTTTACCAATTATTCCGATTTTGACTGGGCAGGATTTGTATTTAACCTGGTGTTCTGCGCTACCACCGCGACCATCGTGTCCGGCGCCATGGCAGAGCGCACACGCTTCATTTCCTACTGTGTGTACTCCGCAGTAATCTCGGCGGTGATCTATCCCATCGAAGCCCATTGGACCTGGGGCGGCGGCTGGCTTGCCCAGATCGGTTTCCACGATTTCGCCGGTTCCAACTGTATCCATATGGTGGGCGGTATCTGTGCCCTGGTGGGCGCCTGGATGTTGGGGCCCCGTATCGGTAAGTTTGTAAAGGACTCCAACGGAAAGATCACAAAAGTAAATGCCTTCCCCGGCCACAACATCCCTATGGGTGCCCTGGGTGTATTCATCCTGTGGCTGGGCTGGTACGGCTTCAACGGAGCCGCTGCCACCAGCGTAGATCAGCTAGGTGCCATCTTTGTCAGCACCACGATCGCACCGGCAATTGCCACCGTGGTCTGCATGATCTTTACCTGGATCAAATACGGAAAACCCGATGTCTCTATGTGTCTGAATGCCTCCCTGGCGGGCCTGGTAGCCATCACCGCTCCCTGCGATACGGCGGATGCGCTGGGCGCTGCCATCATCGGTGCCGTCTCCGGCGTGCTGGTGGTATTCGGTGTATGGGTCCTGGATAATGTACTCCGCGTAGATGACCCTGTGGGTGCAGTGGCGGTTCACTGCTGCAACGGTATCTGGGGTACCATCGCTGTCGGTCTTTTCTCCACAGATACCGTGCCAGGCTACAGCCTGGTGGACGCACAGGGCAATGTGATGACCGGTCTCTTTTATGGCGGCGGCTTCAAACTCTTAGGCATCCAGCTTCTGGGTATGTGTGCAACAGCTGCCTGGACTGTAGTCACAATCTTCATTACATTCTCTGTCATTAAGGCGACCCTGGGACTGCGCGCCTCCGAGGAAGAGGAGCTGACCGGTCTGGATATCACCGAACATGGTCTGACCTCCGCATACGCAGGCTTCAGCATTATGGATGTGACCGGCAACATCGTGGAGGAGAACGAGAATACAGACCTGGGCGTGCACGACTTCGACGCCGCTTCACCGGCCATGCAGAAGGCGGCCGTAAAGGTTGTGGAGGCACCAGCGCTGCCTGATCTGAACACCGGCATCCACAAGATTGTGATCGTCGCAAAGCTCTCCCGCTATGACCACCTGAAGAGAGCACTGAACAATCTGGGCGTGACCGGCATGACCGTCACCCAGGTCATGGGCTGCGGCATCCAGAAGGGCGCCGGCGAGCGTTACCGCGGTGTCGAGGTGGATGCAACCCTGCTGCCCAAGATCAAGGTGGAAGTGGTAGTCAGCAAGATCCCTGTGGAAAAAGTGGTGGACGCCGCCAAGAAAGCTCTCTACACCGGCCATATCGGCGACGGCAAGATCTTTGTCTATAATGTGGATAAAGTGGTCAAGATCCGCACCGGCGAAGAAGATTACGCTGCCCTGCAGGACGTGGAATAAAACGATAACATATCTCCAAATATAAAATATACCGGCATACATTTGAAATTCAAAATCCTGTTTTCAAAATGCATGCCGGTATTTACTTTGATTACTTTACCGCTTCCTTCTATTTTGCCGCTTTAATCTTCATCGTAAGACTGATCCGTTTCTTTGCCGCATCCACATCCAACACCTGCACATCCACAATGTCCCCCACGCTGACCGCCTCCAGCGGATGCTTGATATAACGGTCCGTAATCTGCGAGATATGTACCAGTCCGTCCTGATGCACCCCGATATCCACAAATACGCCGAAATCAATGACATTCCGCACCGTTCCCTTTAAAATCATACCGGGCTTTAAGTCCTTCATATCCAGCACATCGCTCCGCAGGATCGGCTTGGGCATATCGTCTCTGGGATCACGCGCCGGCTTCTCCAGCTCCTTTAAGATATCTGTCAGTGTGATCTCACCGATACCCAGCTCCTCCGCCAGTTTCTTCTTATCCCCGACGCGCTTCTCCAGCCCGGAGGCCACCGCGCTTCCCGTGCGCTCAGCCGCGCCGCCTCTGTCTCCGCCTGCGCCGCTCTTCCCGGCGCCCTTCGCGGGTGTCTCCTCCTGCAGGGTTACGCCGCCCAAAGCTGCCGCCAGCGCCTTCCCCATGGCGGTATTGGTGTTGCGCACCTGAAGCTTTTGATTTCTGTCGCTGCCGCCCTTCGTCACGCCGCCTTTCGCCGCGCTTCCCTTCGCACCTGCTCCCGCTGCTGCAGCACCTGCCGCACCGCCAGCTTTGCCGCCTGCACCTGCCGCGCCGCTCTTACGTTGCTCTGCCGCCTTCTTCTGCATGGCCTTCACATCTTCCATGGTCAGATCCAGCTTCGCCAAAAGCTTCTCCGCCGCTTCATAGGATTCCGGGTGCACACTGGTGGCATCCAGCGGGTTGTCCCCGTCCGTGATGCGCATGAATCCAGCGCACTGCTCATACGCCTTCGGCCCCAGCTTCGCCACCTTCAGCAGCTGCTTTCTGTTCGTGAATCTGCCGTTGGCCTCGCGGTAATCCACAATATTCTTTGCAATGGTCTTGTTGATGCCGGAAATATAAGACAACAGCGGCGCCGAAGCCGTATTCAGATCAACGCCCACCTTATTCACACTGTCTTCCACCACACCATTCAGCGCATCGCTCAGCTTCTTCTGGTTCATGTCATGCTGATACTGCCCCACTCCGATGGATTTCGGATCGATCTTCACCAACTCCGCCAACGGATCCTGCAGTCTGCGGGCGATGGATGCCGCGCTCCTCTGCCCCACATCAAACTGGGGAAACTCCTCCGTCGCCAGCTTGCTCGCGGAATACACCGACGCCCCGGCCTCATTCACGATCACATACTGCACCGGCCGATCCAGCTCCTTCAAAAGCTCCACGATCACCTGCTCCGACTCCCGGGACGCCGTACCGTTCCCCACGGAGATCAGATCCACATGATATTTCTTGATCAGCTTCTTCAACTCCGCCTTGGCTTCCTCCACCTTGTTCTGGGGTGCCGTGGGATAGATCACCTTGGTGTCCAGCACTTTTCCGGTGGCATCCACCACCGCCAGCTTACATCCTGTACGAAAAGCCGGGTCCCATCCCAGAACCACCTTCCCCGCGATGGGCGGCTGCAGCAGAAGCTGCTCCAGATTCTTGCCAAACACATTGATGGCGCCGTCCTCCGCCTTCTCCGTCAGATCATTACGGATCTCACGCTCGATGGCAGGCGCGATCAGACGCTCATAGCTGTCCGCCACCGCTTCCTGCAGGAGGGGCGTGGTATAAGGGTTCTGGGAAGTGATCTTCTGCTTCTCCAAATAACGCACGATGCGCTCCACCGGCGCATTCACCTTCACCGTCAGCACCTTCTCCGCCTCGCCGCGGTTCAGCGCCAGCACTCTGTGCCCGGCAATTTTTTTCACCGGCTCCTCAAACGCATAGTACATCTCATACACGGACTGCTGCTTCTCATCCTTGGCCGTGCTGGTGATGATCCCCTCCTCCGCAGTGATGTTCCGGATATAAAGTCTGTAGTCTGCCTCATCGGAGATTGCCTCCGCAATGATATCCTTTGCCCCCTGGATGGCGTCCGCCACCGTCTTTACCTCTTTTTCCTCGGACAGATACTTCTCCGCTTCCTGCTCCACAGGCGCCGACGTCTCCTGCGCCAGAATAAACTGCGCCAGCCCGTCCAGTCCCTTCTCCTTCGCCACACTGGCTCTGGTCTTCCGCTTCGGACGATACGGGCGATACAGATCCTCCACCAGTACCAGCGTATCCGCCGCGAGGATCTTCGCCTTCAGTTCCTCCGTCAACATACCCTGTTCTTCTATACTGCCAAGCACCTGCTCCTTCTTCTCCTCCAGATTCCGCAGATATTGCAGCCTCTCATGCAGATTTCTCAGCTGCTCGTCATTCAGCGAACCCGTGACCTCCTTGCGGTACCGGGAGATGAAAGGAATCGTGTTCCCCTCATCGATCAGCTTTACCGCAGCCTCCACCTGCCATTTCTCAACCTTCAGTTCTTCCTTTAATGTCTGTAAGATATCCATATGCTCTCCCTGTCTCTTCTCCTGCCGGACGGCATTTTTTCATGCTGCTTTTATTGTATTGAAAAATGCGGTTTTTTTCAATCTTTTTTGTGAATTTTAAAAAGGATTTACAAACCCACGCAAAACGTGCTATAGTATAATCAATAAAGTATAAGCTGTGGCAGGCAGGGGAAAAAAGTGGATTTCAACGACTTTCAGGCAGAATTCAATACCGACAGAGCAGGCAACCGGATCAGTCTCTTTTCCACAGCCTCTTTTCTCTGTGGCCTGCTTTCCGTATTCCTCTGCTGCACCGGAGTCCTTTCCGTTCCGGCAGGCGCGCTCGGCATCCTCTTTGCCGTCCTCACCAAACGAAGCGGAGCCCCCATGCCGCCTGTGAGCAAATCAGGAGTTTTCCTCTCCTGCATCGGCATTGCCCTCGGGATCAGCATGTGTGTCTATGCGATCTATACGGTACAGCAGGACCCGGAACTTTGGAATACAATAAAGGAGGTATCGGTATGGCAATCTCTCCATTAAATTTTAATTACAGTCCATATAGTCCTTATCAGACCGGCCGTGCCGAGACAGGCACCGGTGTATCCGCTGCCGAAGATGCGAAGAAACTCCCGGGGATGCCCGGACAGGAAGACAAGATAAAGGGCGACGGCGAATGTGAAACCTGCAAGAGGCGCAAATACCAGGATGGCTCCGATGAGATGGTGTCCTTTAAGACAGCACAGCATATCTCTCCAGAAAGCGCCGGCGCCAGAGTGCGCGCCCACGAGCAGGAGCATGTGAGCAACGCTTACACCGAGGCGGCACAGCACAACGGCAAAGTACTCCGCGCTTCCGTGGCGATCCACACGGCAATCTGCCCGGAATGCGGACGCAGCTATGTATCCGGCGGTCTTACCACCACACAGATCAAGTACAACGACGAGAAAAATCCTTACCAACAGGATAAGAAAGCAAGAGATTACGGCAAATTGGCGGGAGCCAATGCCAAATTTGACGTATAGACATAAATAGGATAAATAGACATAAGGCAGGCAGCTATGGAACAAGCACTTCTGACCCGCGCCCAGTTGAAAGACAGGGCCAAAGACGCCCTGGAGGGCAATTACAAAAAAATAATACCGGTCATCTTCCTGACCGGACTTATGACGCTGGCAATACAGCTCACGGTTGAGTTCTTTGCCAGCTTCTTTTTTAGTCTGATCCTGATCGGCAGCGATCTCGCCACCAGCGGCATGAGCCCCGACCAGCTGGTCGTTTTATTGCAAAACACCACATATCTGGAAGAATATATGCCGGTGTATTCCATAATCGACTATGTGATCCAGGCGATTGTTTCCGCATTTACCTCTGTTTTCAATGTGGGAATCACCTTTATGTGCCTGAACATAGCCTGCGGCAGAACGGTTCAGATGACGGATCTGTTTTACGGGTTCCGCGCACAGTTCAGGAAATCTCTGGGAATCAGCGCGGTCTTTGTCGTTGCCTCCCAGCTTTATCTGATCCCCACACAGCTGATCCAAAGCTATGCCCAACAGCTTCAGACACAAACAAATACAGACAGTGCGCAAATCCTCTTTGCACTCTGTCTGCTTCTCATCGGCGCTGCCGTATATCTTCCGATCGGTCTGGCGATCTCCCAATCCTACATGCTCCTCTTAGATGTCCCGGAGCGGAACGTCTCGGATATCCTCAGATTAAGCATCCGCATTATGCGCGGACACAAGATGCACCTCTTCCTGTTGGAACTCAGCTTCCTTCCCCTGATGTTTCTGGGATTCCTGAGCTTCGGCATCGGAAACCTCTGGATCATGCCTTATAGAAACGTAGTATATGCATTCTTCTTCCTGAATCTTATGCGTTCTCAGGCGTCGTATTGATCCACTTTAAATATCCGTTGATAAACGGATCGATGGCGCCGTCCAACACGGCGTCCACATTTCCCGTCTCCACATCGGTGCGGTGATCCTTCACCATCGTGTACGGCTGCAATACATAAGACCTGATCTGATTGCCCCAGCCGATATCCTTGATCTCACCACGAATGTCCGACAACTTCTCCACATTAGCTTCCATCTTTAACAGATACAGCTTTGCCTTCAACATCTGCATCGCCTTATCCTTGTTCTGGAACTGGCTTCTCTCATTCTGACACTGCACCACGGTACCCGTGGGAATATGCGTGATACGCACCGCCGAAGAAGTCTTGTTGATATGCTGACCGCCGGCACCGCTGCTTCGATACGTATCGATCCGCAAATCCTTCTCATCGATCTCCACATCCAGATCTTCCTCGATATCCGGCATCACATCCAGCGAAACGAAGGAAGTCTGACGCTTGCCCTGCGCGTTAAAGGGCGAGATCCGCACCAGACGGTGCACCCCCTTCTCCGATTTCAGATAACCGTAGGCATTGGTACCGTTCACCTGGAAAGTCACAGACTTGATCCCCGCCTCATCGCCGTCCAGATAGTCCAGCACCTCCACCTGAAATCCCTTCCGCTCCGCCCAACGGGTATACATACGGTACAGCATTCCCGCCCAGTCGCAGCTCTCGGTACCGCCGGCGCCTGCGTTCAGCTTCAGGATCGCATTGTTCTTATCATACTCTCCGGAGAGCAGCGTGCCGATCCGCAGCTCATCAAACTCCGCCAGGAACTCATCCAGCTCCCTCCGGATATCCGCTGCCATCTCCGGATCTTCGTCCTCATACCCCATCTCGATCAGCTCCAGGATATCATTATACTGCGCCGAAAGCCTGTCGCACTGCTCCACGGTATCCTTCAGATTTTTCAGTTCCTTCATCTTCTGGTTGGACTTCTCCGGATCATCCCAGAAACCGGGCGCCTCCATTTCCATCTCCAACTCTTCGATCCGTTTTGACTTATTATCCAGATCGAGGGAAGCTCTCACTTCCCTCAACCCCTGCTCATAAGGCAGAATCTCTGCCTTCATCTGATCCAATTCAACCATTTGAAACCACCTTCAACTTTTCATCCGCGCCCTTAAACCGCGCCCTTCCGGCCATGACACTGCTTATACTTCTTGCCGCTTCCGCAGGGGCAGGGATCATTCGGATAAATCTTCACAGCCTCACGCTTTTTCGGCGCCTTCGCCACAGAATCATCCTTGTTCGTGCCGGTCACTTTCGCCACCTGCTCACGCTCCACCTTCTGCTCCACCTTGATATGCAGCAACAGACGCACGGTCTCTTCCTTGATGTTCTGCGTCATCTCATCAAACATCTCATAGCCCTGCATCTTATACTCCACAACCGGATCTCTCTGGCCGTACACCTGCAGCCCGATTCCCTGACGCAGCTGATCCATATCATCAATGTGATCCATCCACTTTCTGTCGATCACCTTCAACAGGATCACACGCTCAATCTCACGAATGGACTCCGGCTCCGGGAACTCCGCTTCCTTCGCCTCATACAGCTTCACAGCCTCTTCCTTCAGCTGCTGCTTCAGACTGTTCTTGCCGCCCTTATGCACACGCTCCGCGGTCACAGGCTCCAGGGGAATTGTGGGCAACAACAGCGTATTCAGCTCGTTGTAATCCCACTCCTCCTTGTTCACATCATCATTAATACTGATATCCACACAGTTCTCCGTGATATCCGTGATCATCTTGTAGATGTAGTCGCGCATGCTCTCGCCGTTCAGCACGCGTCTGCGCTCCTCATAAATGATATCCCTCTGCTCGCTCATGACATAGTCATACTCCAGCAGATTCTTACGGATACCGTAGTTATTGCTCTCGATCTTCTTCTGCGCATTCTCGATGGCATTGGTCAGCAGCTTATGCTCAATCTCCTGTCCCTCCGGGATTCCCAGCGAATTAAACATGGAGATCAGACGCTCGGAACCGAACAATCTCATCAGATCATCTTCCAGGGAAATATAGAACTTCGCCTCACCCGGATCACCCTGACGTCCAGAACGGCCACGCAGCTGATTGTCAATACGTCTGGACTCATGACGCTCCGTACCCACGATCTTCAGACCGCCGGCAGCTCTCGCCTCCTCATCCAGCTTGATATCCGTACCACGACCTGCCATGTTCGTAGCGATTGTCACCGCTCCATGGATACCGGCATCCGCCACAATCTCCGCCTCCATCTCATGGAACTTCGCATTCAGCACCTTATGCTGAATGCCGCGCTTCTGCAGCATACGGCTGATCTCCTCACTGGCCTCGATCGTGATCGTGCCGACCAGAACCGGCTGCCCCTTGGCATGCGCCTCCTCCACTGCATCCAGGATTGCATGCAGCTTCTCCTTCTTTGTCTTATAAACAGCATCCTGCAGATCGATACGCGCCACCGGCTTATTGGTGGGAATCTCCACCACGTCCATCCCGTAAATATCACGGAACTCCTTCTCCTCCGTCAAAGCCGTACCGGTCATGCCGCACTTCTTGTCAAACAGATTAAAGAAATTCTGGAACGTGATCGTGGCAAGCGTCTTGGACTCACGCTTCACCTTCACATGCTCCTTCGCCTCGATCGCCTGATGCAGACCGTCCGAATAACGACGTCCCGGCATGATACGTCCGGTAAACTCATCCACGATCAGCACCTGGTCATCCTTCACCACATAATCCTGATCACGGAACATCAGATTGTGTGCACGCAATGCCAGAATAATATTATGCTGAATCTCCAGATTCTCCGGATCCGCATAGTTCGCAATATGGAAAAACTGCTCCACTTTCTCCACACCGGCTGCCGTCAGATTGATCACCTTATCCTTCTCATTAACGATAAAGTCACCGTTCTCCTCCTGCACGATACCCATGATGGCGTCCATCTTGGACAGTTCCTCCATGTCGTCACCGCGCTTCATCTGGCGTGCCAGGATATCACATGCCTCATACAGGGACGTGGACTTGCCGCTCTGTCCCGATATGATCAAAGGCGTTCTCGCCTCATCGATCAACACGGAGTCCACCTCATCGATGATCGCATAATGCAGATTCCGCAGCACCAGCTGCTCCTTATAGATCGCCATATTATCACGCAGATAGTCAAAACCCAGCTCATTGTTCGTCACATACGTGATATCACAATTATAGGCAGCCTGCCGCTCCTCTGTGGTCATACCGTTCAGGACCACACCGACCTTCAGTCCCAGGAACTCATGCACCTGTCCCATCCACTCTGCGTCACGCTTTGCCAGATAGTCATTGACCGTGACAATCTGCACGCCTTTGCCTTCCAATGCATTCAGATACGCCGGCAACGTGGATACCAGCGTCTTACCTTCACCGGTACGCATCTCCGCGATGCGGCCCTGATGCAGGATAATACCGCCGATCAGCTGCACACGGTAATGCTCCATGTTCAACGCTCTCTTACCCGCCTCACGCACCGTAGCAAAAGCCTCCGGAAGCAGATCATCCAGTGTCTCTCCCTCTGCCAGCCTCTTCTTGTATTCTTCGGTCTTGCCCCTGAGCTCCGCATCCGAAAGCGCCTGCATCGTGGGCCGAAGCGCCTCGATCTTATCCACGATCGGCTCAATCCTCTTTAACTCCCTGCTGCTATGGGTGCCGAAAATCTTTTCTGCTAATGTCATATTCGTTTTAAACCTGTTCCTTACAAATTTGCTACTCATTCCTCACACGGTTCTACACGTCTGATTGCATAGCTAAAGAATATTTTAGCAGATTTCAGCGATATATTCAACACCCCAATCTATAATTTTATATGGCAAAGTTTACGGATTCCCCTGTTCTCTTTTTATGATTAATCGTTTATTGGTTGAAATATTTTGACCGAATGGTCCTATCATCAGACAGTTTTTCACCGTTAGATCTTTTGTACATCAGAATACTTGTGTAGATTACTCATCTTTCGTTTCTACATCTGTAGCTTCACATGTGTCGTAGATGGCAGCGATCTTGTCTACGTCTTCGTTCAAGAATTCTGCGATTTCAGACACAGTACGGCCTTTGGCTTTGTTCCGGCGAACAACTTCAACTACATGATCTGCCCTGCCATCCACTTTGCCGGCCTTATATTCATCCCGCATCATCTCTTCAAACAACATATACCTGCTCCTCATCTCGCGGTCAGACTTGATCTTGTGGATCGAGTGCTGGAACCGCTTCACCAGATCACTTGCATAATCCGCTTCGCTGGCCTCCAGACCCGCCCCCGCGAACTGCAAGAATGCCGCCAACTCTCCCGGAACCTCCGATCCGTTCCTGCCCTTGGTGCTCAGAAAAATGGTATGCGTCCCATCCTCATACTCCGCCTCCGGCATCTCCTTCAGCTTCATCCGCGCCGTATACTGATACTTCCCGCCCCCAAAGGGATCGAAGTCACAGATGAAGATCACAAAGCTGTCCGGCAGATTCTCGTACTCCATACCCGCAAGCAATAACTCCATATCGATCTGTCCGTGGTAATACCTTGCCCGCTTTAAAATCTTCCGATTGAGTACCTGCATTTCGACATTGTACCGCGTGTTCTCTTCATCCTCGCAAAACACATCGAGCCGTATCCCCTTCTGCTCCGGGTGGTAAACAATACTCTTCTCATAGCTGATCTCCACGCGCTGAATATCCTTGCCGAGAAGACAGCTTAAGAACGCCTTGCTATTATCCCCGTCCATCATTGCCGCAGCAAATAGGAAGTTGTCCTTGATCGTCTGTTCCTGTAATGTTTTCTTTGCCATACATCGTTTCCTCCTCCGCAGAGGAATCCGCAATTTCATTATATGGCAATGTATGATAACAAGTCAATGGTAAATTTAGATTCTGGGAGTCCGTATAAAATTAAAAACACATTGACACCGCAAATTAATTGTATTACAATACGACATATCATTCCAACAAATCATCTGGCTGCTTCAGCCAAGATTTCCAAGAAAGACATTGATAAGCACGCTTTATCCCATTCCAAACAATATATACCCCCAGCTCACCCCACAAAGCAAACAAATCAAAGGAGGATTTTAAATTCATGAAACACAAAAAGAACTTAGCACATATTTTCCCCAACTACGAATCCCGCTCTGAGGTGCTCCGTTACCTGCAAAGCT
>JAFUZJ010000017.1 GCA_017476665.1 Lachnospiraceae bacterium | reverse complement strand
TAAAGGCAGCGAGCATATTGAAGAGTGTGTTTCCATGACCAGGAATGCTTTGCAGAACAATGTGAATAATATTGTCGCTGCGAAAGATACCTTCTTGGCAATCGGCAATGCAGTGGAGGGTACGGCAGAGGCGCAGGAAACCATTGTGAATGCGGCAGAGTCAGCGAAGAAGGAGCTGGCGCAGGTAAACCGGGAGTTTAACCGCATTGAGGAACAATATGCGCTGGTAAGAGAACATATTGAGGACGCGAACAAACTGGGAACAACCAAGAGCATTGCGTTTGAGAATATTGAGAACATGCTCTCACAGGTAGATCCTTATTTGAAGTCGCAGCAATAGGAAGCCGTCTCTGTAAAGCTGCGAAGTGGCGGTTTTGGGAATGGTTCTGAATAGACTAGAAAATTGTGAACTCTGAAGCGGAATTGCTTTGGGGTTCACCTCTTTTTTGGGGAATGGTTGTATGTGCAGTTTTTATGTGTGTATTTTATTGAATTTCAAGGTTATTTACTCCGTGTTGTAAAATAGTGCAGATCAATTCATTTCTGCTATAATTGCTCTCAGCAGCAATTTTGTCAATGGATTTTAAAATTTCCTCCTTTATGCGAATCGTAATGATCTTACTTCCATCCTCGCCTCGTCGCTTAATCACTAAGGGTTCGTTCTTCATATGCTCCACCTCCTGAATTGTATTCAAGTATAGCTTGACATTTTATATAATATAATTCGGTGTCGAAATGTATTACAATTAAATATCAAAAACTGAACCGACAACTTATCCGGCGGAATGGCTATATTTTAAAAATTAACAAAAAAATAAAAATGGATAAAACCAAATTGAAATCTTCTGTATCTATCCTAATAAAAAACAAACGTAACTATTCAGAAGCATTCGCAAAACCGCTGCTTCGCAGCTTTCCTTTTGCTCATAATTGTGGCTCTGAACAGTTACAAACAAGCAAATGAGGAGGAGAAAACACATGAGTACAGATATCACACAGGAGAAAATAGCGGATGCGTCAGCGAACGCAAACATGGACGGCAACAGCCCCAAAGGGCAATCCGGGGGAAAGCGCTGGCTGGTGGCGATTGCCGTGATTGTCATAGTGCTTGTCGGCGCAGGAGCTTTTGTTGGCGTAAAGAAGTATCAGGAGGCGGTGCGTCTGAACAATCTTGCCAAGGCTAATGAACTCCTGAAGGAAAGCATGGAGTTGGAGCGTGCATGGGAGGAGGCAGATGAGGATCCTGATATGGCAAAGCTGGAAGAAATGTACCGGCAGATGATTGAGCTGGGGTCGCCGGAAGGCTATTATGAGATGGGCACCATCTATGTATCCGAGGAATCCGGCAAGCAGGACTATGACAAAGCCTATGAGTATTATCAGCAGGCGGCAGATCTTGGCAGCGCGAACGGCTATTATGGGATCGGTCAACTGTACTATAAAGGAAATCATTTTGAGAAGGATGTCGAAAAGGCAAAAGAATACTACGAGAAAGCCATAGAATTAGGTAGCGCGCATGCGTCGGGCACGATGGGCAACAATTACTACAGCGGAAGGGAAGGCTTTGAACAGAGTAATGAGAAAGCTGTGGCATATTGGAGCAAGACCATTGAACTTTGTGAACAGGGAGATCCCACAGTTGATACCTCGTTTTACAGCTCCTACCTGCGAGGAGTAGGCAACAGCTACGCGTATGGGGAAGGGATTGAACAGAATGCAGTATATGGGCTGGAACTGCTGACCAAAGCGGCAGACTTAGGAGACCAGATTGCTGCCAATAATTTAGGATGGTTTTATTTGGTCAATTATGAGAGCATCAATGTGGAGCAGAATGTGGAACTGGGCTTAAAGTACGCGAATTTGGCGGCTGAACTCGGTGATCCCTATGGCTATAGCGCAATCGCGTGGTATTACCATAAAGAGGGGGACAGCGCGAAGACTGAGGAATATCTTGAAAGAGCAATTGCGTTAGACAGTGACAATCCTAAAATTTATTATAGCCTGGCCGGTAACTTCATGTCATGGGATGAGTATGACAAGGCAATTACGTATTACGAAAAAGCAGGAGAACTGGGGTCGGATCAGGCTGTAAATTATCAGATCGGTCGCTGCTATAAGGATATGGGAGATGATGACAATGCCCTTGTGTATTATCTGAGATCCATAGAAGCAGAAGAAAATCTGGAAGGGGAAAATTACTGGAATGTAGCCGCAATCTATACGAACAGAGGAGATTATGAGAAAGCTATTCTCTATTTTCAAAAGGCAGGAGAGATGGGCTCAGATGATGCGATAAACAATATGATTGGCTATTGCTATGGAAATATCGGCGACATGGATAAGGCTATTGAATATATGTTGAAGTCTATAGAATCCGGTGAGGATAACGGCGGCACCAATTATCAAAATTTAGCGATATTGTATTACCGCAACAAGGAGTATGATAAGGCATTGGAATACCTGCCTAAAGTATTGGAACTTGGATTATATGACGGACCATACCTGCTAGCTGAGTGCTATCGGCATGGGTATGGTGTGGAACAGGATAATGCCAAGGCAATGGACTATGCTTTGCAGGCGCAGCAGATGGGATGCAAGTACAAGGAACTGGTAGAGCTGCTTGATGAACTGAAACAGATGGGATATTGATAGCAGACACATTGTTTTGTACACATCCTGCATCTATCTATCATAAATAAGAAAAAATTCTTAAGCATGAAAGGGAGATACGAAAAGTTCGTGCGTGAGAGGAAAACAGGAAAAATTCACAACTGAGACAAAGGAGAAAGATAATGACAGATATCCTAAAGCAGCAAGAAAAGCAATACCAAAAGCGAAAGAAGCAGTTTGAGAAAAAAGATAAGGAATTGTTTGAGGAAGTCCGGAAGCTGCAGAAGGAAAAGGCTGACGATTCCGGTAATTTCAACAGAGTGTATGAGCTGTCGGAAAAATATATCAAGAAGATTATCCGGGATATTGTGAAGGATGAGCATGCAACGGAGGATATCATGCAGGAGACCTATCTGCAGATTTACAACAAGATAGGCACCCTGAAGGAGCCGGAGGCTTTCTATGTGTGGGCGGGGCGGATTGCTACCAATCTGACGCTGCGCTATATCCAGAAGAATTGCCGGGAGGTGTTGGCGGAGTCAGATGAGAACGGAAGCACGGATTTTGTGTTTGAGGCAGTGAGCGAGGACAACGAGAATTTCATCCCCGAGGCAATTCTGATGGATTTGGAGAAGCAGAGGATTATTGCGGAGATCCTGGACGGACTTTCCATCGAGCAAAAGCTCTGTGTGCAGTATTTCTATTATGAAGAAATGTCTGTTAAGGAGATTGCGCAGGCTTTCGGCTGCTCTGAGGGGACGATCAAGAGCAGGCTGAATTACGCGAGGAAGTCCATTAAGGATGCTGTAATTGAGATGGATGTAAAGCATGGAACGAGATTGTACAGCTTGGCGACAATGCCGCTGCTCCTCATCGTGTTCCGCAATGTGCTGGAGGGTGCGGTGGTGCTCGGGATAGGTGGCGGTGCTGTGACAGGGGCGATAGGCAAGGGAATTCGGGCGGCTTCCGATGGATTATCAGAGGTCACAGGCGGAAATCCAGTGGTACAGACACCCGTTCAGGAACCAGTGGTGCAGCCGCCAGTAACACCGTCTAAGGCAACAGGAAGTCTCGCAAGCAAGATTATGGGCACAACCGCGGGCAAAGCGGCAATAGGTGTCGCTGCTGCGGCAGTGGTGACGGTCAGCGGCTATGGCATCTATCAGGCAACGCAGGCGGAGCCGGATTACACGAATACGGTTGCGATATACTATGAGATTCCGGCAACGCAGTTGGGGTATGAGAACCTATTTGACCGGAATTATGGACGTTTTTATTTATATGCACAAATTGATGGAGATGCGGCAGCGGGAGAGGAAAGCAAATTCAGTGTAATATATAAACCGGACGTTGACCCGGATAGCCGGACAGCCGAACAAATGGACGGTATTGATGGGAATGTGATAGAAAAGACCCAGTATCAGGAATTCCAAAATGTTGTGGATTATATGAAAAACAACATAGACTATGAATTTGCGAGAATCTTCTATGCGGAGAATGCAGAAAAGAGGATGAATGAGAGTGTGCCGGCAAAAGAAAGGTTTGATGATCTTCAATTTGATTCAGAAACGGATTTTTATGTGGGAAGATATGCAAATGTTTTTTATTCCGCTGATGACATTCAGGAGATACGGGAGAATTGGATCAAGACGGATAATATGTTTCCCCAAACGCAGGAGATTTTCATAGATGGACAGGAGTTTACTTTTACGACCGAAGGTTCTTATGCGGATATAAGTAGCATATATGAAAAATATCGTGAGGATGCTTATGCAGAAGTACGAGCGGCGGCAGATGCCTGTAGTAATCCGGTCGTAAACCGGGATATATATGAAGATGGAATCATATATGCAAACAGCGTGATCGTCTGTGTCTATGGGCATATCGACGGAGATGTGGATCTCAGTGATTCGAAATATGTGCAGTATAAGGGAGAAGATGGTAACTGGCATTATTATACGGACCGCTGGGCGAATGTGAGCGTGCATAAGGAAAAGAAAGAGGCAGAGAATTTATCGGAAGAAACTACGCCGGAAGAAAGCATAGCAAGCAATACTGTAATGGAGACAGGATTATCTGATGAAACGAAAGCCGCATTGGTCAATTTAGCAAAGGGAATGAAGGATCTGGTCGATAATGAATGTAGATTCGCAGGAGTTCCGATTGCTGAATTAAACGGAGATGTCTTGAGAAGATGGATTTATGATAATGGTAAGAAAAGAGACACATTTATTGTAGATAATGTTGAATATGGCACATATGATAGCGAATCATGGGAGGCACAGATTGCGGGAGGATTTATAAATGTAGATTCTATTGCTTATGTGCCAGGCACAAGAATACATGAATATGAAGCAGGTATTATACGAAATAGAACTACAGGTGTGGTTGAAGTGATTTCTTTAGATATCAATGTTCCGATGGAGAAATATTCTTTTTCTACAGGATCAATATATGATTTTTTGATGCAGTATGGAGATATTGATTGGGATGGGTTTATGGAATGGGATTCGAAGTCTGCCAATCAACAGTGGCTTTCTTCACAGTTAGGTGATGAGTTGGACGGACATATACAAGTAAAATGTACCACTAATTCTGGGGTTTGTACTTATGAGATATTCTATCGCGAAAGCAACGGTAGGGAAATTTTGCTGGAAAATAATCCAGTTTCAATTCCTTCTGCTTGTTCATGGAAATTGCTTATTGGGTTCAATTGAAGCTGATCGACAGATGAGAGGTCTGTTCTACAAGGCGGGATAGCATGAAAACAGCTTTTATCAACCAGTTGATTATAAAAAAGGGATCAAACCGGAGCATATAATCACCATTATTGATAAGCAGAAAAACTTTCACGTATTACACTGAAAGTGAGATGTGACTGATCTGCTCGGAAAATTCGAATTCTGATAATGACGTTGACTTTTGGAGCGCTTGGACATAAACTTAAACTGATGATGTGAGACATGTTGATTCAGGAGGAGTTTTCATGGGACTTTATTTTGAACCGGGGAATAGCGGATTTCAGGAAGTCGTTCGTTCAGAATATGTGGATAAGACGGGCTTGATCGGACTGATCAATCGCACAATAGGTACGAAGGATAAGCTGACCTGTATCAGCAGGCCGCGCCGGTTTGGCAAGTCCTATGCCGCACAGATGCTCTGTGCGTATTATGATTGCTCCTGTGACTCACATGAGTTGTTTGATGACAGAGAGGTAGCTGCCACAGAGGAGTATAAAGATCACTTAAACCGGTATCACGTAGTTGGTATTGATGTGGCGGGATTTGTATCGATGTTAAAAAAACAGCATAAAGCGATGGCGGATATCCCGGGTTTGATCGAGAAACGGATATATGAGGAGATGGTTGCAGTTTACCCGGAACTGGAACAGGCTGGAACTCTCACGGATGCATTTGTAAAATGTGTGGAGATAACGGGCAGAAAGATCATTTTTGTCATAGATGAGTGGGATGCGCTGATCAGAGAAGCAAAGCAGGATGAAGGTGCGCAAATAGCCTATTTAAATCTTTTGCGGGAGTGGTTCAAGAATATTAATTTTACGCCAAAAGTGGTTGCTGCCGCATATATGACAGGGATCCTTCCTATCAAAAAGGATGGCTCTCAGTCCGCCATTTCAGATTTTTCGGAATATCCGATCCTGGATCCCGGGGAATTTGCAGGATATACCGGATTCACGCAAAATGAAGTCCGAGAGATCTGTGACAAGCATGGAATGAGTTTTGAAGAGGCGAAAAACTGGTATGATGGGTATGATTTTCAAGGAATTGGCGCAATCTATAATCCATATTCTGTTATGCAGGCGATGAAAAAGAAAAAATACAGTTCCTATTGGAAAAAGACATCTGCCGCGGAGTCATTGCTAACATATATTAATATGGATTTTGCGGGGCTGCAGGAAACCATTTCGCGCCTGATAGCCGGGGAGGAAATGGAGGTTGATACAGAAAGCTTTGAGAATGATTTCGCAACTTTCAGGAACAGGGATGATGTGCTTACCTTATTGATCCATTTGGGATATCTTACATGGAATGAGACAGACGGAACAGCACATATCCCAAATGAAGAGATCCGAACCGAGTTCAGGAAGATACTGAAGAGCGGAGATGTAAATCAGGGGTGGGTGGAATTGCTCGCCAGATCACAAAAGCTTTTAGAGGATACAATTGCGGAGAGGTCTGACTGTGTGGCAAAAGCTATAGATATGATGCGGGAAACACAGTATGCACCTACGTTTTACAACGATGAACAGGCTTTGCGTTATGTAATAAAATTTGCGTATATTGCTGCTATAGATAAGTATATTAAGGTTGAGGAATTGCCGTCCGGCAAGGGAATAGCGGATGTTGTGTATCTGCCAAAGAGAAGATCGGTTCTTCCGGCTATGATCATAGAGTTAAAATGGGACAAGACATCCGAAGGAGCGATCAGCCAGATTAAAGATCGAAATTATCCGGCGGTATTGCAGGATTATGGCGGCGAGATTGTGCTGGTCGGAATTAATTATAACCCGAAGACGAAAGTTCACACATGTAAAATTGAGCGTGCTCAGTGACAGGCTGAAGAAAAATCTGTTGCAGGCGGTAAAAAGAGGTATTTTTGCAACGCTTGACAAATTGCAAAAACGTGATAAGATAGGATATTGTAGTGAAAATGATCAACAGGTGTCGGAAGTTGTGCGGGAATGGCGCGGTGCTCATGCGCTGTGACGGCACAGGGTTCCGGTGAAAAGGGAAACAGGTGAGAGGCCTGTGCGAACTCGTCACTGTATACAGAGAGAGCAAAACCGATCGGGAGACCGAAGCCACTGGAAACGGGAAGGCGGTTTTGCCGGACGATAAGATATGAGATGATATGTCATGACAGGGCATATCAGACCAGGATCGTCTGCTCTGTGAGTCAGGAGACCTGCCTGTCGCATTGACTTGGAGAAGCCACGAGTAACTGGTTTGAGGTCAAATAAGGGATATGCCGGAAAATGGGAATGGTACGCGGATAGACGAGAGTTCTGTTCGGGCTGGTCCATTTATTTGCGGTACTCTTTTTTGATACATAATGCAGATGATAACTCCTGACTTGGACTCCGGGTCAGGAGTTTTTTCACGGAAAGTACTAAATATAATTCACGACAGGAGGAGTAAAGTATTATGAAAAAGAAAGCAGTCATTTGGTTGTG
>JAFUZJ010000016.1 GCA_017476665.1 Lachnospiraceae bacterium | reverse complement strand
TTAAAGAAAGTATATGTTCCCAAGTATGTGTTCACCCTGTCTAAGATCACCAGTTCTTTGGTCAACCTGATGTTTTCTCTGCTCGCGATGTTTCTTGTTTTTGTGGTTTCGGGAGTCAGATTCTCTGCATCTATGTTTTTTATTCCGGTGGTTTTGATCGAAATATACCTATTCAGCCTCGGACTGGGATTGTTTCTGGCGGCGGCATCTGTATTTTTTCGGGATATTCAGTACATTTACTCTGTGATCACAACCGCATGGATGTATCTGACACCAATTTTTTATCCGCTGAGCCAGCTGCCTGAGAATCTGCAAAATATCCTTACGAAATGGAATCCGATGTGCATCTACCTGATTCATTTCAGAACCTGTGTTCTGGATCGGAAATTGCCCGAATGGGATTATGTATTATATGGATTCGGAATTTCGTTTCTCTTCCTGCTTGCAGGTTCCCTGTATTTTGTCAAAAAGCAGGATGAATTTATATTATATGTATGATCAGAATGAATCCGGGGCGTAATATGAGTGATAAGAAAATTGTGATCGACGTAAAAGATCTGACCATTCGGTTTAATCGCGCGTCTCAACAGATAAACAATTTAAAAGAATATGTGATCAAAATGCTGAAACATGAGCTGATGTTTCAGGAATTTCTGGCTCTGCAGGATATCAGCTTTCAGGTACAAGCCGGAGAATCCTGGGGGATTATCGGAGCAAACGGTTCCGGAAAGTCAACTTTGCTGAAAACAATCAGCGGTATTCTGAAGCCATACAAAGGATCGGTGTATGTAAACGGAAAAGTTGCGCCGTTGATCGAGCTGGGAGCGGGATTTGACGGAGAAATGACGGCCAGGGAAAATGTGATCCTGAACGGGACGCTGATGGGATACTCCATGAAGTTTATGCTGGAAAAATTTGATGAGATCATAGAGTTTTCGGAACTGCAGGATTTTCTGGATATGCCGATCAAAAATTATTCCTCCGGTATGGCTGCCAGACTGGGATTTGCGGTAGCAACCATGGTGAAGCCGGATATTCTGATCTGTGACGAGGTATTGTCGGTAGGAGATTATAAGTTTCAGGAGAAATGCGAGCAGCGCATGAAAGAAATGCTGGCAAATGGGACGACTTTGCTGTATGTTTCCCATTCGGTTCAGTCTGTGGAGAATATATGTGATCATGCCCTGTGGCTGGATCGCGGACAGTTAAAAATGAGCGGTGAAGTACATGAAGTTTGCCGGGCCTATATGGGGGATAGTTACACAGGTGAGTAAAGAAGATATTAAGATTTTTGTGACACATACTGCAAACCGAAATACCATGCGGATAACAGATCATCCGCTCCTGTATCATGTGATCGGGGGGAGCGCTTTTCAGACCGATCCGATTCCGGAGGACATGTATTGCGATAATCTGGGGGATAATATTTCGGAAAAAAATAAGTCATATTGCGAACTTACCACCCAATACTGGGCATGGAAGAATATGGAAGCGGATTATTACGGATTTTGTCATTATCGTCGTTTTTTTTCGTTCAGCAATAAGAAATTACCCGAATCAGAATGGGGGACAATCGAGTATGACTATTTGGATGCGAAAGCGCAAAGGGAATTACAATTAAATGAAGCGGACATGACTCGATTCATCCAGAAATATGATTTTATAATTGCCAAATCGATCAATGTCAGACAATTGGGAGCCAGATCTGTTCGTGCACACTATGAAAACGCCGCAGAACTGCATGTCCGGGATGTAGATATTCTTCTGGATGTCATCAGGGAAAAATATAATTTTTTATACGAAACGGCCTTGCAGTACTTTAAAGGTCAAAAGTTTTATCCGTGCAATATGTATATTATGAAGCGGGAACTTTTTCAAAAATACTCAGAGCTTTTGTTTGGCATTTTAGAGGAATTTGAAAAACGTGCGGACATGTCAGAATATTCAAGGGAGGGATATCGTACCCCTGGGCATTTAGGGGAGCGCTTCGCGGGTATCTATTATGAATATTTGATAAAAGAAAGCAAATATCGGTTAACAGAAGTTCAAATTGCACTTATCCATCATTCAGATGCGGTTCCGGAAATAAAAGCAGTTCAGACGGGAAAAGATGTGCCGGTGGTATTGGCGGCAAATCAGAATTATGTCCCTATCCTGTATACCTGCGTGCAATCGATCGTGGATCATGTATCTGATGAAAATGACTATAAAATTTATATTTTACATACGGATATCGATCAGGAAAGCCGGACGATATTTACAGATCGGCTAAATCGGGAAAATGTTGAATGTATTTTTATTAATGTTACAACATATGTGTCAGGATATGCGCTTCAGGCAAAACAGCATATTACCACAGAAACATTCTATCGTTTTCTTATCCTGGAAATATTAAAAGATTATTCAAAAGTAATCTATCTGGACAGTGATATGATCATCCGCAGAGATCTCGCAGATCTGTTCCAGATAGACATTGGGGATTGCCTGGTTGCCGCAACAAAAGATCCTGATTTCGCCGGACAATGCAATATGAAAAACTCCGAAATGCGGCAATATTGCCAAAATGTAATTGGTCTGAAGGATCCGTTTCTTTATTTTCAGGCGGGGGTTCTGCTGTTTCATGTAGCTGAATTCAATAAAGTCACTTCGACGCAGGCGCTTTTTGAGATGGCGGACACCGGAATTTATCGCTTTTCTGATCAGGACATTCTGAATATTGTATGCAAAGGCCGGGTATTCTATCTGGATATGGCATGGAATATGCTCTTTGACTGTGATCACTTCCGCTGGCACAATGTGATCAGGTATGCACCCCATACCATTTTGGATGAATATGAGGAGGCACGTAAACACCCTTATATCATTCATTACGCCGGCTTTTTAAAACCGTGGATGAGGCTTGGGGAAGATTTTGGATATGCTTTTTGGGAAACTGCCAGACGAACGCCTTATTATGAAAAAATATTATTAAACCCGGATATTTTTCATGGTTTTTCTTCCGAAAACATAAAGCACAAGGCTTCTAAACCAACACATTTGGTTCTTGCAAGAAAAATTTTAATGAAAATCTTTAAGCCGGGCAGCAAGATAAGGGCAAAACTCGGAAAAATATATTGGGATATTTACGGATAACTATATTATTAGAAAATAGGGATTTGAATTATGAAAAAATATGATTATTTAGTGGTGGGCGCAGGGCTATATGGGGCAACCTTCGCCAGGGAGGCTGCAGATGCCGGGAAAAAAGTACTTGTGATTGATAAACGCAGCCACATTGCCGGCAATGTTTATACGGAAGAACAGGAACGGATCCATGTTCATGTCTATGGAGCCCATATTTTTCATACCAATAACACAGAGGTCTGGAATTATCTGCAGAGATTTGCTGTGTTCAACAGATTCACAAACAGCCCGGTGGCAAATTATAAGGGTGAGCTTTATTCTTTGCCGTTTAATATGTATACATTTCATCAGATGTGGGGAGTTGTGACCCCGCAGGAGGCTGCAGCCAGAATTGAAGAACAGAAGCAGGCGGCCGGGATCACGGAACCGAATAATTTGGAGGAACAGGCGATTTCGCTGGTCGGCCGGGATATCTTTGAGAAGCTTGTTAAAGGGTATACGGAAAAGCAATGGGGACGGGACTGTAAGGATCTTCCTGCGTTCATCATAAAAAGACTGCCGGTGCGCTATACGTTTGATAACAATTATTTTAATGCTCTTTATCAGGGGATCCCTGTTGGCGGATATACCAAGATGGTAGCCAATATGCTGGCTGGAATCGAGGTAAAATTGGGAGCAGACTATCTGAGCAGGAAAGAGGAATATGATGCATTGGCAGACAAGATCATTTATACCGGTCCCATTGATGCATACTTTGGGTATAAACTCGGATATCTGGAGTATCGCTCCGTGCGTTTTGAAAACGAAACGCTGGATATTCCTAATTTTCAGGGAAATGCAGCCGTAAATTACACAGACCGCGAAACGCCCTGGACAAGGATCATAGAGCATAAATGGTTTGAATTTGGTAAAGATGCTGCCGGAAATGACCTGCCGAAAACGATCATCAGCCGGGAATATTCTTCAGAATGGAAGCCGGGAGATGAACCGTATTATCCGGTAAATGATGAAAAAAATAGCGCATTGTATCAAAAGTATAAAGATCTGGCTGACTCTGAGACAAACATAAAATTTGGCGGCCGTCTCGGAGAATACAAATATTATGATATGGATGCGGTAGTTGCATCGGCATTGGATTTCTGCAAAAAAGAGCTTGGGTAATATACCTTGCGGAAAGCCGTAATTTATGGTATTCTTAACCATAGATTACGGCTATTATAGTATGAGAATCAAAATTATAATAAAACGATATTACGCAAATAAGATTGGCGGGGAAACATATGAAAGTTGTAATTTTGGCCGGTGGTCTTGGAACACGCATAGCAGAAGAGTCTCAGTTTAAACCGAAGCCCTTGATTGAGATCGGCGGGAAACCGATCCTTTGGCATATCATGAAAGAATATTCCTACTATGGATATCGTGATTTTGTTATTTGCGCCGGATATAAGCAGCAGTCGATCAAAGACTGGTTTGCGGATTATTTTTTACATAACAGTGATGTGACGTTTGACTTCACAACCGGCCGAAATGAGATGTCTATTCATGAAACGCATTTGGAGCCGTGGCGGGTAACGGTAGTGGATACCGGATACGGTACCATGACGGGCGGTCGAATCAAGCGTATTCAAAAATATATCGGTAATGAGACATTTATGCTGACCTATGGAGACGGTGTGTGTGATGTGGATATTGCTAAATTAGAAGAGTTTCACAGATCACACGGCAAGATTGCAACCCTGACCGCCGTCATGCTGGAGCAGCAGAAGGGGATCCTCAACATCGGTGGAGACAATGCGGTGAAATCGTTCCGTGAGAAGCATCTGTCGGACAGTGCGCCGATCAATGCCGGTTATATGGTATTGGAACCAGAGATTTTTGATCTGCTTCATGGCGATGATACCGTATTTGAACGGGAACCGATGGAAGAGCTGGCTGCCCGGGGAGAGTTGATGTCCTATATGCATAGGGGCTTCTGGCAATGTATGGACAATATCAGAGAGAAAGAACAGCTTGAAAAATTGTGGGAAAACAATGCGGCGCCTTGGAAAAAATGGGATTAGGCGTCCGGGAGGTACCGGAGATGGCTTTGTGGAAAAATGAGTCGGAAGCGAGAGAACAGATCAAGCATCTTGTAGCGGAATACTATCACGATTTTAAAGAAAAAAAGGAAGCTTTTCAGCCCGGAGACCGGATCAGCTATGCTTCCAGGGTGTTCGATGAACGGGAGATGTGCGCGTTGACGGATGCAATGCTTGATTTCTGGCTGACCACAGGGCGTTTTGCGGAAGAATTTGAACGGGAATTTGCGGCATGGCTCGGGGTAAAATGGGCACATCTGGTGAACAGCGGATCTTCAGCGAATCTGATCGCTTTTATGGTTCTGACAGCGCCGGAACTGGGGGAGCGTCAGATCAAACCCGGGGATGAAGTCATCACAGTAGCCTGCGGTTTCCCTACAACAGTGGCTCCTATTATACAGTATGGAGCCGTTCCTGTGTTTGTGGATGTGACGGTTCCTCAATACAATATTGATGTGACAAGGCTGGAGTCAGCGCTTTCCGCCAAGACAAAGGCTGTCATGATCGCGCATACTTTGGGGAATCCGTTCGATATTGCGGCGGTTAAGAAGTTTTGTGATGCACATGATCTGTGGCTGGTGGAGGATAACTGTGATGCGCTGGGGTCTCGCTATACCGTAGATGGTCAGACAAAATATACAGGGACCTGGGGCGATATCGGCACCAGCAGCTTTTATCCGCCCCATCATATGACGATGGGTGAGGGCGGGTGCGTATATACCGATGATCCGACCCTGCATCGGCTGATCCTTTCCTATCGGGACTGGGGCCGGGATTGTATCTGTCCGTCCGGGCGGGATAATTTCTGCAGGCATCGTTTCGACGGGCAATATGGCGAATTGCCGCAGGGGTATGATCATAAATATGTTTACAGTCATTTCGGATACAATCTGAAGGTTACGGATCTGCAGGCGGCGATCGGTGTGGAACAGTTGAAGAAATTCCCTTCTTTTATCGAGAAGAGACGTCATAATTGGGATCGGCTGCGTCGGGCACTTGAAGTGGCTGCAGATAAGCTGATCCTGCCGGAGCCGGCAGCAAACAGCGAACCTTCCTGGTTTGGGTTCCTGATCTCCGTACGGCAGGAGAGCGGTATTGATCGTAATCAACTGACGCGGTACCTGGAAGATCACAATATTCAGACCAGATTGCTTTTTTCCGGCAACCTGATCAAGCATCCCTGTTTTGACCAGATCAGGGGAACCGATGCCTACAGGGTAGCCGGTGATCTGACAAATACGGATTTTATCATGAGGCATTCATTCTGGATCGGTGTATATCCGGGGATGACGGATGAAATGATCGATCATATGGCGCAGAGTATTTTGGAAGTAATACAATAAATTATTGAGCAGGAGAGTATTTAGAAAATGAGACAGCGCTTAGCGGATTATGTTGCAGATTTTCTGACAGACCATGGTGTAAAGGATTGTTTTATGGTGGTTGGCGGCGGTGCAATGCACCTGAATGATGCCCTTGGGCATAAAGAGGGATTGCATTGTATTTATAATCATCATGAACAGGCATGTGCAATTGCAGCAGAAAGCTATGCGAGGCTGGAGAATCGGATCGCTGCGGTATGTGTGACCACAGGTCCCGGAGGAACAAACGCAATTACCGGAGTAGTAGGTGGTTGGCTGGATTCTATTCCCATGTTTGTGATCAGCGGTCAGGTGCGGTATGATACCACTGCACGCTACACAGAACATTTTACAGAAGGTTTGAAGCTTCGGGCTGTGGGAGATCAGGAATATGATATCATAAAATCAGTTGAGCCAATGACCAAATATGCCGTTATGATCGAGGATCCCAAAGATATCCGATATGCCTTGGAAAAGGGATGGCATCTTGCAACAACCGGAAGACCCGGCCCCATCTGGATCGATATTCCCGTAAATTACCAGGGATGTTTTATTGAAACAGACGAATTGGCAGGATATTCCCCGGAGGAAGATGACAGGGAATTACCGCCGAAGGTTTCGAAAGATATTGTCAGCGAGGTTATTGAACTGTTACGTCAGGCAAAGCGCCCCGTTATTTATGCAGGAGGCGGGATTCGGCTTTCCGGCGGATATACGGTTTTCAGAGAAGTGCTGGATCAGTTGAATGTACCGGTTGTAACTTATTGGAACAGTATTGATGTGATAGAGACTGATCATCCGCTTTATGTCGGCAGAGGCGGCAATATGGGAGATCGTCCCGGCAATTTTGCAGTACAGAATGCGGATGTACTGCTTGCTATTGGGACACGAATCTCGATCAGACAGACCGGTTACAGCTTTGATACCTGGGCAAGAGAAGCTAAAGTAATCATGGTGGATATTGATCGGGCGGAAATGAAGAAACACACAATTCACGTTGAGCTGCCAATCTGGGCAGATGCGCTGGATTTTCTGGAGACAATGAAGTCATGTTTGAATGGTCAGAATTCTCCTGTTTTTTCCGGGAGTGAATGGATTCAGATATGCCAGAATTGGAAAAAGAAGTATCCTGCAACGCTTCCTCGTCATTGGGAGGCTGACAACGGTTATGTCAATGTCTTCGCCTTTATCACACAGCTGAGCAGCAGATTGCCGGAAAAGAGTCTGACAGCTGTTTCCAATGGTGCCTGCTGTGTGGTCGGCCATCAGAATTATGTGATCAAGAAACGGACACGGTTTATCATAAACAGCGCAATTGCAAGTATGGGATACGGACTTCCTGCCGCAATCGGACTTTGTGTTGCCGGGGAGTATCAGGATACAGTTTGTCTGGAAGGCGACGGATCGATCATGATGAATCTGCAGGAGCTGCAGACAATTGTGACAAACAAACTTCCGATCAAAGTGTTTCTGATCAATAATCAGGGATATCATTCCATTCGTATCACACAGAGCAATCTGTTTAAAGAGCATTGCAGGGTAGGAATCGGACCGGAATCTCATGATCTGTCTTTCCCTGAATTTAAAAAGATTGCGGATGCATTTGGATTTCCCTACTTCTGTGCACATAGCAATGAGGAAATGAAGTCCGTCGTCGATGAGGTGCTTGCGCAGCCCGGGTATGTATTTTGCGAAATCTTTACCGATACAGAGCAGGTATGGGAACCCAAGAGTGCCACGAAACGTTTGCCGGACGGTACCTTAGTCAGTACTCCGTTGGAAGATCTTGCACCGTTCCTGCCCCGGGAAGAAGTTTTGGAAAATTTATATATTAAGCCTGTCGAGGAATAATACATATGAGAGCGGTGATTACAGGACCTACCGGCGCAATCGGAATTGCATTGATTCAGAAATGTTTGGAGCAAAAAACAGAGGTGGTTGCAATCTGCAGGAGATATTCCGACAGGATACATCGGATACCGAAGGATCCAATGGTGCATATTGTTGAATGTGACCTCTCGGAATTAGATCAATTGACGACGGAAGAAATCGGCTCTTGCGATGTTTTCTTTCATTTGGGCTGGGATGCAACATTCGGAAGCGGCAGAAATGACATGCCTACCCAGATCCGCAATGTGCAATATACGATTGATGCGGTAGAATTGGCACATCGTTTGTCCTGCAGTGTGTTTGTGGGCGCCGGATCACAGGCAGAATATGGGCGATATGAAGGAAAGTTATCTGCATTAACACCTGTTTTCCCCGAAAACGGATACGGTATGGCTAAATTATGTGCCGGACAAATGAGTCGCATTCAATGTGAAACATATGGGATGATCCATATATGGACCAGAATTTTAAGCATATACGGACCATGTGATGGGGAAAGAACCATGATTCTTTCTGCAATCCGAAAGTTATTGGATGGCCAGGTTCCTGCATTTACGGCAGGAGAGCAACAATGGGATTATCTATATAGCAAAGATGCTGCCGAAGCCCTGTATCTGCTATCCGAAAAGGGAAAATCCGGTAAGGTATATTGTATCGGATCGGGCAGTGTCAGACCTTTGCGGGAGTATATTGAAATATTGAGGGATGCGATTGATCCGCAGGCGGAATTGAAGATTGGAAAGATTCCGTATCCTGAAAAACAGGTCATGTATCTTTGTGCAGATATCAGTGAATTGCAGGCAGATACCGGGTTTGTACCACATACGCCATTTGAGGCAGGAATCCGCGAAACCATATCGTGGGCGAGAAACGAGGCATAACTTAAGATGAAAAAACTTAGTATTATGATTCCTTGCTATAATGAGGAAGAAAATGTAAAACCGATCAGCAATGCGGTTATTGAAGTGATCACCCAGGAACTGCCCACGTATGATTATGAGATTCTTTTTATAGATAATGATTCAAAGGATCAAACCAGGGCGCTTCTCAGAGAAATTTGCGCAGAAAATCCCAAAATCAAGGCTATTTTTAATGCTAAAAATTTCGGGCAATTTAATTCTCCATACTATGGAATGTGTCAGACAACGGGGGATTGTACTATTTGCCTGTGCTGTGATTTTCAGGATCCTGTAGAGATGATTCCACAGTTGGTGCACGAATGGGAGTCGGGTTATAAAATCGTCTGTGCAATCAAAAAGACCAGCAAAGAGAATAAGATTATGCGTTTCATGCGCACCTGCTATTATAAAATGATCAAAAAGATGTCCGACGTAGAACAGATTGAGCATTTCACCGGATTTGGTCTGTATGACAGGGATTTTATAGAGGTATTGCGTAAATTGGATGATCCTACGCCTTTCCTGCGCGGAATTGTTGCGGAATTAGGGTATCGTCGAAAAGATATTCCCTATGAACAACAGAAGAGAAGAGCCGGGAAAACGCATAATAACTGGTTTACGCTTTATGATGCGGCAATGCTCAGCTTTACTTCTTATACCAAAGTAGGTCTTAGGCTGGCTACTTTCCTGGGATTTTTTGTCGGCGCGATCAGTATGGTTGTGGCAATTGTTTATTTAATTTTGAAATTACTTTATTGGGAGCGGTTTGTTGCGGGTACAACACCGATCTTATTGGCAGTTCTCATTCTGGGGGCATTACAGCTCTTTTTTATCGGTTTCTTAGGTGAGTATATTCTGAGTATCAATAAACGTGTCATGAACCGACCGCTGGTAATAGAGGAAGAACGCATCAATTTTGAAAGTGAGAATGGTGAGGGATATGACGTTTGATCTGGATTTTTATAAAGGAAAAAAAATTCTGCTCACCGGGCATACCGGGTTTAAGGGAAGCTGGATGAGTCAATTATTGCTCATGGCAGGTGCGGATGTTACCGGATATTCTCTGGAGGCCGCTGCGGAACCCAATTTGTTTGAACTGTGCCATTTGTCCGGCAGGATGAATTCAATCATCGGGGATGTTCGGGATCTGGCTCATCTGCAAGAAGTATTTGCAAAGATTCAGCCGGAAATCGTGATCCACATGGCGGCACAGCCGTTGGTGCGGGAGTCTTATAAGAATCCGGTTCTGACTTATGAAACAAATGTGATGGGGACAGTCAATGTGTTGGAGTGCGTGCGGCTTCATTCATGCGTGAAATCGTTCCTGAATGTCACAACGGATAAGGTTTATCTGAACAAGGAGTGGGAATGGGGCTATCGTGAAAATGAGGAGCTAAACGGGTTTGATCCGTATTCCAACTCAAAATCCTGCTCAGAACTGGTTACTTCCTGCTATCATAAATCTTTTTTGGCAGACAGGAATGTGGCTGTTTCCACCGCAAGGGCCGGCAATGTGATTGGCGGCGGAGATTTTGCCGCGGATCGCATTATTCCGGATTGTATCCGGTCGGCGATGCTGCAGAAAGATATTGTTGTGCGTAATCCGTATTCCACCAGGCCGTATCAGCATGTGCTGGAGCCGGTCGTTGCATACCTGATGATCGCGCAGGCCCAGTACATGGATCAGAAATATGCAGGAAACTATAATGTGGGGCCGGATACGTCGGATTGTTGGACGACAGGAGAGCTGACAAGCTTTTTTTGCCAGAAATGGAATAAAACAACCGGGGCCGATATCAAGTGGATCAATCAGTGTGACAATGGACCGCATGAGGCTAATTTTTTGAAGCTGGATTGTTCCAAACTAAAAAAGACCTTTGGTTGGAAACCGGTTTGGAATGTGGAAATAGCCGTAGAAAAGATTGTAGAATGGTTCGTGGTGTATCAGAAACATGGGAATGTTTCCGAGTGTATGCAAAGGCAGATTGAAGAATATGTTAATAATTTAACGAATAGTGCGTGCTGAATTTTGTTCCCTGATATAATATTAAAGATTTAGAGGTTGTTTGGTATGAAATTTTTAATCCAACGTGTCACAGAGGCCTGTGTCTCTGTGGATGATGCGGTAATTGGACAAATTGGCAAAGGATTTCTTGTATTTATTGGGGTGAACCAGACTGATACAAAAGAAATCGCAGATAAAATGGTTAAAAAACTTCTTGGATTGCGGATTTTCGAGGATGAAAACGGCAAGACAAATCTGGATTTAAACGCGGTTTCTGGCGGATTATTGCTGGTTTCGCAATTTACATTATATGCTGATTGCCGAAAAGGCAACCGGCCGTCCTTTATCAATGCAGGCGCTCCGGATAAGGCAAATGAATTATATAAGTATATTATTGAGCTGTGTCGTTCAGCGCATCCTAATGTACAAACAGGGAATTTTGGAGCTGATATGAAGATTAAATTATTAAATGATGGTCCCTTTACGATTATTCTGGATTCCAAAGAATTGTAACTATTCGTTAAACTTGTGTTTTGCGCATAGTTGGATTGCTATTTTAGGATACATCTCGCACAGTTTATTGCCTTAAAAATTTTCTTTTAGTGTTCGAAATATGCAAAATAATAAGCGGCAAGCTGTGCTCTGGAGCTAAATGCTTCATGCGCCAACAGAGATTTTACTTCATCCTGTGTATAGAAATCTGCCTGAATCAATTCATTTTCGGAAGAATGATCATCGAAGTCGCCCTCAACCTCAGCAAATGCGATATAGGTGGTTACATCCGAGATCGCCACAGCGGCATAAGACGGAGGAAGTATTTTCTTAATTTCCTTTAATTTCAACCCGGTTTCCTCATAGAGTTCCCTTTCTATACATTGTTCGATCGTTTCGTCTTCCTCAAGCATGCCTGCGCATAGATTATATACCGTGCGATTCACTCCCATACGGAATTCATGCAATAAAAGAAGTTTTCCGTTGCAAGTAGCCACAATAGAAACGCCGCTCGGCGATGCACCGAGATCATCAGCAGAGTTCAATTCTCTTCGGCTGACAATTTCATATTTCTTTTCTTTCCCGGATTTGTTTTTATATGTTAATTCGTAGTTTTTGAGATATTTACCGTCTTTTATCTTTTCAAAGTGTAACAGATCAAATTTTTTCTCATTCTGATCGTAATCCATAAATTTTATTCTCCCTGCAGTTGTTCCGCTAAAGTTTTATAACTTTTTTTGCGAGTTATCTCCACCAAACCTAACGGAGTGATATCGACTATATTGGTCAACACTGTATCGCATCCGACTTCTTTGGTCAATAATTCTAAAAGCGCTTTCTGGTCTTCTGCTCTCTTCATATTGATAAAATCTACAATAATAATGCCGGATAAATTTCGAAGTCTAAGCTGTAAAGCAACTTCTATGGCTGCCTCCCGGTTCACTTGCCAGATCATCTCCTCGGTTTCTTTCTTCTTAGAAGCTTCAAATTTGCCTGAATTTACGTCGATCACGGTTAAAGCTTCAGTCGGTTCGATAATGAGATAACCGCCCGATTTGAGCCACACACGACGTTCTGTGGCAGCTTTTAACTTTGTTTCCAGTGTATATAATTTTTCGAGGGAAAAAGATGCATCCTGATACAGTCGCACCGGGATCGTTTGTATATTTTCCAACTTCTGAAAGCAGACCGGATCATCCGTAATGATCTCCTGATATTCATTTCGGGCAGCTAGTTGGTCTAATACAGTCTTGTAAATGGAGGGAGCTTTACGGATACAGCTGAAGCACACCATATGTCTGGCCTGATGCAAAATCTGCTGAAATTCTGCCAGTACTTCACGAACCGCAGCAAGAAAAAGATCTTTTCCCGTCAAGTCATCGCACTCTCCCGCTTTTGTGCGGATCACAAGTCCGATTTCCGGTGTGTCATTCATCTGAGCCGGTATACCGGCTTCCTGTAACCAGATACGGATCATTTGCTTTTGGGCTTTTGTCAGCTTATTGGAATAACCGATTCCTGGATGCCCTATACTGACAGCGACATAGTCATTAGAGAGAGAAATCCGTGCCGTTACAGTGGCCAGTTTGGTTTTTTGCGGCTCTCGGATAATCTGTACAGGCAATTCATCTCCCTGCTTCAGCTTCCGTTCAGAATATAATTCCGTTTCCGGCAGAAAACACATTTCATTTTTTCCAATTTCCACAAAATAGGCCTTTAAATTTGGAGAAAAATTTTGAACTTTACCGATATAAATGGCTCCGATGGCACCGGATGCTGTTTCTTCCAATACCTGTACGGCAATCAGACGGTCATTTTTGATCAGAAAAACCATTTTACGTCCCCGAAGGGACGTAAAAATGAGTTTTCCGTTATTGGTGTTTTGGAATTCGGTCAGTTCCTTCGTGGACTTGACCGGTACATTGATATTTCGGCTCATGATCTTACAGCCTTTTCCTTTTACAGATCTTTGATCTCCGCATGGAGCTCCTGCAGAGACTTCACCTCACTGTTGCCGCGTTCCTTAATGGATTTGATACCGCTGATGGATGCCCTTGCTGCGGCAATGGTCGTCATATAAGGCACTTTTTTCTTGATGGCAGCCTTTCTTAAATAGCTGTCATCATCTTTGCGCTCGCTGCCGATCGGGGTATTCACGATCAGATCCACCTCGCCGTTCAGGATCATATCCATCATGTTCGGACGACCTTCTTTTAATTTCTTGACTTCTGTTGCCTCAATACCGTTCTCATTCAACAGCTTGCAGGTATTCTTGGAGGCAAAGATCCTGAATCCACCTTCCGCAAAATCCTTTGCCACTTCTACAGCTTCCGGCTTGTCTTTATCGTTCACGGAGAACAATACGGTGCCGGAAAGCGGAAGTTTGGATTGAATTCCCTCCTGCGCTTTATAGAACGCTTCACCCCAGTATTTGGATAATCCCAGCACCTCACCGGTGGAACGCATCTCAGGTCCCAGTACCGGGTCAACTTCCTGAAACATATTGAAAGGAAATGCTGCTTCTTTTACGCCGTAATAAGGAATATTCTGCTCCTTCAGGGCAGGTACCGGTGAAGGTCTGCCGGTGAGCTCAGCAGTCACGATATCGATTGCCAGAGGTACCATTCTGATATTGCATACTTTTGATACCAAAGGTACGGTTCTGGATGCTCTTGGATTTGCCTCCAGGACATATACTTTATCGTTTTCAATCGCATACTGCATGTTCATGAGGCCCTGTACATGCATTTCCTCTGCGATTTTACGGGTGTATTCCTTGATAGTTTCCACATTTTTCGCGGAAATATGTCTGGAGGGAATGATACATGCGGAGTCACCGGAATGGACACCGGCAAGCTCAATATGCTCCATTACAGCCGGTACAAATGCGTGAGTACCGTCGCTGATGGCATCCGCCTCACACTCTAAAGCATGGTTCAAAAATCTGTCGATCAGGATCGGTCTGTCGGGGGTTACGCCAACAGCAGCATTCATATAGCCAACCATCGTATCGGCATTATATACCACTTCCATGCCACGGCCGCCCAGCACATAGGAAGGACGTACCATAACCGGATAACCTATCTTCTCTGCGATTGCAAGTGCTTCATCAACATTAACCGCCATTCCGGACTCAGGCATCGGAATTTCCAGTTTATCCATCATTGCACGGAACTGGTCTCTGTCTTCCGCCAGGTCAATCACTGCAGGCGGTGTGCCGAGAATCTTCACACCGTTTCTCTCCAGATCAGCAGCCAGATTCAAAGGCGTCTGTCCGCCAAACTGTGCGATCACACCCACAGGCTGCTCTTTTTCATAAATGCTGAGCACATCCTCCAACGTCAACGGCTCAAAATAAAGCTTGTCGGAGGTATCATAGTCTGTGGATACGGTCTCGGGATTACAGTTGACGATAATAGTCTCAAAGCCCAGTTTCTTCAGGGCCAGAGAAGCATGTACGCAGCAATAATCAAATTCAATCCCCTGACCGATTCGGTTGGGACCGCCGCCCAGGATCATTACCTTGGGTTTGCCGGTGCTTACAGGATTCTTATCCGCTGCATTATAGGTGGAATAATAATAAGCGCTGTTCTCGGTTCCGCTGACATGAACGCCTTCCCATGCCTCCTTTAAACCAAGTGCCAGTCTCTTATTCCGAACATCATCTTCTTTTACGCCAAGTAACTGGCTCAGATATTTATCGGAGAATCCGTCCTTTTTCGCCTGGATCAGCGCAGCATCAGCGGGCAGAGAACCCTTGCATGCAAGCAGCTTCTCCTCTTCTTCCACCAATTCCTTCATCTGCTCCAGGAAATAGTGCTTGATCTTGGTGAGATCAAAGATCTCGTCAGGAGTTGCACCTTTCCGCAGTGCCTCGTAAATGATAAAATAGCGCTCGCTGGAAGGAGCAGCCAGCATCTGGAGCAGTTCTTCCTTGGACTTCTGATCAAAATTCTTTGCATGCCCCAGACCATAGCGTCCGGTCTCCAGGCTGCGGATTGCCTTCTGGAATGCCTCCTTAAAGTTTTTGCCGATGCTCATGACTTCGCCCACGGCTCTCATCTGTGTGCCGAGCTTGTCCTCCACACCCTTAAACTTCTCAAACGCCCACCGGGCAAATTTAATCACGACATAATCTCCGTCGGGAACATATTTATCTAATGTACCGTATTTTCCGCAGGGAATATCTGCCAAAGTCAGCCCGGAAGCCAGCATAGCGGAAACCAGTGCGATCGGGAATCCGGTTGCCTTGGAAGCCAACGCAGAGGAACGGGAGGTACGGGGATTGATCTCAATAATGATATCTCTGTCTGTCACAGGATCATGTGCCCACTGTACATTGGTTCCGCCGATGACCTGGATCGATTCCACGATCTTATAAGACTTCTCCTGCAATCTCTTCTGTACTTCGTCGGAAATGGTCAGCATCGGTGCGGAACAGAAAGAATCACCGGTATGTACGCCCAAAGGATCAATATTCTCGATAAAGCAGACGGTGATCATGTTGTTGTCAGCGTCACGCACAACTTCCAGTTCCAGTTCTTCCCAGCCCAGAATGGATTCCTCTACCAGAACCTGTCCGACCAGCGAAGCCTGCAAACCTCTTGCGCAGACAGTCTTCAATTCTTCCACATTGTAAACCAGACCGCCGCCGGCGCCACCCATGGTATAGGCAGGACGCAGAACCACCGGGTAATGCAGTCTGTCTGCAATCTCCAGTGCCTCCTCAACGGAGTAAGCTACTTCACTTCTTGCCATCTCAATGCCAAGCTTTTCCATCGTATGCTTAAACTCGATACGATCCTCACCGCGCTCGATGGCATCCACCTGAACGCCGATGACCTGAACATTGTATTTGTCTAAAATGCCCGCCTTAGACAATTCGGAACAGAGATTCAAACCTGACTGTCCGCCCAGATTCGGCAAAAGCGCATCCGGTCTCTCCTTTGCGATGATCTGCTCCAGACGATCCACATTCAGCGGCTCAATGTAAGTTACATCCGCGATCTCCGGATCTGTCATGATCGTAGCCGGGTTGGAGTTGACCAATACAATCTCATACCCAAGCTTTCTGAGTGCTT
The DNA here is from genome assembly GCA_017476665.1 of Lachnospiraceae bacterium. GTDB lineage: Bacteria > Bacillota > Clostridia > Lachnospirales > Lachnospiraceae > Acetatifactor. The sequence continues at coordinate 6,525 of JAFUZJ010000016.1, read as the reverse complement.
TACACGCCTGTGTGCCGGAATAGTCAAATTCGCAGGCCTGACCGATGATAATGGGGCCGGAGCCTATGATAAGTACTTTGTGAATATCTTTTCTCTGTGCCATTTTTGTTCCCTTTCCGATGTTGATTAAAATACCATTAACATTAATTATACTTGAAAGATGACTCAAGGACAAGAATTATTTAAAACTCTTTCAAAATTTACATCTTTCAGCGAAATCAGTTTTTGCTGCCTGTCGTCACCGGCATTTGCGTAGGTTTCTTCCCGGGTGATCAGGAGTGCATTTTCTGCCAATGTCTCATCAAATCTGCGCAGCAATGTTTCCAAAACCTGCGCCGGCTTGATGTTTCCTGCGCTTGATGCGTCCACAAGCATTTCCAGTGTATCCGCTTCATCTGAATTCCAGGCCAGTTTATAAATTCCGGGGCGAATGTCTACCTCTCGAATACCGGCTTTCCCCTGTTTTTGGATCAGGATCTGTTCCTGTGCCAGGTACTGGACAAGCATTTTCTGACGCTCCGTAAGATCCAAATCTGCAAGACATCTTGGCATTCGTCCTTCGCGAAAACGTACGGTATAGGCTGCTGCGGCCACGCTTGCCATGGCATTGCCCGTTCCATCCGGCAGCACAACCACATCAAGCACCCGGATGTCGGGGATACTTGCCCGGTTCAGGCGTTCTTTCACATCTTCACAGGAAGTCAGGGAATTGACCTCGATATCCATATATTCCCCGTTGCTTTCCAGACCGACGCCTAACGGCTGCGCAAAGGACATGATCTGGTGTGGGCTGAAACCGCCGGTATACGCCACATCGATGCCTGCCCGGCGGATTGTCTTTTGAAAATACCGCATCACATCCAGATGACCGATAAAGCGGATATTTCCATGTTTGGAAAACTTGATGCGTAAGCGGATGGCTTTCGGCTTTGTCGCTGGCGCGTTCTTGGTCCTATCTGTTTCAGATACTGTTTGCGGCACTGGCTGATGTGGGGTTTCCCTCTCGTCTGATACGACTCCTTTCGGCTCTGTACAGATCCCGCCGCCAAACCTTCCGGCGCCGCAGCCCTGACATTTTAATTTACAATTCTCGGAGATCAATTCCTCCTGCGCCTTTTTCCATTCCCGCTTCAAGAACTCTTTTGTGACGCCGCAGTCAATAAAATCCCAAGGAAAAATCTCATCCAACTCCCGCTTCCTGCTGGTATAAAATGCTACGTCCAAGCCGCATTCCGCAATGGTCTCCAACCACTTTGCGTGATCGTAGTACTCGCCCCAGGCGTCGAAGAAACAGCCCTTTTCATACACCTGGCGGATGACCTCACAGAGGCGTCTGTCCCCCCGGGCCAATACCCCTTCCATCACACTGGCGTCCGCTTCATGCCAGTTATACTTGATGCGTTTTTGGTTCAATTGCTCGGAAATTGCTTTCCGTGTGATATAAGCTTTCTCTACAAATTCCTCCGCCGTACACTGGGGCGCCCACTGAAACGGGGTAAATGGCTTCGGCACAAAGAAAGAGGTACTTGCCACGATCTGCACGCTGCCCGCATTTCGCTTCTCCTTCGGTACAGTTTCAAAATAAGCTGCAGCAATCTTGTTGGAAAGCTCCGCAATCCCACGGATATCTTCCTCGGTCTCGGTGGGCAGTCCCAGCATAAAATAAAGTTTTACCCTGGACCAGCCTCCCTCAAAAGCAAGGGTTGCGCCTTTCAGAATCACTTCCTCCGTCAAACCCTTATTGATCACATTCCGCAGTCTCTGGCTGCCCGCTTCCGGTGCAAAGGTCAGACTGGATTTCTTCACATCCTGCACCTTACTCATCACGTCCAGCGAAAAAGCGTCAATTCGCAGAGACGGCAGGGAAATATTGATATGCCTGTCCTTACATTCCTCAATCAAAAAGTCGATCAGCTCCGGCAGCTGGCTGTAATCGCTGGAGCTCAAAGAACTCAGGGAAATCTCTTCATGTCCCGTGTTTTCCAGCATTTTCAGTGCGTATTCCTCCAGCACCTTCACATTCCGCTCCCGCACCGGACGATACAATTGCCCGGCCTGACAAAAACGGCAGCCCCGGATGCAACCTCTTTGGATCTCCAGCACCACGCGGTCCTGTGTTACCTTGATATACGGCACCACCGGTTTCATGGGATAAGGGATTGCCGTCACATCCATAGCTATTTCTTTTAAAATGGTGGTCGGAAGCCCTTCTCTCACAGGGGTAAATGCCGCAATCGTGCCGTCCTCCCGGTACGTCACCTCATAAAACATGGGAACATACATCCCGGGAATCTGAGCTGCGCGATACAGAAACTCCTCTCTGGAAACACCGGTCTGTCTGCATTCTTTGTATAGGGCAAACAGCTCATCATAGCGGGTTTCTCCTTCTCCGATATAGAAAATGTCAAAGAAATCCGCAATCGGCTCCGGGTTATAGGTGCAGGGACCGCCACCGATCACAACCGGCCAGCCGTTCAGACCTCTGCCGGAATTGCCAGTTCCGCCGGTCACACTGCTCATTCGCTCCCGAACGGTCACCGGGATTCCCGCCAGATCCAGCACCTGCAAAATATTCGTATAGCACATCTCATATTGGATGGTGATCCCCAGAAAATCAAAATCTTTCACAGGCTCCTGGGACTCCAGCGCAAACAGCGGGATTTTTTGTTCCCGCATTACCTTGTCCAGATCCACCCAAGGAGAATACACACGCTCACACCAAACGTCCTCCATGGCATTGAACATGCCATAAAGGATCTGAATTCCCAGATGGGACATGCCAATCTCATACACATCCGGAAAACACATGGCAAAGCGCACCGCAACCTTTTCTTTATCCTTGATCACAGCGTTTACTTCGCCGCCGATATAACGCTCCGGTTTTTCTATTTTCATCAAAATATCATCTGATAGCGCAAGTTTTGTGCTCATAAAGTCTCCTTTAAAAATTCTGCTTTTCTCATTATAGTATTTTTGACAGGTGTCTGCAAGTATGAACAAAAATCTGAAATACGCTGGATTTGGGAGAATAAATACGATTTTAAAGCATATGATGTACAAACCTAAAACACTTTTGGAATTAAGGATTCTATATGGATAATCATTTTGATATAGAGAAAAAACTTCAGCTGATGCAACAGCTGCGCTCCCGCTATGACCGGGACAGGAATGATCTGGCGCATCGGGAATATATTCTTTATGGGAAGACCGAAGATGCAGGAAATATTGCGGTATCGGGTATGCCGCAAGCACAGGAGGACCCGCCGGTCTCCACTTTTATGCTGCGCGTCATGCTCTCTGCCGGACTGTTCCTGTTGTTGATCATCTGTGATCTCTCTGGGAAAAATTTTTTCGGAATGCCTACCGAACAGTGCTTTCAGGCACTTTCCAAAGACTATGAAAGCAGCATCACCCAATGGGTAAATGCTGCTTCTCATGTGAATACTGCGAATACCGCTGACCCTAACGGTTCGCCAGCTCCGTAGTGATCTCCTCCCAGGTCACATCCTTTTCCACCATCAGAACCATCATGTGGTACAGGAAATCACTGATCTCATACTTGACTTCATTTGCATTGGGATTCTTTGCGGCGATGACAATCTCCGTCGCTTCTTCGCCCAGCTTTTTGAGGATCTTGTCAATGCCCTTGTCAAACAGATAGTTGGTATAGGACCCTTCCTTTGGATGCACTTTGCGGTCTTTGATGACATTGAGCACATCTTCAAATACCTGCAGAGGATTGTCCGCCTGTTCATAGTCTTTTTTTGCAATCTCGTTGAAGAAACAACTTCTTGCTCCGGTATGGCAGGCAGCGCCCACCTGGGAAACCTTTGCCAGGATCGTATCCAGATCGCAATCCGCTGTCAGACTCTTCACATACTGGAAATGGCCGCTGGTTGCTCCCTTCAGCCATAGTTCCTGTCTGCTTCTGCTGTAATAGGTCATCTTGCCGGTGCGCAGCGTCTCGTTGTAAGACTCCTCGTTCATATAAGCCACCATCAGCACCTCTAAGGTACGGTAATCCTGCACGACTACCGGCACCATACCGTCACTGTTCTTCTTCAGCTGATCCCAGGTATAGGCTGCTCTCAGCTTTTCCACCTCGATATTGTTCTGCAGACACAGTTCTTTCAATGACAAAATATCCTTGATATTGTCATTGATGGTATTTCCGGTCACGCCGCAGACGCCCTCATAAGCAAATATTTCAATCAATTTATTTAATGCAATCTGATTGATCTGTACCAGAAAAGGAAGCTTCGTCACCTCCATCGTCTCCCGGATCTGGTGAGGATTCATAAGTACCAGGGAGGAAACATATTTTTCAAGCAGCTCTTTGTTGGCGGAAAGTACCACCGGATCATTGTAACTCACCCAGATCTTGTCCCTGCCGAACTTCAGGGAAACCTCCTCTGTGACGGCGATATTGCTCTCCTTTTCATAGTCCAGGATTGCCCGCTTGCAGCCGGTGTAAAGAATTTTCTTCACATCTTCCATGCGCTTCACATTGCCTGCGCCGGTGACATCCATCTCCGCCACGGCACAGATCTCTTTCATGAGATCCAGATTTGCCTCATGCTCCTCATCGCTCTCGGACATGTCGAATACAATCAGCTCATCGGCATTGTTCTCGTTATAGAGATGCACCAGCCGGATGGGATCGGTCTCCACGATCGTGGTGTCTGTCAGGCTCTTCACTGCATGTTCCCGATATAAATAAATGCAGGGGATAAATTTCTTCGTTTGATTACTCATATTATAGACTTCCTTTCGTGGAAAGCACCTCTGTGGTCCGGGGCTCATCACTCACTGCCATATCCAGCGCCTTGGCAAACGCTTTGAAAATCGCTTCGATCATGTGATGATTGTTGGTGCCGGAAAGCAGTTTGATATGGAGATTCATGCCCGCTGTATAGGAAACTGCATAGAAGAATTCCCGTACCAGTTCGGTGTCCAGATAACCAACTCTGTCTGTGGTGAATTCGCACTCAAAATTCAGATAAGGTCTGCCGCACAGATCTACCGCACACAGCGCCAGGGCATCATCCATCGGCAGGATAAAATAGCCGTAACGCTTGATGCCTTTCTTATCGCCGACTGCATTCTTGATTGCAGTACCCAGTACGATACCCGTATCTTCCACCGTGTGATGTCCGTCCACTTCCAGATCACCTTTCACCTTGCATTCCAGGTCAAAAAAACCATGCTTGGCAAAACCTTCCAGCATATGATTGAAAAAGCCGATGCCGGTATCTACTTTTGCCTCTCCGTTGCCGTCCAGATTCAGGATCATTGTAATATCGGTTTCCTTGGTGGTGCGTCTTAACTTAGCTGTTCTCGCCATTGTCTGCTCTCCGTTTCTTCCATCTGTGTTTTTATTTTTCTTCAAATCGCACTTTAATGCTGTTGGCATGTGCCGTCAAGCCCTCACTCTTTGCGAACATCTCAATCTCTGTGTGAATCTTTTCCAATGCTTCTTTAGAGTACGAGATGATACTGCTCTTTTTGATAAAGTCATCCACATTGACCGGAGAAAAAAATTTTGCCGTACCGTTGGTGGGCAGGATGTGGTTCGGCCCCGCAAAATAGTCGCCAAGAGGTTCCGAAGAATGCTCTCCCAGGAACATGGCGCCCGCGTTTTTCACTCTCGTCATGATATCAAACGGATTCCTGGTCAGGATCTCCAGATGCTCAGACGCAATCTCGTTCACCGCATCGATGGCATCCTGCATATTCTCCGCCACCAAAATATAACCGTAATTATCCAAAGATTTCTGAATGATCTCCCTACGCTCCAGATCCTGCACAAATCCGTCTACCTCCGCAGAAACCCTCTCCGCCAGTTCCTTGGAGGTGGTGATCAGAATCGCGCTGGCCAATTCATCATGCTCTGCCTGGGAAAGCAGATCCGCCGCCACATAGCGGGGATTCGCGGTCTCATCAGCCAAAACCATGATCTCGCTGGGACCGGCAATGGAATCAATGCTCACATAGCCGTACACCGCCTTTTTCGCCAATGCAACAAAGATATTGCCTGGACCGGTGATCTTGTCCACCTTCGGGATGGCCTCCGTGCCAAAAGCCATAGCTGCAATGGCCTGGGCACCACCGACCTTATAGATCACATCCGCGCCGGCAATGTCCGCAGCCACCAACGTGCCGGGATTTACCCTGCCGTCCGCTCCGGGCGGTGTGGTCATGATGATCTGCTCAACTCCCGCTACTTTTGCGGGAATGATATTCATCAATACGCTGGAGGGATAAGCCGCCTTACCGCCGGGCACATATACCCCGGATTTTTCAATGGCGGTGATCTTCATGCCGAGGATCGTGCCGTCAGGTTTTGCATCAAACCAGCTGTTGCGCAGCTGCTTTACATGAAATGCGCGGATATTTTCCGCAGAGTGCTTCAACACCTCAACCAGTTCCGGATCCAGTTTGCTGTATGCCTCCTCAATTTCCGCCTTTGTCACCTTGATATTGTCGGCATTCAGATCAAATTTGTCAAATTTTGCGGTGTATTCG
>JAFUZJ010000015.1 GCA_017476665.1 Lachnospiraceae bacterium | reverse complement strand
GAAAGGTCCGAGAAGCCTGAGGGATATGATGGATTGCGGTGATTTTCCGGAGGCGTTCAGCGATTACCGTATGCATCTGGTCTGTGCGGATGATGCAGAGATTGCCGGAAAATGTAACACGCAATTAGGACTGCTCCTGCGAGTGCTGGCTGCCCGGGGCAGCCGAAAACAGATGGAACAGCTGAAAAACAGCGGAGAGTTTGATCACATAGATGCGGAAACGAGCAGGGCAATCGCCGAACTGGCAGATATGCCGAAGCTCTTAGAGCATGTGGAAAAAGAGAAGCAAAGTGGACAAGAAGAACCGGAGGGAGGATATAGCATGTGTGTTGCAATTGATGAAATGGTCAATGAGGGTGAAAAGCGCGGAGCGGACAAAGTGAATCGGCTGTACGCGCTATTGCTTGAAAATAATCGGTTGGAAGATCTGAGGAGAGCGGTGGGAGATGCAGCGTTTCAGAAACAGTTGTTCCAGGAATTCGGACTGTGAGTGATTCGGAGTTCGCCTAAAACTTATGGTTTCATGGGATCACGGAGGAGCTGTTACATATGTTTTCAGAAGAGCTATATATCATGGATCGAAATGCGGAGTGTCTCATGGTGACAGAACTGGAGGAGACAGTCGCCGCAAAAGACAGCATCATTGCTGAACAGGCAGCTCTTATCGCGCAGTTACAGGCAAAGCTGGCCGAACAAACCCATAACGAATAAAGCACTCAAAAACAAAAAGGCGGCGTCCCGAAGCAGTGTCTCCGGAATGTCGCCTTATTTATGATTCTGCAGGCATGATCAAAAGACCGGACTTGTGATACCGAACAAAACGGATAAAAATGCAATCAAGCATTGACAAACCACAAAAACAATAATGTGCTATTGGCATAGAAATTCAGGTGCATGTCTGGCGTATCGCCGTTTATTTCACTTTGAAAAAAAACGAATAATAGATGTGACAGAGGTGGAAAAAAGAGAACAGGAAGAAAATCGGATGGAAGACCTGAAGAGAGCAGTGGCGGATGCAGCGTTTCAGCGGGAGCTGTTTCGGGAATTCGGGTTGTAGGAAATTTGTTTGGCAATTTGCCTAAAAAACGGTCTCGGAAAATGTGAAATAGGGAGAAAATGCTGTGAATTCGGACAAACCGCTAGATTTTGTTGGTAAAAAATGCTACTGTTAAAGCAAATTTATGTTCTCTCGTCCAAAAAAGAATGGAGGGTAATATTATGAAACGGAGAATGAGACAACGAGCGATTGCCATATTGATGACTGTCATGATGGTAGTCGGATTGGTGCCCACGAACCTGTATGGCGGCGGGGTATCAAAGGTTAAAGCAGAGGAGTCCAATGAGACAAGCTATGAATTTGATACGTCTCTGACGGCTAATGATGCGACAAATACTGATAAGTGGAAAAATGATGAAGCCACAGGATATTATCAACTGCTTTCAGGAGCGGTAATTACGCAGGGGATTTTTAGCTATCAAGGGGTTGGCGCAGATAAACAATTCATAATAAAAAATGATGGAAGTTTATTTAGAATTAATGGTAAAATAACCAGAAGTACTGGCAAGCAAGCGATAAAGATTGATCTGTCTTCTGAAGAAGCAGGGAAGAAATTTAAACTTTCATTATCTTATGCTTCCAAAAACGCTTCTAAAGCTACGTTATGCCTTTATGAAGGCAGCACAGACTTGACAGAGGGAGGATCATCTAGTGCCAATGAGAGTACTAATGTAACTTATTCTACTAGTGTGCTCGAAGGTGGAAAGACATATCTCCTCGCTGGAGCGGATAATGGAATCACGATCAATAGTCTTGTTGTTGCGCCTGCACCTGCGGAGGTGGCAGTGACAGGTGTGACGATCAATGGAAGCGAAACTACTGTTGAGGTTGGCAAGACTATTACGTTGACGGCAACAGTTGCACCCGAGAACGCTACGGACAAAACAGTTACATGGACATCAAGTGATCCTACGGTTGCCACTGTTTCTGACGGGACGGTGACAGGCGTTAAAGCCGGTACTGCAAATATTACTGCAACAGCAGGAGATGTTACCAGTGAGGTTTATTCAGTAACAGTAAAAGAAGCTACAACTCAGGAATTTGAAGTATGGTTTAACCCTGATGGGGAAACCAATGTAAGTGCTGGAAACTACGGTGCATATCCCATTTATATAAATGAGGATATGCCTAAAGCCAACAAAAATCCTATTACGATAAACGGAAAGGATTATTGGGGCATTCAAGGTAAAAATAATCCCAGACTGGAAGATAATAAGACAAATCCCAACGGTATGATTCCTAAAAAGGGTGCTTTTATGAAAGTAACCGCACCGGCAGATGGAACCATAACCGTATATGGTATGGAAGCTGCTGGAAAGCCTTTCTATATTACGAAGGATGATGAAAAAACTCCGGCTGTTAGCTCAACGGCATTTCCGGGGAATGAGCCTCATGTGGTTGAAGTGCTTGCAGGTGAAGAATGGTATTTTTATGCGCAGGGGTCCAAGGCGGTATTTGTAGGTGTAACTTTTGAACTGCCGAAGCCAATTGTAAGTGTACCAATTGCTTTTACAGGAGAGAGCCTGGGTAGCGCGAAGATTACATTTACTAATGACCGGACAGGAACTCAGTATACAGTAGGTGCAGATGCGACTTCTGTGGATATGAAGTCGGGATACACATATTCTGTGAGTATTGACGATGATACACTCATGATAGATAAGGAAACACTGGATCTGACAAATGGAGTGCCGTCATCTACATATACCATTAAAGTTTCCAAGACACCGGCACATACTGTGACTGGTACATTTAAAGGACTTCCTGAGGGCGCGAATGTTACCAAATTGACGTTCACCAATAAAAAGTCAAATAGTGCAACAAATGCGACCATTAATGGAAACACATATACAGTCAACTTGAATAATGGAAATTATACAACAAGCGCAGAATGGACTGGCGCAGATGGCTATACAGTATATGACAATGTAGCAGTAACCGGAACAGGAACAGAGGTATTTACAAATGATGTGTGGTTTTATGCTCCGGAAAAAGATTATTCATCTGTCGAGTTCAAGTCCGTATTAAAGGTTGGTAAGGGAGAGGGTAACGATTATAAGACCATTGGGGAAGCTCTTTTGGCAGCAAAAGCAATGCCACGTGATGATGAATACGTTACAATTGAACTTCAGGATGACGAATATGCAGAGCAGGTGATTGTAGATACCCCGAATATCAAGATGGTGGCGGCAACAGGCAAGAAACCTGTTATTCGCTGGTATTATGGAGTTGCTTATAAGTATTACAGCATAAAAGTTGGAACAAATGGCAGGGGTTTTTACGATGAGAAGTTGGCGAATGATAAATATGAATCCAACTATGCTGATAGATGGGGAGCAACAGTTCGTGTTCATGCTGACGGCTTCTTGGCGGAAGGCATTACTTTCATTAATACATATAATCAGTATGTATGTGATGAAGAAATCGGAGATTCTGTGATTGATCCCGATAGTACAAATCCTTATGGGGCGGTTGCAACGGTAGAGCGTAAGACAGGAACTGTTGTGACAGGGAAAGATACTGTTGAACGCGCAACTGCAGTGGCAGTTGATGCTGATAAAGCTGAGTTTTATCAGTGTACTTTTATAAGCAGTCAGGATACCTTGTATACAGATAAGGGTATTTCTTATTACAATGATTGTGTGATCGTAGGTCAGACAGACTATATATTTGGAGATGCGGGCAAAGCAATTTTTGATAATTGTGAATTGAGATGGCTGGGCTATACCGGAGATCCTAAAGAAGGATATATAGCTGTAAACAGAGGAAAATATTTATTCAGAGGATGCAAAATTACCGCCAACAGTGTTGCTGGATTTTCTGTTAAGGCAGGTTATTATGGAAGACCTTGGAGTGCGGATGCAGAAGTGAAATTTGTCGGAACAAAGATTGCATCGAGTGATCTGATCCTTGCCACTGGTTGGACTGACATGAGCGGTGTGACTCCGGAGAAGGTGACTTACAAGGAGTATGGAAATGTAATCGGAACAACACTTGATGTGACAAGTGATGCATATTTTTATTCTGATTATGCAAAGAATAGTCCATCCATTTACCAGCTTACACAGGAGGATGGGGAAAAGATTGCCGACCCTGCGAATGATGCAACCTATCTGGGCACATGGGAGCCGGTACATCATATTACTACTGCGTTAGATCTGTCGTCTGTTTCGGATTGGAGCCAGAATCATGGTCCTCAGTGGGAGCAGAATGTATTTGGTTCTGGTACGGCAGCAGCGAATAATACTTATAGCGCAAATGATGATAATACGGTGTTTACCCTTGAGGCAACCAGTAATAAAGGTAAATTGGCATCCGGTAACGATGGTATTAATTTTGTAAATCAGAAATTAGCTTCGGCTACAGACGACTTTATTCTTACAGCAAAGGCCAATGTTATTACATGGGCGGCTACTAATCAGGCAGGATTTGGTTTGATGATGCGTCCTACTGTTGGTTCGACCACGGATGAAGCTACTCCGCTTCGTCATGTATTTGTAGGTTCAAATGTACAGGGCAGTGTAGAGTATGCCGGATATACCGTGAGGAAGGCTGATAAGTACACAACCGCAGAAACTGACGAGGAAAGAGACTATAAGAGATTAGGTGACTTAACTGGACTTGTTGCCGGTGAAGAATATCAGTTGGTATTACAGCGTGTCGGTGGTACGGTATCTGCATCGATTAATGGTAGGACAGCAGATATCACCGATTGGGCGCAAAGCGATTACACGTCTATGCATGTCGGCATGTTTGTGGCAAGAGCTGCAAAGGTTGAGTATTCAAATGTATATTTGGATACAAAATCTGCCAATGACACAGTTACGCTGGTAAGTAAGACGGCACCTGCTAAGGTTGTTTATTACCAGGGAAATACATTGGATGATCTTGATCTGACAGGATTCTCTGCTGTAGTCAATGTAGGCGGAGAAGAAAAGACGATTGATGGATCTCAGGTTGTAGTCAAGAAATTTGATGCTTCCAATACAGGTGATACGGCTATCGAGTTGAATTACCTTGGACTTTCCATTGAGATTCCAATATCAGTTTTGCCTGAAGAAGTATCTGATGTAACAGTAGACTATGCGCCTGCCAAGAATACTTACTTGCTTGGTGAGGAGATTGACTGGGCGGGATTTGGCGGTACCATTACCTACAACAGCGGAAAGGTTTATGCACTGGAAGATGTTGTAGCAGGTACCGAGACTGCAGGTGCTGGATCTGTCACCAAGGTTGATGGTTTTGATTCCACAAGTGCAGGAGAGAAAGTTGTTACGGTATCTCATACTTATGGAGGCGTGACGAAATCGGATACCTTTAAGGTTACAATTTCTGATGCGACACTCACAAACATTACCCTTTCCGGTCCGACCCAGACCACATATTATAAGGGTGTTACTCCGGAAAACGGCTCATATAAAGATGGACTGAAGATTACAGCTAATTTCAGCGATGGATCGTCTGAGGTTATATCTGATATGACAGCGTCGGGCGTGGCTATCACTCCTGCTGCGGATGTGGATGTAACTACATCGGGGACTAAGACATATACCGTAGCATATACTGTTGCAGGTGTGACAAAGAGTGCTACATATGATTTGGTTGTAAAGAACGATGAATATGAAAAGCTCGAAATTTCTACCTATCCTACGAAGAGTACCTTCAAAAAGGGAGAGGCTTTTGATGCAACAGGAATTGCATTGACTATTTATAGAGAAAGTGGCAATACCGAGTTGTTGACGGCTACTGAGTATTCTGTTGATTCTTCTGCATACAAGGCAGATACAATTGGAGAATATACAATCACCGTTTCTGAATCAAAGTCAGGTAAGAATTTGAAAGCTACCTATGTCGCTTCTGTTGTGGAAAGTACAGAGAGTGGGTTCAATAAAGACGATTGGAAGTCGATTGTATTTGGTCAGTCGATTGACAAGGATAAAGAGCCTTCTGTAGACGGAACGACAATCACTGTAGAACAGGGCGAAGGTAAAGGTAAAGTAACAGATGCTGCACAGGATGGTATTGCATATTACTATACAGAGATTGATCCTGAGGATAACTTTGAATTGACAGCGGATGTAACCGTAAATTATTTCATAACAAAGTCATCGCCTGATAATCAGGAAGGCTTTGGTATCATGGTGAGAGATGATATTGGAACAGACAAGGATTCTTCCATATTCTATTCCAATGCGATCAGTGTAGGTGGATATTTTGGAAGATACAATTTCTTCGGAAGATATGGATATTCCGATAATACACCGGATACATTCACTAATGTAGCAAAATATGCAAAACTTAATAAAGATACAGATAATTTGACTAAATATCAGATTAAGGAAGATGCACCGAAGACCTTTACAATGACTGTAAAGAAAGATAATACAGGCGTATGGGTAAGTATGGTGGATAAGAGTGACAACAGCAATTGCTTAAGTGCTGCGGAGAATCTGCCGATTGGCTATGCAGATGTCGATATTGAGAATGGTATGGATATGGTATATCTGCCGGCTGATACCTTTACAGCTGTCAACTCTTCTAAGTATTATGTTGGATTTATGGCAGCTCGTGGAGCAAAGATTTCGATTGACGCAAGCACAATCAAACTTACTAAAACAAAGGCAGTATCGGATGCACCTCAGAGAGAGAAAGAGGCAGAGCCGGTAACTCCGGAAATTGATGTAACATCCTTAACCGAGTGGTCACAGGCAGATTATACACTAAAGGTTACAACTAATACAGCTGGTTTGCTCACTGTGGTACATAACGGAAAGACAGTAGTAAAGCAAGATCAGATTACAGCACCTGGTGAGTATGAATATCCATTAACTCTTACGATGGGGGCAAATCCTGTTCAGTTGACTTTTGAAGCAGAGGAAACCGAAGATATAAAGATTGCCACAGGTGCTGAGAAAAAGCTGAACAAGAATGTAACAATTACTGTAAAACAATATGAATCACTGTTTGTATCACCTAGTGGTAAGAGTACAGCGAAGGGAACCAAAGAAGATCCTTTGGATGTTGAGACAGCAATTGCTTATTGTCAGCCGGGGCAGACTATATATGCGCTTGACGGAACTTATACATTCAAGCATATGGTAGAAATTCCTCATGGCAATAACGGTACGGCATCTGAACCGAAGAATTTGTTTGCATACAGCAGTTTAGACGGAGTAGTATTTGACTTTGCCGGAGGAAGCAGCACATTTAACGTATCCGGTGATTACTGGCATGTAAAAGGAATCAGTGTAACAAGAGGTACCGGTATGAGAGTCGGTGGTAATCACAATACCATTGAACTGTGTAAGACATACAAGAATACCGATACAGGTCTCCAGATCAGCCGTACGGATACAGCAACGACGATTGACAAGTGGCCTTCCTACAATACAATATTGAATTGTGATTCCTATGACAACCGCGATGCTTCCGATAATAATGCAGATGGTTTTGCAGCAAAACTTACAGTAGGCGTTGGCAATGAGTTCCGCGGATGTATTGCACATAACAATGTGGATGATGGTTGGGATTTGTTTGCAAAGGCATCTTTGATCGGTGAAGTTAAGGTTATTAACTGTATCGCATATGGCAATGGTTTCTGTACTAATGCTGCCGGAGAACTTGAAAAAACTAAGGGCGATGGCAATGGCTTCAAGTTAGGCGGAAGCGGACAGCCGGTTGCTCATGAGATTCATAACAGTATCGCATTTGGTAATGCTGCAAATGGATTTACCAATAACTCCGATCCTATATTTAATGCATATGATTGTATTGGATATAATAACGGAGGCGAGAATGTAGAGTTGCATATCTATACAAATGCAACGCCGGATAAACTCGTGGTTGATGGTTTCTATTCTTTCGCGGATGATCATATTGCAGACATGGCGCTTATGGATGGTAAGAGTACAGGAACGGATCTTTCCAATAGTACTGTAAAGAATGGAAACTTTAAATCAACAAAGAACTTCCTGTGGGATAGCAAGACAAAGACTTCTTACAACAGCGAAGGCACATTGCTTACTGCAAATAATTTTGTAAGTTTGGCTGAGTATTCGGATTATATGAATTTGAAGAAAACCTATCAGCGTGATGAAAACGGAGATATTGTCCGTGGTGACTTCTTAAAGTATCAGGAGGCACAGGCAGATGATGGTGATGGTGGCAACGATGAGGAGGACGAAGCATACGTAACCACATCTTCCGGTAACAGATACAGCACGCTTCCTATCAAGAATACTACATCAACCAAAATGATCGTGACGACTGCCGTTGGTGATGCAAAGGCAGCAGCAGAGATCAACGGAAGTGACTATCTTGAGGTAGCGATTGAAGGTCTTCAGATGAACAGCCCGGCAGTGCAACTGATCCAGGCACTGGCTGCACGGTATAATCTGACAGTATCGAATTTCTTGGATGTAAATGTTTATCGGGTATCTACAAACGGCGAGAGACTGGCGAGAGTTACAGACCTCAAGAGTCCGCTCAGCCTGATGTTTGCAACACCGGATGGATTGGATGCGAGCAACTATGATTTCGGAGTGATTTATGTACATGATGGCGTTGCAAAACTGTTGAAAGATCAGGATAGTGATCCGCTGACTGTTTCGGTTGCTTCCAGTGAATTCTCAGCTTATTCGGTTGTATACGGACCGAAGGGAAGCCTGGCAGGAGTGAAGGATGGTAGCACTGTTGGAACCAAGAGCAATGTTACCAAGAGCGGCAGCAAAGCAAGCCCTAAGACGGCTGACGAGTCTAAGTTTGTTCCGGAAGTTCCTGAGACAGCAATTGCAGACTTTACCCAGAAGCAGGTAGAGAAGCAGCTCGAGCAGGAAGTTGCAGATCTGCTGATCACACCGCAGGCAACACCGTTCCCGTATGGAATCGTGATCGTAGCGATCTTCGCGATGGTTGCATTCATCGGCGGCGAGGTGATCTTCTTCCGCAGAAGAAAGCAGAAATAAAATCTAAAACACAATATGTAAAATGAATAAAGATCCGGCAGGGAGCAAATCTCTGCCGGATCTTTCATTTTATGCTTGATGCATTGCCTCTTTTGTGATAAAGTTATAGCACAAAAGCAAATTTTTCTCGTTGCCGTTAAGGCGTCTATCACATATCGATGATTTTTCGGAAAATTCTTGCTTTTTATTCCCAAACGATAAAGCAGGAGTTTCTGATCAGTCACGAAAGAAGAATGGAACCTCCTGAGATGAAACTGAAATGCAAAATCTATCACAGGAGGACAATGAATGAAGAAACAGAAACGAAAGTCCGGCATGCAAAATAAGCCGGGAAAGCGTGTAGCCAAATCAGCGGTCGTGAGAGAGTACAAAGACACAATTTTTCGCATGTTATACAGCGACAAAAAAGAACTGCTTGCGCTGTATAATGCGGTAAATGACGGGGATTATACAGATCCCGGGCTGCTCCAGGTGGTGACTTTGGAACAGGCTATTTACATGTCAATGAAGAATGATGTATCGTTCATTCTTGACACGAGGCTGAGTCTGTATGAGCAGCAGAGTACAGTTTGTCCCAATATGCCGCTACGGGATTTGATGTATGTGGCGAAACAGTTCGAAGCATTGACGGCAGGACGGGATATTTATTCGAGCAGTCTGATTCAGCTTCCGGCACCACGGTTCATAACGTTTTACAACGGAAAGAGAGCACAGCCGGAACGGGTGGAGCAGAGGTTGTCGGATGCCTATTATAGTAGAGAGAATACGGAGAATGCGGGGGACATGGGCGGCACGGAGAACGAGAGCCCAAATCTGGAGCTGAAGGTTCTGCAGCTGAATATTAATACGGGCTACAATGAGGAGCTGAAGCAGAAGTGCCCCACGCTGCTTCAATATGTGCAGTATGTAGAGTGTGTCAGAAAGTATGAAAGGACGATGCCCCTGCAGGAAGCAGTGGAAACAGCCGTGGATGAGTGCATACAAAAAGGTATCCTACGGGATTTCCTGCTGCGGGAGAAGGCAAAGGTGATCAGTATGAGTATTTTTGAGTTTGACCAGGAGCTGCATGACAAAACAATCCGCAATGAGTCGTGGGAAGAAGGAAAAGCAGAAGGAAAAGCAGAGTTAAAAGTATCTCTGGTATGTAGGAAACTACGGAAAGGGAAAAATACGGAAATGATTGCAGATGAACTGGAGGAGGATATCGCCGAGATCAGGTGGATTTGTGAGATTGCAGAGGCCTTCGCGCCGGAGTATGACGAGAAACAGGTATTTTATAGGATGATGGAGAAGCAAGGAAAGAATTCTGTTTCATAAGATGAGAACATAGGGGGGTAAACAATAAGATCCGGCAGGGAGCAAATCTCTGCCGGATTTTTTTAAAATTTACCGTAATATTTTACGTAAGAGGAATTTTGTGGTAAAATATTATGGGGGAATGCCATGAAAGAAAGAATATATGTCTGCCACACATACTATCATGTATATGTGACGTTTTTAAAAGAATTGAAATTGCGCGCGAATTGTGAGGCCGAAGGTCGGGATTCCGGCGGTGCGACCCTTGTTCTGTCAAAGCTTTCCAACAATTTTGAGACTTTGAAGGATCGAGTGGAACGTACCGGCTTTTTTGAGGAAGTCATTGAATTTGACGAGAAGCGGGAGGATTATTTCCCGGAGCTTGCCAAGTGGCGGCAGGGAGCGGGGAATTTTGGGGGAAAGCGGCGTGGCGGTTTCCCCTGGAATCTGTGGTACCGCATCCGCTTTACCCGATTGTATGCAAAGCTGGAGGCGCCCTTTGTGCCGGTGGATTTCAGACAATATAAGGATATTTATGTTTTTTGCGATTCCGACCCTATTGGGTATTACCTAAATCAGAACCGTATTTATTATCATGCGTTGGAGGATGGGCTGAACTGTCTGAAGAATTTTGATGCGGCCAGGTATGACAACAGGGGGCATTTTGGACTGAAGGTTTTTTTGTCCCGCAAGCTGAACCTGATCTTTGTCCAGAACGGATATGGCAAGTACTGTATCGATATGGAGGTAAACAATATCTCCCTGATCCAGTATCCCTGCCCACAATATATCGAGGAGCCAAGGCTGGCGCTGGCGGAGCGTCTGACTGACGAGGACAAGCAGCTGCTTTTGCGGGCGTTTATCCGGGATAAAGAGGAGCTGGAGCGACAGATTGAAGAGAGCAGCAAGGTGGGAGACAAGATCCTGATCTTGACGGATCCGCTGTGTACTTTGGATGTGCGGGAGAAGATTTTCCGCGATATTGTAAAAAAATATGAGGCGGAGGGGACGATCTTTATCAAGCCGCATCCAAGAGATGTGCTGGATTACCGAAAGTTGTTTCCGCAGTATCCGCAGTTTGACGCCACGGTGCCGATGGAGGTATTGAATTATTTCCCGAACCTACATTTTAAAAAGGCAGTGACGGTGCTGACGGAGATCAAGGCGATTCAGTTTGCGGATGAGATAGACCGCCTGGGTGAGGATTTCATGGATCTGTATGAGGATCCGCTGATCCACAGGCAGAATGAGCAGGTTGGAATAAAACGGATTAAGGACGCGTAAAAGGATATGTTTCAGATCATAAAGAAGCTAAATGTTTTATTGGATAGAAAGCAGAAGACGACCATGGTGGGGCTGATGTTCCTCATGGTCATCGGTGCGTTCCTGCAGACGGCGGGCGTGGGGCTTTTGGTGCAGGTGGTGAATATCGTCATTGACCCGGAAGCCATAGAGAAGAGCCGGATTGCTTCCACGATCTATCGGTGGTTCGGCAGTCCTGATTATGAGGATTTTGCCGTGACGATCATGGTGCTTCTGATCGCAACCTTTATCGTGAAAAACCTATTTCTGTATGTGCAGCAGAAGCTGACTTTTGCGTTTATCTATACAAACCAGTTTCGCACCTCGGAGCGCATGATGCGCAATTATCTGCGCAGAAGCTATGAGTTCTATCTGCGGTCGGACACGGACACTGCGGTGGTGCAGCGCAGTATTACATCCGATGTGAACAATATGTATGCATTGATCCTGGCGTTGCTGCAGATGATGTCGGACGGAGTCGTTTCTCTGTTTATCATTACTTATTGTTTCATGACCAACGGGACTATGACGGTCCTGCTGGCGGTGGTGATGGTAGTGCTGATGCTCGGTGTAAAGACTGTGCTGAAGCCCATTATGTATAAGGCAGGAAAGGACAACCAGGATTACTACAGCAGTCTGTTCAAGTGGATCTCCCAGACGGTGCAGGGCATGAAAGAGGTCCGGGTTGCCGGTAAGGAGCAGTATTTTGTGGACGAGTACAAAAAGTGCGGGCAGGGCTATGTGAATGCGGTACAGAAATACAGCCTGTACAATAATATTCCCAAGCTGCTGATCGAGACGGTCTGTGTGGCGACGATGGTGGGATATATGATCTATATGGTGGTTTCCGGCGTATCTACGGAAAATATGCTGGCGGTGTTTTCCACGCTGGCAGCGGCGGCTTTTGTATTACTGCCCTGCGTGAACCGCATCAACAATCAGATCAATTCCATTGCGTATTTTGAGCCCTTCTTCATGGGTGTCAGCGACAATCTGCAGGATGAGATCGACGATGAAAAGGTGGACATGTCCTTTGCCACGGATGAGGATGAGAAGCTGCCGGTAAAGAAATCAATTGAATTAAAGGATATCACCTATGCCTATCCGGAGACGGACAAGCTGATCTTTGATCACGCGGGTCTGATCGTGCCGGTGGGGACTTCCGTGGGTATCGTGGGCACCACGGGGGCCGGCAAGAGTACGGTGGTGGATATCCTGCTGGGACTTTTGGAACTGCGGACCGGGCAGGTGCTGGCGGATGGTGAGGACATCCGGCAGAATTACCGGAAGTGGTTGAAAAATGTGGGATATATCCCGCAGATGATCTTTATGCTGGATGACACGATCCGCAAGAATGTGGCATTTGGCGTGCCAGATGAAAAGATTGACGAGAAAAGGGTCTGGGAGGTTCTGCGGGAGGCGCAGCTGGATGAATTTATCAAGACGCTTCCGGACGGGTTGGAGACGAAGATCGGTGAGCGGGGAATCCGGCTTTCCGGCGGACAGCGCCAGCGTATCAGTATTGCCCGGGCGCTTTACAATGACCCGGAGGTGCTGATCCTGGATGAGGCGACTTCCGCGCTGGATAATGACACAGAGGCGGCCATCATGGAGTCCATCAACAGACTGCACGGCAGGAAGACATTGGTGATCATTGCCCATCGATTGCAGACCATTGAGAAGTGTGATCTGGTGTACCGCGTAGAGAACGGGAAGGTGGCCATAGAGCGGGGGACCTTATGAAACTGAGTATTATCGTGCCCGTCTATAATATGGCGGCAGATCAAAAACTGGAATATTGCCTGAATTCCTTGGTCAACCAAAGCCTGCAGGAGCCCTATGAGATCATCGCGGTGGATGATGCCTCCACGGACAATTCCCTGGAGATCTTGCGGGAATTTGAGCGCAAATACGGGCAGCGGATCAAGGTTCTGCACAACGAGCGCAACCGCCGCCAGGGCGGAGCCAAGAACGCAGGCCTGAAGGTGGCGGAGGGTGAGTGGATCGGATTTATCGACAGTGATGACTGGGTGACGCCGGACTATTACGAGAAGCTGCTGCGAAAGGCGGAAGAAACCGGTGCTGACATGGTGGGCTGTGACTACAACCTGGTGACGGAACATACCATGGAAGTAGGGGAAGTCGTTTCCAACAACGACGCATCCCAGACCGGCGTGCTGGACGAAGAGAAGCACAAGAGCCTCCTGATGCGATCCGGGAGCATGGTCATTAAGGTCTATAAGCATTCGGTGATTCAGGAAAATAAACTGAGTTTTCCCGAGGGAATCTTCTATGAGGATAATTGTGCGGGACCGGTGTGGTCGTTGTATTTTACCCACTTTGAGCGGGTGGAAGAGCCCCTGTATTATTATTACCAGCACAATGTGTCCACGGTGCATCATATCACGGAGGAGAAATGCAGAGACCGCATGAAGGCTGCGGAGCTCCTGTATGGCGAATGCAAGTGGCGGGGATTTTTGGACACCTATCATGACGAGATCGAATATCGCTTTACGGAACTTTATTATGTGAATACTTTGTTTTCTTATATGTCCGGTGTGAAGCATCCGAAGCTTTCCTTTGTGAAGGAATTGCGGCGGGGCGTAAAGGTCAAGTTCCCTGGTTTTCGGCTGAATCCTTATTTTCAGCGGTTTACCGGCGCGGAGGAACAGGAACTGATCTATATGCAGGCGGGATCGGATCTGAAGTTTTACTGGTATTACCGGCTGAAGCTGTTTGTGCGCAGGATGCGCAGCAGATAGCGGAAGAAAGTGGGCGTTGGCGGTACGACAAAACAGATTGGGGGATCTGCTATGAGTGATAAAATAAACCAGGAAGTGATCCGGGGATATGTGGTGGACCAGCTGGAAAATGCAATTGAAAAGGGATATATCAAGGCCTATTACCAGCCTGTGATCCGTACGCTGACAGGGGAGATCTGTAGTATGGAGGCGCTGGCCAGATGGGATGATCCGCATTACGGACTTCTGTCGCCGGCAGTGTTTATTCCCGTACTGGAGGACGCACAGCTGATTCATAAACTGGATATCTGTATCATAGAAAGTATCTGTAAACATTATGCGGGTCTGGTGCGGCTGAAGCGCAAGATCGTGCCGGTGTCCTTTAACCTGTCCCGGCTGGATTTTCAACTCTGTGATATCCATAGCATTATTGAGAATGCGATCCGGGATAATAAACTGCCCCGGGATATCTTTCACGTGGAGATCACGGAGAGTATGATGGACAGCGGCGAGAGCCGGATGCACGAGGCGCTGGACTGCTTCTGGGACAGCGGTCTCAGGGTGTGGATGGACGATTTCGGAAGCGGGTATTCTTCTCTGAATGTTTTGAAGGATTACCACTTCGATACACTGAAGATCGATATGCTGTTTATGCGGGATTTTGATGCCCGTTCCAAGGAGATCATCCGGTCTGTGGTGGACATGTCTAAGCGGATCGGCGTGCATACGCTGGCGGAAGGCGTGGAGACGGCGGAACAGCTGGATTTCCTGCGGAGCATCGGATGCGAGAAAGCCCAGGGATTCTATATTGGAAAACCGCTGCCGTATGACGAGTGTATCGAGCATCTGCGCGCGATGCAGTTTCCCATGGAATCCCAGAGCAAGAAGCAATATTATCATGATATCGGCAGCATCAATATGTTAAGTCCTACGCCGCTTACCCTGGCTACGGACGGAAATGCATATGAACCCATCATGGATGAAGGGCAGATTCCCTTTGCAATCATTGAGGTCACCAACAGGAAAGCCAGATATCTTTTTGCGAATGCCCACTACATACAGACACTGAACAGCGTGGGGATATCTTCCACCAATGAGGTGGAGGAGCTTTATGAGAAGAATGATGTCCTTTTCGGAAAGAAATGCAGATATCTGTTCCGGAAAGCAAAGGATACCAAACAGATTGAGACGGCTAATTTTGTGCGAAACGGAGAGCATTGTTTTGTGCAGGTGTGCCACGTCTCTGATTTTCCCGGGGGCAGTGCATATGCATGTATCCTGCAGAATATTTCCTCCGACGGAAACGTGGTACGGGATAATCTGCTGGCTGGTTATGCGGGCGATCTGTTCGCACTTTACGAGGATATTGAGGTGATCGATCTGATGACCGGATACTCCCAGAATATTTACAGATCGACACAATTTACGGAAAGTTATAATCGTTTCCCTACGATGGAGGAACTGGAGCATTTTGCGGTGCATGATGTCTATCCCGAGGACAGGGAGCGGTTCCGCACTTTCATGGATATGACGACGATAGAGGACAGACTGGATGAGAGTCATATGCCGTTTATTTCCGCGCCGTTCCGTATTCTCACGGCAGATGGGAATTATATCTGGCATCTGAATGTGTTGCTTTATGCAGGAAACCGGTATGACCGGAAAATTTTGTGTTGTTCAAGGCTGATCGACAATGACAGTCTCAAGTATTTGTGGCGGGCCGCGCAGGATGCTTCGGAGAGAAATGCCAGACAAAACGCATTTGCTGCGGGACAGATGGATGAAAATGAGATTACCTCTGCGGTGCTCTGGAAAAATCTGGTGCAGAATTCCAGCGTGATGTTTTTCTGGAAGGATCAGGACAGGAAGTTCCGCGGCGCCAGCAGAAGCTTTTTGGATTACTATGGTCTGCGGGAAGCAGAGGAGCTGATCGGAAAGGACGATGAAGACATGGGCTGGCATGTAGATCCGACTCCGTACAAGACGGATGAGGAACTGGTCCTGGAGAAGGGGATCCGTACCAGGGATGTGGCGGGACATTGTCTCAACAACGGCGAAGTGCGGGATATTATTGCCAGCAAAATGCCGATCTACGATGACGGTAAGATCGTGGGACTTATGGGCACCTTCCGGGATGTGACGCAGACGGGAACAGTTCTTGGCATGACTGAGGAGCAGGGCGGAAGGGTTGTGGAAACGGTGGATGCCCACACCGGTATGCTGAATTTTCTGGGGCTCTTTAATGTCATGCTACAGTATCAGGAGAGTTATCAGAAGCAGGATATTGATTTTGGAGTGATCTACCTGAATATTGAAAATTTCCGGGAATATAATGAAAACCATGGTGTGGAATGGGGAGACGCCCTTCTTAAGACGGTGGGACAGGCGCTGCGGAAGTATGTGGGGATAAACGGCGTGGTAGCCAGATACAGCGGTGACCATTTTATGGTGCTGGCGCAATGCCGGACGGAGGAGGATCTGACGCACCTGTTGAAACGGCTGGAAGACGGTGTGCGCAGCATTAAATCGGTTGACCGCATTCCCTGTACGGTCTATTTCAAAAAAGGAATTGCCAGATATTCGGAAGTGCATGATCTGCATGCTCTTTACAATCTGGCAGAGGAGCGATCCAGAGTATAAGGAGGAAGAAAGCATGTACACAGAGGAACAGTTGCGAAAGTATCCCTATTTTGCAAAGATTCTTGAAAAGAACAGCCTGGATATTATTCTGGATACGCTGACCGGAATCGTTTCCAGGGGATATATTCTGGGATTTGTCCGCTCTTTGATCGCGGAGGGGATACCGTTTACCTTCGCCATGCTGGATCTGGACAATTTTAAATTTATTAACGATACCTACGGGCATCATGTGGGAGACGGCGTGCTGATCGGCGTGGCGCATGATCTGGCACAGTATCTGGACGGCTATGGCGTCGCCGGGCGTTTCGGCGGAGATGAGATGCTTATTGTAAATCTGCGCGATCTGACGGTGGAACAGAAGAAGCCTTTTCTGGATGGCTTTTATCATAACGATACGGTTTTGCGTAAAAACATTGATCTGGAGAACTGCAGACCCTTTATCACCGGCACCATCGGATGCGCCTCGTTCCCGGAAAACGCCACGGACTATGACAGCCTCTTTGCGCTGATCGACAAGACGCTCTACCGCGGCAAGACCAAGGGGCGCAACTGTTATATTTATTACAGAGAAGACATGCACAGGAATCTGGAGATTCAGAAGATCGCAAAGCATGGATTATATACGATGCTTCACGAGATCGGACAGCAGTTTCGGGGCGGCGGAGAGACGCTTTCGGAAAAACTGCATGCCGTCAGCGGTATCCTGTTTTCGGAACTGCGTATTTCGGAACTGTATTACACAGGAAAAAGGGGGATCATGCATGCGGTGGGTAATCCCGATGTGGAGGAGATCGTGAATGATATCGGCGCACTGATGTCCGAGGATATTTATTCCGCCAATTCCTTCCGTAAGATTGAATATGTCAGTCCCGTTTTCTATGAGGTGCTCCGGAAATGGCAGGTGGAAACCGTGCTGATCGTGCGCATCGGAGCAGGGAAGGAAACACTGGGCTATCTGATCTGTGCGGAGCCCCACAGTCTCCGAATCTGGCAGGAAGATGAGAGTGCGCTCCTGTTTTATCTGGCGAACCTGATGGAGTTTCATATCCGGCTCACCGGTGAGGAGATTCCGGAGTGATAAAAGACTGAGGAGAACTGTCACATGACAAGAAAAAGAATTGCAATCTTTCTGCTGGCGGGGTTGTGCCTCTCTGCATGTGGGACGGGGCGTTCCCAGGCAGAACCGGAGACAATCCGGGAGATGAGCAGGGAGACGGGAGCGGAGACAGGCGCGGAGATTCCGACACAGGAAGCCGTCGCTGCCGCATCGGACGAACCTGTCGTAGATCCTCTCGTGATTTCCACCGGAGAAACTTTGGCTGAACGCATCCGTACGCCGGAAGGTTATGAGCGCATTCCCGCAGAAAGCGGCAGCCTTACGGATTTTCTACGGAATTATCCCATGAAAGAAGACGGTAGCCCGGTCTGTTATTACGACGGCAGGCAGAAAACGGCTTCCGCGCAGGTGGCTGTTTTTGACATGTATCTGGGAGAGCGGGATCTACAGCAGTGTGCGGATTCGGTCATGCGTGTTTATGCGGAGTATCTGCGGGCAGGCGGAAGACAGGATGAGATCGCCTTTCATTTTGTCAGCGGGTTTCTGTGTGACTATCGGACCTATCTGGCAGGGGGCAGGGTGAAGGTAAACGGCAACCAGGTCTCCTGGGTGTCAGGAACCGTGAGAGAGGATACGGACGAAACTTTTGAGGCTTATCTGAATACGGTCTTTAACTATGCCAGCACCATATCTCTGGCCGCGGAGTCTGAGCCGGTGGCGCTTGCCGAAGTGCAGCCCGGCGATATTTTTATCAAGGCAGGCTCCCCCGGACATGTAGTGATGGTGGCCGATGTATGTGAGAAGGACGGCAAAAAGGCAATGCTTCTGGCACAGGGATATATGCCGGCGCAGGACTTTCATGTGCTGAAAAATAATCTTCACGAAGAGGATCCCTGGTACTATGAGGACGAGATCAGCTATTCCTTTTCCACACCGGAGTACGTATTTTCGGAGGAATGTCTGAAGCGGCCGGGATATTTGAGGTAAAATGTAAAAGAAAATAAATATTGACAACTTCTGAGTATTGTATTATGATGACTATATCTTAATTCAATGTGCATATCTGGCGTGTCGCCATATTTCACTAGAATGAATTATTTTTGTAAATGAAGAAAAAGATATGGCAGACTATAGTTGTCAGACAGATTATTTTTGATACACTCTTTTCTGCTATATCCCAAAACAGAAAGGAGTATGAATGAAACAGACTGCTTATTTGAACAGAAGCCTTGACTCCTATGGGGATAGGGCGGAATTTGATGCGGAAGCAAAAAAGATTACAGCGGACAAAGGGGTTTTGGCAAGAATTTTACAGAGCAATGTCGTGGAACTCAAGGATTACGATCTGCAGGAAATCGAAACATTTATTGAAGGAACTGAAATCTCAAAAGTACCTCTGATCCCGGGGAGTAAGACGGAGGCAATCACCGGCATGAACACGGAAGATTCTGTGCCGGGGGAAGGCAGAATCACATATGATGTGCGCTTTTATGTTAGCATACCGGGGAGCGAGCGCATCAGGATTTTACTGAATGTGGAGATACAAAAAGACTTTTACCCGGGATATGATCTGGTGCCCAGAGGAATATTTTATTGTTGCCGTATGATTTCTGCCCAGATGGACACAGAATTTACCGGGGAGGATTATGATAATATCAAGAAGGTTTATTCAATCTGGCTATGTCTGAATGCACCTCTGATAGAGGCAGATACGATTACCAGTTATCGTATCACGCCAGAGAATATCGCGGGAGCAGTGGATTCCAAACGGCATAGATACGATCTTTTGAATGTGACAATGATCGGATTGAATGAAGACAGCTATCAAAAGAGAGCAACAGATTTACATGGGTATTTGGGGACGATTTTTTCTCCCAAGCTTTCATCAGATGATAAGGTAAGGATATTGGAGCAGGAGTATGGCGTCAAACCGACCAAAGAAGTAAAGGAGGGGTTGCAGAAGATGCGAGGGTTGGCAGATTGGTATGAGGCGTATGGAATGGAGCGGGGAATAGAGCAGGGAATAGAGCAGGGAATAGAGCAGGGAATAAAACAGGGAATAGAACAGGGAATAGAACAGGGAATAGAACGTACAACCAGAAGTTTATTGCTCCAGCTGTTGGATCGATTGGGGAAAATTCCGAAGGATCTGCATTGTAAAATAGACGAGCAAAAGGATGCAGAGGTTTTGGGAAAATGGTTTCGCATCGGTTTAGATGCAACGAGTATTGAGGATTTTTCAAAGAAAATATGATAGCGTAATAATGGCCGGAGCAATAGATGAAACGCTCCGGCTTTTGTCTGGTTGCGGTTCTTTTTTGGTTATGATAAAATAAAAAATACAAGCGAGTTTTCAGGGAAACGGGGAAAATAGAGAAATGAAAAAAATAGCAATTATTACGGCACGGGGCGGGAGCAAGCGGATCCCGCGTAAAAATATCAGAGAGTTCTGCGGAAAGCCGATTTTGGCGTACTCCATTGAAGCGGCGGTGAAGTCCGGTATTTTTGACACGGTCATGGTGTCCACGGATGATGAAGAGATCGCGGAGGTGGCGAAGCAATATGGTGCGGAGGTGCCTTTTTACCGGAGTGCGGAAACGGCGAATGACTTTGCAACCACCAATGATGTGCTGCTGGAGGTGCTGGCAGAGTATGAGAGGCGTGGAGAGAAATTTGACATGGGTGTGTGCATTTATCCCACAGCACCCTTTGTGACAGCAGAGAAATTAAGGAGCGCGGTGGAGCAGCTGGAACAGTCGGATGCGGACACGCTGATCCCTGTGGTGGCGTTTTCTTATCCACCCCAGCGTGCCATGATTGTAAAAGACGGGAAGCTGGTGTTTGAGTATCCGGAGTATCTGGACAGCCGTTCCCAGGATCTGGTGCCGCATTATCATGATGTGGGACAGTTTTACGTGTTCCGCACGGAGGCATTCAGACGTAATCAGAAGCTGATGGTGGGCAACATCCTGCCGCTCATTGTGTCAGAGCTGGAGGTGCAGGACATCGACAATCTGACCGACTGGGAGATCGCGGAGATGAAGTATTGGCTGATGACCGGAGAGTCGCCCAAGAAATAGGACAAGGAGCTGAAATGCAACAATGGTTGAGGAAAATGTGACAAGATCAGCGGCAGGAGCGCCCGTCAGGAGACGTATCACCCTGCTGTCCAATGTGAATATGAGTTCCGTGAGCAGACGGCTTTCCAGGGAGGCGGAGGTTCACCAGCCATCCGGTTACGGAAACGAGTTGGGGGCCATGATGAATCCGAATTCCGACTATAATCAGTTTGAGCCGGAGATCACGTTTCTGGTTATGGATCTGGCGGAACTGACGGAACATGAGCTGGAAAAGGAAGCCGTGGAGGCGCATGTGGAGCAGTGGTATGCCACGTTTGCGGAAGCGATGCGTCCGGATCGGATCTATTACGTCAGCGATGTCTATCTTTATAGTCCGGAGCTGGAGGCGGCGGATCTCTTGGTGGACAGAGTGGTGCTGGAGAATCTGTGGATGGACAGGCTGGATGCGCTGTGCGAACAGTTTCCCAACGTGAGGAAATTTCCGTATCGGAGAATGATAGAGCAGCTGGGAGAGGAAAATGCCTTTTCCATGAAGATGTGGTATATGGGCAAGATCCTGCTCAGCAATGAAGCGCAGAAACGGCTGGCGGAGCTGATCCTGCGCTATGTGCATATGGAATACCGGACGCCGAAAAAGGTGCTGGTGCTGGATCTGGACAACACGCTGTGGGGTGGACTGGCCGGGGAACATGATCAGAGCCCGGTGGTACTCTCCGAGGATCACAGTGGTCTTGCCTACAAGAATCACCAGCGTGTGATCCGACAGATGCAGAAGCAGGGGGTGCTGCTGGCAATCGTATCCAAGAACAATGAGGAGGATGCGGAGGCAATCCTGAAAAATCATCCCCATATGGTGCTGAAACCCGAACATTTCGCGGCGAAGCGGATCAACTGGAATGCAAAGAGCGAGAACATTCTGGAGATCGCACAGGAGCTGAATCTGGGTGTGGATTCCTTTGTATTTTGGGATGACAGCCCCCAGGAGCGCATGGAGGTGGCGCAGATGCTGCCTCAGTTGACCGTGCCGGACTTTCCGGAGAATGCGGAGGAGCTGGCGCCTGCCATGACGAAGATCTATCATGATTATTTTGAAAAAAGTGTACTGACCAAAGAGGATTTGGACAAAACAGCACAATACGCGGAGAATGCAAAGCGCATGGAACTGAAGAAGACAACCAGCAACTTTTACGAATACCTGAAGGAACTGAAGATTGTGGTCACCAGAGTGGAAGCGGACAAGCATCTGAAGCGTCTGGAGGACATGGTCAATAAGACCAACCAATTTAATCTGACCACGGTGCGCCATACCATGAGTGAGCTGCAGCGGATGTTAAATGATCCTTATCAAAAGCTGTTTGCCTACCGGGTAGAAGACCGCTTTGGAGACAATGGTGTGGTGGCCGCGGTGATCGTGGATATGTCCCAGTCGGTGCCGGTGATCGAAGAGTTTCTGATGAGCTGCCGCGTGATGGGCAAAAATGTGGAGTACGGCATCTTAAAGGACGTGGAGCTGGAGATGCTGGACGAGCATTTCACCAAGCTGCGCGGGTACTATATCCCCACGGCGAAGAACAAGCCGGTGGAGGATTTTTACGCGAAAGCAGGCTACGAGATGCTGGGCGAGCGTGCTGACGGCACAAAGGTCTATGAGGTGGATCTGACCAAGGCGCCCCTCAGGGAGTTCGTGGGACAGATGGTGCTGGAAAATATCAGGATCAAGGAGATTCCGCTGTGATGCCAGCCTAAAGCTTTATAATATTAAAGCATTGCAAATGCTTATAAAGTAACCGGTAATTATGAGGAACAAACAAAATGACAAAAAAGAATTTATGTATTTTGATTGTAATTATTGCAGTTATTGTATTGATTGGCGCTTATCCATTCAGGCATTATATTTGGCTGGATTCCTATCATATGACATTCATTCAGAACCTTAAAGTAAGAAATTATATAGGAGAGGGAGAATATCCATGGATTCTGGAACATAAAGCAGATGGAACGTTTGAAGATTTGGACGGAAATGTCTATAATTTATATATTACAAAAGATGGATATCATGATGATTATTATAAAAAATATTTTTAAAGCCGGATACAGAATAAGTTGAATGAAATTGTTCAAAACAGCGACATGAACGTATATCCAAAAGAATACAAAAGCGGGGAACCGATGATTTCTTACAAGCTTACAAATGAATGGATTCCTTCTGTTATGCCGTTTAATGTTTTTATGCAATATCATTTGATTACTGTATTTCCCATAGTGGAATTGCCTCCAGACGCGGATATGCAGGAAACCATCGATCAATTGACAGAATTGGTAAAACGCTGACGGATGAAGGATTCTATTTTAAGATAGAGATGCGTTATCGAGACGCAATTGGGGATTTGAAGTATGAAAAATACCAGGCAAATGATAAAAAATGGCATTTGCAGGATGAGGTAAGAAAAAGTGTTGAGGGTATATATTTAAGATGCATAACCAAAGAAATGGAACGGAAGATAACAGAAAATGCAGATTTTTCTGGAACAAAATATTTTATTCATTATGTTGCTGAGAAAAAGATAGATAATATTATCCTTGAGGAATACGGTGATACTTTTTCCAAATGTGTGGATGAGATTGCGGTGAAAGAGATCACGCCGGATCAGATTTTGATAAATGTCGGGAAACTGACGGTTGCGTTGGATGCAGACGGAAAACTGATCGGGATAGAGACATACAGTGATTAATGGGATTAGGAGAGGTAAAATTGTTTCAGGCTTTACAAGTAAGATGGTATTTGATAAAATGATTTATGAAGATTTATGAAAGAAATTTTGATTTATGAAGATTTATGAAAGAAATTTTAATTTATGAAGATTTATGAAAACGAGAAAGGCAACGATGAAAAAAGATAATCCATTTACCTTAACTTTTGGGAAGCAACCGATTGAATATATATCCCGCTATGAAAGTACGGACAGGGTCATCAGCACATTTACAGCAGAGCATCCGGTCAGTCAGGCATACCTGATTGAAGGTATCAGGGGAAGCGGGAAAACTGTGTTAATGACAACCATCGCCAATGAATTGAAACAGAAAAATGATTGGGTTGTGGTTGATCTGAACGCAACACAGGATCTGGTGGAGGACTTGTGCAAGAGACTGGCTGATTCCTGTAAGAAAGCACCGGAGCTTGTGGAAGCGGGTATCAATATTTCGTTTGCCGGATATGGTGTAGGATTCAACGGCAGTACTCAACCGCGGGATGAAATCAGTGCGATAGAGGAACTTCTGAGAGTATTGCATAAGAAGCAAAAGAGAGTACTGATCACGATAGATGAGGTTATGCAGGGACATAACATGAGGTATTTTGCAAGTCAATTTCAAATTTGGGTCCGGAAGGATTATCCCATATTTTTGCTTATGACGGGATTGTATGAAAATATTTACGCGATCCAAAATGACCCTGCATTGACATTTTTGCTGCGGACACCCAAGATTCACCTGGAGCCGTTGAGTATGTATCAGATTGCAAAGCAATATAGGAGTATATTCCAGATTGGTGCAGAGGAGGCCAGGGAGTTGGCTGATATCACAAAGGGATATGCATTTGCGTTTCAGGCGTTGGGGATGTTATATTACGAATACCGTGAGACGGAAGACCTAAAAGATATTCTCGAAAAATTAGATGATATGCTGGATGATTTTGTATATAAAAAGATTTGGGAGACGCTTTCTGCGCAGGACAGGCAGATCGTACAGGTCATGCCGGAGGGTGAAATTAAGGTTGGTGAGCTGTGCGGAAAATTATCTATGACTTCGGCAGTATTTTCAAAGTATCGGGAGAGGCTTATAAAAAAGGGGGTTATTTGTGCTACGAAGCATGGTTTTGTAGCATTGGCACTGCCAAGATTTTCGGGGATCGTGCAGAACTATGGTTGATCCATAGGGGGTAAAGGGAGCAGTATTCATGAATAAACAAAAAATAGGACGAGTTTTTCTGTATGTTTTGTCGGTTGTTTATGTGATCGGTATGTATAGTTATCCGGTCTTGTTTTACATTTCCCTTTCAGCCGGAGCCCGAGGCAGCGAAATTACGATTGACCTAAACGGCTGGGTGCGGGTCTTCTTTATGGTATTGCCGTTAGCGTTGGGGCTTGTCAATCTGATCACAGTGATCATCAACAAGGATCTGGAGCGGTCTTGCTTTTTAAACTGTGCGATGCTCATCAAATACCTGTTGATGCCGTT
Organism: Lachnospiraceae bacterium; assembly: GCA_017476665.1. GTDB lineage: Bacteria > Bacillota > Clostridia > Lachnospirales > Lachnospiraceae > Acetatifactor. The sequence continues at coordinate 57,648 of JAFUZJ010000015.1, read as the reverse complement.
TTATCTGTTGGGCGGGCTCTGCGTGGTTCTGGCCTGGCTGATCCTGTTTATCCCAGTGCCAGGGGTGAATTTCCTGGGACCGATCATCGGGGTCACACTGGCGGTGATGGGTTACACGGGACTGGTTGGCGCCACACCGTTTTCCCTGGCGTATATCATAAAGGCAGGGCAGAACAAAGCGCATCCGGTATGGCTGTGTGTGTTGTCCGGGTGCGGGCAGTTTGTTTTTACTTTAGATGTGATTATCATCATGATCCTGTCCATCAAAGAGGGAAAGGGGCGGTTTGCGGCGATCGCGGCCGTGGCGATGGTGGTATTGTTTATAGCAGCTATTCTTTTTGTCATGCTGTAAGAAAAATAGGGGTACGATTTAAGACAGACAAGGCAGGGGGGGCACAGAAATGTTTTTAGAGATATTGACCAAGATTGACGATGTGATGTATTACCCGATCCTGATCATTATCATGGCGGTGGCGGGATTGTATTTTACCTGCAGGACGCGGTTCGTGCAGATCAGGCTGTTGGGGGAGGCGTGCCGGCTGATTCTGGAGAAACCGGAAGACAAGCAGCATGTGTCGTCGTTTCAGGCGCTGATGGTGTCTACCGCTTCCCGGGTGGGTACGGGAAACATCGTGGGTGTGTCCACGGCAATCTGTCTGGGCGGCCCGGGCGCGGTGTTCTGGATGTGGGTGATGTGCATCGTCGGCGCGGCCTCCGCGTTTGTGGAGAGTACCCTGGCCCAGATCTATAAACGGAAAGATGAGGACGGGAGCTGTTATGGCGGCCCGGCCTATTACATAGAGCAGGCGCTGAAAGCGCCCTGGCTGTCCATGCTGTTTTGTGTGTGTCTGATCTCCACCTATGCGGTGGGATTCAATCTGCTCTGTTCCTATAATCTGCAGTCTACCTTTGCAGCGTATGGTTTTTATGATGCCAAGGTGACGCCCATGATCGTGGGTGCAGTGCTGGCGCTATTGGTGGGATATTGCCTTATGGGCGGCGGAAAAAAGATCGTGAAGCTGACAGAGGTGGTGGTTCCTTTTATGGGAATTTTCTATGTGGCGCTGGCGCTCATCGTGATTGTGCTGCATCTGCCGAATCTTCCGCATATGTTTGGCATGATCTTTCGGGATGCCTTTGATTTTCGAGCAATCCTGGGCGGCGTTTCCGGATCGTGCCTGATCTATGGCGTCAAGAGAGGACTGTATTCCAATGAGGCGGGTGTGGGTTCGGCGCCCAATGCCTCCGCATCCGCGAATGTGACCCATCCGGTGAAACAGGGACTGGTGCAGACGGTTTCGGTTTATATTGACACTATGCTCTTGTGTACGGCGACGGCGCTGATGTGTTTAAGCTCCGGCGTGGAGATCTCGGAGGAGGTCAACGGCACGCCCTATGTGCAGAATGCGCTGGGAACCGTGTTCGGGGGACTGGGTCCGGTGTTCATTACGCTGGCAATGATCCTGTTTGCCTTCACCACGCTGTTGGGGAATCTGTATTATGTGGACAATGCGCTGATCTATATGAACGGGAAGAAACGTCCGGGGAATCTGTTTAGGAAGCTCTTTTATGTCGTGTGTGTGCTGATCATCTTTTTCGGGGCGGTGATCCCGATGGGGGCGGCATGGGCTGCGGCGGATATCACCATGGGGCTTATGACGATGATCAATCTGCCCTGTTGTTTTGTGTTGTTCGGAACGGCCAAGAAGGCGCTGGCGGATTATGAGAAGCAGAAGAAAGCAGGAAAAAATCCCGTGTTTCATGCGGCGGATATCGGAATGGACGCGGGGAAACTCAGCTTTTGGAAGTGATTAGTCAATTGTGAAACTCAGTTTTTGATAAGCGTCATTGTGTACATTGTATACTTCACCGCAGGGACGCTTGAGCTAGATTTCGGACGTAGTGGTACTAAGCCTGCAAAGTACGCAGCCTAAGTACCAACGTCCTCAAACGCCCTGCTTATGAGGTATACAATATGCACAATTTGATACTGATAAAAAGGAGTTTCGCAATTACCTAGATGAGTAACACAGAGAGGAATGTAAATGCATTTAGAACTGGTCGAAGATAGCCAAACCTGTGCTTATGACAAAGACTCTTTAAAAAAATACTTAGATTTTATAAAGTGTGAACATCGCAGGATCGTAGCGGTGTGCGTCGGGATCAATGATATAAAGCACATATGGGATCATTACAGTCTTCCTACCGGGGACAATTGTGTGATCCTTGTTGCAGCGAGGCTGAAAAAGGTTGTGAAGGAAGTTTTTCGGGTCGCCGTAGATGAATTTGTACTTTTTATTTCAGCGGAGGACGAGGACGCGTTTAAAAGACTGGACACGGCAATGCAGTTAATCCCGACATTATATTTTGAAAAGCGGCAAGAGTATTATGGAGGTTAGCGTCGGGAAATCTGATTCCGGTGAGGCATGCGAGGCAAAACAGTTGTTGGAGCAAGCCGCAGATCGGATGGAAAATGCGAAAAGAGAAAATGTAAAAAGAGAAAATGCGAGAAGGGAAAATGTGAAAAGAGGGGATGGATCATGACAGAAAAGGAAAAGATGCTGGCACAAAAAATGTATGACGCCAATTATGATACCGCGTTGATTGAGGAGCGGAAACGGGTCAAGGATCTGTGCTTTGAGTACAATCAGCTGCGGCCGTCCGATGAGGAAGGACAGACTGTGCTTATGAAGAAAATCCTGGGCAAGACAAAGGGCGCATTCTGTATCATTGCGCCCTTTTGGTGTGATTATGGATACAATATCGAGATCGGAGAGAATTTTTTTGCAAATCATAATCTGGTGATTTTGGACGGGGCGAAAGTGAAGTTCGGAGACAATGTGTTTATCGCGCCGGATTGCGGGTTTCACACGGCAGGACATCCGATTGACTTTGAACGGAGAAATCAGGGATTGGAGTATGCCTGGGAGATCACGGTAGGGGATAATGTGTGGATTGGCGCCGGCGTGCAGGTGATGCCGGGCGTGACCATCGGAAACGATGTGGTGATCGGCGGCGGGAGCGTCGTCACGAAAGACATTCCGGATCACAGTGTGGCGTACGGAAATCCCTGCAGAGTGGTGCGTAAGATCACGGAGGCGGACAGAGAACGCTGCTGGGACAGGCAGTAATAGCAGGGCAATCTACCCGCCCAGCGTCACATCCTGGCGGGCGTACCAGTCGATGGCGTCCCGCAGATCGGAGTTACGGTAATCCGGCCAGTAGCGGTCAATAACATAAAAATCCGAGTACACGGACTGAATGGGCAGAAAGCCGGAAAGCCTCCGCATACCGCCCCAACGCACGATCAGGTCTATGCGGGAGACATCGGCGGAGTAGGGCATGCCGTCCTGGCGGATGTGGGACAAATCCCACTGCCAGCCGTAATTGACCAGAAAATTAAGCTTGATGCCGCCACCGTTTATGGCGGTTCTTGTGGTGTAGGGAGCAAGCTCTCCCGGAAAGCATTTGGATCTTTGGTCGCCCAGGACTAACAGGTCCGCGCCCTCTTTGGTGAGCAGCTGCACCGCATCTACGCAGGCGGTCCGAAAGGCTTCGAACTGCGCTTTGGGGCGCTTGCAGTTATCCGCGGTGAAACCGTAATAGGTGAGCTCCTCGATGCCAAACTCTTTTGCTTTCCGCACGAGCTGAAGCCCGGGGGCGAGTCCGTAAGCATAGCCGTCTTCTTTGTTCAATCCACGTTCTGCAGCCCAGCGTCTGTTGCCGTCAGGTATGATGCCGATGTGTCGGGGAGTTGCTTTTTTCATGTGACATTATTCCTTTCTTGATCTGTATGTTTTAACGAGAAAGCCGATCGGCAAAGCAGCGGCTTTCCGGTTTATGATAAGATAGTATTTCCTGTTTTTTCTATAAAATTACTGCAAAATTATCTTGCGAAAGAGAATGATTCATGATAAAGTAATAGCATAAAAGCAAACTTTTCTTATTGCCGTTAAGGCGTCTGTCACATATCGATGGCCTTCAGAAAATTCTTGCTTTTCATATCCCATACGATGAAGCAGGAGTTTTGAAAAATGTGAAGGACGAACAAACCTCCTGAAAGAGTTAAAAATCTAATACAGGAGGAAAAAAGATGAAAAAACGGCCAGGAGGACGTAAGCAGGGCGTTCGCAGCAAGCGCACAGCGCATGCCAAACCTGCGGTTGTGCAGAAGTACAAAGATACGATTTTTCGCATGCTCTACAGCGACAGAAGAGAGTTGCTGGCGTTATACAATGCGGTGAGCGACGGGAGTTATACGGATCCGGAGCAGCTTCAGGTGGTGACGTTGGAGCAGGCAATCTACATGTCTATGAAGAATGATGTGTCGTTCATTCTGGATACGCGGCTGAGTTTGTATGAACAGCAATCAACGGTGTGCAGGAATATGCCGCTGCGGAATCTTTTTTATGTGGCGAAACAGTTTGAACAGCTGACAGCAGGGCAGGATATTTATGCCTGTTCGCTGATACGCCTGCCGGCGCCGAGGTTTATCACGTTTTATAACGGGATGCGAAAGCAGCCGGAACGGTTGGAGCAGAGACTGTCGGAGGCGTATTACCGTGCGACGGATACAGCGGAGGATGGGTGCAATGGCAGCGCAGAGACACCGAATCTGGAGCTGCGGGTGCTACAGTTAAACATTAATCCGGGTTATAACGAGGCTCTGAAACAGAAGTGTCCGACGCTGCTGCAATATGTGCAGTATGTGGAATGCGTCAGGAAATATGAGAAGACTATGCCTCTGCGGGACGCAGTTGAGGCAGCAGTAGAGGAATGTATTGATGCAGGAATTTTGCGGGATTTTCTGCTGCGGGAGAAGGCGAAGGTGATCAGCATGAGCATTTTTGAATTTGACCAAGAACTGCATGACAAGACGATCCAGAAAGAGTCGTGGGAGGAAGGAAAGGCAGAAGGAGAGTGCTTCAAATTGGTTGCACAGGTTTGCAGAAAGCTGCGCAAAGGGAAAAATACAGATGCAATTGCTGAGGAACTCGAGGAAGATATTTCCGAAATCAGTCTGATCTGTGAAGAGGCCGAACATTTTGCCCCGGAATATGATGTGGAGCAGGTGCTTGCAAAAGTAATGCAACGGAAAAACAGGAGATCAGCAGTGTAGCGGAACGGTATACATTCTGCATTTTTAGAGCATAGAATTAATAAACGCATGGTTTTCAGAGATTCACCATATCTGAAAATTATGCGTTTTTGATTTCCGCGGGCAATGAGCCAATTTGTCTGCCGTACCGGCATAGCGCTTTGCACTGTCATGCACAAAACGGTTTGCATTTCCCTTTATTTATGATATACTATCATAGATATGTTATAGTTAAAATGATGATCGTGCCATGGAAGGAGGATACAGGGATCGTTATTAGCGCCAGGCCCTGAGAGGGTGACGAGGAATGACAGCGATCGAAAGACTCGGCGGATGCTGTCACGGTCACAAAATGTGAGCGACCACATTTGACCGCAGATCGTAAGGGAAAGAGGAAAAAGCAGAATAAAAACTGTAACAGAGGTTTTCCCGGTGCGGCAGCGAATATTTTTCGCAAAAAATCAATAAAATATGCTGAAAACAATAAGGAGAACGACAATATGAGGGTTGTAATACAGGACAACTATGAGAAAATGTGTAAATGGGCGGCGGATTATATTGCAGCAAAGATCCAGGCGCACAAGGAGGATCGTCCTTTTGTACTTGGGCTGCCTACCGGTTCCAGTCCTATTGGCGTCTATCAGGAGCTGGTGAGACAAAACAAGGCGGGAAAGGTGTCTTTTGCCAATGTGGTTACTTTTAACATGGATGAGTACCTTGGACTTCCCAGAGAGCATGACCAGAGTTACTGGTACTTTATGCATGACAATTTCTTTGATCATCTGGTGGATATGAAGCCGGAGAATATCAACATTTTGAACGGTATGACGGACGATCCGGAAGGGGAGTGCGCAAGATATGAGGCGAAGATCGCTTCCTATGGCGGAATCGATCTGTTCATGGGCGGTATCGGCGTGGACGGCCATATTGCGTTTAATGAGCCCTTTACAAGTCTGGCATCCCGCACGGGCGTACGTGATCTGACCACAGATACCCGTATTGTAAATTCCCGTTTCTTCGGAAATGATCCGGAGAAAGTACCTGCACAGGCATTGTCTGTGGGTGTGGGAACCGTGACGGATTCCAAGGAGGTATTGATCCTCATCAACGGGCATAACAAAGCGCGTGCACTCGCAGCAACAGTGGAGGGCGGCGTAAGCCAGAAATGGACATGTTCCGCATTACAGATGCACAATGGCGCGATCATCGCGTGCGATGAGGCAGCCTGCGGCGAGCTGACAGTGGATACCTATAAGTATTTTCTCGATATTGAGAAGAAAGAGAGGCTGTAATGTATACGATAAAAGAGTTATATGATCTGGAGCATACGCTGGCAGCTGAGTATCTTTCACAGTTTACCTATCCCTGGGAGGCGTTGAAAGGCATCAAGGATATGATTCTGGCGTTGGGACCGACTCTGGGAGAGGATTATGAGGAGCGGGAGCCCGGCGTATGGGTTCACAAGACTGCGAAGGTGTTCCCTTCCGCATATCTGGGGGCACCCTGCATCATCGGCCCCAACACGGAGGTGCGTCACTGTGCGTTCATCAGAGGTTCGGCTCTGGTGGGAGCAGACTGTGTGGTAGGCAACAGCGTAGAACTGAAAAACGTGATCCTGTTCGATCATGTGCAGACACCCCATTACAATTACGTGGGCGACTCGATTTTGGGTTATTACAGCCATATGGGCGCCGGCAGCATCACCAGCAATGTGAAGTCTGATAAGACATTGGTAGTGGTTCATAACGGAACGGAGCAGATCCTGACGGGACTGAAGAAATTCGGCGCGATGCTGGGAGATTATGTGGAGGTAGGCTGCAATTCCGTCTGCAATCCGGGAACCGTCATCGGCCGTCACAGCAATGTGTATCCCACATCCTGCGTGCGCGGAACGGTACCCGCCAACAGCATCTTTAAAAATAATGGTGTGATCGCAGAAAAGAGGGCAGACTGATGGGAAAATATTTTGGAACAGACGGCTTCCGCGGAGAAGCAAACAAGACATTGACTTTTGAGCATGCGATCCGGATCGGACGTTTCCTGGGTTGGTACTATGGTGCCAATCAGGGGAAAAAAGCAAAGATCGTTATCGGCAAGGATACCAGAAGATCTTCTTATATGTTTGAGTATGCGCTTTGCACCGGCCTGATGGCAAGCGGCGCAGATGCATATATCATGCATGTGACAACGACTCCTTCCGTGGCGTATATCACGAGAGTGGATGATTTTGACTGCGGTATTATGATTTCCGCTTCCCACAATCCGTTTTACGACAATGGTATCAAGCTGTTGAACGGAAACGGTGAGAAGATGGATGAGGAGACGATCCTCAAGGTGGAGGATTATATCGACGGAAAGATTGAGATTCCGGTGAGTGAGAGAGAGACCATCGGCAGAACGGTGGATTATGTGGCCGGAAGAAACCGTTACATCGGTTTCCTGATCTCCCTGTCAAAGTACAGCTTCAAGGATGTGAAGGTGGGTCTGGATGTGGCGAACGGCGCGGCATGGCAGATCGCAAAGGGTGTGTTTGATGCCCTGGGCGCCAAGACTTATGTGATGAATGATGCACCCGACGGTCTGAATATCAATACGGACTGCGGTTCCACTCATATTGAGCATCTGCAGAAGTTCGTGGTGGAGAAGGGGCTGGATATCGGTTTTGCCTATGACGGCGATGCGGACCGCTGTCTTGCAGTGGATGAGAAGGGCAATGTGATCACCGGTGATCATATCCTGTACATCTACGGTCTCTACATGAAAGAGAGAGGCAAGCTTCTGAACAACAAGGTTGTGACTACGGTCATGAGCAACTTTGGTCTCTACAAGGCCCTTGACAAGGTGGGCATCGAGTATGAGAAGACCAAGGTGGGCGACAAGTATGTGTATGAGAATATGGTGCAGACGGGGAACCGTATCGGCGGCGAGCAGTCCGGTCACATTATTTTCAGCAAATACGAGACGACGGGTGACGGCATTGTGACTTCCCTGAAACTCATGGAGGTTATGCTGGCGAAAGGCAAGCCCATGAGCGAGCTGGCGGCACCGGTGGTGTTCTACCCGCAGGTTTTAAAGAATGTCCGTGTAAAGAGCAAACCGGAGGCACAGAATGATCCGGATGTGCAGAAAGCGGTTGCGGATGTTGCAGCGGCACTCGGAAATGAAGGACGTATCCTGGTGCGTGAGTCCGGTACGGAGCCTGTGATCCGCGTGATGGTGGAAGCGGGGTCGGATGAGATCTGCGAGAAATATGTGGACCAGGTGATAGATGTCATAAAACAAAAGGGACATCTTGTTTAACAAAAGGGGCATCGGAAACAATCGTTTCCGATGCCTTTTTTTAAAGTTGTGAAATGCCGGCAGGTGTGTTATAGTAAATGCAGTATGGTCTGAGGTTTACAGATCCCTGCCAGGAGGAGCACTGATATGCCGGCTTATTTTTCAATGAAATTTGTATGTGAAAAGAAATGCATATATCCGAAGCTGGTGCAGGATTTTTATACGGCTCTGATCGGAAACGGATTTCGGTTTGCAGGCGGATACTGGGGCTATGATATGGATACCCCGGAGGAGATCATTGCCTGGAACCAGGCAAAGTTGGAAGCGGATTATGTGCCGGAGCCGTCGGAGCCTTATTTCAATGGGTATAAGCAGATGCTTTTTGAATATGGCGGGTTTTCGGAAGTGCGCGGTTTTTGGCTGAATCGGCGGGAGGATGCTTATTTTGAATTTCATGTGATTCTTCCGGAGGATGAGCTGATCTGCTGGCATAAAAGCGGACCGGAATATGATGCCAAGAAGGTTGACCGGCTGGTCCTGCTGGGTGAAAAAATGTGGCAGTTTCCCTGCGTCTGTCTGATCCAGACGGAATTGGAGCTTTCAGATCCGTCGCCTTCGCTGGAAGAGATCTGTGATGGTGCAGAGCCCGGTGCGGAGCCCTTTGCAATCCTGCCTGAGGCTGCTTGGAATGTATGGAATGAAAAGAATGCGTCAGAAGAAAAGTATGTCTGCCGGCGGACGGATCGTGGCGGCGTGATCATAAAACTGAGAGGTGTGGAGAAAGCTATGGAAGGAAACAAAGAATTGCAGGATAAGATCATAGCGTTGATCGAGGAGATCCTTGCGGTGCCTGCGGGTACGATCACGGAGGATACCTTGATCGAGGATGTGGAAGAGTGGGATTCCCTCATGCATGTGACGATCATCGGGGAACTGGAGGAACGTTTGGGTGTGAAGATTCCGCTGGAGGATGCAATCGAGCTGACGGGTATGCGGGAGCTGCTTCAGAAGGCAGGCTGCCTATGAGTGTGACACTGCGCGCGATCGAGGAAGGGGATCTGGAAAACATCATACGCTGGCGCATGGCGGAGGAGATCACCAGATATATGAACACGAACCCTAAGCTGACCCTGGAGGGACAGAAAAAGTGGCTGGCTGGCATCCGGGAAAATAAGGATGTGCGCTATTGGCTGATCCGGGTGAATGGGGAATCGGCGGGCGTCATCAACCTGACGGGGCTCACCAAAGCGGACGGCGTGCTGGGCTGGGCCTACTATGTGGGCGAACAGAGGCTGCGCAGCATTCAGACGGCATTGGCGTTGGAGATGAGCATGTACGACCATGCGCTGATCGAACTGGGAAAAGAGGCGGTGATCAGCGATGTGTTCACGCTGAACAAGGGCGTGATCCAGCTGCACAAGATCTGCGGATGTGAAGTGGTGGAGGAGAAAAAGGATCATATTTTAAAAGACGGTATTTATTATGACGTGACATTTATGCGGATGACGGCGGAGCACTGGCGGGAGATCCGTGAAGGGAAGAAGTACGAAAAGATTGTATTTGTGTGAGGAGCAGAGTGCAATGAACAAAGTAATTCAATTTGGCGATCATATCATCAGCGAGGATTCTCCGACATTTGTCATAGCGGAGATGTCCGCCAACCATTTGATGGATTTTGACAGGGCGGTGGCCGTGATGCAGGCGGCAAAGGATGCGGGAGCGGACGCTGTGAAGATCCAGACTTACACGGCGGATACGATCACGCTGGACTGCGACGATCCCTGTTTTCAGATCACCCAGGGGACGCTGTGGGACGGGACCACGCTGCACAAACTGTATCAGACGGCTTACACTCCCTGGGAGTGGCAGCCGAGATTGCAGGAGAAAGCCCGGGAGATGGGACTGGAATTCTTCTCTTCGCCCTTTGATTTCACGGCGGTGGATTTTTTGGAGGAGATGAAGGTGCCGGCGTATAAGATCGCCAGCTTTGAGATCACGGACATTCCGCTGATCCGCAAGATCGCAAAGCTTGGGAAGCCCATGATCTTTGCCACAGGGATTGCCCGTCTGGCGGATATAGAGCTGGCGATGGATACCTGTAGGCAGGAGGGAAATGAGGATGTGATCCTGCTCAAGTGTACCTCCGCATATCCGGCGCCCTACGAGGATATTAATTTAAAAACAATCCCGTCCATGGCGCAGACCTTTGACTGCCTGACCGGATTGTCCGATCACAGCATGGGACATGCCGTGGCGGATGCAGCGGTGGCACTGGGGGCGAAGGTGGTGGAGAAACATCTGACTCTGCGCAGGGCGGACGGCGGCGCGGATGCGGCGTTTTCCATGGAGCCGGAAGAGTTTAAGCTGATGGTGGACAATATCCGCAAGATTGAGCTGGCATTGGGAAAAGTGACCTATGAGCTGACCGAGAAGCAGACCAGAGAGAGGGAGCATTCCCGTTCGCTGTTTGTGGCGCAGGACATGAAGGCGGGGGAAGTATTCACGCCCGAGAATCTGCGCTCGGTGCGTCCCGGCTGCGGGCTGCACACGAAATATTACGAGGACCTTTTGGGGAAGCGGATCACAAGGGATGCAAAACTCGGCACTCCGATGAGTTGGGATCTGGTAGAATTTGACGGGCAGCATTAGAGAGCGGTGTTGGAGAGCAGATTATGTTGATCATTCGGGCGGACGGAAATGCAAGGATCGGCGCCGGACATTTGATGCGGTGCCTGACGATCGCGCATGCGGTGCATGCACGGTATGCGGATAAAGAAAAAACGAACGGGGAAACACAGGTGCTGTTCCTGTGCGCGGATGAGGATTCGGCGCGGATGGCACGGGACCATGGGTTCCAGGCGGGAGTTCTAGATACCGACTATCGACAGATGGAATCGGAACTGTCCAGAGACAGTGCGGGTATCTGCCCATGGGATAAATGGATTACGGGGACAGGACATGTTATCCTGGTGGACAGCTATTATGTGACTGAGCGGTATCTGCAGGCGCTGCATGCCTACGGTAGTGTGTTCCTCATGGACGATCTGCAGGCCCAGCCTTATCCCGTGGACGGGGTGATCAATTATAACGTGTTTGCCGATCCGGATCTTTATCGGAGACTTTATCGGGGGCAGAGTACGAAATTTTTCCTGGGAGCGCAGTATGCGCCGCTGCGGGAGCAGTTTCAAAATACAGAGTACAGCATCCGGCCGGCAGTGCAACAGGTGCTTCTCACCACCGGTGGAGGGGACGCGGATAATATTGCGGAGCAGATCCTGCGCGCGGTGTATGCGCCGGACATTTTCTTCCATGTTCTGGTGGGGCGTTTTTCCCCGCATTTTTCCGGGTGGACGGAACGGGCGGAGCAGACGCCGAATCTGCAGATCCATTATGATGTGAAAAATATGGCGGAATTGATGTGCGCGTGCGATCTGGCGATCACGGCGGGCGGCAGCACGGTGTATGAGCTGGCAGCCGTGGGCATTCCGTTCCTCTGTTTTTCCTATGCGGAAAATCAGGAAGCGCTGGCGGAATCTATCGGAAGAACCGGGAGCGGAGGTTTTGCAGGCGCATGGCACAAAGACAGGGATGCCTGTACGGAGAAGATAGCAATGCTCTTCAAACAATTGTGCAAAAGCAAGGAACTGAGAGAGGAGTACTCCGTCTGTGAACGCAGGCTGACGGACGGACAGGGAGCCGGAAGGCTGGCGGATATTTTGGTGAAAAGCCGGATAGGATTATGAAAAAGAGTAAAAAACTTGCACATAAGAAAAATAACATGCGTTATTGGATGGCGGCTGCTGGGATTTTTGCAATGATTCTTGCAGTTTTTGTCTCCTTACAGCTAAACAACCATAAAGATCAGGAATATGATGTGGTTGTCTTTGGGGATAGTCTGATCGGGCTCTGCAGAGATGAGACTTCTGTGACGACTGCTCTGGAAACCATATCCGGATTTTCGGTGTATAATGCGGCTATGGGTGGCACAAGCCTGGCAGTACAGGATGAAAATCTGGATGTAAACTACACGATGACGCTTCTGAACATGGTCAGTTTAGCAAAGGCGCTGGCAGCTGACGATTTCGGAGTGCAGCAGACGGTGCGCAGCAGACGGGAAATTACGAACTACTTTGCTGATATCATAGAAGATCTTCCGGAGATTGATTTTCATCGGGTAAAGACGATCGTGATTGCATTCGGATTAAATGATTACCATGCAGGAATTCCGGTGGATAACCCTGAAAATCTGTTTGATGAAAATACATATGGCGGGGCACTCCGGAGTGTGCTATACACGATAAACAAAGCATATCCGGACATAAACCTGATCGTGGTGACGCCAACTTATACTTGGTATCTCTCTAACGGGTTAACCTGCGAGGAGTACAATACAGGATATGCCTTTTTGGAGGAGTATGTGCAGAAGGAACTGGAGATCGCGAAAGAATTTGGGATTCCTGCCATCGATCTGTATCATGATGTATATACGCATGAGGAGTGGGAAGACTGGGAACGTTTTACAATAGACGGGTTGCATCCGAATGAAGCATCCAGACAGATCATCGCTGAAAAAATAATCAATGGATTGAATGGGAGCCTGTGATGTACAGGGGGACGGAGACAATGAAATGGACATCAAAGATCAAAAAAGAATATAAAGTTGCGTTTTTATCTGCGTTTTTTATCGGTTTGCTGATCCATATGCCGGTGATGCTTTCGGATATTCCGAATCATGACGGGCTGAGCAGCCTGTATTTTGATCAGAATATGATCACATCCGGCAGATGGTTTCTGACGATTGCATGCGGATTTTCAACGTATTATACGATTCCCTGGGTGATTGGATTGCTGGGATTGGTGTTTTTGGGACTGACGTCTGTTGCCTTGGCAGAATTGCTGGAAATACAGGACACTGTCCCCATCATGCTGATCAGCGGATTGCTTGTAAGCTTTCCGGCGCTGGCGTCCACCTTTGCTTATGTGTTTACCATGGATGGTTATATGCTGGCATTGTTGCTGGCCGTATTGTCTGTGCTCTGTACCAAAAAGTGGAGAAAGGGCTTTTGGATCGGGGCTTTTTGTCTGGCATTCAGCATGGGGACTTACCAGGCGTATCTGCCCTTTGCGATCCTGCTCTGTCTTTATGAGGCGCTTCGCATTTTCGGCAGGGAAGATCCTTTCAGGGAAAAATGCTGGGAAGTATTCCGCTATCTGTGTATGGGAGTGTTGGGTGTCCTGTTTTATTATGTGATCCTGCGGATTTTGTTGGTGATAGAGGGAAAAGAACTGGATTCCTATCAGGGGATCAACGATGGGATCAGCGGGGCGGCAGTCGGGACGATCACGCATACGTATCGGGATTTTCTCAGTTTTACATTGCGTGGGAATGTATTGTTCCAGAATATTTTTTCTCTGATTGCGTTGATTGTGTTGTGCGGGTGTGCGATCTACGGAGCCTGCAGATTGGGGAAACAAAGAAAAGTATGGAAGAATCCGGCTCTATTTGTTATAATAACCATGGTGTTGCTGGCGGTACCGTTAGCAACAAATGTGATCCTTCTGATTTCTCCCAATGTGACATATCATTTGCTGATGCGCTATCAATGGGTGGTATATCTGATTCTGATGGTGGCATTTGTAAGCCGCCACGGCGAAAAAAAGGCGTGGATCGGTCTGGCGGCAGCATTTGTACTGGTCTTTCACTATGCACTGGTGGATAATATCGGATATACAAATCTGCAAAAACGGTATGAGAAGACCTATGCATATTGTGTACGACTGCTGGACCGGATTGAACAGACAGAAGGGTATTATCAGGGGATTCCCATTGCAATGGTGGGAGTTGTAGGGTATGAACCGTTCCCGGTAACGGATATCACGTTACCGGTCACCTCTAATATGATTGGATTGAACGGAGATACTTTACTATACACTGCTGAGAATTATGAGGCGTTTATCAGAAATTATCTGGGTGCAAGTCTGAATATTATGACGCCGAAGGAGATGGGTGATATCTATTATTCTGAGGAGTATATCGAGATGGAAAGTTTTCCGGCGGCATCTTCAGTAAAGCTGGTGGACGGTATTATTTATGTGAAGACGGAAAATGTAGGGAGAGATTGAGTTATGTCGGTTTTGTCCATTGTTTTGCCCGCTTACAATGAGGAACAGAATATAGAAAACACGGCAACGGTATTGGCAGAGCTTCTGGAAAAACACGGGATAGATTATGAGCTTGTGTTTGTCAGTGACGGATCGGTGGACAATACGTATGCGGAAATTTTGAAAGCGGCAGCAAAGAATCCCCGCGTGAAGGGGGCTCAGTTCTCGCGAAATTTCGGTAAGGAAGCGGGGATTTTTGCAGGGCTTGAACTGACGACCGGAGATGCGGTGATCGTTATGGACTGTGATCTGCAGCATCCGCCCGAGGTGATTCCCCAAATGTGGGAAAAATGGAACGATGGCGCGGAGGTCGTGGAGGGGATCAAATCCGACCGCGGCAGGGAAAGCCTTGGTTATAAATTGTCGGCGGGATTGTTTTATAAGATCATGAGCCGACTGATCAAGATCGATATGAATGCATCCTCTGATTTTAAACTTTTGGACCGCAAAGTGGTCAAGGTTTTATTGGAACTGCCGGAGCGGAATACCTTTTTCAGAGCATTGACATTCTGGGCAGGTTTTCGCAGAGATACGGTAGAATATGAGGTGCAGGAGAGAAAGTTCGGCAAGAGCAAGTGGTCACTGTGGAGCCTGATGAGATATGCGATCACCAATGCCACATCTTTCAGTACGATGCCGCTTCAGATTGTGACGGTTGTCGGTCTGATCTCTATTTTGGGCAGTATTGTTCTGTTCATACAGACGCTGGTGCGCTATTTTATGGGAAACAGCGTGGAAGGCTTTACCACAGTGATCCTGTTGATCCTGATCATCGGAGGGTTCATCATGTTGAGCCTTGGGATCATTGGGCATTATATTGCCCGTGTTTATGAGGAAGTGAAGGGCCGGCCCAAATACATTATCAGTCAGGTGACAGACAATGTTTCGGGAAACGTTGTAGGCGCCTGGAAGCGTTGAGAGGAGACAAGTCAAAATGATCAATTTCAATGTGCCGCCTTATGTGGAAACAGCGGCAGGATATATTCAGGAATGTGTTCAAAATCAGAAGATCTGCGGAGACGGGGCATATACGAAGAAGTGCAACGAGTGGATCGAGCAAAAGACCGGGACGGCAAAGTGTCTGTTGACGACTTCCTGCACCCATGCCACGGAGATGGCGGCATTACTTGCCGAGGTGGGACCGGGAGATGAAGTGATCATGCCGTCTTACACGTTTGTGTCCACGGCGGATGCCTTCGTGCTGCGCGGGGCGACACCGGTGTTTGTGGATATTCGCCCGGACACCATGAACATCGATGAGACCAAGATCGAGGCGGCGGTCACGGAACGTACCAAGGGCATTGTGCCGGTGCACTATGCGGGAGTTGCCTGCGAGATGGATACCATTATGGATATTGCGGAAAGATATCATCTGTGGGTGATCGAGGATGCGGCACAGGGGATCATGTCCACCTATAAAGGAAAAGCACTGGGGACATTTGGCGATTACGGATGTTTCAGTTTTCATGAAACGAAAAATTACAGTATGGGGGAAGGCGGCGCACTTCTGATCCGGGATGAGGAGAAAATTGAGGATGCAGAGATCATCCGGGAAAAGGGAACAAATCGAAGCAAATATTTCCGGGGGCAGATTGACAAGTATACCTGGGTAAATTATGGTTCGTCCTATCTCCCCAGTGATATGAATGCAGCCTATCTTTATGCGCAGTTGGAGGTTGCCGACCGGATCAATGAGGCGAGAATTGCTCTCTGGAACCGGTATTACAAGAATTTGGAGACCTTGGCGCAAAAAGGAAAGATCGTGCTGCCTGTGATCCCGGGGAACTGTGTACACAATGCGCATATGTTTTATCTGAAAGCGGCGGAGATTGAAGAAAGAAGTGCATTGATTGCTTATCTGAAAGAGAATGAGATATTGGCAGTATTTCACTATATTCCGCTGCACTCCTCGCCGGCAGGGCAAAAATACGGACGTTTTCATGGGGAGGATGTCTATACGACAAAAGAGAGCGAGCGGTTGGTGAGACTGCCGATGTACTACGGCCTGACTGCGGCGCAGGTTGATCATATCTGCGATAAAGTAAAGGAATTTTATGGATGTTAAGAAGAACTGTGCTGCTGTGATGAGCAGAGTGATATTCATAGGCTTCTGCGTCCAGATTGCTTTGGGAATGTTCTGGATGTGCAATGCTTTTGCCGGAATGCATGATTTCGGTAAAGGCATTGTTTGCGTGGTACAGATTTTACTTCTGGGCGCGGTGTTGTGGTTTCTGATGCCGAAGGCAACGGTCCCGCAAAGCTTGTTTCGGGTATTGGCAGTGGAGAGTTTTCCTATGATCCTGCAGCTGCTGACCAAACCGGACCTGCGGATTTTGGTAGTGCTGATCCTGCTGTTGGGATGGAAGGCTTGCAGGAACCGGATACCGGTGACATGCCTTTGCGTGATCCTGGGCTTAGGGGTTGGAGCTGTGCTTATAGTGAGAGCGGATCTGCCGGCCCTCTGTGGCAGCAGGATCGTATGGACTACTTTATATCGGGATTACTATGCCTTGGAAGACGAGGCAAAAGATAAGATTGACTACTGGGTTATGGTAGACAGTACATTGGAGGCTTCGGGGGTCGAAACCATCCTGGTTCCGGATCTGCGGGAAAAGTATTCGGAAGAGGAGGTGCGGGTCCTGATGGGAGCATTGCGGGATGCTGCATGGAAAGGGCATAAAAAGCAGATTGTCAAGGAAATCCTATGGGATGAGGCAGGATATGTACTGCCGCCGGTGGTTTTGCTGCTGCAATTACAGCACAGAGCGTATGATTCTTATGCAGGTCTGAATTATCGGCAGTTTTTGCAGGTTTCCCCGATCTGGGGCAAGTATGCGATGCGGTATGGTTGCTGTTGGTTTGCGCTGGCGCTGATCTTCAGATTGCTTTTGGTTTTGCTGGAAGACGGACGAGGTTGTCATGCGTCTGCTTTACTCTATGCCATATTTACGACCGTTGTTATGTCGGCATGGTATACGTTCAGCACGACAGGAAAAATGGATTACAAAAATGTTATCTATATCCTGTGCCTGTGGCTTTTCTGGATGACAGAGGGGGCAACATTTTGGAAAAAGGAGGCTGCATCGGATGCTGCATATACAGAAGAAAAGTAGTCTTCTTTTTGGAATAGGATGTGTCCTTATCATATTGACGCTTTTGCCGAGCCTTTTTCTGGGGGAAAATGCAATCTATACCTATCACGATCAGCTGGATGGGGAAGTGATCGCATATATTTTGCAGGCCAGACATTTGGGGGATGGCAGGATCCTTCCGGAGTTTTTGGGGGGCGCTTCCAAGACAGCGTTGATGCCCCCGGCGCCGGCATGTATCTTATTGTTTCGGGTATTTTCTCCGCTGAAAGCCTTATATCTGATGCAGCTTCTGGGCTGCGTGACCGGATACGCAGGCATGTATCTGTTGGTGTACGAGAACACGGAGAGTGATATCGCTGCTTTTGTGGCGGGAGGACTGTATGGGATCATTCCCTTTCTGCCGGTGTATGGGCTTTCGCAATATGGACTTCCGCTTCTCTTGTGGTGTGTGCTCCGACTGCGGCAGGGCAGGGGGAGGCGTGCTTTCTGCCTGGCATACGGAATCCTGTATGCGTTAAACTCTTCTCTGATATTGGTTGGTTTTGCGGTATTGGCGGTATTGGCAATTTGGATCGTGCGTGACTGGGTACGGAAGAAAGCGGCTCCGATTCCAATGGTGTTGTTATGGGGAACGATGACGGCAATCTATCTGGCCGAGAATTTTGCCTTGATTCTGCAGGTGTTGGGAATCGGGGATCAGGAAGTTTCCCATAAAACAGAATATGTTCTCGGGTCAGAAAATTTATGGCGTGGGTTTTTCCAAGGTTTTTTGGAGGGAGGACAGTATAGTACGGATAGGCATATCGGAATTTTGGGAGTGGCGGTTTTGATTCTGATCGCAGAGGAAATCCGGGTACGCCGGTCGGGTGTTTTGCAGAAGGAAGGGGTACAAAGGGATCGATCTGTTACAGTCATCTGGTGGTGTCTCGGGTGTAATGCTGCGTTTGCAGGAATCAGTGCGTTTTGGAATTGCAGCTTTTTCGTAGGATTGAAAGAACATATGGGAGCGGCAGGTGCTTTTCAATTGGACCGTTTTTTGTGGCTGGCGCCCTGTCTCTGGTATCTGGCATTGGGCTGCTGCCTGGCGTATGTGTGGAAATCCCGTGCAGTCGTTACCGTGTTGGTGTGTCTGATTGTGTCGGGGGTGACGGGCATTACACTCCTGAAGGAAAGTGATATCAAATCAAATCTGCAAAAGCTGCGCAATCCGGGTTACCCGATGCTGAGTTACAGTGAGTATTACGCGATTGGTGTGCTGGATCAGGTGAGAGATTACCTAGAACAGGAAATGGGATTGACGCAGGAGTCGTATCGGGTGGTCAGCCTGGGTATTGATCCGGCGGCTGCGCTGTATCACGGTTTCTATTGTCTGGACGGCTATTCCAATAACTATGCATTGGACTACAAACACGCTTTTCGGAGAGTGATCGCGCCGGCATTGGCAGAGAGCGATTATCTGAGGGCCTATTTTGATGAATGGGGGAATCGGTGCTACCTGTTTGGAACGGAGTGTCCCGGGTATTATACCATTGAGAAAAACGGGTTCTATTTTCAACATTTGGAACTGGATACAAAAGCTTTACGGGATCTGGGCGGAGATTATCTGCTGTCTGCCGCCTATATAGCAAACAGTGAGGAGTTGGGACTGGTGTTGATGCGGGAGGAACCGTTTGAGACGCAGGACAGTTATTATCGCATTTTTTTGTATGAGGTAGCGGATGAAGAAAGATAAGTGGAGATCGTGGCCGGAACTTCTGCTGCTTATTGCATGTGCCATCTGGCTTCTGTATGGGATTTCCCAGAAGGAAGGGTATCACATGGATGAGCTTTTGAGTTTCGAACTGGCAAACGCAAAATTTAATCCGTGGATTGTACCCACACAGCCTCAGGGCAGACTGGCCAAATTTGTGGAGCAGGAGATTGAGGGGGAGACGTTTGGAGAAACACTCGGAAACCTCAGGGACACGATCGCGGATGTGATTCAGAACAAGGGAAACAGTAAGCTTTTGACCTACAAGGCGGATGTGTACGAGGAGCCGGTGTGGATCACGGCGGAGCAGTTTCGGGATTACATTACAGTGGGAGACGGAGATGCGTTTGATTATCTGTCGGTCTATTTTAATGTGAAAGATGACAACCATCCGCCTTTGCATTTTATGGCATTGCACACAGTTTCCTCTGTGTTTCGGGGACAGATCACCCCGCTTATGGGATGCGGCATTAATCTGATCTGTGTCATGGGGATCATGGGACTGTTGATGTGGATGGGCAGAATGCTATGCTTCCTTTTGGGGAAAACGGAGCGGGGAAGATTTGCGGGATTTTGGGCGGCCGCACTGTATGGATTTTCGGCGGGGGCGATGAGTACCACACTGTTGATCCGAATGTACGGGATGCTGAGTTTCTGGTGTGCGGCACTGCTGGCGATCCACTTGAGCAAACTGGCGGCGCCCCGTTTGCGTGTACAGGGGCAGCAGTATAGTGATTTTGGGAAAAAGAATAAATTTCTGATCCTGGTGACATTGTGCGGCTTCTGGACACAGTATTTTTTCCTGTTTTATTGTCTGATCCTGGCAGCGGTGACGGTGATCCTGCTGTGGAGAGCGGATCGAAGGCAGGAAGTTTGGTGCTATATCCGAAGCATGGTGTTGGCGGCAGTCATCGGGTTGGTATGTTTTCCGTTTGCCATCTCGGATGTGTTTTCCAGCGGGAGAGGTGTGGAAGCGCTGGCCAATCTGTCTTCCGGACTTGACGGATACGGCATGCGGCTGAGAAGGTTTGGCGGGATCCTGGTACAGGAGACGGGTGTCCTGACGGTGCTCTTAGTAGGTGCAGTCCTGATCGGTTGCATTGCATGGCATCTGTGGAAGGAGAGAGGGATTGTCTCCAGAGGACTGGCAGGTCTGCTGCTGCTTCCGGTGGCCGGGTATTTTCTTCTGGCTGCCCGTATGTCACCTTATCTGGTGGACCGTTATATTATGCCGTTGTTTCCTTTGGTGATTCTGCTGTCTGTTGCGGCGGTTTCCTGTTTTGCCGGAAAGAGATTGTTATGGGGGCTGGCGGCCCTGACGATCCTTTTGCAGCCTTTGCAGACATGGAGGTATGATAATCCGTATTTGTACCGGGGATATGAAGCACAGGTCAGGATATCCGAGGAATACGGGGAATGTCCCTGCATCTGCATCGGAGATGGCGTCGGGTATTATGAGAATCTGCCGGAATTTACACATTACCGGTGTACGCTGATACTCACGCCGCAGGAATTTGAGAAAACGCCGGATTTGATACAGGGCATGACGCGTGTGGTGGTCCTGCTCAAAGATGGGGCAGACAGGGAAAAAGTATGTGAGATCATGGCGCAAGCATATGAGCTGACTGCGATGGAAGTGCTGATGCCGCAGGGAGGGGCGCATGGTGATGAAATATTGTATTTTGGGACGGGTTCCCGGCTGTGATAAGGTATGAAGAAGTGTGAAGAGATAGGAGACGGATGACAAGATGGGTGATATGTCTATGGTGACTCAACTCGGTAAATTGATCCTTTTGATGTTGGTTCTGCCAATTCTCACGGGCGGCTTTTTTTGCACACGAAAAAACGAAATGACCCGGGGGAATGATCGTCTGATCTATATGTGGGTGAGCGGTCAGTTCGTGTTGTGGACAGCGTTTTGGATTATTTGTGTTTATGGGATTTTTCAGGAATGGTTTTTTTTGGATGTGGCATACACATTTGAAATGGTCTCAGTCACACTGGCTATAATGGGAGGAATTTGTGACTTGTGCGGACAGGTGAGAGAGAAAAGAAAAGGATTACATTTATTCCAATTTTCAAAAGAAAAAAAATCTCACTGGATTTTTTGGATTCTTTTTGCAGGGATCCTGCTTTTTCAATTGATACAGGCAGTGCGCATGACTTATGCAGATGGAGATGACGCCTATTATGTGGCAGTTTCAACCATTGCAGTTAATTCTGATACGATGTATCATAAGCTTCCCTATACCGGTGGCACTACATCAGTGGATATCCGGCATGGATTGGCGCCTTTTCCAATCTGGATAGCTTATCTGTCGGCAATCAGCGGGATCAGGGCAGTGAGTGTGGCACATGTGGCAGCGCCGCTTATGCTGATTCCTATGACCTATATGATCTTCTATTTGCTGGGTAAGAAACTGTTTGCCGGGAAAGAGCAGAGAATTCCTCTTTTTTTGATCTTTACAGAGTTGTTAGTCCTTTTCGGGGATTATTCTTTTTATACAGTAGAGAACTTTATGATCGCCAGAAACCGTCAGGGTAAGGCGGCTCTGGGGAGTATCGTGATCCCTATGCTGTTTATGCTCATGTCTGTGCTGATGAGCAAGCTGGAGGAACGCAAAAAATGCGGGCTGGCTTTCTGGGAGCTTTTGACTTGTGTGATGGCGAGCGGATGTCTGTGCAGTGTGATGGGGGCTGTTCTGTGCTGCATGTTGGTGGGCGTGGCAGGCGTATGCGCGGCGGTGGCTTACCGCCGATGGCTGGTGCTGATCCCGTTGGCACTGTGCTGTGTTCCATGCGGAATATGTGTTGCGCTGTATATGTTTAAGGCATAAGGTCATGCCGGGGAGGTAGAAATGAGTCGCTCTGTTATGATGTTTCAGGACTATATGGGAACCGGACTGATCATGGCATGGTTTTTGCTTTCGCTGGTCTACCTGTTCCTGCGGGAGAATAAGAAACAGACCAGAATTTTGTTTATCTATGTGCCGGTCGTTATACTGCTGCTTTTTTTAAATCCGGTATTTGCCCAAAAATTGAGCGAATATTTAGGAGATGAAATCTACTACCGCATTCTGTGGCTGGTGCCGGTGACGCCGGTGCTGGCTTATACGATCGTGCATATATGTGTCAGCCTTAAGGGAAAATTCAGGATGTTCTTTGTGCTGGGTGCGGTGTGTGTGATCGGTTTGTCCGGTAGCTATATTTACGCAGACCGTTTTTTTGCTAAGGCAGAAAATTTATATCATATACCGGAAAGTGTGGTCGAGATCTGCAATGTCATTGAAAGCCCGGGGCGCGAGATCCAGGCAGTGTTTCCCCTGAATATGGTGCAGTATGTACGTCAGTATTCGTCTTCGGTACGTATGCCGTACGGCAGAGAAATGCTGATGAATGCGGATTGGAATGGCTGGAGAGATGCGGAGAAATTATGTGAAGCGATGGAGGCGGATGTGATCGATGCATCGGAGCTCGGGCAGCTGGCAAGGATGACCTATTGCACTTATATCATCCTGCCGCAGAATAAGAAAATAGTCGGAAACTTAAGCAGTGAGAATTATGTGAAGTATGCAGAAATACAAGGATATTGTATCTATAAAGACACATTGTCCAACCACTGATCAGTCATCGTAGTAGGTCAACGCGTCTATAAAACGATCTGCCACCAGCTTGCGGCCGGCTGTGTTCAGGTGAAGATTGTCAACCAGATATTTGGAGGCATTGTCTTCATTTACAGTGCCGTAAAGATGATCGACAAATGATACACTATGGCGGAAACAGGACTCGGATTCCTTGATCACATATGTGGAGAGTACGTCCCAACCATAGGTATAAAGATCACTGCTCACATAGTCTCCGTTTTTATCTATTGCAAAAGCATAGGTTGGAGACATGACGATAATGCGGATCCAGGGGAAACTGCTCTGCAACAATTCTATTCCGGCCTCCAGATTGCCGGTAAAACATTGGATGTCGGTAGGGTTATCATCGCTGTACATGGAGTTTCCCTCAAGATAATCACTGGCATCATACATGATCACGATGGTGTCAACTTTCTGAAAATCCAGATCCCACAGGGTATCATATACTTCCTGTGCTTCAGGAGGCGCAGTATTGCCAAGCGCAATAGCAGAATCTTCCCATTGGGAGTGGGGGATTGCTTTGACTGCAGCCTGGCAAAGCCAGTAGAAATTATAAGAATCCAGGGGATTATCGGTAACATCCAGCGTGTAATTGAACGCACACAAATAACTGCGGCCAATCGAACAATTATAGACGGTTGCGCCGGTTTTTTGGGCAATCATGTTAGCCAGGTTGTCCTCTGAGTCCCTGTCATCTGCAAAGGGGGCATTGCCGAAACATACGATCGTTTCGGCTTTTTTTCCTGTAGAGACAGTTTGTCCTTCACTGTTCATCAAGGGCAGGAAGAAATCAAATGTATCCGGTCTGGGTTCGCTGTCGTCTGCATGGATCATATCCAGATCAATAAGATTTCCCCAGTGAAAAAATCGATAGATAATTCCGCCGATCATCAGAATGAAGACCAGCATTAAAATAGTATGCACGTTGATAAAACGTTTGAATTTCATATCATATCTCCTGAATTTACTATAAAACACATCCATTATTTTACTATTTTGGGAAATAAAAGTCTACAATATTCATGAAGGTTTAAGATTTAGGACAAGGATTTAAGAAATTATGAAGAAATGGTATATTTGCTTGAAGATGAACGGACAGGATGATATAATATTATGGATTATATTTTGAGAAGAGGAATGTGACAAATGAAGAATTTTTTTAAATGGAACGGAGATATAGCGGACGAACAAAGTTTTGAGGATGAGATTCCGGAAGAGGAGTACTACGAATCTGACGAAGAGGCATCGGAGGAAGCGTACGAAGAACTGGACGGAGACGAGGAGCCGGAGGAAGAGTACTACGAGTCTGAAGAGGACGAGGAGCCGGAGGAAGAGTACTACGAGTCTGAAGAGGACGAGGAACCGGAAGAAGAATATTACGAGTCTGAAGAGGACGAGGAGCCGGAAGAAGAATATTACGAGTCCGATGAAGCGTATTATGAAGACGATGAAGTGGATGGAGCGGAAGACCGGTACTACGACATAGAAGAGATCACCAATGATGAAGAAAACGATGACATAAAGAGCCTTTTGGGCGGTGGTGCAATCCTGGCAGCGGGCGTATGTGTTGTGATCCTCATGATCATAACAGGTGCAGTCTTTTTGCAATCCCGTGCGGTTGGGAAACAGGTGGCTGCATTGGGGACGGTAGGAAATCAGTTGGATGGGATCGATATTGTGGGAGATCAGGGGCTGTTAGCTGTGGCGGATGCGACGATCGCACGTCAGGAGGCGCTTAAGCTGCGCCAGCAACAGGAGGATGCGGAAAAAGGAAAAAACGGATATCAGGAAGTGAATTACAGCAAGAAAGTGACGGTTTCGCTGAATACCGTGTCTATTCAAAAGGATCTCAAGATCAAGTTTGTCAACAGCAGCAGTAAAAAACTGATCTCCAACGTTCCGTTTTCCGTTACGGTCACAACACCGGATAAGAAGTCAGAAATCTGGAGCGATGATGATATGGACGGTATTATCTATAAAAAAGGCATCACTCCGGGAGATTACAAGATCAAAGTGGATGAATTGAACGGGGAGAAGTATGCAGACTACACCGTACCTGCGGGCGAGATCACGGCGGAAGTGAAGAAAGATATCGTCTATAAAAAGATAGATGTCTCCGATGAAGTGAAGACGGAGTCACAGATCAATGTGGCTACTGAGGAGCAGAAAAAGGTAACACCGGTTGTGGAGTCAACTTTGACAGATACGGTGGAGTGGGTAGCCAGTACTGAAGTAGTGAACACTTATGTGGAGATCAGCAAAAGCAGTATTGTGGATCCGTTGACGGTTGCGTTAGCAGGTACTTTTCTGCGTATGGATAATGAGATCAAGCTGAGCCAGACCATGGCAAGCTTAAAGGCGGGACAGACCTTGCAGCTGAGTGCAGACCATTCGCTGACCAATGTGACGGCCACCACATGGGGGAGCAGTAATCCCGCTGTGGCGACTGTGGACGGAAACGGTGCGGTGACTGCTGTTGCGGCAGGGAGTACAAAGATTACCTGCACGGTGACTACCACAACCACTGATGTATCCGGCGGAAACGCTGTCAAAACATATGCGGCTGAGTGCGACGTGACGGTGGAGGCGACGCCTGTGGCAGGAACGTTAGCCGTGAATCCCGCAACGGTCAGTCTGTATGTGCAGGAGAGCAAGACCACACAAATTACGGCAAGCGGTTTTGAGAGCGGCAGGAAGCTGGTTTATAAAGCGGACAGCAACAATACAGGAATTGCTACCGCCACGGTGGATGAAAATGGCAAGGTTACTGTGAACGGCGTAGCGGTCGGCGACGCAGAGATCACGGTTTCCGCAAATTACAATGAAAATCCGCTGACAACAGCACCTTCTGTTAAGATCACAGTGAAGGTGACCGCTATGGCGGGGCTGAGTCTGGAAAAGAC
Source organism: Lachnospiraceae bacterium (assembly GCA_017476665.1). GTDB lineage: Bacteria > Bacillota > Clostridia > Lachnospirales > Lachnospiraceae > Acetatifactor. The sequence goes on along the minus strand of JAFUZJ010000015.1, from coordinate 31,720 downwards.
TTCGGAGAAGGTCTTCATCGGAGAGCCGGTAACACTTAAGGTCAACGGAAATGTTTCCTCGGCAGCGTTAAGCGCGGTTTCCTCTGATACCGGTGTGGCAACGGTGGCTGTAGACGGTCAGACAGTCAAGGTCACAGGCGTAAAAGAGGGCAGTGCGGAGATCAAGGTCACGGTGGCAGGCGCATCCGCTACCTGTGCGGTAACGGTGAAAAATCACCCGAAGACCGATACCAGCACAGCCTTGAAGGATAAAGATGGCAATCAGCTCTATGTGTTGGAGAATGATACCTACAGACTTGCGGTTTATGCGGATTATTACAAGGACGGTACCAAGTTCTTCAAGAAGGGCGAAGCGAAGTACACAGGATGGCAGACGATAGACGGTAATGTTTATTTCTTTGATAAAAACGGAAACAAAGTGACCGGAGAACAGGTGATCCAAGGTGCAAAATATACCTTCAGCAGCGAGGGCGTACTCCGGGCGGATTCCGGCACCATGGGAATCGACGTTTCCAAGCACAATGCATCGATCGACTGGAATGCCGTGAAGAATTCCGGTGTTTCCTATGTGATCATCCGCTGCGGATACAGGGGATATACCCAGGGATCGCTGGTCATCGACTCTAAGTTTGAACAGAATATCAAGGGAGCTACCTCGGCGGGGCTGAAAGTGGGAGTGTACTTCTTCAGCCAGGCTGTGGACGAGGTCGAAGCGGTGCAGGAGGCATCCTTTGTGTTGGATGCGGTAAAGGGATATAAGATCACATACCCGATCTTCCTGGATGTGGAATACAGCGGTGCTTCCGGCAATAAGGGACGTGCGGACGGATTGGACAAGAGCACCCGGACAGCGGTATGTAAAGCGTTCTGTGCAACCGTACAATCCGGTGGCTACTCGGCAGGTATCTATGCAAACAAAAATTGGCTGGAGGAAAAACTGGATCCCGGACAGCTTGGCAGCTATAAGATCTGGCTGGCACAATATGCGGCTTCGCCCACCTATGCGGGAAGATACGATATGTGGCAGTACAAAGCGACCGGCCGGGTGAGCGGCATCACCGGAAATGTGGATATGGATATCAGTTATCTGGCGTACTAAGGAATGCAGAGAAAAGAAGACAGTTATAAACAGTGGGGGATGAAGAACGTGGCAGAGAATGTGACAGATTTTTATCCGGAATCGGAAGATGCACTCTCTTTTGGACATGGGAAGCTTTCGCTGAAGAGCGACGATGCGATCATGAATGCGGACGAGAGCATATATGCTTTTCTAAAACGGCTTTCCGCGCTGCCCTTTCCGGGGCTTGCGCATCCGGAGGACGCAGACTGTGTCAGGAAGGCCTTGGCTGATGTCCATGAAACCGGCGAGCCGCAGTGCGTGACTTTTCGCATGCAGGGCGGAGATGAAAAATATCGGTATGTATACGCAAAGTTCTCAAAGCATGAGAGAGAATGGGAGGATATGCCCTGCGTGGATGTGGAGCTGATCGATATCATCCGCATCGGACATTTGTATGATCTGACAAAGGGACGGGTGGAGAAATACCGTAAGCTTATGTCCCTCAGTGACAAGATGTATTTTGAATACCGTTACAGTGACGGTATGATCTCCATCTATGAGTATATCAATAACCGGAGCAATGATCTGTTCGCCAAAAAGCTGGAAGACTTCCGGGAAGAGATAGCCACCTGCCCGGATTACTCCTTTAAACAGAAAGCGGAGTTTGAAACATTGTGCGACCATCTGACCAATCGTATGGAGAATATGGATGTGGAGATGGAAGTAGACAGCCGCCTGTTCGGGCTGGACAGGGGATACCTGCTGCTGCGAGGGAGCGCGGCATACCATGACAACCGCAAAGAGCTGTTTGTTGCCACGATCACTGTATGCAAGGAGGCTAAAAGCGAGGAGAAATATTATAAGAGCGTCTATGCCAGAGATGGAGGAACCGGTCTGTATAACAAGAGAGCCATTGCAGAGCTCGCAATGGAGACAATTGATAATGCCAAGGGTGCGTCGGTTTTTTTGTGCATTCTGGATGTGGACGATTTTAAGAATATCAATGACAGTTACGGGCATCTGGCCGGAGACGAGATCATTGCAAAGGTTGCGGAAGTGATTAACAACAATATGGCGGGACGCGGGTTCGCCGGCAGATTCGGCGGGGATGAATTCCTGATCGTTGCGGATCGTGTGAAGAATGCAGATGAATTTATCCTGATGTTAAAGACGATGCGTAAAACCATTGCATATCAATGTGCAGAGATGTACAGAGGATTGAATGTTACAACCTCTGCGGGTATTGCGGAGTATCCCAAGGATGCATCCGATTATGAGGAATTGTTTAAGCTTGCCGATAAATGCCTGTATCTTGCCAAGGCGAAGGGGAAAAACCGTTATATTATTTACGTGGAAGAAAAGCATAAAGATTTCCATCTGTATTCCACCGAACAAAAGGATTCCAAAGTATATCCTGTAAACGCTTATGATGCGCGGTGCAGACAGATCGTGGACACCTTTAACCGCATGGCGGGAGGCACCAGAGAAGGTCTGGACAATGCGGTGCAATATCTGATGAAGAGCTTTGACATTGATCGGATTACCGTGTACGGCGGAGATGGATATGAATTGAAATACAGCATGGGTGATTGCGGCTGCCTGATGCAGCGTGCGGATTATCTGGAGGATGAGAGAGGGAAAGCTCTTTTTGACGAGAGCGGGTTGTATACCCAGAACCAGTCCCTGCCGCTTAAGGAAAAATTTCCTGAGCTATATGATAAATTAAAGGCTCAGGGTACGGAAGGCTATCATGCCACAAAGATTTTTGGTCAGGACGGCTGTGAGATGCTCGTCACTTTTGAAATACTCAGAAGATTTCGAAAATGGTCCGGCAATGAGAGAGGGCTGCTCTACATTACGGCGCAGTTCATCGGAAAGTGCTGGTGGGAACTTGAAAAGGCAAATAACAGATCAAACGATAAAGGAGAAGAATCATGAGAACTTATCTGGTAACAGGAGGGGCCGGCTTCATCGGCTCAAACTACATTCATTACATGTTCAAAAAGTATGGGGATGAGATCCGCATCATCAATGTGGATGCACTCACCTATGCGGGGAATCTGGAGAATCTGAAGGATATCGAGAACCGTGACAACTATACGTTTATCAAGGCAAATATCTGTGACAAGGATGCGATCAGCAAGATCTTTGCGGAAAATGACATTGACAGAGTGGTGCATTTTGCGGCAGAGAGCCATGTGGACAGAAGTATCAAAAATCCGGAAGTGTTTGTGCAGACCAATGTACTGGGCACAGCAGTCATGTTGAACTGTGCGAAAGCCGCATGGGAATTGCCGGACGGCAGTTTCAAGGAAGGCAAGAAATTCCTGCATGTATCTACAGATGAAGTGTACGGCAGCCTGCCGGAGGATGATACGGCATTTTTCTATGAGACTTCCCCCTACGATCCGCACAGCCCATATTCCGCCAGCAAGGCGAGCTCGGATATGCTGGTAAAGGCTTATATGGACACCTATCATTTCCCGGCGAACATCACGAACTGTTCCAATAACTATGGACCTTACCAGTTCCCGGAGAAGTTTATTCCATTGATGATCAACAATGCGCTGCAGGGCAAGAATCTGCCGGTGTACGGTGACGGCAAGAATGTCCGTGACTGGTTATATGTGGAAGATCATGCCAAGGCCATTGACATGGTGCAGGAGCAGGGCAGACTGTTTGAAACCTACAATATCGGCGGGCACAACGAGAAGCAGAATATTGAGATCCTGCATATCATTCTGGATACGCTGCAGGAGATGCTTCCGGAGGGAGATCCCCGGAAGGCAGTGGTGAGCGAGAAGCTGATCACGTATGTGGAGGACCGCAAAGGGCATGACCGCAGATATGCCATTGCACCGGACAAGATCAAGTCCGAGATCGGCTGGGAGCCGGAAACCATGTTCAAAGAAGGGATCAAAAAGACGATCAAGTGGTTCTTTGAGCATGAGGACTGGATGAAGAATGTGACAAGCGGTGACTACCAGAAATATTATGATGATATGTATGGGAATCGGTAAAACTATGCGAGTGTCATTGGGCGCATTGTACATTCATATGCTGGGGACGCTTTCGCTCGAACCTCCTTACGGTGAAGTATACAATGTGCACAATGATACGTGCCAAGAAACTACGCAACAATAATATAGATGAAACAATAAGGAGAATGTTAAAATGAAAGGTATCATATTGGCGGGCGGATCGGGAACCAGGCTGTATCCTCTGACAAAAGCGATTTCCAAGCAGATCATGCCGGTGTATGACAAGCCCATGATCTATTATCCCTTGTCCACGCTGATGCTGGCGGGGATCAGGGAGGTATTGATCATATCCACTCCGAGAGATCTGCCGGTGTTTGAGGAGCTTTTGGGAGACGGACATCAGTTGGGCATGGAACTGTCCTATGCCGTACAGGAGAGCCCGAGGGGGCTGGCAGATGCCTTTATCATCGGAGAGCAGTTTATCGGCAGCGACAGGGTGGCGCTGGTGCTGGGAGACAATATCTTCTATGGCCAGAGTTTTACTAAGGTGCTGAAGCGGGTGGCGGAGAGAGAAGTTGGCGCCACGATCTTTGGCTATTACGTGCGGGATCCCAGAGAGTACGGCGTGGTGGAGTTTGATGAGAACGGGAAAGCCATCTCCATTGAGGAAAAGCCGGAGAATCCCAAGTCCAATTATGCGGTGCCAGGATTGTATTTCTATGACAATAATGTGGTGGAGATTGCCAAGAATGTAAAACCCTCTGCGAGAGGCGAGATTGAGATCACCAGCATCAATAATGAATATCTGAACAGAGGTACCCTGAATGTGGAGCCCCTGGGACGAGGTTTTGCATGGCTGGATACGGGAAATCATGATGCACTGTTGGATGCGGCGGATTTTGTGGCGGCATTCCAGAAGAGGCAGGGGCTGTATATCTCCTGTATCGAGGAGATTGCGTACAAAAAAGGATTTATCAATAAGGAGCAGCTGCTGGTGCTGGCTGAACCGTTGATGAAGACGAATTACGGAAAATATTTGACAGAGGTAGCAAATGGACTCTAAATTACAGTGGACTGCGATCCTTTCCAGTCTGGCTGTGATCCTGGCGGTCATGTTAGCCGTGCTATGGTCCAATCAGAACCGATTCGGGGCCGGCAGCCAGAAGCAAAACGTGCAGGAAAGTCAGTCGATGTCCGTGTCCGAAGAGGAACCGACAGAGGATAGGAACATGGATCCTGCCAGGATTGGTACGGATGAAAAGGCTTTTGAGCGGGATGACGGTTTCTTTGATCCGGAGAGAAATGCGGTATTGGAAGCGGCGAAGGATCTGTCGAATCACCTCTCCCTTATAGTGACATCCATTGAGAAAGACCTGCGGATCCAGATTGTGGATACGGCGGGAAATCTGGTGCCCGGAGAAAGCTTTTTTGTGGAGCTGGAAAAGACCGAGGCGGCGGAGGGCTCTTCCAAGGACGGACGGTATAAGGATCTGGATAAAGACGGTGTGATCTATATCGGAGATTTGGATGCGGGGGAATACCTGGTGCAGCTTTCACCGATATCGGGATATAAAGTGCCTGCCAGTCAGACCAGAGTCAAAGTAAAAAACAAGGTGGAATATCTTCCAATTCGTGATATCTCTCTTCTGATCAGAAAAGAGAGTGAGATAGATGCGGCTGCGGAGGATACCGGTGAGAAGGATGCGCTGGCGGATGCGGACAAGACGGAAATGACGGATCTGAAAGCGTTTAGCGGAAAGACAAAAGCCGGGATCGACGTATCCAAATGGAACGGGGATATTGACTGGGACCGCGCCAAGACAGCGGGCGTGCAGTTTGCCATCGTGCGGGCGGGATATCGCGGCTCTTCCACGGGAAGTCTGGTGCAGGATATCTGTTTTGAAGCGAATATGAAGGGAGCTGCGTCGGCCGGTGTGCCGGTGGGCGTATATTTCTTTACGCAGGCCACCAATGAGGTGGAGGCAGTGGAAGAAGCATCTGCTGTATTAGAGTGGATCAAGGAATATGAGATCACCTATCCGGTCTTTATCGATACGGAAGGAGCCGGAGGAAACGGCCGGGCAGACGGGCTGGATATCGATACAAGAACGTTGGTGTGCGATGCGTTCTGCAGGACGATCCGCAACGGAGGATATCAGGCGGGAGTTTATGCCAGCAGGAACTGGTATGATCACAATCTTCAGACGAGACGGCTGGAAGACTACTATATCTGGCTGGCGGAGTACCGAAGCGTGCCGCTGTACCAGGGTTACTACAGAATGTGGCAGTATAGCTCGAAAGGTCATGTGGATGGCATCGAGGGCAATGTGGACATGAATATTATGTATGAATAAGTATGTGACAGGACGGAGGAAATAACATGGGACAGATCACAGTGGAAACATGTGAGATAGAGGGATTAAAGGTGATCACTCCGAAGGTGTTCGGAGATGCCAGAGGCTATTTTATGGAGACCTACCAGTATGAAGATTATAAAGCGGCCGGCATACCGCAGGTATTTGTACAGGATAATCAGTCGGCATCCAAGCGCGGCGTACTCAGAGGTCTTCATTTTCAAAAGGAATTTCCTCAGGACAAGCTTGTGCGGGTGATCCGGGGAGAGGTCTTTGATGTGGCGGTGGATCTCAGAGAGGGGTCGCCGACGTTCGGAAAGTGGTTTGGCGTCCTGTTGTCGGAAGAGAATAAAAAGCAATTTTTTATCCCTAAAAATTTTGCACATGGATTTCTTGTGCTGTCCGACTATGCAGAATTTTTCTATAAATGCTCCGATTATTATCATCCGGGAGATGAGGGCGGCATCCGTTATGACGATCCTGAGATCGGAGTGGAATGGCCGTTTGCGGAGGATATGGAGCTCCTCTTATCCGAAAAGGATACCAAGTGGGGCGGACTGAAGGAGTATCTGGCATGCAAATAAGTAAGAGAAAAGGGATTGCGCTGTTCCTTGCAGCGGCGACGATCCTGGCGGCGATTATTTTGCTGCACAGCAATCCGAATGCAGATCCGGTTCAGGAAATCATGAAGAAAGGAATCTCCGTCATGGTGATCCTGGTTTCCTGTCTGGTGTTTGTAAGGGGATATGATAAATTTATTGTTTTGCCGCAGGAACTTTGGCAGAGCAGGCATCTGATCTGGAAACTTGCAAAAAATGATTTCAAAAAACGTTACGCAGGATCTTATCTGGGCGCATTCTGGGCAATGCTGCAGCCCGTGGTGACGGTCGGTATGTATTATGTAGTGTTTGATGTGATCATGGGCGGAAACGCCAGCAGGACTTCAGCACAGGTGCCGTTTGTGCTTTTTCTGACAGCCGGGCTGGTGCCGTGGTTTTATTTCAGCGAAGCGCTGAACAACGGGACAAATGCCCTGCGGGAATATAATTATCTGGTGAAAAAAGTTGTGTTCAAGATCAGTATCCTGCCGATCATCAAGGTGATCGCAGCCACGTTCATCCATGTGTTTTTTGTGATTGTGCTCCTGATCGTGGCGGCAATCTATGGGTATTATCCGACGATCTATACGATACAATTGGTTTATTACAGCGCGTGTCTGTTTATTTTTGTGCTGGCACTCAGTTATACCACCTGTGCGATCGTCGTGTTTTTCAATGATCTGGCACAGATCATCGGGATCGCATTGCAGATCGGTATGTGGGCCACGCCCATTCTATGGGATATCAATAATATCGGTGACAACAGATGGGTGAGTCTTTTGAAGCTGAATCCGTTGGTCTATATTGTCAACGGGTATCGCAGTGCGATTTACGAGAGAGAATGGTTTTTTGAGGACTTTTTTTCCACTATGTATTTTTGGATCGCCACCATGATCCTGTTTGGGATCGGCGCACTGATCTTTAAGCGGTTGAAGGTACATTTTGCAGATGTATTGTAAGATGTTTGATAAATTCTGGTATACAGAAGGAATGCAGGAAAAGCAGAATGAAACGTAAAATGAGAAAGTTTCTACAATGGCGCATAGAGCCGGTGTGGTATCTCGGAATGACAATACTGGTACTGTTACTCTCGTTATATCCGCTCCTCAGACTGGCAGGGTATTCTGTGCCGTGGTATGACGATTATAATTATGGGCGTTTTGCCAGAGATCAGATGCTGTGGGATGGCATGACCTGGGGAAATGCCATAAAAGGTGCCTGGGAAAGTATAAGAACCTCCTGGTATGCATGGCAGGGGACATACAGTTCTATCTTTTTTATGACTTTGATGCCGGCAATTTGGGGAGAGGAATACTATTATCTGGGACCGGTTTTTCTGATCCTGATTCTGACCTTTGCCGTATCTCTGCTTTTATATACTGTTGTGAGGGTATTGCTTCGCGCAGACCGGATACACGCGTTAGCGGTAGGATTTGGCGGCGCTGTTCTGGCGTTGGAACTGATCCACACGGCAAAAGAAGGGATCTATTGGTACAATGGAGGCGTGCACTATGTGGGCATGCACTCTTTTTTGATGATATTGACCGCGATCACAATACGGATCATACAGAGAGAAGAGAAGCAGAAAGGCTGGATTCGAAAAGTTTTTAGGATGATCGTGGCTGTGATCCTGGCATTTGTGGTGGCAGGGGCCAATTTTGTCACGGCGTTGCAAGGGCTGTTGATCCTAGTGTCGATCATGGTTATGGAAGCGGTCAGGAGACGACCGGAAACTTTCTGGATACTGCCGGTGCTTGGAGTGTATGTGGCCGGCTTTTACCTGAATGTTTCAGCCCCGGGTAATATGAGGCGGGCAGACAGTTATATCGGATGGGGGATGTCTCCCTGGAGAGCGATTGTGTATTCTTTCGCGGAAGGCGGAAAGAGGGCCTGGCAGTTTACCGGATGGATGGCGTTTGTCATCCTGCTGTTTCTGTTGCCAATCCTGCTGCATATAGTGAGCAGGACGACATTTACCTTCCCGCTTCCGGGAGTGGTAAGCCTGTGGTCCGTATGCCTGTATGCCACCGGGTTTACGCCCAGCCTGTATTCGCTGGGGCACGGTGGATTGGGCAGAACGCTGAACGCCGTAAAACTGACCTGGCAGATGCTGTTGCTTCTCAATGTGATCTATTGGTGCGGCTGGATTTGGAAAAAGCGGAAAGGGTCACGCAAGTCCCAAATGTTTTCCTGGTGGTTTTATCCTCTGATCGCAGTGATGGTGCTTTTGGTCTTTCATACGGAGAGCAATCAGGCGGGCAGTTTCAGTTCCTATGGCGCCTACTATTATATTCATACGGGAGAGGCAAATAATTTTTATCAGGAATATCTGGAACGGGTCGCGCGCTTGAAGAGCGATGAGCAGACGGTAGGATTAGAGCCTTATATTTGGAAACCCTGGTTTCTCTGCATGGGTGATCTGTCGGAAGACCCGGAGAATGAGTCCAACCGGTCGCTGGCAAGCTGGTATGACAAGGAAGCGGTTTTTCTGCTGCCGCGGGAGTGAGAGATAATATGGACAATCAGGAACAGACGGCAAAACAGGACGGGATTGCCATTGCCGTCAAAAATGTGAAAAAAATATATAAGCTGTATGACAACCCAAAGGATCGCCTGAAAGAAGCGCTGGGGTTGGGAGGAAAGACCAAGTATAAGCTGCACTATGCCCTGAAGGGGGTCAGCATGGATATCCGTCGGGGCGAGACGGTGGGGATCATCGGTACAAACGGATCCGGCAAGTCGACCATTTTGAAGATCATTACCGGTGTGCTGAATCCCACAGAGGGGGAAGTGGCGGTGGACGGCAGGATTTCCGCACTGTTGGAATTGGGTGCCGGTTTTAATCAGGAGTACAACGGGATTGAGAACGTGTATCTGAACGGTACAATGATGGGATTTTCTGAGAAGGAGATTGATGAGAAACTTCCTGCGATCCTGGAATTCGCGGACATCGGGGACTATGTGTACCAGCCTGTAAAGACTTATTCCAGCGGCATGTTTGTGCGGCTGGCTTTTGCGGTGGCCATCAATATCGAGCCGGAGATCCTGATCGTGGACGAGGCACTTTCCGTAGGGGATGTGTTCTTTCAGGCAAAGTGTTACCACAAGTTTGAGGAATTTAAGGAGATGGGTAAGACCATCGTATTTGTAAGCCATGACCTGAGCAGTATCAGTAAGTATTGCGACAGGGTTTTTCTGTTGAATAAGGGAGAGATCCTCGGCGTCGGAAAACCCAAAGAGATGATCGACGCCTATAAGCGTGTGCTGGTAGGACAATATGAGTTGCCGCAGGAGGTTTCCGTGCAGGAGGATGTGAATCCCCAGCTGCTGGAATACGGAACCGGGCAGGCCCGGATCCTGGAATATTACATTACGGATGACAAGGGCACGAAGACCACGGCGGTGATCAAGGGGACGGAGTTTACGGTGCATATGACGGTGGAGTTCACCGATACGCTTCCGGCGCCGATCTTTGCCATGTCTTTTAAAAATGTACAGGGGACGGAGATCACAGGGACCAATTCCATGATAGAGAAAGCGTTTTTGGATTCTGTGTGGCCCGGTCAGATCAAGGATGTCTCTTTTCGGCAGAAAATGAGTCTTCAGGGGGGAGAATATCTGATCTCTTTCGGCGTGACGGGGTATAACGGAGATGATTTTGAAGTGTATCACAGACTTTACGATGCCCTGCATGTCACGGTTGTTTCCGACAAGAATACGGTCGGATTTTATGACATGGATACCACCATGGAAGTGAAGGATGCGGCGGAACAGGACAAGATCATACCGTTTGTCCAAAAAGCATAAGGAGAGCAGGCATGACGGAGAATATTGGGAAAGTCACGCTGGATTACAGTAAGTATCCGGGACAGGATTTCTATTGCGACGGTGAAGTGGAAGAAACGCTTTTGGAGATCGCACGTTCCAGGACGCAGGAAGAATATCCGGAACTCATAGAAGGGCAGGGAAGCTGGCCAATCCTGTATCATTTGTCCACACTTCGCGAAAATATTGTGGAGTGGATCCCGATGGAACACGGGGCAAAAGTGTTGGAGGTGGGAAGCGGCTGCGGTGCGATCACGGGTGTGCTGTCCCGCAAGGCGGGCAGTGTAACCTGTGTGGAACTGTCCCAAAAGCGTAGCATGATCAATGCCTATCGGCACAGGGAGTGCGACAACATTACAATCCATGTGGGGAATTTTAAGGATATTGAGCCGGAACTGCCCACGGATTATGACTATATCATGCTGATCGGTGTGCTGGAATATGCAGACAGTTATATCGGCGGTAACACGCCCCATGCGGATTTTATCCGGATCTTGAAGAAGCATCTGGCGGCAGGCGGACGACTTGTGATCGCCATTGAAAATAAATACGGTCTGAAATATTTTGCCGGCTGCAGGGAGGACCACACGGGCGGCTTTTTTGAGGGGATCGAGGATTACTCCGAGAACAAAGGTGTGCGCACCTTCGGGCGGGAAGGGCTTGCAGGCGTGCTGGAACAGGCCGATGTTTGGGAGTCCCATTTTTATTATCCCTATCCGGATTACAAATTTATGTCTTGTCTGTACAGTGACTCCTATCTGCCAAAGACAGGGGAACTCTCGGACAATCTGCGGAATTTTGACAGGGACAGACTGCATCTTTTTGACGAAAAACATGCCTTTGACGGGTTGATCAAAGAGGGGAACTTCCCCTTTTTCTCCAATTCCTTTCTGGTGGTGACGGGACCGGGGCTGCCTGTAAAGTACGCGAAATACTCCAACGACAGAGCGCCGGACTATGCGATCTGTACGCAGATCCTGCGGGATAGGGACGGGCAGACCGTGGTGAGAAAATATCCGATGACGGATGCCGCACGCGCGCATATCTGCGGGGAGACGATGGCGAAAGCATATCGTGAGCTTTCCGCCCGATATGAAGGCGGGCTTATCTCGGTGAATCAGTGCCTTTCCGAGGGAACTGATCAGGAGAGGGATTCCCGATTCGTGTTTGTACAGGGCGAGCCGCTGTCCAAACGTATGGATGAGAAGCTCTTCAGTCATGATATAGAGGGATTTTATGCGCTGTTTCGGGAATATGTAAAGCGGATTTCTTATCGGAGCGAGTCCTATCGGGGAAATCTGATAAGCAGGGATCTGATCTTTTCCAATCTTCTGACGGACGGGGACAAATGGACGCTGATCGATTACGAGTGGACCGGCGAGGAAACGGATCTGAAGCTGCTGATCTATAAGGCGGTGTATTGCTACCTGTTGGAAGATGAGAGAAGAAACGTGCTGGACAGAGACCGAATGCTGAAGGAACTTTCCCTGACGGAGATGCAGGCGGCGCAGGTGGAGCGGATGGAAGCGGAGTTTCAAAAGAAGGTGACCGGCGGCAGGGCTTCTCTGGCACAGATCCGCGAGAAAATCGGAAACCGTCTGATCACGCTGACCGAACTCCTGCGGAGCGGCAGTGCGGGAGGCTGCGAGAGGTCGCCCCAGACGGCGTTTCAGGTCTATGAGGATACGGGAGCAGGCTTCAGCGAGCCCCAGTCCTATTTTGTGCAGGGAATTCAGGTGGAATCCGGGGAGTTAGCGTGTGAGATCACAATCTCTCAGACTGTCAGACGGGTGCGTCTGGATCCGGGAAGCAGATCCTGCATGATCAAACTGAGGGAGATCACCTATCGCGGGAAAGCGGTTGCACTGCGGGATGAAAAGCTGGTCAGCGTGAACGGAACCCGGTTAAAGAGCAGCGATGTGGTCCTGTTTGATACGGAAGATCCGAATATTACCGTCGATCTGACGAAATTGTCCGGGGACGCGGCTCCTAAGGAGACGGGGACGCTGGTGTTCCGGGCACGGGTGGAGATCTTGTCCGCCGAGATGACGGAGGAGCTGATCCGGGCAAAGAGACCGTTCTTTTAGAGAAGAAATAAGGACAGTATGGACAGAGAAGTGTATGACTGGGCGGCATATTACAGGTGCGCCTATGAGAGAGAAAAAAAGAATGCGGCCAGACTGACGGCCAGGCTGTACGAGATGCAGAACAAACGGGACGAGCTGTCTGAAAAATATCACAGGATCACAGGCAGTTTTGCCTGGAAAGTCCTGGCGCCGGCGCGTCTGGCCGGGCGTGTGCTCCGGAAACTGAAAAACGGAACGGGAGCAGGCACGGGGAGCGTGGGCGGCTGGAAAGCAGCAGACAGCGCAGGGCAGGATGCGGCTGTTTACAGGGCGTATCAGCAGGAATTGGAGAGACAGACGGACCCGTACGGGGAATGGATTCGTCTGATCGAACCGGGACTGCGGGAATCGTTTTTGCGGGAATGCTCCGTGACGGATAGAGAGGCGCAGGAGGTTTGCGCAGTCAAAGCATATGCGGATATGGCAGGCATCCGCTCGTTGGAAGAATTGTGGGAGCACGGGAGAGAACCGGAGCTTCTGCTTTTGGCGGAGCATCCCGGGTGGCTGGATCCCCATGCAGCCAGACTTGCACTGGCGGCTCTGCGGACACAGAAGGATGCGGTGTTCTGGTACGGGGATGAGGATCTTGCGGACGAGGCAGGCAAACGGTCTGCACCGTATTTTAAACCGGAATGGTCGCCGGATACCCTGCTCGGATTCTTTTATTTTGGCAGCTATGTGGGGCTCAGGGTGAGCAGGGTGAAAGACCTGCAGCTTGGTGGAGACCGGGACGGCCGGAAGAACCTGTATGACCTGTGCCTGCAGCTTGCATGCACAGGTAGTGCATGCACAAGTAGTGCATGCAGAACGCCGTTGGTATTATACACGGGACGGATCGGGCAGGAGGCCGGACGTGCTGACAGTGCCGACAGCGGTGAGACCGTGCTGGAGACTACGGTTTCCGAGGACTACAGGCGGTACGGGAATTACTGGGGGTATGAGCAGACCTATGCGGACGGCAAGCTGACGGCGCTTGCCGGACTGGGCTTTCAGGGGAAAGCGTTTCCTACCTGCGAGCAGGGGGTATGGTCCGTGGTGCCGGTCATTCCGAATGAGCCGTTGGTGTCGGTGGTGATCCCGTCGAAGGATAATTATGAGGTGCTAAAGAATTGCATCTGCTCTTTTGTACAGAAGACCGATTACGCCAATGTGGAATTTCTGATTGTGGATAACGGCAGCAGTACGGAAAACCGACGGAAAGTGGAGCAGTTCCTGAAAAATATACAGCGTTCTTCTAAAGTATATGGAACGAAGTATCTGTACGAGCAGGCCCCGTTTAATTTTTCCCATATGTGCAACTGCGGTGCGCAGGCGGCAGAAGGGGAATATATTTTGCTGTTGAACGATGACATTGAGATCGTGGAGGAGAACTGGCTGAAGATTCTGGTGGGGCAGGCTCTCTTGCCCGGAACGGGCGCGGTGGGAGCCAAACTCTGGTATCCGGAGTGCGAGCGGATCCAGCATGCGGGGATCACAAACCTGGCCATCGGCCCTTCCCATAAACTGATCACCTTCCCGGATGACAGGCTCTATTATTACGGACACGGAGCGGTGATCATGGACATGATCGGCGTGACCGCAGCCTGTCTGCTCGTACGAAAACAGATTTATGATGAACTGGGCGGGTTGCAGGAAGAGATGGCGGTGGCGTATAATGATGTGGAGTTCTGCTTCAGACTTTACAGGCACGGCTATCGCAATGTCCAGAGAAATGATGCGGTTCTGTGGCATCATGAATCTTTGAGCCGGGGAAAAGATGACCAGTCGGATGAAAAGTGGAAGAGGCTTCTGTCGGAAAAAGCCAGATTGTATGCGATGTATCCGGAACGCAGGGAAAACGATCCCTACTACAGCGCATATCTGACCCAGAATTCACCCGAGTATGTGACAGGCTACGCCTATCCGTATGAGGACAGGCTTCTGGTCTGCGAATCCTGCGGGAAAGAGACAGCGGGCGCGGTAAAACGATGGGAAAACGGTGCACTTTGCCTTACACTGGATCGTGTGCTGATCCAGCGTAAATTTCAGGAAGAAGAGCCGGACATCCTGTTTGCGGAAGGATGGTGCTATCTGGCCGGCGCGGATAACGCCATGTTTTCCAGAGCGTTTGTGCTGCTTGCGGAAAACGGAGAGGTATTGCTGTATTCCGTGCATGACCGCTACCGGTATGACGTATGCAGCATTCTGCCCGGGGAGATGAATATAGGGCTGGCGGGTTTTACCTGCAGGATCGCCAAGGCGGGGCTGCGGCCGGGGCGGTATCGGACCGGAATGCTGTATCAGCATAAGGCGAGCGGGCGGCGATACTATGCCGGCGCGGATATGGTTATCAATATCGAGTAAGAATAACAGTGCAATAAAACAGTCCAGGAAAGATATAGGTTGGAAACCATGACGGAAGAAGAGCAGATCGCATTTTATCAAAAACTGTATGAGGAAGAAAAGGAGAAGTCCAGAAAACTTTCCGCGCGTCTGGCCAATGCTACCAGGGAGGCCGAGGATCTGCAGAGGAAACTGGACAATATCAAGGGGAGTGCCGCATGGAAGATCTCGGCGCCGCTTCGCAGCGTGTACCATTGGACGAAGCGTACCAAGGAGCGGGTGGGCAATTACGGCTCCGTGAAAGGGTTCGCCCGCAAACTGGACAGCAAACGGATCGAGAAGCTGGCATGCCTTCAGCACGGAACCAGAAGTTTTCCGGATGAAGCGGAGCGCAAGCGGCAGCAGGAGACGAAGTTTTCCAGGAATATTAAGATCAGTATCCTGACACCGCTCTACAATACGCCGGAGAAATTCCTGCGGGAAATGATTGAGTCGGTACAGGCACAGACCTACGGCAACTGGGAGCTCTGCCTGGCGGACGGGTCGGATGCGGAGCATAAAAATGTAGGTGAGATCTGCATGGAATATGCGGCAAAGGATTCCCGCGTGCGGTACAGCAAGCTGGAAAAAAACGGCGGTATCTCTGCCAATACCAATGAGTGCCTGAAGCTTGCCACCGGGGAATACATCGGATTGTTCGACCACGATGATCTGTTACATCCGTCGGTACTCTATGAGTACATGAAGCGGATCTGCGACGAGGATGCGGATTATCTGTATTGCGATGAGTGTACCTTCCAGGGCAGCAAGGGGATCGACGCCATGATCACTTTGCACTTCAAGCCGGATTTTGCCATTGATAATCTCAGGGCCAATAACTACATTTGCCACTTCAGCGTTTTTGACAGAAGGCTGTTGGAGGGGATGGAGCTGTTCCGCTCTCAGTTTGACGGAAGCCAGGATCATGATATGATCCTCCGCCTGACGGCAAAAGCGAAACACGTGGTCCATGTGCCGAAACTCATGTATTATTGGCGCTCTCACAAGGGCAGCACGGCGGCGGATATCAACTCCAAGAGCTACGCCATCGAGGCGGCCAGGGGTGCGGTGGCGGATCATCTGACCAACTGCGGTTTCCGGAATTTTGAGATTACCAGCACAAAAGCGTTCGAGACCATTTTCCGCATCCAGTATGAGGTGATCGGGAATCCCAAGATTTCGATCCTGATCCCCAATAAGGATCACGTGGAGGACTTACAGCGTTGTGTGGGGTCGATCCTGCAGAAATCCACCTATGACAACTATGAGATCATTATCTTGGAAAATAACAGCGTGACCCGGGAAATCGAGGACTATTACGCGAAGCTTCTGGAGAGCAAAGAAGCGAAGGTAGGCAAGATCAGGATCGTGCGCTATGAAGGAGATTTTAACTACTCCGCCATCAATAATCTGGGTGCAAAACAGGCATCGGGAGAGTATCTGGTGCTGTTGAACAATGATACGGAAGTCATCACCATCAACTGGATGGAAGAGCTTTTAATGTATGCGCAGCGCGAGGATGTGGGCGCGGTGGGCGCAAAACTCTATTACGCGGATCATACGATCCAGCATGCGGGCGTGGTGATCGGGCTGGGGGCGCATCGCACGGCAGGACACAGCCATTACAAGGTTGCACAGACCAATCTGGGATACATGGGGAGGCTCTGTTATGCACAGGATGTCTCGGCGGTAACGGGCGCATGCCTGATGGTGAAAAAGAGCCTGTACGATGAATTGGGCGGATTGGATGAGAGCTTTGCCGTGTCGCTCAATGACGTGGATTTCTGCCTGCGGCTTCTGGAAAAGGGGCTGTGGAATGTGTTCACGCCGTTTGCGGAGCTGTTTCATTATGAGTCTGTCTCCAGAGGACTGGACGACAACGGGGAGAAGGCGGAGCGGTATAATCGGGAGTCCGCTTCGTTCCGGGAGAAGTGGAAGACGTTTCTGGAAAAGGGAGATCCTTTTTACAATCCCAATTTTTCACTGGACCGCAGTGATTTTTCGCTGAAGCTGGAGAATCAGCTAGAAAATCGCGAAACCTGATTCTGGATCGAGTGTCATTGTGTACATTGTATATTTCAACGTAGGGACGCTTGCGCAAAGCAATCGCAGATTGCTTTTGATTTCGGACGTAATGGGTACTAAAACATCCTGCGGATGTTTATGCGAAAGTACCGCATCTAAGTACCAACGTCCTCAAATGCCCTACTAATGAAATATACAATATACACAATTCGATTCCGCAAAAAAGAGTTTCGCGATTGTCTAGGAGAATCAGAAATAGAAAGGGGAAAACGGATGATGGCATATACGGATGCATATAAACTCTGGCTGGAGGACGGTTATTTTGACGAGGCTACGCGCAGGGAGTTAGCCGAGATCAAGGATCGGCCGGAGGAGATAGAGGACCGGTTTTACAAGGACCTGGAGTTTGGCACCGGCGGCATGCGGGGCGTGGTGGGCGCAGGGACCAACCGCATGAATAGGTACACCGTGCGCAAGGCAACCCAGGGGCTGGCAAATTATATCCTGAAGCAGGGAACCCAGGCGAAGGGTGTTGCAATCTCTTTCGATAACCGCCATATGTCCACGGAATTTGCGGAGGTAACCGCACTGTGTCTGGCGGCCAACGGGATCAAAGCGTACCTTTTTGAGAGCCTGAGACCGACACCGGAATTGTCCTTTGCATTGCGGACGTTGGGCTGTACGGCAGGTGTGATGGTGACGGCGAGCCACAATCCGTCGGAATATAACGGTTATAAGGTTTACTGGGAGGATGGCGCGCAGATCACGGCTCCCAGGGACAAGGAGATCATTGCGGAAGTCAATGCCTGCACGGATTATCATGCGCTGAAGACAATGGAACGGGAGGAAGCGGTAAAGGCCGGATTGTATGAGGTGATTGGCAGGGAGATTGACGATGCCTTCATGGAGGCCCTGAAGAAGCAGATCCTGCATCCGGAGATCATTCAGGAGATGGCGGATGACATCAGGATCGTATACACACCGCTCTGCGGAACCGGAAACAAGCCGGTACAGAGAATTCTCTCGGAGCTGGGCTTTCGGCATGTATATGTGGTGCCGGAGCAGGAGAATCCGGATCCCGATTTCACCACACTGGAATATCCGAATCCGGAGGATCCCAAAGCCTTTACCTATGCGCTGCGTCTGGCCAAGGAGAAGGATGCGGATCTGGTGTTAGCGACGGATCCGGATGCGGATCGGCTGGGGGTATATGCAAAAGACGCCAAAACAGGAGAATATGTGGCGTTTTCCGGGAATATGTCCGGGATGCTGATCGCGGAATATGAGTTGAGAGAGCGCACGGCACTGGGGATCATGCCGGAAAATCCCGCTCTGGTGACCACGATCGTGACCACGAATATGACAATCCCCATTGCGGAAGCCTATCAGGTGAAAAGGATCGAGGTGTTGACCGGATTTA
Source organism: Lachnospiraceae bacterium (assembly GCA_017476665.1). Lineage (GTDB taxonomy): Bacteria > Bacillota > Clostridia > Lachnospirales > Lachnospiraceae > Acetatifactor. The sequence continues at coordinate 12,969 of JAFUZJ010000015.1, read as the reverse complement.
AGTATATCGGAGAGCAGATCAAGTTTTTTGAACAGACCGGAAGCAATCATTATGTGTTTGGGCTGGAGGAATCCTACGGATGTCTGGCGGGCACCCATTCCAGAGACAAGGATGCGATTGTCGCAGTTATGTGCCTGTGCGAAGCGGCGGCCTATTGCAAGAAGCACGGTCAGACTTTGTGGGATATGATGCTGGAAATGTATGAAAAGTACGGCTACTATAAGGAAACACAGTACACCATTACCTTAAAGGGAGTGGACGGAGCAAAACAGATCACAGAGATCATGGAGCGTCTGCGCAAGGATCCGCCAAAGGCATTTGGAGATCTGAAGGTTTTGAAATTCCGCGATTATAAAGAGGATGTGATCCTGGATATGGAGACCGGTGAAAAGACGACTACCGGCCTGCCCAGATCCAATGTGCTTTATTTTGAACTGCCGGACAACTGTTGGTGCTGTGCCAGACCCTCCGGAACGGAGCCAAAGATTAAATTTTATATGGGTGTGAAAGGCGACAGCATCGCAGATGCCGCCGCGAAGAACGAGAAGCTGACGGCGGATATCAAGGCGCTGTTGTAGGAGGATTCCGAAATAGCTAAAGGAGTGTATTATGGGTAAATTATCTCCCGCGAATCTGAAAAAAACCATATATTACCTGAAGAGAAACGGGTTGCGGGATACCTGGTATGCCGCCCAGGAGCGGCTTGTGACGACGGATTTTTATACCTATGATCCGCCGGCTGAGGAAGTGTTGGAACAGCAGAGAAAACAGGCGGCGGAGTGGAAAGAGACAGGAGAGGTTGTCACGTTCAGTCTTCTGGTGCCTGCCTACCGTACGGATCCGGTCTATCTGCAGGAGCTGGTGGAGTCCGTACAGGCGCAGACCTATCCCTTCTGGGAATTGATCCTGGCGGATGCTACAGAGGACGACAGCGTAGCCCATGTGACAGCGGATCTCGTAGAAAAACTGCGGGAAACGGACAGTGGGATTGACGGGAAGATACGTTACTATAAGCTGCCGGAAAACAAAGGGATTTCAGAAAATACCAATCAGGCGCTGGCGCATGCAACAGGAGACTATGTGGGGCTGCTGGATCATGACGATCTGCTGACGCCGGACGCCCTGTTTGAAATGGCGGACGAGATCCGAAGACTGCAGGAGGAGCGGGGAATCCGACTGGCGTTTCTGTATTCGGACGAAGATAAATGTGACGGCAGAGGAATCCGATTTTATGAACCCAATCTCAAAGAAAAGTTCAATTATGATCTTTTGCTGAGCAACAATTATATCTGTCACTTTCTGGTCATAAAACGGGAATTACTGCAGCAGCTTGGCTTCCGTCCCGCATATGACGGAGCGCAGGACTACGATCTCTTGCTGCGCGTTGTAGCTGCACTGGGGCTGGACAGAGAGCCTGCCAAAGAGAAATTTGTGGCGCATATATCCAAGGTTCTTTACCATTGGCGCTGCCATGGGACGTCCACTGCGGAGAATCCGCAGAGTAAGACATATGCCTATGAAGCCGGAAGACGGGCACTGGAGGCCTATCTGGAGGAGAACGGGCTTCAGGGGGAGGTGCGTTCCCTTAAACATGTGGGATTTTATGAGGTGAAGTATCCGCAGGAAATCTTTACCATTCGAAAAGATCTGGGCGCAGTGGGCGGACCGGTCGTTCGCAGGGGACGCATCATCGGCGGCAGGATGAAGTCTTCGGGAAAGGTATATTATGAAAATCTGCCGATACATTACAGCGGCTATCTGCATCGGGCGGTCCTGACGCAGGATGCCCGGGCGGTTGATATCCGGAATATAAGACTTCGGAAGGAATTGCGGGAACTGTTTGAGCAGGTGACGGGAGTGCCCTATCGCTGTCAGCCGGGCACGGACCTTTTTGATGCATCTACGCTTCCGAAGAATACCGATCACAAAAATATCAGCATGGAGCTTTGCAGAGCGATTCGGAAGCAGGGATATCGCATTCTCTGGAGGCGGGAAGATGAATAAAATAACAGTTGTTATTCCAAATTATAACGGTATCCGATATCTGGAAGGCTGTCTGAAAGCTTTGTACAGGCAGGAGATCGGAACGCCGTCCTTTGAAGTATTGATTGTGGATAATGCTTCCGGGGACGGGAGTATTGAGCGGGCGAAAACCTTGGCAGAAGAACAGAAGGCGGGAGGTTCTGCCGGTATCACACAGACCCGTTTTCTGTGCCTGAAAGAAAATACAGGGTTCTGTCATGCCGTGAACGTGGGGATCCAAAACTCTCAGACCCCCTATGTGATCCTGCTGAACAACGACACGAAGGTGAGACCGGGATTTGTCAAGCGGCTGTACCAGGCGATCGAGAAGGATACTGGGATCTTTTCGGTCAGCGCCAAAATGCTCATGTGGGACAGACCGGATCTGATCGACGATGCGGGGGATCTCTATACAGTGTTTGGCTGGGCATACGCGGTCGGGAAAGGCAGGGCTGCGTCGGCGTATAACAGCCCTTCCCGGATTTTTGCCGCATGCGGCGGTGCAGCCATCTACCGGCGCAGCATGCTGGAGGAGATCGGCCTCTTTGACGAGCAGCATTTCGCGTACATGGAAGATATCGATATCGGATATCGGGCATTGATCCACGGATATTCCAATAGCTATGAGCCCCGAGCCCAGGTGGTTCATTACGGAAGCGCTTCCTCCGGCTCCCGCTACAACGCGTTCAAGACGCGGATTGCTGCTGCCAACAATGTCTATATGATCTATAAAAATATGCCACTTCTGCAGATTTTATGGAATCTGCCGTTCCTCATGGCCGGATTTCTGATCAAGTGGATCTTCTTCTGCCGGAAGAAGATGGGCAGGCTTTATCTTGCGGGACTTTTGGACGGGCTGCGAAAATCCATGCGAAAAGAAGGACAGATGCACAAAGTCCGATTTGAAAAAAAATATTTCGGGAACTATCTGAAAATTCAATGGATGCTTTATAAAAATACGGTTTATTGCATGCTTTCGAAAATTTACTATTGATTTTTTGACTATTTGAGCCCATACTATATAGTGGAGGTGAATTGTATGTATATCAATCATATGGAAGAGAATCTCCTCAATTTTGCGGGAACCCTTGGGGAATGGACCCCGTTGGTCATAGCCACGCTGTGCTGCCTTTTCGTATCCGTATTGCTTGTGAAATCAGTCAAGGCACTGCTCAAGCTGATGAAAGAGCAGCGGAGGGCGGAGGACGAGTATTTTTACCGCTCCAAGGACGGGATTTCTTTTGCGGAAATAGACGGAAACTATAGGGTTGTAAACGGTTTCCTGGTAAAATTAAACAAGGATCTGCAGGAACGGTTTATACCCGGACGCGGCAGCTATGAGAAAGCCCGGGATGTGGGAAATCTGCGCAGTATCATTTTCAGGGATGCAACGGGATTACAGAAGCTTTTGGACGAGAAAGCCGGCACCGGCGACTTTGTGGCGACAAATAAGGAAAAGGTAGACTTTGGTACACCGATCGGACAATATGTGGATCCGGAGTCCAGCAGTAAGCGGGAGACGACCATCGGCATAATCCACTATACCGCGGACGGAGCATATATCGTTCCGGCAAGACCGGCCACCGCCAGGAGGATATAACAATGATGGATGAGATGATGCGGCTGTTAAGCAGCTTTCCGAACGGTACATATATCAAGATTGAATGGGATAGTGCAAAGCTGGCACTGGGCGGACTGATCGAAACCATATATGAGACAGACAACGGTCTTCCGGAGTCGGTATCTGACTTCAAAGAGTATTACGCAATGGTCTTCCGGATCAAAGATGTCATAAAGAATGAGAGCGGACAGATCTATGCGGGCAATATGGTGATGGAGGTATCTCCTGTATCGCCGCCGAGCAGGATCTGGTCCCAGCACGACATGCTGATCTGGCAGGATGCAAATGCAGCTTCATAAAAATGATTCTGTTACAAACGATCGATAGAGAGATTTCTATCGGTCGTTTTTTTCATTCTAATTCTTATGATTTCTTAAGAAATGGCTTCATAAATACTTAAGTTGACGGTAATAATGTGTTCTTGTAGAATATTTCATGGATGATAAGATCCATAAGTATAGGCAGGCAGAAAAAGACACCGGGTGGTGCTTATGATAAAGGATAATCAGAAAGTATTTAACAGGCTGCTGGTCATACTGGATGCAGCGATTATTGCCGGCTCCTTTGTGTTTTCCTATTTTGTGAAATTTTATATCTTAAACGACGGTCCCGGACCGGGAGTATTGCCGGTAGAAGATTATATCGCGCTGCTTCCTGTACTTGTACCGGGTTTTGTATTGTTATATTACCGTTGCGGGGTTTATACGCCCAAACGAACCGTCCGCTTTAAATTTGAGGTCTTCAGTATTGTGCAGGCCAATACGGTCGGATTGGCGCTGATGATCATCATGCTGTATATGGTGATCAAGGAGATCAACTACTCCCGCAGCGTTATTGTTTTTTTCTGGGGATTCAATATTGCATTTACAGGCGGCTTGCGGCTCATATTGCGGAAAGGCCTGCGCACCATGCGCAAAAAGGGCTATAATCTCAAGCACATTCTTGTGGTGGGGTACTCGAGAGCGGCGGAGGAATATATTGACCGGTTGAAGGACAACCCGCAGTGGGGATATGTGGTCTGCGGAATTCTGGATAACCATATACCTGCCGGCACTCTTTATAAAGGGATCAAGGTTCTCGGTACGCTCGGGAATCTGGAGATCATTTTACCGGAGAATAAGCTGGATGAGATTGCGATCACGCTTCCGCTGAAGGACTATGACAATTTGGAACAGATTGTGAATATCTGTGAGAAGTCGGGTGTGCATACGAAATTTATTCCGGACTACAACAGTCTGATCCCGACAAGACCGTACACCGAAGACCTGATGGGACTTCCGGTAATCAATATCCGGTATGTGCCGCTCACCAATACCGGCAACAGGGTGATCAAGCGGGCGATGGATATCGTTGGTTCCCTGTTCGGTATCCTGATCACTTCGCCGATCATGCTGGTGTCTGCGATCGCAGTCAAATGCAGCAGTCCGGGTCCGGTGATCTTCAAGCAGGAAAGAGTCGGCTTACACAACAAGCCGTTCTATATGTATAAGTTTCGCAGCATGATGGTACAGGCCCCGTCCAACGAACAAAAAGGCTGGACGGTGAAGGACGATCCGAGAGTCACCAAGGTGGGAAAGGTGCTTCGACGCACCAGTCTGGATGAACTTCCGCAGCTGTTCAATATTTTAAAGGGAGATATGAGCCTGATCGGTCCGAGACCGGAGCGCCCGCAGTTTGTGGAGAAGTTTAAAGAGGAAATCCCGCGTTATATGATAAAGCATCAGGTGCGCCCCGGACTGACCGGCTGGGCGCAGGTAAACGGTCTGCGCGGGGATACTTCCATACGCAAGCGGATTGAATATGACATTTATTATATTGAAAACTGGACCCTAGGATTTGATATCAAGATCATATTCCTGACATTTTTTACAGGATTTATTAACAAAAATGCATATTAAAAAAGATGAAGGAGAAAAGGAACCATGGCAGGCAATTCCCAAAGAACCGGACGTACAGCAAGAAAATCAAAGAGTAAAGGCAAAATGATCATTTTTGCAGTTGAGATACTGCTGATCTTAGGAATGTTAGCAATTCTCTTTGTGGTAATGAGATCGGGAAAGGGACCGCAGATCGTGGATCTGGATCCGAATAAACTGGGCATCAACGATAAGCCGATCAGCAACAATACCAGTGAGAATCAGGCAGGGACTAACACCGGGGTGGCAGAACCCGGGGAGATCGTAGATACCGGTTACATGAATATTGCGTTGTTTGGTGTGGATGCCACCACGAAAAACGGTATCTATAAGGGAAGCCGCAGTGATACCATCATGATCGCCAGTGTCAATATGGATACGGGCGATATCAAGCTGGTCAGTGTTTACCGTGACACATACCTGAACAAGGGCACAGATAAGTACGATAAATGTAACCATGCATACTCAGAAGGCGGTGCGGAGCAGGCCATCAAGATGCTGAACATGAATCTGGATATGGATATCACCAATTTTATCACAGTGAACTACCAGAGCCTGATTGACCTGGTGGACGGACTTGGCGGAATTTATATCGATGTCAACAAGACAGAGCTGAAACATATCAATAATTATCAGGCTACCATCGTAAAGGATTTGAAACTGAGCGGTTATACGCCGGTGACGACGACTGGTTATCAGAAGCTGAACGGTCTTCAGACCACTGCTTTCTGCCGTATCCGTTATATTGACGGCGGCGACTTCGGTCGTGCCTCCAATCAGCGTGAGGTGATCAAGGCGATCGAGGAACAGGCAAAGAAGACGGATGTTGTGACACTGACCAATGTATTCTCCAAGGTGGTTGAAGAGATTTACACCAGCATGGACAGCAAGGATCTGTTAAATCTTGTGACAAATATCAACAATTATCGTATCATAGATGAGGGCGGTTTCCCTGAGGACAGTATGCGGACAACCGGCAACATCGGTGCAAAAGGAAGCTGCGTCATCCCGGTTGATCTGGAGAGCAATGTGGTATGGCTGCATAAGTTCCTGTTTGATCTGGACAGTTATACCGTATCGGATACCGTGAAGGAGTGCAGTGCCAAGGTAAAGAGCGATACGTCACCTTATATAAGATAGAGAGATATTCTGACGAAGAAGTTCAGGGGAAGCTTGTGGGAGCAGGTTTCCCCCTTATTTCTTAAAAGGAGGACTATATGGACATAGATGTTATCATTCCTCTGTATAAGCCCGGTAAAGAATTATTTACATTGTTGGATATTCTGGAACGCCAGACAGTTCCGATTCGTCGGATCATTCTGATGAATACGGAGAAGCCATATTTTGACCGGTTGATCGCGGGTACGGATTTCAACAATCGGTATCAAAATGTGCGGGTGTATCACCTGACCAAGCAGGAATTTGACCATGGGGGCACCAGGCGCGAAGGGGTATGCAGATCCGAGGCGCCGGTCTTTCTCATGATGACCCAGGACGCCATGCCCAAAGACACCCGGCTGGTCGAGAAGCTGACTGCAAATCTGAAGGGGGATGTGGCGGTTGCTTATGCCAGACAGCTGGCCGGCAGAGAGAGCAGTGTGCTGGAGCGGTTCAGCAGGCGTTTTAATTATCCGACAAAGACCTGTATAAAATCGGCGGAAGATCTGCCCCGACTGGGGATCAAGACCTATTTCTGTTCCAATGTGTGCGCCGCGTACAGGCGGGATATTTATGACAGCCTGGGCGGGTTTGTGGACCGGGCGATCTTTAACGAGGATATGATCTATGCGGCTTCTGCGATTCGGGCGGGATACCGTATCGCTTATGAAGCGGAGGCCGGAGTGATTCATGCCCATAATTACACCTGCATGCAGCAGTTCCACCGGAATTTCGATCTGGGGGTTTCCCAGGCGGAGCATCCGGAGGTGTTTGGGAGCATCCGGTCTGAGTCGGAGGGAATGCGCATGGTAAAGTCGGCCACGGCATTCCTCAGATCCCATCGTATGGCGGAGAAGATCCCATACTTTTATCTGCAGTGCTTTTTCAAATATGCAGGGTATCTTCTCGGCAAACATTATCGGAAATTACCGCGGCGGTTTGTGCTTGCATGCACGGCAAGCCCGGACTATTGGACAAAATAAAAATTCGGAGGAAATAAGATTATGTGCGGAATTGTTGGTTACATCGGAAAAAATCAGGCGGCACCCATCATACTGGACGGCCTCTCTAAACTGGAGTACAGAGGCTATGATTCAGCCGGCATCGCAGTGTTTGACGGAGAACATATCTGTACGCAGAAGGCGGCAGGGCGTCTGGCTGTGCTGGAGCATTTGACAAGAGGCGGAGAGACCATGAAAGGATTTTCCGGCGTGGGACACACCAGATGGGCGACACACGGTGCTCCCAGCGATCTCAACGCGCATCCGCATACCAATAAAGCAGGTTCTATCGTGGTGGTTCACAACGGCATTATCGAGAACTATATGGCGTTAAAGAAGAAGCTGGAAAAGAAGGGATACGAGTTCACCTCCGAGACCGATACGGAGGTGCTGGCGCATCTCCTAGATTATTATTACAAGGGAAATCCGCTGGAGACGATCACCAAGGTGCTGCATCGCGTGGAGGGTTCCTATGCGCTGGGCATTCTGTTTGACGACTGCCCCGGAAAGCTCTTTGCGGCACGCAAGGACAGTCCGCTGATCGTGGGACAGAGTGAAGACGGCTGCCTGATCGCTTCGGATGTTCCGGCGATCCTGAAATATACGCGCACGGTATTTTACCTTGATAATCAGGAGGTTGCGGTACTTTCCACAGACGGGATCGAATTCTATACCGTGGATGAGGAGCCGGTGGTAAAGCAGGCTGTGACCATCGAGTGGGATGCCAATTCCGCCGAAAAAGCCGGGTACGAGTTCTTTATGCTCAAGGAGATCTATGAGGAGCCCAAGACCGTTACGGACACGCTCTCTCCCCGAATCAAAAACGGCGATATACAGATTGAAGAATTAAAGCTGACGGATGAGGAATTGCGGGCAATCCAGAGAATCCATATTGTGGCCTGCGGATCCGCATACCATGCCGGCGTGACCGCGAAATATGTGATCGAGGGATTGGTAAGGATTCCGGTAGAAGTAGAAGTGGCCAGCGAGTTCCGCTACCGCAATCCGATCCTGGATCCCAGAGACCTGGTGATCGTGATCAGTCAGTCCGGAGAGACGGCGGATACCCTGGAGGCGGTGCGCGAATCGAAGAAGCGTGGCCTGAAGGTATTGGGCATTGTCAATGTGGTGGGAAGTTCCATCGCCAGAGAGGCAGACAGCGTCATGTATACCTGGGCAGGACCGGAGATCTCCGTTGCCACCACCAAGGCATACAGCGCGCAGCTGGTGGCACTGTATCTGTTGGCCATGAAACTGGGAAGAGTGCGAGGCATGATCGACGATGCAACCTTTGCAGGTTTGTTGGAGGATATTCAGGCACTGCCGGATCAGATCGAGCTGTTGTTGGGACAGAAAGAGAAGCTTCAGCATTTTGCAAACCGCTATGTGGGCGCGAAGAACGTGTTCTTCATCGGAAGAGGCATCGACTATGCGATCTCTCTGGAGGGATCGCTGAAGCTGAAGGAGATCTCCTATGTGCACTCCGAGGCCTATGCGGCAGGCGAGCTGAAGCACGGTACCATCTCTCTGATCGAGGATGGCACACTGGTGGTTGCATTGGCAACGCAGCCGGATCTGTTCCCCAAGACAGTGAGCAATATTGTGGAAGTAAAATCCCGCGGCGCATTTGTCATGGCCGTGGCGGAGAGAGGCCGTAAGGAGATCGAGAAGGCGGCGGATTATGTCATTTATATTCCGTATACCAATCCTTATTTTGCCAATTCCCTGGCAATTATTCCCCTGCAGCTCTTTGCGTATTATATTGCAGTGGGCAAGGGATATGACGTGGATCACCCCAGAAATCTGGCAAAATCCGTGACGGTAGAATAAAAATAATCCGGAACTTTTCACTTTTGTTTCATTTTTTAAACACAAATTAAACACAATTTGTGGATATACTGAACTCATCAAGGAACAGAACGATCGTATGGATCGGGTGATTCAGAAAAGAGGGATTATTATGTATGAGAATGACAATGAATCAGGCATAGGACAGGGATATTTCAACAATCTGGAAGACAACAGCTATCATAAGGACGCGGATGCCATGGCGGGGGTCATGGGAGCGCAGACACAGTCCCGGACAGCGGACGGGGCCGCGCAGGAGTATGCAAGGCAGGATCATGCAGGACAGGAGTATGCGAGAAGACAGGAGTGGACGGCGGCGCCGGAGCGCACAGTCCAGCCGGAACAGGCTGCGCAGCCGGAGAAAAAGAAAGGCCATGTGTTTGGCAAGATCATGCTCAGCCTGAGCATGGGACTGCTCTTCGGAATTTTTGCCGGCGTGGGATTCCTCGGGGTAACTCAGGCATCCGGCGCTTTGCAGAAGAGCCTGCCTGCTTCCAACACGGAGACGACCATTGTTCCCCATGAGGAGATTGGTGAGTTTCCCGCTACGGTGTTCAGTCAGGATGAAGACACCAAGGTGATCTATACCACAGCCCAGACCAATGTGACAGAAATCGTAAAAGATGTGATGCCGGCTATGGTGTCCATCGTGAACAATTATACAGAGGTGACCACTTTCTGGGGACAGCGTTATCAGAAAGATCATTCCGCCAGCGGTTCCGGTATCATCGTGGCAAAGAATGACTCCGAACTGCTGATCGTCACCAACCAGCATGTTGTGGCCGATGCAAATGAACTGATCGTTACTTTGGATGACGGAACGGAAGCAAAGGCGAAGATCAAGGGAAAAGATGCGGACATGGATCTGGCAGTTATCGCTGTTGATCTGGGAGATCTCTCCGCAGAGACGCTGGATGCGATCGCAGTGGCAAAACTGGGCGACAGCGATGAACTGGAACTGGGCGAGCAGGTGATCGCCATCGGCAATGCATTGGGCTACGGTCAGTCCGTGACAGTCGGATACATCAGTGCACTGGACAGAGAGATTGAACTGGAAGACGGGTCTACCAAGAGCTTCATCCAGACGGATGCAGCGATCAATCCCGGCAATTCCGGCGGTGCATTGTTAAATGCAGCAGGAGAAGTGATCGGCATCAATTCCAATAAAATCGGCGGTTCTTCCATAGAAGGTATGGGGTATGCGATCCCCATCACTGCAGCCAGCCCTATCATTGCGGATCTGATGGAGCGTCAGACCAGAAATAAAGTTGCGGACGGAGAGACCGGATATATCGGAATCTCCTATCAGGATGTGACAGATGATATCTCCAAGATGTTCGGAATGCCCAAAGGCGTCTATGTGGCAACGGTTTATGAAGGAACCAGCGCAGAGGCAGCAGGCATCATGAAGGGTGATGTGATCACCAAATTTGACGGAGAGAGGATCACTTCCTTTGCCGACCTGCAGGATGTGTTACAGTATTTCGGCGCAGGTGATACGGTAAAAGTGACTATTATGCGCCCGTCAAACGGTGAGTATACGGAAAAAGAAGTGCAGCTTACATTGGGTACAAGACCCACCCGCAGCCGTTGATTGGAAAAAATGAAGAGAAGATTACAAGTCATATGACTCCCCTCACGGAAAGACCCTGCAGCCTGAAACTGCAGGGTCTTTCTGATTTGTTTTATGTTTGCTTAATAAAAACTTTACTTGTGTACAGCAGGGATATTCGGTATAATCAATTATGCGAAACTCGATGTTACAGCAGTGGCGTTGTGCATAGTGTATACTTCACCGCAGGGACGCTGTTATATAGAGCTTTAATAAGGAGAAGGATATGGCAGAGTTTTATGACGATCATGAGGATCAGGAAATAGAGAAAAAAGAGCAGGCGAAAGGCGGGGACGGCTCCCAAAGCGAAAGCAGCGAATATGAGGACGTCTGCTTCGTATGCCGCAGACCGGAATCCAAGGCGGGTAAGATGTTCAAGCTGCCCAACAATATCTGCGTCTGCGATGACTGCATGCACAAGACTATGGATGCGGTAAGCCAGTTCGACTATCAGGGCATGCTGAATAACCCGAATTTCCAGAAGGAGATGGATGAGTTCTCCAAGCAGAACGGACTGCCGAATATCAGCTTTGTGAATCTGGCGGATCTGCAGGGTGAGGGCGGTATCCCCAACAAGCAGAAGATCAAAAAGAAGAAAAAGAAGGAAGGCGAAAAGCCGGTTCTGGATATCCGCAATATCCCCGCACCGCACAAGATCAAGGCAAGCCTGGATGAGTATGTGGTGGGGCAGGAGTATGCCAAGAAAGTCATCTCCGTGGCGGTCTACAACCATTATAAGCGCGTGGCCACCAACTCCATGGACAGCATTGAGATTGAGAAGTCCAATATGCTCATGATCGGTCCCACAGGCTGCGGTAAGACTTATCTGGTGAAAACGCTGGCGAGATTATTGGATGTGCCGCTTGCCATTGCGGACGCCACCTCTCTGACGGAGGCGGGCTACATCGGAGACGATATCGAGAGCGTGATCTCCAAGCTGTTGGCAGCAGCGGACAATGATGTGGAGAAAGCGGAGCAGGGCATTGTCTTCATCGACGAGATCGACAAGATTGCCAAGAAGAAGGAAACCCACAGCCGCGACGTCAGTGGTGAGAGCGTACAGCAGGGCATGCTGAAGCTCCTGGAAGGTGCCGATGTGGAAGTGCCTGTGGGAGCCAACAGCAAAAACGCTATGGTGCCCCTGGCTACGGTGAACACCCGCAACATTCTGTTTATCTGCGGCGGCGCATTCCCGGATCTGGAGGACATTATCAAGGAGCGTCTGACCAAGAGCGCTTCCATCGGATTCGGCGCGGAGTTGAAGGACAAATACGACAAGGACAAAAATATTCTGTCCAAGGTGACGGTGGAGGATATCCGCAAGTTCGGTATGATCCCAGAGTTTATCGGACGTCTGCCCATCATATTTACCCTGCAGGGTCTGACCAAAGAGATGATGGTGAAGATTTTGAAGGAGCCCAGAAACGCTATTCTGAAGCAGTATCAGAAATTGCTGGAGCTGGATGAGGTCAAGCTGGAGTTCACGGACGAGGCCATGGAGGCCATCGCGGAGAAGGCAATGAAGCGCGATACCGGCGCCAGAGCTCTGCGCTCTATCATCGAGGAATTCATGCTGGATATCATGTATGAGATTCCCAAGGACGACAACATCGGCACGGTGACCATCACGAAGGAATATATCGAGGGCACCGGCGGACCGATCATCGACATTCGCAGTAATCTGATCAACCAGACACCGGTCAGTGAACTGAATGTGGTGGATGAATAAACAGGTATCGCCCCGCATATGGATATATCCATATGCGGGTCGTGATTTGTGCAAAAAGGTAT
>JAFUZJ010000014.1 GCA_017476665.1 Lachnospiraceae bacterium | reverse complement strand
CGCCGCCAGCTTTCATCATGAGCCAGTATAAAACTCTCATGTTGAATGATAGTTTTGTGTGCGATATTTGTAAATGCATCAGCAATCACACTTGCGTGAATTGCTGTATGATTTTCAAAGATCATAGGCGGGGCTGAGGTCAATGAAATAAGCCGAAGGCTTATGAATTGGCATCTGCACCACGCACACGAAACGAATTGTTTTTTCCTCGCCAATGTTATCTGGCTTTCCGGATCTGTCCCGTCTCTCGACGAGATCAGATTTAGGTTTGTTTGTTCTCTGAATTTTCTTTCGCTCTGACCCTCAGAGGGGGATCAGAACGTTTGGAATTTTCAGGGTTGCATTGCTGTTTATTTGTCAAGGTCCTTGTTGTCGTTTTTAGCGGCAACTCTGATATAATATCATGTCCTGCTCGCCCTGTCAATATGTTTTTTTCTAAATTTTGAATTTTTTATTTCGGCATTTTTCCAAAAACATTTTTGTTCGACAGCAAAACTGATTCTATCACCGCCAAATCCACTTGTCAACACTTAACTTTCGATTTTTTTGTACTAAAATCAAAACAAGATCGGGTAGGTTGAAACTCCTATGTTTTCCCCTGCCCGATCATTCCTCTTTTCACTTTACCTGCATCGTATAGGTTGCCTCAGTGTTCTTAAATTTCAATGTGATCGTATCCACCTGTACCGGATCAATCTCATACAGCAGCACCAACTGTCTGCCTGCACCGTCTGACAAAGTTTCTATATAAGTAGAAAGATCATTGTTCAGCATAGTGGTCAAAGCCGTACGTGTATAATCTTCATTGACCGTGACACGATAACTGTTGTGCAGCTCAATCAGTCGCATTGGCTGCTCTGCACCTGTCTGATTGTTCAGATAAAAGGAAAGAACCAGCAATTGCTTTCCCGTAGATGCCTCCAATGCAAAATAGACATCCCCCTCTTCCTTATAACTCTGCACGACATCATATCCGGTATAGGTAAGCGTCATACCATCCGGCAATCCCATAAACTCCTCAAGACTGGAGACCGCCGTCACACCGCCGGAAGGATCCGTTCGGTCTATCACAGTCGGTCCGGTCTCCGCAGTTTCCGGCTGTATCGGATCCGGCTCCGTGATCACGGGGAGTTCCGGTGCCGAACTCTCCTCCAATCTGGAAATATCAACCAGTCTGCTCTTGCTGTTCGCATCATATTTCAACAGGGTAATCGCCGCATACTCCCCTATTGCATCCGCCTGATCATCTGTCATCTCCGGCAATGTATTTCCACAGCCGGCCAAAAGCATAGCTCCCAGCACCGCCCCGATCCCTGCCGTCAAAACGATTCCTTTTCTTTTCATCATGACACTGACTCCTTTTTTCCCTGCTTCCGCTCCAGTATAATATAAATAGAGGCAATAATCAATGCGATCATGCCGACCACAAAAAATACAATGGTCTTCTGCAGCATATTGCTGCCTGCAAAGTCAACAACCACCAGCTTAAGACATGTACATAGGGAAAGCACGATCCCGTAAATCCTGATGGATTTCTTCCGTATGCCAAAGCCTGCTCCCACGCACCCCAATGCAATACACATCAGCAGGATGCTGTTCACGATGGAAAAGTCGGTTCGCACTACCAGTGCCATATAGGTCAGAAACACAGCCACGACCAGTTCTTTTCCGGGGAACTCCAGATCATATGCCTTTTGAAAACATACCACGATCGTTGCCAGCCCAAAGATCAGCATGCATAAATAGGTAAGGTATGCATTCTGATAAACCGGATTCACCAACAGCAGGAAGCAGACTGCCTGCCCCGCCAATGCACTGAGATGGAATATCACTATGTACTTCCCGTGCCAACGCTTGATATTGTTGAAAATCAGCATACTCAGAAAAAGGATTCCCACAAATACCGGCAGTTTCAACTGCTCCAGCATATGCCAGGAGATGTACCACGCCACTGTATAGCTCCAGATGATCTCAAAATAAGTGGTCCAATAATGCAGGAATAGTACACTGATCAGGATTCCGATAAACAACGGTGCCGACACCCTAAGCTCCTGAGACTCCGTAAATATCACACAGACAGCACACGCCCATGAGGTGACGACCGCATCGCCGCCCCGCGGCAGCTTTGCTTTGGACAAAGAGACCACCTTACACGCTGCAATCAGCGCCAACAATCCCCACACCAGCTCCTGACAGTCTTCTGTACGGAAAAGGTAAATTCCAAGGATTGTGAAGATCAGGAAATACCAGGAAAACCATTTTTCCTGATTTTTCGGGAGGAACAGCATGGGAATCAATCCCAGCACCGCCACTGCCCCGGCCAAAACCAGCCGATAGCTCCAGCCCTGCAGTCCTTCCGCCGTTCCGCCCAGCTCATAGCCGGCAATCTGGCCGATCAGGACCAGATCATAAAAAACCGCCGAAACGCCATAAGCGATGCAGATCCCCAAATTCCGCTCCAAAGATACCGCAGTCGCCTGCTCCGCTGTCTGTCTGTAACGATACCTGACCTGCACCGTAAAAATGATCTGCATGACCAGGATGGACACCGCAATGAAAACCAGATACTGCCATATATTTCCAAAGCTGTCCGGCCATTTCACCCGCTGATCGATCAATGCGGAGTAGATCACAGCAGCAAACAAAGTATTCAGCGAAAGATGCACGATATCCATGACCGCGCGGGCTTTCTTCACCGGAACCGCCAGACACATTACATTGATGAAAAACAGGATACCTGCTAACGTCAACCACTGGATCGGCAGAATACCGTCGGTGGCATTTTTCTCCCAAAGCGCGAGAAACAGGCAGCAATACATGGCGACCATACCCAGTATCCGGTAAAAGACGGCATCCCGCTTGCGACTGATCAGGATTACAAACAGGGTGATGCCAACCGTAACTCCCATCGCGACCCATTCATTAAAATTGCCCAATGCCAGATAATTTACGATTGTGGAAACATACAGTCCTGCTGCCCCCATTGCCGAGAGCAATGCTCCCAGACGCGGAAATCTCTTATACAGCAAAAGTTCAGAAAGACCGATCACAAGCAGACAACCAGCGTACAGCAGCAACCCTTTCATCATGCCTTCCATAAAGTACATCCCCAGCAATACCATTGCCGTCAGGATAAAGGCGCTGCCCACAATCCCGAACACAGCGGTGCCGACGGCAAACTCCATATTCTTTTTCGGTCTTTGCAGCGGCGCCTGATGCCCCCGCTGCGGCGGCATCTGTGGCTGTGTCGGCGGCATCTGTGGCTGCTGCAATTGCGGCGGCGCCTGCTCCTGCTGCACCTGTACAGCTGTCTGCTCCTGTATAGGTGCGTTCGTCGCAACCCGTCTCTGCATATTTTCCTGATATACGCGGTACTGCTTTTCCAGATCTGCACTCAGATATTGGATCCTTGCTTCCGCCTGTAACGTCTGTTGCTGCATCTGCTGCAGATAATCCGTAAATGCCTGCTCCTGCGAAATGCAAAGCAACTCTTGGATCCGCAACTTCAACTTCTCAATCGGTTCCGTCGTCCGTACCGCTTTCTTTTCTTCTGCATCCAGTTCATTATAATACATTTTTATCCTCCGCATACAGTCTGTCCTGTATCAGCTGTACCAGTTCTCTGATTCCGATCCCCTTGCCCGCAGACATATGAATGCTCTGCTCTGACACGCGGGGGATTTCCGCTCTATCGCATCTGTCTGCTTTATTATACACTATAATCTGCGGAATGTCTCCTATTTCCAATTCTTTCAAAGTTTCCGACGTCACGGCCATCTGTTCCCGATAATCCGCGTCGGAGACATCCACCACCTGCACCAGCAGATCCGCATATCGTATCTCCTCCAACGTGGAGTGAAACGCCTTTACCAGACCGTGCGGCAGCTTATGAATAAACCCAACCGTGTCCGATAAAAAGAACGGGCAGCCGTTTCCTGTGTCAATCTTGCGCACGCTGGTCTCCAGCGTTGCAAACAGCATATCCTTCTCCAACACCTGTTTGTCCTGCGGTTTCCCGAACGTCTCCAGGATCCGGTTCAGGATCGTTGACTTTCCTGCATTGGTATAACCCACCAGAGCCACCTGCGGAATCCGGGAAGCATTCCTTTTTTTGCGCTGGGTTTCCCGGGAGCGCTCCAGATGCTCAATCTCTTTTTTTAACTCGTGGATCCGATGCTCCAGCCTCCGCCTGTCCAGTTCCAGCTTCTTCTCTCCCAGACCTTTGTTGGACATACTTCCGCCCGTACCGGCCTGGCGTCCCAGCGATTCATGCATCCCCACCAGCCTGGGCAGCATGTATTGAAGCTTCGCCATCTCCACCTGCAGCCTGGCCTCGCCGGTCCGGGCTCTGATGGCAAAAATATCCAGGATCAGATTGGTGCGGTCGCAAACCGGTTTGTCCAAGGCTCTGGTCAGATTGCGGATCTGTGATGGGGAAAGCGTGTTATCAAAAATAATTTCTTCCGCATCGCATTCCTCCGCATAGGTTTTCACTTCCTGCACTTTCCCGCTGCCAATATAAAAAGCCTGATCATCCCGTGGCCTCCGCTGCGTCATAATACCTGTTACCCGGGAACCGCAGGCCTCCGCCAGCGCTTTCAGTTCCGCCATGGAACGGTCAAAATCCCGCTCCTCTCCTGTATCCACGCCGACCAGCAAAACCTTTTTCTGTTCTTCCATCCTCAACTCCCGTTACGCTTCCTTTTCATATTCCTGCACAGTTTCCAGCGTAAACCAGAATATGACGCCGTTCTCCCTGTTTTCCACCCCATACTCCTGGTGCATGGACTCTTGTATAGCCTTTACAATAGACAGACCCACGCCGCTTCCGCCATACTCTCTGGTGCGTGCTTTGTCTACTTTATAAAATTTATCCCACAGAAGCGGAATGGATTCCTCCGGAACCGGATCCCCGGTATTAAACACCGAAACCCGCACCTTTCCGGGCTCCGTTTCCAGTGTGATTGCAATGATGTTCTCATCTTTGCAATAATGAACCGCATTGGAAAAATAATTGGCAAAAACTTCTTCTGTTTTGAACTCGTCCGCCCAGACAAAAAGCGGTTCATAATCCGGCATTTTCACCCGGATCTCCTTCTGCTGCGTCATGATCTGCGCAGACTGGATATAATTCTTTATCAACGCCACCAGATCGAAGCGCTCCATATTTACCACATCATTTCCGAACTCCAGCTCATTCAGCGTAAGCAATCGCTTTACCAGCTGATTCATCTTTGTGGCTTCGTCCACGATCACTTCGCAATAATAGTCCCTGCTCTCCGGACCTTCTCCGATCCCTTCCTGCAGGCCCTCCGCATAGCCCTGGATAAGCGCAATCGGCGTTTTCAGTTCATGAGAAACATCTGCCAGGAAATCCCTGCGCATTTCATCCAGCTTATCTCTCTTTTCCAGATCCCGCCTCAGTTCATTGTTCGCCGTCTTCAGCTCGGAAATAGACTTCTCCAACGCTTCGGACAGACAGTTAATGTTATCTCCCAGCAGATCGATCTCGTCCCGGATTCCCATTCCGAAATGTCGTTTCATATCATACTTGGCGTCAAAATTCAGATCCACCATCTGCTCTGAAATATGGCTGAGTTTTGCGATCGGTTTCGTAATCTGAACCATCACCAGAAAGATCATCACACCGCCGATCAGCGCGCAGGCCAGTCCAATATATTCCATAAACCGGTTGGCCATATCCGCGCTCTCCCGGATACTCTCCAACGGCGTCTGCATGATGAAAGAGACGCCGGAAGTCAGCCTTCCGTACATTTCCAGATAATCTCCGTCTCCCTGACCCGTGATCTGGATCACATAATCCTCGCCCTTGTCCAAAATCTGCGCATTTTCCCCCACAAGGCCGAAAATATATCCGAACAGCTTTGCCTCCAACTGGTGCCCTCCGTTTTGAGACACATATCGCACTTCCGAATCCACATCCACCACACAGATCGTAATATTATCTGTCAGGCATACCTCTTCCAGTTCCTCTCTGAATTCATCCGTTCCGTAGCTGTCAGATACAGCCGCCGAGCGGATCGATTCATATGCATCATAAATAGTCTTCCTCTTCTGTTTTAAATAATATTTCTCCAAAAATACGGTATTGAAGATCAGACAGAGTAAAATCGCCCCCATCATCATGAAAATAAATATCAGACCAAACTGGATCCGAATGGAAAAAATCCCTCTGCCGGAACGTTTATCCTCACCCTTCATGCCTCTTCCTCACACATCTTATAACCGATTCCCCAGACCGTCTGGATCAGATCTCCTTTTGCTCCCAGTTTATTCCGAAGTTTCTTGACATGGGTATCGATCGTCCTGGCGTCCCCGAAATAATCATAATTCCACACATGATTCAGTATTCTCTCTCTGGAAAGAGCCAACCCGATATTCTCCATAAAATAAACCAACAATTCAAACTCTTTATAACTCAGTTCCACATCATGCCCGTCAACCGTCACTTGATGAGCTGCCTTGCTCAATTCAATCCCACAAAATGCGAGTATCTCTTCTTTGTCCTCCTGCCCGCTCCGCCGCAGGATCGCCCCCACGCGTGCAACCAGTATCTTTGGGCTGAAAGGCTTGGCAATATACTCATCCACGCCCAGATCAAACCCCTGAAGCTCGTCCCGCTCGTCGGAACGTGCCGTCAGCATGATAATAGGTATCTGCGAATGCTCTCTTATTTCCCGGCACACCTGCCAGCCGTCCATCTTGGGCATCATCACATCGAGAATGATCAGCGCCAGATTTTTCTCTTTGTAAAAGATATCCAACGCTTTCTCCCCGTCCGCCGCTTCCAAGACCTCATAATTATTTCTGATCAGAAAATCCGATACCAGCTTCCTCATTCTGCTTTCATCGTCCACAACCAATATCTTTAAACGTTCCATGTTATTCCTTTCTGCCAAACTCCGCCTGTAAAATAGATCATACCTACTGCCCGGATTGCATATTCAGTTCCCGTTCTTTCACCCGTACAGCTTTCTCTCTCTCTGTCAGTTCCTGTTCCCAGGATGCATAGCGATTGGTGATCGCCTTCTCATAATTCAGGATATTGGGCTGATCAGACTTCAGTGTGATCACAAACATTGCGATCACTGCCGCAGCCAACACAAGATTTATGACCACCGAAACTGTAAGCGCATTGGATTTCTTGGGCTCTTCTTTCTTCTTCACAACGGTCGCCTGCCGCTTTGGCGCCGTTTTGGACTGTTCCCTGAACTCCCCGTCATAACTTACATACTGCGGAATATCTGCAATCTGCGACTTATCGATAGCAGGCTGCTGCAAAAGAAAATTCTGCAGATTCTTTAAAAAGAAATGTCCTACCGGAGACCGAAAGATTCGTTCTTCAATCGTCTTATTGTATATGCGAAGTATGCTGTCCGGGCGTGAATAATCCAATCTTGCTTCCAGATACTCTACCTTACGCTTTTCATTTTCCGCGAGAGCTGCATCTTTTTCTGTGTAAAAAGAATATCCTCCCGCCGAAAATCTGCCTACATCTTCCAATCCGTTTATCTCACTCAAAGCACAATCCTCCTGCCCTCTCACACATCTGAAATTACGAAGCAATTTCGAATAAACCGCTTGCGGTTTTATTTTATCACACATAACGCCTCAAGACAAGAATACGGCTGAATCGAAAGACACTTTCGATCCAGCCGTATTTGATTCTCCTCTATTGTCTTTCGCGCCCCCTGCTTAGCTGAAGTAGCTGACTGCCTCCTCCAGTTTCTCAACCAATCCGGCAATTTCAGCCGTATGCTGGGAAATATCCGCAATACTCTCTGTAACACTCTCCACAGAAGCGGCCACTTCTTCACTTGCCGCCGCATTCTCCTCGGAAATGGCAGACAAATCGCTGACATTCTCCACAATTTCTTCTTTGATCCTTGCCAGTGCCTCCGTATGCTCTTCCACCACCTGGATTGCATTTACGCTCTCCTCGATGGCCGCATTCAGATCTCCGAAGCTCTTGTTTGCACGGTTGATATCATTCTGCTCCTGAGAGATCAGCTTCTTGATGTTCTCCGCCAACTGTACCGAAGCCTTGGAGTTGGCAAGCACATCAGCGGAAATCTCCTGAATGCTGGTCGCTCCCTCATTCGACTGGGCTGACAGATCGCCGATGGACTGTGCCACAACTGCGAAACCTCTGCCGGCCTCTCCCGCTCTCGCCGCCTCAATAGACGCATTCAGGGACAGCAACTTGGTCTGCTCTGCAATGGAAATGATCAGTTCAATCGCTTCGTTTACTTTCTCGATAGATTCATTGGTACGCTGGATCTGGGTATGGATCTGATCCACCGCTTTGTTCATCTCATGGCTGGAGGTGAGTACGCGTCCCATCTCCTCGGATGCCGTCTTACTGATAGTGCGCATCTGTGCAGCACCTTTCGCCATATGGGTCGTGTTGGTCGAGATATCTTCAATCTTCATGCCCATGTCCACAACCTGCTCGTTGACATTCTGTACGTTGTTCGCCATGGACTGCGCTCCGCCGGAAAGTTCCGAAACCGCCGTATTGATCTGCTCCGCCGCATTGTTGGTGTTCTGCGCGGTATCCTCCACGGAAAGAACACTGGTGCGGATATTGTCAGCAGAATCCTTGATGGAATCAACAGAACCGATCAGATTCCCCTGGAACGATTCAAAGGAGTGGATCATGATCTGATTCTCCTTGACAGCACTGTGCGCATCCACTTTCTCATGGATCTTACCTGTGGAAAGTTTCTCCATGATTCCCGACATAGCCACAATGGGTGCCTTCACAACGCCCGCCAGCACCACGATCAGGATCACAAAAACAATGGAGATTATCAAAGCTACTATGATCATCTTCGTCGCCAATCCACTGATCGCGTTGGTGACAACCTCCGCCTTCTCGCCGGCAAAAGTCATTCCGACAATCTTACCGGTGGAATCCTTTAACGGCAGATAATCCACATAATAGGTTTCATTGTTGATCTTCACCGTCTCGGAAGTATAATGCTCCCCATTCTTCAGAACCTTTGCAATAACCTCATCAGAAGCCTTGGTTCCCTCCGCACGCTTGCCCGAATCATCCTTGATGGAGGACATCACACGGGTATCTCCCTGGAACAGTGTCATCACCACATCATGATCCAACAGAGTATCCACATAATCATAATCCTTGTTGGTCAATCCGCCCTGTGCAAGCTGATCTGCAAGCTGTTCCTCAGCGTACATATTAAATGATTCATTCACCATAGCCAGCTCAGAATGCACATTCTCCTTCACTGTGTCCGCAGTGTCCAAGATCGATACCAGCAAAATTGCCAACCCCGTACAGACCATCGGGATCAATCCGAACAGCAGCAACATCTTCATCATACTGAAATTTGAAACTTTTTTCCCCGCCATATGTAGTTCCCTCTTTCCTTCATAAATTTATACTAAAATACATTTTAAAACCTGTTTTTATTGTACAAAAAACACAATATTCTGTCAAGTTCTCCCACTATATTTGTCGTTATTTTAATCACAATCCACTATTTTCGCCCACATACTTAAAATCCAATCTGTCCAGGAGCTCCACCCCCTGCGCCTCACTGGCACCGCCGAAGAACGAAGCGATTACCCGTATGTGACAGGCTTCCCCGCCGGCATTTCTATAATCATAAGAATATTGCAACAGATCCAGACTGCCCTCCCTTGTTCTTACAATTGCATAAGTGCGGCCGTTTTTACCGGAGATTGCATCACAGAGCATGATCCTGACCGGCTCAGGCCAGTCATCATCGTCATCATCATCCATATATTGCATATACTCCATATATTCACGTTCTACAGGCACCAGAATCTCTACCGCCGTTCCGGGTGTCAACGCTCCTGCTTCAGAATATGCGATCGTGATATCCGCCACAAATCCATTGTCATACTTCAGATGACCTTCATAAAATTCTCCGTTGAAACGCACCGTACCCAGTTTCAGGGGGGGCTCTTCCTCCCCGCCTTGTTGCGGCTCAGATGGATTGCCGGTTTGTTCTATGGGCTGTGTCACCGTAGCCGGTACAGGTCTGCCGGGAGTCTGTTCCTCCACCGCAAAATCCGCCTCCGGATCTCCGGTATAGCTTAGTCGAACCCCCCGGTAAACAAAGGGCATATCCCGGACAATCCCCTTCACCCTCTTCTCATAACCATCACTTTCATCATATTCCACATTTCCTACCAGTCTTTCTTCCTGCTCCTGACCGGCATCCCCTGTCTGCCCATTCTCTGCGTCCTGCCCGGAATTTTCAGCCTCCTTCGAAACTGTGCCTTGTCCAGTATCCCCCGTCGCTTCGCTGCGATAGGCATCCGCTTCTTCTTCCTTTGTGATGATATGGCTTTTCGGTGCATAGGTAAAAAAATCATCCTCCATCAGACCGCAGCCACCTGCACACAAAAGCAGACAGGCAATACACGCACAAACAGCCAGCTTATGCGCAACATGCATCTTCTGTATGTTTTTTTTCGTATCAAACCGTCTTCCCATAAAAAAATACCTCCGCAAAGCCTGGCAAATGCCAGGTTGCTGAGTAAAATAAATGGAGTAGACGGGAGTCAGAACCCACCGGGTTCGACTCCTCATCGATTCCCATAAAGTGGAGTAGACGGGAGTCGAACCCGTGTCCAAAAGCCCATTCCCTGTCCTTCTACTATCATAGTCAGCTGTTCTCGAGTTCTTCGCTCACGTTCCCATTGTGGCTGTCAGATGACGAACACACCACGCAGGTAGCTTCATATTACGCCCATCTCACGCAAAGCTTTGTGAGAGTCGTTTCCCATATCATGACGCCCGCAACCCTCCGTATGGGTGCAGAGGACGGACGAGCCGTAAAGACGGCGTCGCTTACCACCTAATCCTAGGGATTAAGCAGCAAGTGCATACTGATTGTCATCAGCGTTTAGTTTAGTTTTGCCATTTAACGCATTGCGTGCGGATAGCTTCTCCAGCTGCAAGACCCCTGTCGAAACCTTTACTACCCCTTATGAAATTGTATGATAAACCGCATTTTTCAAATGCCGTTATCTGTAAATTTAATTATAACAAACAGGCATTCTTATGTCAATCAACCTGTTTGTCCATTCCTTCCTCACAAATTTTTCACTTTAAACTCTCTCTCTGTCTCTCTTCTGGCATCTTTCTTCGCGATGCTTTCCCGCTTGTCATAGAGTTTCTTACCTCGGGCCAGCCCGATCTCCACCTTCACTTTGCCGTTTTTAAAATAGACCTGTAAGGGCACCAGCGTGTAACCTTTTTCCCGGATTTTCCCCTCCAGTCGATTGATTTCCTGGCGATGCATGAGAAGCTTCTTCACCCGCAGCGGATCCTTGTTAAACAGATTTCCCTTTTCATACGGAGAAACATGCATGCCATAGACGAACACCTCTCCGTTCTCAATGCGCACAAAACTTTCTTTGATACTGCACTTTCCCATACGAATAGATTTCACTTCCGTGCCATGCAGTGCCACTCCGGTCTCATACGTTTCATCAATAAAATAATCGTGATAGGCTTTTTTATTGTTTGCCACCAGCTTCTGCGGCTCGTTCTTTTCCATTTCCTGTTTCCTCCGTCATCTGTGCTGCCAGGTCTGTCCTGTCTGTCCGGTCTGCCGAAGCCCGCAACGGATTTCTACGCTGGCTCAAAATCTATGGTACGGGTGAAACGGTCACATTCCACCACGCGTACTCTCATGGGCATCCCCAGTTTATAGCTCCTGCCCGTAGCGCTCCCCACCATCTCGCAGGCAGATTCATTAAAATAATAATAGTCGCCTTCCAATCGGGACACATGCACCAGCCCCTCCACGGTATTTGGCAGCTCCACATAGATCCCCCACGCCGTCACGCCGCTGATCACACCGTCAAATTCCTCATCAATATGTTGCTCCATGAACTCGACTTTTTTCAGCTTGTCCGTCTCCCGCTCCGCTTCATCCGCCCGGCGCTCTAATTTGGAGGTTGCCTCCGCTACCCCCGGCAGGATATCCCTGTAATGCGCGATTCGCTCCTCCGTCATTTTTCCTCTGAGCTGCTCTTTGATGATGCGGTGGATCTGCAAATCCGGGTACCGTCTGATTGGAGATGTGAAATGACAGTAATACTTGCTGGCCAGCCCAAAGTGTCCGCTGCTTACCACGCTGTATTTTGCCTGTTTCATACTGCGAAGCGTAAGCCTTGCGATCATCGGCTCTTCCGGTGTTCCCTCTATCCGCTCTAAGAGTTTCTGGATCTCCTTCGGATGCACCTCCATGCTACCCACCTTGCTGCCACGCTTGTCCGTTGATTTCATAAAGTAGCCAAAATTGTGAATGAACAGCGCCAGCTTCTGAATTTTATCGGGATCCGGCACATCATGCACCCGATACACAAAGGGCACTTCCATCCAGTAAAAATGCTGTGCCACCGTTTCGTTTGCCGCCAGCATGAATTCCTCGATCAGATCAGTCGCCGCATTGCGCTCATATGGCTTGATCTCTGTAGGATGACCGCTTCGGTCCAGCAAAATCTTGCATTCCGGGAAATCAAAATCGATCGCACCGCGTTTTCTGCGTTTTTCCCGCAGGATCGCCGCCAACTCACGCATCTGCCGGAACATGGAAAGCAGCGCTTCATATTCCTGAAGAAGCATTTTTCGGTTCTCTGCCCCATCCGCAGGCTCCTCCAAAATCGCCTTCACCACATTGTAAGACATCCGCCTGTCCACCCGGATCACAGACTCGCAGATCTCATAATCCACAATCTCTCCTTTGGGATTGATCGTCATCAGGCAGCTCAGCGCCAGTCTGTCCTCTCCGGCATTCAAAGAGCAGATTCCGTTGGAAAGCGCATGCGGCAGCATTGGGATCACCCGGTCCACCAGATAAACGCTGGTTCCTCGCTTCAATGCCTCCCTGTCCAGTGCGGAATTCTCCTGTACATAATTGGTCACATCCGCAATATGCACACCTAGATGATAGTTTTCTCCGTCACATGTCACATGCACCGCATCATCCAGGTCCTTTGCATCCTCGCCGTCAATGGTCACCATCTGCACATCCCGCAGATCCCTCCGGCCTGCCATATCCGCCTCCGATACAGGTTTAGCCACACGCTCTACCTGCTGCATCACTTTCTCCGGGAACTCTACCGGCAGTTCATACCCGCGCACAATGGACATGATATCCACGCCGGGATCATTGATGTGTCCGATGATCTCGGTGATCTTACCCGATGGGTTCTGGATTCCGCCATGTCTGCCGGACTGGCTGTTCTGCCCGGTTCCGTAATCCGTGATCTCCACCACCACTTTATGTCCGGTCACAGCCCCTTTTGAAGCCTCCTCCGGCACAAAGATATCACAGGGAATCCGGGTGTTATCCGGGATCACAAATCCATAATGCCCTCTTCCCTTCTCGTAAGTTCCCACGAGAGAAAGGATTCCCCGCTGAATAACGCGAATCACCTTTGCTTCCTGTCTGCGGCCCGCTCCCCCGGGCGTCTGCAGTAAAACCTGGACAATATCCTTATGAAAGGCTCCGCCGGTCTGCTCCGCCGGGACAAACAAGTCTTCCTGTCTTCCCTCAATCTCCACAAAGCCAAAGCCTTTCGCATTTCCGATAAAAGTACCGGTAAGAACACTTCCGTCCCCTCTGACATACTTCCCCCGGGGCGTCAGCATCAGTTTCCCTTCCAGCAAGAGTTCCTGCAGGCAGGCTGCAAACTCCTCCCTGTCCTGCCTGTCCACCTGCATCAACGCCGCCAGTTCCTTCTCCTTCATGGGCACATAAAGAGAGGACTCTACCAGCTCACATATTCTGTTTTTCCTGTCCGATCTCTTTATATCGTCACCCATATCGGTCCCCCCTCATTCCATTCGGCACATGGACATGCGAACATATCCGCGCACCTCATTATACGCTAAAATAAAGAAAACACTCTTTCGCAAGAGTGTTTGTCTTTTGTGTCGATTAAAATACATTCAGATTCAGTGCCAAAGCCAACGCGATAAAAGCAAATGCCAGAATCTTGGTGACCCTTACTAACAGCCCTTCCATCGAACGCGCTTTGTTCTTACCCCAGTAGGATTCCGCAGCGCCGCTGATGGCTCCAAGCCCTGCCGCTTTACCTTCCTGCAAGAGTACCAACACAACAAGCGAAACACACACTATAATAAAAATAACTGTCAATGCAATTCTCAATGCTCCCATTTCACACCTCCTAATGCCAAGCATTTTTAATAGTACCACATGTTTCACTTGATTTCAACATAAATTTTCAAACTTGATTCCTTACTTGATCACTTACGCACCAGCAAAGACTTTCCTGTCATCTCTGCAGGCTGCTCCTTCCCCATGATCTGGATCAGCGTCGGGATGATATCCGCCAGACAGCCGCCCTCTCTCAGGGTGTAGTCCTCATCATAATTCACCAGTATGAAAGGCACCTGATTGGTGGTATGGGCCGTGAACGGCTCGCCGGTCTCATAATCGATCAGCTGCTCCACATTTCCGTGGTCCGCACAGATGAACATCGCTCCGTTCACTTCCTTCACAAACTCCACGACCTCGCCTACACACTTGTCGATGACTTCCACCGCCTCTACTGCAGCCGGAATGACGCCTGTATGTCCCACCATATCCGGGTTTGCAAAGTTGCAGATGATCACATCGTAATAAGCCTCGCCGTTCTCATCTTTCTTCGTGATCGCCTCCGAAAGCTTATCGCACACCGTATAGGCGCTCATACGAGGCTTTTTATCGTACGTGGGCACATACTTGGGAGAATTGACCAAGAAGCGATCCTCACCCTCGTTAGGCTGCTCCACACCGCCATTGAAGAAGAAGGTCACATGCGCATATTTCTCCGTCTCAGCAATACGTGCCTGCCGCATGCCCTGAGCCGCCAGCCACTCTCCGAATGTGTTGGTGACAGAAACCTTTTTGAATGCCACTTCCTTGTTCGGGATGGTAGGATCATAGTCGTTAAAGCAGACATATACGATATTCTTCCGCTTTCTGTCAAAGCCCTTAAAGTCATCATCGCAGAATGCTCTGGAAATCTCACGTGCTCTGTCCGGACGGAAGTTAAAAAAGATCACGGAATCGCCGTCTGTGATGGCAGCTCCATCATCAATTACCGTAGGTTGCACAAACTCATCGGTCTCATTTTTATCATAGGAAGCCTGAATGCCCTCCGGACCGCTTGCCGCCGTAAAGCCTTCCCGCAAGGTCAATGCGTCATAAGCACGCTTGATTCGATCCCAGTTGTTGTCCCGATCCATTGCGTAATAGCGTCCCATGACAGACGCGATCTTGCCCACGCCAATCTCCTGCATTTTGGCTTCCAGCGCCTCCGCAAATTCCTTGCCGCTGGCGGGAGGCGTGTCACGTCCGTCCAGGAAACAATGAACATATACCTTCTCCAGACCGTTTCTTTTTGCCAGCTCCAACAGCCCATAAAGATGAGTATTGTGGCTGTGCACGCCACCATCGGACAAAAGTCCCATCATATGCAGGGCACTGTTATTTTTCTTACAGTTCTCCACCGCCTGTAATAACGCTTCGTTCTCAAAGAACGTGCCATCCTGAATTTCCTTGGTAATGCGGGTCAGCTCCTGATACACAATACGACCGGCTCCCATGTTCAGATGCCCTACCTCAGAGTTTCCCATCTGCCCCTCCGGCAGTCCCACTGCCATACCGCTGGCGTTGCCTTTCACAAAAGGATAATCCTTCATTAAAGAATCCATGACCGGCGTATTGGCAAGGGCAACCGCATTGCCCTCCGTCTTTTCATTCAGTCCGTATCCGTCCAGGATCAATAACACAACTGGCTTCTTGCTCATTTTATGTCCTCCGCTTTCTATTCTTTTTCTTATCGGTTCTCGTTGATATAGAGCTGTACTCTGTTCTGGATCAGTTTCGATACATCTTCCGCGCTCTTCTGATTCTTGAAATATGCCCCCAATTCCTCTTCCATAATGTTGGTCACCGCCGTATTGTAATATGACCTGCGCGACACGGAAGAAATATATTTCACAATTTCATCCACCTGAGCCTGCGTAAGCGGCTCGATGGTTACCAGCTCATCATTGATCCAATAGCGGTAATCTTCCTCTATTTCCTTGCCATCCATCATGTAACTGGGTTTCTTTGTGGCTTTCTGCGCATTCTCCTCCAGAGCAGCCTTTTTCACCGGCAGCTGATAGCTGATGGAATCCTGATACTCATCTGTCAGATAATACCTTACAAACTGCCATGCAGCGTCCAGATTAGCAGAACGTGCCGCCAGTGCATAGGAAGTGTTGGTACTGATCACAGAGCCCGGTGTCGAATTATCCGTCCCCGGGAAGCCCACAAAGGCTACCTCCTCCCCGAACGCTCCGTTAATGCTGTAGACAAGATCGGATATTTCGCTGATATATACACTGGAAAGAATTGTGTAACCCTTTCTGTATTGTGATTCATAACGCAGCATATACAAAGCGTCATTGTAATAATCATCATCAAATGCATCCGGCAGGGTTTTTGCATAAACCATATAATCCCTGAACTGCTGGGTGTCAAAATTACACTTTCCGGTGGATACATCCACAAACTGCGTGCCGCACATCTGCATCATCATCGAAACAAACTGGCTCTTTGTCATGTCGCTGAACAGATTTGTCCCTGCTGGTTGACTGTCCAGAAGCTTCATCGCTTCTTCCATGGTCCAGGCATTTCTGTCGCCCACAATCGACTTTTTACCCATATACCCCTGAACGCTAAAAGACGGTATCACCTCATAGAGTTTTCCGTTTAACTTGCAGGTATCAAATACATTCTGCATATAATCAATCTTGGACAATTCGTCATCCTTTTTGATCATTTCACCGATATCAGCAAGCAGACCTTTATTCGCATAATTCTCCAACGAGAGATTATAAGCATCCACTACCAGAATATCCGGCATCTGACCGGAGATAATATCATTGTTTAACTGGGTATAACAAGCAGAATAATCATCATAGGTATTGTACTGATTATAATCCTTCATGACGATCCGATACTCACTGTTAGACTTGTTATAATCCACAACCCGCTTCTGCAGATCACCATACAGATATGCACCGCCCAGCACCAGCACCTTCTTGTCCGGAATATCCGAGGCATCCACTTTGCTGAAAATACCACCCTTTAATGTCCTGCTGTAGTCCGTTGTATCATATTCGCCGTAAATCGCTGCAAAACTGGTATCATCCAAAGGAAGAATCGCATCAAATCCGGTAATATATAAATCCGAGTTTACAAAACTCATCACGGTTTCCTCATTCTCTGCACCGATCTTATATCGATACACACCGGATGCCGTACTGTACACCAATGCCCCGTTTCCGTCTATCCCCGCTCTTCCGGATAGATTGCCTGCCACGGAAGCAGGGAGTTTCACAGCCTCTCCTGCCTTGTCGGATGCGAAATCATAGGTATTGACATACATATTCTGCCAATTTGCATCATAATAAGAAATCAACAGTTTTCCATCGGACATAACTGTGAGCCCTGAATAATTCTCCAACATTTCCTGCATATTTCCGGCAGGGAGCAATGCTCCTGCTACGCCGTCTTTATCAACCTTGACAAGACCGTATTCCGCCCCACCGATCAATACGACCACCGATCCATCCTTCTGACCGACTAAGGCATTAACGTAATACCAACTATCAGCATCACTTAAGGCGTCCAGAGAGGCATCCCACAAAAGCTGTCCTTTCATATCCCAGCAACAGACAGACTCTCTGTGCTCGTTTACATAATTCGACGGATCCGAGTAATCGCTGCGATCATAAGTCCTGCATCCATAGATATAACCGCTGTCGGATATCTGAAAATTGCCGTAATAAACATTTTCGTAAACATCCATCTCCTGTTCATCTGTCTGCGATTCGGTTTCCTCTGAAACTTCTCCGTCCTCTACAGGCATATCCAGGGAAATATTCTCCACATTTTTGCTTTTCGGATCAAGTTCCGCAATAATGATATCATTGGAGGACGAGCCGTCTTCCATGTAAATATACTTCTGTATCACGGCATACAGCTTATCCTTGATCTTCTTGAAGCTCTGTACGCTGATATCCCCATTATCTGTCTGAAGTTTACTGAAATCAAACGGATCCATCCGGTAAACGTACTGCTTCGCCAATTCCGGTGAAGCACTGACCAGCTTCCCCGCATCCCCGCTTCCGTTTTCCTTTTTGCCGCACCCGCACGCACCGACCGTCAGGGCAACCACAAGACCTATGCTCAAGAATCTCTTCCAAGCCTTCATCACTTATTCCCTCGTTTCTGATAATATCGTCTTTCCTGAAACCGTTCAAACCTATCCTTTATCTTAATCCATAAATCTTTAAATGTCCAGCCTTTATGCTTCCAAAAATACAGAAATGCCCACAGACCGTAAACCACGGGATAGATCAGCAAAAGCACGATGCTTACTGCAAACATGCCCTGAATGTCTTCCATACCTCTTGCAAAATTTTCCCAATAAGGATAAATAATGGCTCTGCCGTTCATGGAACGGGTGCCGAATGCCCCGATCCGCTTCAGACAACCAAGCAGCCCAAAACGGGTGGAATTCTCCACCACCTCTGTCTCCCGCTCATCCGCTCCCAGCTGTTCCTTCACATATTTGTATGCAAACTGTTTCACCGGATTGGGCATCACGATCTCATAATGGTTGATCCCGCTTGCCGTTCCGTACCGTTCCAGCGTCCGGTAGGACACATACACCCGGGTGCTGTCCAATCCCGCAGCCTTGACCAGTCTGCTGTCCGGACGTCTGATCACCCCCTGCACAATATACGGGATCCCGCCGATGGTCACCGACATTCCCGCCACATTATTGGAGCCGAACAGCTGCCATGCCGCATCTTCATCGATGACGCAATAGTCCTGATTCAGGTCGTTTCCCGAAAAATAACTGCCATACAGCAGTTCCTGCGGGTGAAAAAGAAAAAAGTCCCCGCCGATTCCCGTGGCATCCGCTTCCACCGAAGCCTTCCCGCCGGTCAGCGTGATCTTTCCCTCCCCGCTGTATGCATCCACCCACAGCCTTGCGCCGGGATTGGGGGACTGTATCTCAATGGAATTCTCTGTCAGATAATCATCCAGGGTGTGCTCAAACTCCTCCAGCCTTTCTTCCGTCACTCCCGCATTGACGGAGAAAAAGCAGCTGATCTGCGACACACCGCCTTCTTTGCTCCAGCGCTCCGCCATCGTCTGTTCCGGAAGTTTCCCCAACAGATGGCAGAGAATGCCAAACAGACATCCCGCTGCCGCCACGCAC
Organism: Lachnospiraceae bacterium; assembly: GCA_017476665.1. Taxonomy (GTDB): domain Bacteria; phylum Bacillota; class Clostridia; order Lachnospirales; family Lachnospiraceae; genus Acetatifactor. Next base: position 70,212 of record JAFUZJ010000014.1, on the reverse strand, counting down.
ACAATGGCTGTGATCAAACGTATTATGGATTTTTTATTTTTCCTGCCGCTTGCTGCTGTCTTCACTGTTTTCCAACCTCTAATACCTCTAATTATTGTTTGCCAGCCGCACCTGTTTGCCGGCTTCCACCGGAGCCGTGGCGGTAGTGATCACATACTCCCAGCCATAGAGCGGCGCATTGATGGCGGAGCGGGTATCGTCACTTGCCAGCACCTCCACATCCACTCTGGTGGCAATATATCGGTTGCTCAAGGGCGTGCTCTTTGTAGTGACTGTCAGGATAAACTTACCGTTATTGTCCTCCCTGATTGCGGAATTGGGCACGGTCAGATCATAGACCGCACTCCGCTGCCCTACCGAGATTGTCAGACTCTGCCCTGCCGTCACACTGCCGGACACATCAAATGTCAAAAGCTTTTCCTGTCCCGGATTGGTAGGATTGGGCTTGATGCCGGAAAGCACTACCTCCGCGTCATCATACCGCCACGCATTCACCAGATCCGCGTGATCTCCCACCGACAGACGTTTCGCCTGCTCGTTGGTGACGGTGATCTGCATGGTATACCCTTTGCCTTCCGGCTGGATCGTAAACAGGATTCCATCCCCCGGCGTGTCCTGTCCGGATTTTACATTCACGCTGATGATATCGCCGGAGATTGGCGCCGTGATCTCACCGACCACATTCTCACCCTGCAGCTTGGCAATGTTCTCCCGCAGATCCGACAGGGTATCTCCCCAATTTAACTCATTCACAATGTCGGACACCAGCTTGTTCTTTTCCTCATTTGCCTTGTCCAGTTTCTTCTGTCGGTTTTCCACTTCCTTGGTCCAATCATCGACAGAATCGGAGACATCGTCCTTCTTTTCGCTCAATTTATCCTGATAGGCTTTCTCCGCCTTCTCCACTGCCTCATCCAAGGATTTTTGCTTTGCCGTTGCCTCTTTATAAGCAGATTCTGCCTTCAATTCAGCAATCTGATCCAGCCATCCATTGATCTTGGCCTTCACCTCCTGCGGTTTCAGACCGTCTCCGTCTGATACCGTAATCTGGATTTCTGATACTCTGCCGTTCTCATCATACAAGATCGTATTCGGATGATCGGTCTCCCACAAAGCGGTCGTATTATCGATATTCGTTTGCAGAATTGCAATTTTTTGTTCCACAGCATCAATGATCAACTGGTTGTCTGCCGCTGCCGCCTGTGCCTTCTTCCACGCCTTTTTTTCATCATCGGCACTGACATCATAGGTGGCCTGCTTCGTCCACGCATTCAGTGTATCTTTTGCGTCCTCCAGCTCCTGCTCCAGCTGTTTGATCTCGTTCTCCTTTGCCAGGACCCTTGCCTGGTAAGCGCTCATTGAGGAAGTATTGCCCGTCTTGGCATGATCCAGCACCGAATTGGACGCCTCCCCCTGCAGGATCTGAATCTCATAATTCAGGATCTGCTTGTTCAGTGCGTCCCGCGCCTCCTCCAGCTCCTTGCTCTCCCCGGCTTTCAGATGGCACAATACGTCTCCCTTCTGCACCCGGTCACCGGCCCGCACTTCCACGGAATCCACCTCGTACACTCCGAATGCATTTGTGGAACCGTCCGTGGTCTTTAATCTCACACTGTAGGGATCACCGCTCTCCACCACACCCGTACCGCGCACCTTCGCCGTGATGTTTCCCGATTCCACATATTGCGTCGCCACCTCCGGCAGAGAATAATTCATGATCGTATTGGAGAAAAAGGTCAGCACCAATAGCACACTCAAAAATATGATCGCCGCCGTCTTGACCCATTCTTTTCTGCTCTTTCCTTTTTCATTCATCGCATTGCTTCCTCCGATTTCTTATCCCTTCACGCCGCCCTGGTTTGCAATTCCTTCCACCAGGGATTCCTCCCCGTACAGAAACACCAGCAGACTCGGCACCATATAGATTGTTGCCACAGCAAAAGCCAGTCCGACCTCCGCCGCATTGATCTTACTTAAAAACACGGAAAGCGGATGTGTCTCCGCGTCCGACAACAGGATCAGGGGCTGCTCCACCATATTCCAGTAATCGATAAACACCAGGATCGCAGCGGACGCCAGAGCCCCCTTGCACAGTGGGAGACAGATCCTGCGAAAGATTGTCCACTCCCCCGCTCCGTCAATCTGTGCCGCCTCGATAATGGAGTAGGGAATCCGCTTCATAAATTTTGTCAACAGATACACCGCAAACGGTGAAAAAATCCCCGGCAGCCAGATGGCCCAGTAGCTGTCCAGTATATTCAGCCAGCTTGCCACCAGATAATTGGGCACCAGCGTCACCTGATACGGCATGAGCATCAGGATGATATAGGAAAAAAAGATAATGCTCCTGAGCTTGCCCGTATATCTGGCAAACCCGTAAGCCGCCAACGACGCCACCGCCAATTGAAACAGCACAATGGGCCCCACAAGGATCACGGAATTCCAAAATTTCAACAGATAGTCCGGACTCTTAAACAACACCGTGATATACTGGGAAAAGGACACCATGTCCGGTATAAATTTTAAATTCACCTTTTCCGCGATAAAAACCTTTCCGCCGTCCTGATTCACCGCAAACACCGATCCGTAATTGGAGGATATCTCCGCCGACGACATGAACGAGTTGGAAATGGTCAGTACGATCGGGAGCAGGAAAAGTATCGCAAATGCCGCAGCAATCAACGTCGCAAGCGCGATCCGCAGCGTCTGCACCAGTTTTTTGATCTTTTTCATATGCTTTTCGTTCCTAACCCTCCACATCTTTTCCAAAATAATTCTCCACCAAAAACAGAATACCGATGATCACGATCATCACAAGCGACATCAGGATTGCCCCTGCAGACAGCGCCTGATAGTCCAGATTACGGAATTTATTGTTCATATAATGCTGCAGCATGTAGATCGCATCATGCGGATAATCCGAGGTCAGCAGATAGATCTCCCGGAATATCTTAAAAGAATTAATCAGGGACATGATCGTCACAAACAGGATCGTGGAGGACAGATACCGCAGCTTTATGTGGATAAAAACCTGCAGCGGCGTAGCGCTCTCCAGCCTTGCCACCTCCAGCAGATCCTTCGGCACACTGGCCAGTGCCGCCATAAACAGGATCATATTATAGCCCAGATTTTTCCACAGGAATAACAGCACGATCACCTCCGTGGAATGGGTCGATTTCAACCAGTCGATCTTGTCCACGCCAAATTTCATCAGGAAATCATTCACCGCCCCGTTGTAGTGAAACAACACCTGCCAGATCAATACGATGGACGCCACCGGCACCATCATGGGGCTCAGGAAAAAAGTCCGGAACTGGCTGCGGAAAGGCAGTTTCATATCTAGCACCACCGCCAGCAGCAGAGATAACACCACAGAAAGCGGTACCGCAATCGCCGAAAATCTTGCCGTATTGCTTACCGCTGTCCGAAACGCCGCATTCTGGATCACCAGTCTGAAATTTTCAAGACCGACAAACTGTTTGCTGATGGGATTGTCCACAACCGAATAATAGATCACCACCAAAAACGGGATCACAAAAAACACCAGCACCCCCAGCAGGCTGGGGGCGATAAAGAGACCCGAACGCCTCTTGATCCGCCTCCTGCTCCTGGAGGATCTGATGTGTTTATACAATTTCTTCTTTGCCTGTGACGAAGTCTTCTCTGCCGACTTTGCCCTCACAATAGCCACTTCCCTCTAAGAGATTTTTTACTTTTCAACTTTTGCTCTTACTGATTCTCGCTGACATAGAGCTGTACCCTGCTCTGGATCACGCCCGCCACATCATCCACACTCTTCTGTCCGGAGAAATAGGGCGCTGCCTCCTCCAGAATGATCTGCAGGATCTGATCATCCATCTGGGAAGATGGTCTCGCCTGGGCGATCACCGCCTGCACCTCATCGATCTCCTCCTGTGTACAGTTGTGATAGGTGTAGTCCCAGTCACCGTATCCGATACCGCCATGCCCTTTCATGGAAATAGGATTCCCGTCCTCATCCAGGATCAGCTCCCCGTTTTCATCCTTCAGATATTCCACATGGAGCTCTTCATCGATCAGTTTCTGCATCGCCTGCTTGTTGGAAGGCAGACCATAGGAGAACATGTCATCCTCCCGGTTCAGATAGAATTCGATAAATTCCCATGCGCCTTCTTTCTGTGCGGATTTGGATGTAATCGCCAGTCCCGCACCGTTAGCGGACAACATACACCCTGTACTGCCGTCCGTGGTGGGGAATCCCACATAAGTCACGGGCGCATCAAACATGGCGGGATACATCTGTAAATCCACCAGCTGGGATAAATATACCCGCTCTAACAGCACCTTGTTCTCCCGCAGCAGCGTGGGCAGGGATTCCGCATCCTCCGACCATTCGTACTCATCCGGGAAGCCCGCCACAAACTGGAGAATCTTCTTAAATTCATCGGAATTAAAGTTGCATTTACCGGTACTGTAATCAATAAAGGAATCCCCGTTGAACATCAGACAGGAATTGAGCATATACTCCTTAGTCGCATACTCAAACAAAGAAGCATCCGGATTTGCCTGGGAAAGCGCCATGATATCATCCATGGTCCATCCGCTCTTTGTCCCCACATTTTCCGTTTTGCCCACAAGCGTCTGTACATAGAACGTCTTGGGGATGCAGACCAGACAGTTGCTGTAAGTCGTTGCCTGCAATACATTCTCCTGATAGTCCGACCGCTTGAGGACACTGCTCTTGTCCAGCCATGCACCCAGATCTTCGAACGCTCCCTTTGCCGCTAACGCTGCAACATTGACATTCCCGGTCTCCACCATATCCGGTGCATTCTGTGAGATCAGCGCATTATTCAATGCCGTTCTGGCATTTTTGTACGCATCCTCGCTGTAGTCGGTCTGATCCATATAATATTTCACATTGATGTGATAGTTCTGGCTCTGTTTGTTAAAAGCTACCGCTGCCAGCAGGATATCCTGGCTGGGGTAAAGCGCGCCCAGCGTAATCTGCGTCTTCTGTACCAGTTCCTCTGTCTTTACTTTGGACAGGTAGACAAGCGAAGACTCGTTGTTGCTCCAATCCTGCATCAGCACAGCAATCCTGCCATCCTCCGCCACAAACATGCTGCGCACATAATCCCCGAAAATGTCGCAGTCCAGCCATGCAAACAGCTCCGTCGCCTTGTTGTCTGCCATACTGTAATCATAAACCCTGGTGCCGTCAGATACCAAGAAGTCCCCTTCCAGTCCGGGTGTCAGATTATTGCCGTTACCACTTAAAAATCCGCTATGTACCTCCCCCAAAACCTTTTTATCGAAGTCCACCTGGCGCACGGTCATGCCATTGCTGCCCTGGTCATACATGCTGACATAGACCTTGCCGTCCTTCCCCATGCCGCTCTGATTGATCCAGCTATCTCCCACATCCACAACGCCCTGATATTTCAGATCTGCATCAAACAGATAGATCTTGCTGTCTGCAATCACATACAGTCTGTCATCGCCATCACACACCATTTGATTAACATAAAAATTATTTTCATCCGCCTTGACAGCCTGTATAAGGTCCAGTTCCTCGCCCCGGTTGAAATCCTTATCATATGAGCAGATTGTGTAACTGCTCTTCGCATTCTCCGGATCTCTGTAATCATAAACGGACTCCACCAACAGCATGCTGCCGTCAGCGCGCACGATGTAGTTTTCTGTATTCTGGTAAACATTTTCCTCCGGGGAACTGCTGCTCAAAGGGAATGCAGACACCTCCTTATCCTCCGAGAGGGAATATACATGCAGTGCCTGCGAAGACTCCATCGTCTCCTCATTATATTCATAGGTGGTATAATACATCTTTCCATCCGCAAATTTTGCACGGTAAAAATCCGCATTCTCCGGCACATTCAGATTCGCATACTCAGCCGTATAGCTATACTCGGGACGCGCTGCCTCCTGCGCCTTTCCGTTTCCTCCTTTACCGCCGTCTGCGCCTCCTCCCTTGTTACACGCCGCCATGGACAACGCCAGGGAAGCGGACAGGATCGTCGCCACGATCACTTTTCCCATTCGTTTCTTCATAATTTTCATCTTACTCCTCCTCATTTCATTGCCTGCGTCAAAGGGGACACTCCCATATGACTCCATTCATTATACGCGCCTCACCACCATATAGCAAATTAAGATTTCATAAACTTGTGGTTGACATATCCAGTTTAATCTGTTACTTTAAAAATGTCAAGTGTATTAATTCGCTTAATACACTCAATTTTTAAAAAAATGAAGGAGGATTCCATGATCGTATTGGATTACCGGGACAAGCACCCGCTCTACGAACAGGTCAGCGAAAAACTGAAACATCTGATCATCTGCGGTGCCCTGCCCCCAAACAGCAAGCTTCCCTCCGTCCGCTCTCTTGCCATGGATCTGTCCATCAATCCGAACACAATCCAACGGGCCTATGTCCTGTTGGAGCAGGAAGGTTACATTTATACGGTAGTGGGTCGGGGCAATTTTGTGACCGACGCCAAAGAATGGCTGTCCGGAAGACTGAAAGCGATAGAGGGCGAACTGGCGGAACAGATGACCAAGGCGAAGGATGCCGGCCTGGACCGGGAAACCATGCTGCGTATGATCGAACGCGTCTACGGCGCCCAGGAACAAATGAAGGAGGAATCGAAGCATGATTGAAATACAAACTGTCACAAAGCGTTTTGACGACATCACTGCCCTGTCCGATGTATCCGCCGCCATAGAGGAGGGTCAGGTCTTCGGTCTCATCGGCACCAACGGGGCCGGAAAAAGCACGCTGCTGCGCTGCATCTGCGGCGTCTATCAGCCCGAGAAGGGGCAGGTAAGCATTGACGGCGACCTGGTCTATGAAAATCCCGCTGCCAAAGCGAAGGTATTTTACATCTCGGATGACCAGTATTTTTTCAATGGTACACCCATGGATATGGTCCGGTATTATCAGACCTACTATCCTGCCTTTGACGCAGAACGGTTTGACAAACTCATGACCGCCCTGAAATTAGATCCGGGCCGGAAAATCAACACCTTTTCCAAAGGAATGAAAAAACAGCTCTCCGTCCTGTTAGGAATCTGCTCCCGCACCAAATATCTGCTCTGCGACGAAACCTTTGACGGATTGGACCCGGTGGTACGCCAGGCCATCAAGCGGCTGTTTTTACAGGAAATGGATGGAAACGGCATGACTCCCATCATTGCCTCCCACAATCTGCGTGAACTGGAAGATATCTGTGACCACGTGGGACTGCTGCACAAAGGCGGCATCCTGTTTACCAAGGATCTGGATGATATGAAATTAGGTATTTTCAAGCTCCAATGCGTATTGCGGGACGAAGAGGAATTGACCGGAATCGGGGAACACTTCCCCATTCTGCAAAAGGAAAAACGGGGCACGCTGTATACCCTCACTCTGCGGGGCAACAGCGAAGATATCAGAGGACTCATGACAGAACTTGCCCCCGCATTCTGGGAGCTTCTGCCCCTGACATTAGAAGAGATTTTTATCAGCGAAACGGAGGTACAAGGGTATGACTTCAAAGAACTCTATCAATAATCCCGAAAGCATGGCACCCGGCTTTGGCAGTCTTCTGAAAGAGGCGCTCAGACGTCAGTCTGTCCTGATGATCCTGTCCGTTCTGGGAAGCTTTCTGGCATCGCCGGTATATTATCTGTATTATCTGGGTACCAGAAATATCCAATATACGAATCTACTGCAAAAAGGTGTGGATGCGATCCCATCAGAGCGGCAGTCCCGCGAGCTTCTTGCCCTGATGCTCAGCTGCCTGCGGGGACATCAGGTCTGCCATACGGCTGTTTTAATGGCAGGGGCTGTGTTAGTCGCTTTTGTGGGTTTTCGGCATCTGTTCAACAGGCGCATGACGGATCTGTATCACAGCGTGCCGGTCACCAGGGACAGACAGTTTCTGGCACAGTATCTCGCCGGCTTTCTGATCTGGTTTGTACCTTTTTTGACCGGTGATCTGATTGTGCTTATCGGAGGCTGCATCCGTTGTGCAGGAACCCCCATACCCTCCATTGCGGGAGAATACGCAGTATTCTGGCTGAAAACGACGTTTCTTTGCATCCTGGGCTTTCTGATCGTGTACCATCTGGCTCTGTTGGCTGTGATGCTCAGCGGCAACGTGTTCAACGCCATTGCCAATCTCCTGCTGTCCGGTCTTTTTGCGGGCATGGTATATTTCCTGCGCTACCTGTATGGGAACCGCTTCCTGGACACATTTGTAGAGTTCCCAAAAGAAGGGGTATACGGCACCCTGATCGGCTTCACCCCCCTGCTTACCCCTGCGGCATTTTGCAAATTCCTGTCTGATGGGACGTGGACTACGCCAGACCAGCGTCTCCTGCTTTTGTGCAGCGGCGCTCTATGCCTGGTCAATTTTGCTCTCGCTATGTTCCTGCACCACAAACGCAGGAGCGAGGCGGCGGAAGGCGGTATGGACTCACGCCTGCTGCGCATATTGTTCCGCTTTGTCATCAGCCTGCTCTGTGGTCTGGTGATGGCACTGTTATTCAGCCATCTGGTCAAAAATGCCAGTAGCCCCCAGGCGCCCTGGATCGCTTTCGGCGGCATACTGGGAAGTGTGATTACCTTCTGTGCCATGAATGTAGTTTACCACGCAAACTTTAAGGCATTGTTTGCCCATAAAATCCAAATGCTTTTGTCTGTTGTTACTGTGTGCTGTATTGCCCTCATCACGCGCTATGACGCCCTGGGGTATGACACCTATGTGCCAAAGGAATCTGACATCACCGGTATCTCCTTAGTCACATACGGAAATATAGGTCTCTCCTACAGGCTTAGCTTTGACGCAGACGGTAATTTTACGGATATGGACAGGGATGTGGAAGAACCGCTGCGGACGCAGACTTTTTCCACCGATCCCGCGCTGATCCACAATATCCTGAGCACCTTAGCCGCTGCACAGACGAATGATTCTTCCTCTGCCGGGAATACATCTGATCCGCATTCCTTTGTGCAGCGCGGCACACTGACTCTTACGGTAAATGTGCGGGTAGATACAAAGCACGGCTCCTATTTCCGCACCTATGCCGGTCTGGGACCGGCGGAGATGGAGGCACTTTCTCCCATTCTGCATAGCGAGACTTACAGAGATACCTTTTACCCTGCTAATACAGGACAATTTCCCGACCCTGACCAGATTGCATTGACAGATCTGCAGCAAAAAGCGCTTGTACTCACCGACAAAGAACGCATCCGTGAGCTTTACCAGGCCTATACGGAAGATTTCAAAGAACAATATGCCTCCTGGCATCCCTATTACTCCCGTTTCTTTGGCTACCTGTATTCTGTCCATTTTTACTATCACAGGAAACAGGAACCTTCCTTCGGCATTGATCTGAACATGTGGGATAACTTCGACCGGACGACCGCCCTCTTGCAGGAATGGTATCCGGAATATATCTGGCGCGGGAAAGATTTAGATATCTCCAGACTGGAGCTCTATCTTTTGCTGCCGGAAGGCTTTCCGTTAGCGGAATATCTGGGACTTACACAGAATGCGAACGGTAATGTGCAGACTGCCTATGAGCTGCAAGATCACGCAGATGACCACCGTTACTACGCAGAAGCACAAAATATCCGCTATGTGCTGACTTTGCAGCAACCGGATCTGTCTGACCTGCGTCCCTATCTGTGCTTTGCTTCTACCGGACTCTATTATGACAAGGACCATGTGTATATCGGACATGCCTATGTGAATACCGTAAACGGCGAAGAAAACTATCGGTGCTATCTGGAGCTGGGCAAAATGCCGCAGGAACTTTTTGCAAAGATTTATGCTGACGGTGCGAATGAAAGGGATTAAAAATGGACACATACCTCTTTTATGGATATGAATTTTTGTCAGAATTTCTGCCTTTTTTTCTCTTGTTTGTAACATGGAAACATTTTCGGAAAAAATCCGGATTAACCAACAAGAAGCTTTCCGACTTTCTATTACTTCTCTTTGTGATCTATATTATGGGTGTGTATCACTTTACCGGTGCCGGAACGCTTTACGAAGGATTACGGAATCAGTGGGAGTTCCGGAACAACCTGAATGTGGTCCCTTTTTCCAATGATATTGATCTTGTGGGATACCTGTTAAATATTTTATTGTTTCTTCCTTTGGGAATCTTGGTACCGTTGCTCTGGGAGCAGATACACAGCCTGCTCTGCATGACAGGGATCGGCGTAGCTTTTTCACTTTTCATCGAGGGGAGCCAGCTCCTGAATTTCCGGGCGACGGATGTGGATGATCTGATCCTGAATACCGCAGGCACAGTTATCGGCTTTGCATTATATCAGGTATTTGACAGGATGACAAAATCCAAATATCAGCAAAAAGAGATTCCTCTCACAATCCTGCCGATCAGTATCCTGCTCCTGTTTTTCGGTCGCTTTTTCCTATTTGATGATATGGGATTGGCAAAATTGTTATATGAATTTTAATATTTTCTGAATGGATTACAGTACTGCGCCCGGCATATGATACGATTCATATGCCGGGCGTCACTTGCAAAGAAACCCTGCTTACCCTATCACACCTTGAAGTAAGCGATGGTCTGCTCCAGTTCTTTCGCCAGCTCCTGCAGTCTGGATGCGGAATCACTGATCAAAGTGAAAGTCGCATTCAGCTCCTGCATGGACGCATTGGTCTCCTCTGTTGCCGCCGCATTCTCCTCAGAGATCGCGGACAGATCGGAGATCACCTCGGTCAATCCGTTCTTGGAGTCTGTCAGTGAGGAGATCTTGCCGGAGATATTACCGGCTGTATTGCTTACACTTCCCACATTTGAGGACATGGTCTCCATATCGGTCTTGGTGGAATCCAACTGTTTCGCCTGCACTGCAAAACTCTCATTCAGCTTCTTCAGTTCCACCACGGACTCCTCGGAATTTGCCAGCAAATTATCCACAATGCCGCGGATCTTGTCGGCGCTGGTGCTGGACTGATCTGCCAGCTGACGGATCTCATCCGCCACCACCGCAAAGCCGCGTCCGGCTTCTCCCGCTCTGGCCGCCTCGATAGAGGCATTCAGGGACAGCAGGTTGGTCTGCTCCGCAATATCCGTGATTGCCTGCGTGAACTCAGAGATCATTTTTACGGATTCATTGGTGGAAACAATGCTGTCACCGATATCCTTCACAGAGAGGGTCACATCCTCACTCTGACGAATCAGACTGTTCAGTGCATCCATAGCGGTGTCGCAGGCCTGCTTCATCTCATTTGCATACTGATCCATCTCGATCACGTTTGAGGCAATGGTTTCAATATTGTTGCCCATTTCATCGGTATCCCCGGCAGCACTCTCCACACTCTCTGCCTGGGATACGGCCCCCTTGGAAATCTCGTTTACCGCATCGGTCACCTGTCCGGAAGCCTGTGCGGCCTGGGATGCGGAATCCGAGAGATTGGATCCGGCATCGCTTAATTTCTCTGCCATCTGCTTCGTCTGCTCAATCACATTGCGCAGCTTCTCCGCCAACTGCTTTGCACTCTTTTGAATCTGACCGACCTCATCCTTTCCGATCTGGGCATCCTCCGGGAAATTCTGAGCCAGATTTCCCTTTGCCAGTTCATCCAGGTTGCCGGTCACAACCGTAATTCCTCCGGTGATCTGCAATACGATCATCACAGCAAATACGGACAGAACAATAATGATCAGGGCAAATACAATCGCCGAATTGCGGATCGTCGCAGCATTCTCCTTTGCCAGAAGTGCATGCTCCTCCAACGCCCACTGCTCGGTAACATTCTGCATATCATTCAGGGTCGTTCTGGTCAAAGTGAATTCATCGTTGAAGCTTCCCCAGTCACCTGTATTCTTCTCCACATCAAAGAGTTTTTCCCACTCTGCGAAATCCTTTTTGAATGCGGCAACCGCATCCTCAAAGGAACTTCCATCCTCCGCCTTCAGATTTCTGTAAAGCTCCTCATTGGTCCTGGCAATCTCAACAGCCGCATCCACATTGTCCAGAACCTGCTGCTTGTTGGTCGTATAATCGCTCAGCTTCTCCGGCAGATACTGTGCCATCAGATTCTCCGGCATATCCCCGTAGCCATTGATCAGATCATAATACTGGGTGGCTCCCAGCATGGCCTGATAGAAATCCCTGTCCGCATTGGTCAGTTCACTGTTTACCTTGTATAAAGTGTCATAATAGACTTCTGTGACTTTTTCTTCTGTATCATTGATCTCAATGGCCGCAAAGACCACAGCGATCACAATGCAGGCAATCAGAGGAATGGTCAACAGTAATAATTTAATTTTGATACTCATGTTGCTGATAGCTTTTTTCATAGTAAAATGCTCCCTTCTTTGCTTTGATATATTTTTCACATAGAGGTCAGAAAAACAGGGGCTTTTATCACTCTGCCCCTGTTCATAATTTTCAACACGTTCCAATCTGAAGTTTTAATATTCTGCCTATGCTATGCCGTCCTGTCTGCTTCAAACGGAAACTGTTCGCCCATCTTAGCCGAGCTGCGCTGCAACCTCTGCCGCAAAATCCTCGTTCTTCTTCTCCATGCCCTCGCCTACTTCGAAACGGACAATCTGCTTGATCACAATCGCCTTATTCACGGAAGCAAGGTACTGCGCTACAGCCTGTTTGCCGTCCTCAGCCTTTACATAGGTCTGCTGAAGCAGGCAGATCTCCTTGATCTGCTTCTTCACACGTCCGTCAACAGCGCCTGCAAACATCTTCTCTGCGGAGATGTTCGCCTTATCCTCCATAGCCAAAGCTGCCAAAGCTGCCTTCGCCGCATCGGAAAGGAAGTTGCCCAGGAACTTCATATTGCTCTTCTTTTCTTCGTAAACAGCGATATCCTCATCGCTCCACTTCTTCTCATTCTTTGCTCTGTCAATCAGCTTGTTCAGGATCGGCATCGGAAGGGTCAAAGGATCATTCAGGGAACTGTCAACAGTGATCTCCTTCATCTTATCCATCTCTGCTGCGGGAATATCCTTCTCGTCAATGTACTGAGGATTCATCGCAGCAACCTGCATTGCCACATTGGTCAGCGCTTCTTTTGTCGCATCGGAAGCATCTCCGTCTGCCGCAACCAGAACACCGATCTTGCCGCCTGCATGAATGTAAGAAGCAACCGCCTCTGCGGAAACCTTCTCAAATCTTCGGATGGAAAGCTTCTCACCGATGGTAGCAGTCTTCTCAACCAGCGCATCCTTCAGACCGTTCTGTGAAAGCAGTGCTTCCACATCCTCGCCGTTCTTGCCGCCGTTTAAGTCAGAAGCAAGTGCCTGATCCGCAACAGACTGTACAAAATTCTGGAATACTTCATTCTTTGCCACGAAGTCTGTCTCGGAGTTTACTTCAACAACCACTGCAGTATTGCCATTGATCGCAACACGGGTAATACCCTCTGCTGCAATTCTGCTTGCCTTCTTCTCTGCTTTCGCTGCGCCGCTCTTTCTGAGCACTTCCACAGCTGCTTCCATATCGCCGTCGGTCTCGGTCAGCGCCTTCTTGCACTCCATCATGCCGGCACCGGTAGACTCTCTCAGCTCTTTTACCATAGCTGCTGTAATATTTGCCATGTCTGTCTTCCTCCTGATATACTTAGTCATTCTATTTCATGCTGTTATTCAGCGTCTGCAACCTCTTCGATATCCTCTGCATTCTCCACAGCAGTATCAGCCTCGGTGTAAACAGCCTCACCCTGATTTGCTTCGATCACAGCATCTGCCATCTTGGAAACAATCAGTTTTACGGCTCTGATAGCATCATCGTTACCGGGTATGATGTAATCCAGCTCCTCGGGATCACAGTTGGTATCGCCGATACCGATCAAAGTAATGCCAAGGGAATGAGCCTCCTGTACACAGATTCTCTCCTTCTTGGGGTCTACTACAAAGATAGCATCGGGAATTCTGGTCATATTCTTGATACCGCCCAAGTTCTTCTCCAGCTTCTCCCACTCTTTTTTCAGTGCGATAACCTCTTTCTTGGGCAGCACATCGAAAGTACCGTCCTCGGACATGGTCTCGATCTTGTGCAGTCTCTCGATACGGGACTGGATGGTTCTGAAGTTGGTGAGCATACCGCCCAACCATCTCTCATTTACATAGTACATACCGCAGCGCTCAGCCTCGGTCTTCACAGCATCCTGTGCCTGCTTCTTGGTACCGACGAACAGGATGGTGCCGCCCTGTGCTGCGATCTCGGAGATTGCACGATATGCCTCGTCAACCTTCACTACAGACTTCTGCAGATCGATGATGTGGATACCGTTTCTCTCGGTGAAGATGTAAGGAGCCATCTTAGGGTTCCATCTTCTGGTCTGATGTCCGAAATGAACACCTGCTTCAAGTAACTGTTTCATAGAAATAACGCTCATGTCTTTCCCTCCATTTGGTTAGATTCTTCCGCTCTTTCTTTTCCGCCTGGGCTGCGTTAAAGCCCGGTTCTCTCTGCCGGAGATTCCATAGGCCAGCGTTACTGCCGCCCTTAGGAACACCGCCGACAAATCGAAAAAGCGTGTTTTATAGTCACAACTCCTAAATTATAGCATAAGAAAAACCCCTATGCAAGGGGTTTTTTTATCGTGCGATCATTTTTGCGATTTCTTCCCCGCTTGTACCGGGAAGGATCTCATAGGTTCCCACGCGGATCGTATGCGCATAGCCGTTGTCACACAGAAATGCATCATATGCTTTGGCATCTTCCACCAATCCAGCAGCTGCCAGATCCTTGCTGACCGTGTAGGAAGTTGCGCCGCCGGAAATAACGATCGTGACTGCACCGTCCGTACCCACAGGCCGGCTGGGCGTTTCCGAACTGCCGGGCTCTGCTGTGCTGCTGGATTCTGCTGCACTGCTGGATTCTGCTATACTGCTGGGTTCCGCAACACTGCTTGACTCCGCTGCAGCACTTGACTCCGCAGAACCACCAGGTTCTGCTGTACCGCCAGGTTCTGTTGCACTGCTTGGCTCTGCAACACTGCTTGACTCCGCTGCAGTACTCGACTCCGCAGAACCACCAGGTTCTGCTGTACCGCCAGGTTCTGCCTGCGGTGCACTGCTCTGCAATGCAGACAGCTTCAGGCTGTCGCCGTCTATCATTCCCAGCTCGGCTGCGCGCTGTCTGATCTGCGAGTCGGTGAGCGGCTTGTTATCTCTGTTTGCAATTGTAAGGATAAGCGTGGCGATCACAAGTCCTGTGGCCAATCCGCGCAAATAATATTTCAATTTCATTTTTAACTTTCTGCTCCTGACTCTGCGGCATCTTCCCGGATAAATAAATTATTGTAGAGGTCGATCACCAGCTTGACCTCCCCCACACCAAGTCCCAGCTCTTTTGCAATCGCCGTTTTGGACATTCCCTGCTTATGCAGTTCCAGAATCCGTCCGTTATTGTTGGCTACGCCGGCTTTTTGTCCGGAAGTCATGAAATCCATCACAACTGGAGAAACGACCTGCGCATTCTGAGCCGGTACCGCTTCCACAGTCTTCACCGCTTCCGCAACCGGTTCCGGTTTTAACTGACGGAACGCATCCGCCTCAGCTTCCGCTTCCTGCTTTCTCTCAGCCGCTTCCTTTACGGTACGGTTCACCTCCGACACCGTATTCTTGATATTTGTATGCTTTGCATTCAGCATATCATACAGAAACATGGCTTCCTCATGATTCTTATGGATCTCCCGTAAAACCGTATCCGAATACTCATTGACCGCCATAATCTTTTCGTTGGTCAGCCGCTCCAGGGAACGCTCCGTCTTCTCCACCGCATACTCGATGGACTCATCCACCACATCATCCACATGCTGACGGATCAGATCCATCTCCTTGTCTATGATCGCCCGAACTTCGTCCTGTGCCATTTTTTTCGATTCTTTCGGCATCTCTTCTTTTTGAGAGGGGATCACAAAACTGACGATTGCCACCGCTGCCCCGGCCAAAAGAAGTACTATCTCCAAAATTCCCATTCTGTTCTCCTCAGATCTTCAGGTCAAATCCTCCGCGGCCCTTTACGATCACGCGATCCTGACTTTCTCTCTTGTCTCTTTTTTTCCCGCCGTCACCGGCGTATTCATTGCTGCCTTTCTCTCTGGCGTCCTGTTTCTTATTATGCCAGTCAGCATTGTCACTGTCAACCACGGTGGTAGCCTTGGCTGTCTCATTCTTCTGCTCCTGATGGATAAGATTGTTTTGATCCATCATGCTTTTATTGTCTTCATTCTGCTTGATCGTTGTATAATCCTGCGTACGACTGATCGTCGTCAGATCTATTCCGCCAATCGCCATCCCTGCACCTCCTGCCGATCTTAAAGCGGCATCATCTTCACTTCGCCGTTTACCCGTTCAAATTTACAGAATTTAAAACCGCTCTGCACTACCATGGAGCTCTCACCGATTACAATCGTGGTTCCGGGATATACCTCCCCGGTCACTTCCACGGATGCTTTCTTCTGATCATCCATCTGCCGCTCCAGTTCCGCCATTTTTGCGTTCAGTTCAATCAACTGAGTCTTATTTTGCTCCAGTTCCGCTGCCACGGATTTGACATACTTCATCTGCTCCTGGGTAAAGTTAACCCCTTTGGCGCGCTTCTCCGTAAAATTCGCCAGAACCGGCTGCGCATTCCGGACGTTCTTGGTCAGCTCCGCCATCTCTTTCTGGATATTGATATATTCCTTCTTCAATGCAGGATTCACACCGACCTCAATGATCGTATGTGCGCCCATCTCAGCGCCCAGTGTCTTTGCCGTCACCTTGCGCGCCGCCTGGATATGACCGCCTGTGATCAGCCCCTTCTTGCCGTTCACCACAATCT
Organism: Lachnospiraceae bacterium; assembly: GCA_017476665.1. Taxonomy (GTDB): domain Bacteria; phylum Bacillota; class Clostridia; order Lachnospirales; family Lachnospiraceae; genus Acetatifactor. Next base: position 53,396 of record JAFUZJ010000014.1, on the reverse strand, counting down.
CATCTCCAGCCGACACATCGCTGTGCATGATGGACTCTGTATTGACATAGCCGTTTTCCGCAGATACAGTGGCACCTTCAATAAACTTTGCGATGACATTGCCGCCCGCATCCAGCGTTCCCTTTCCCATTCCGTTCATGCCGCGCGCGATCACGATGTTTCCCTGGGCATATATATGAGCGCCTTCCACCACACCGTTGATCACCACGTTGCCGCCGGAACGCACAACATAATTTGCGGATACATTGCCGTTGATCTGTACGCTGCCGCTGAAATCAATGTTTCCGGTAGAAAGATCCACATTTTCCACGGTATAGACATCGGACACAAACACCTTGTCCTCCACCAGCATCACATGACCTTCCACCAGAGATTTGATGGCCAGCTTATCCGGAGTCAGCTCCACATGGTGTCCGTATTTCAGAACGGCCCTTTTCACCTCTCTGGGTTTCACACGGCTTCCGAAAATAGTGACGCCTTCTTCCCCCACATCCTCCGGTATGATCTTTGCCAGCACATCGCCCACATGGCAGGGATTGATCATATTCAGATGGAAATAATCTACGCTTCCGTCCTCCCGCATCGTAGGCTGAATCTTCAGATCTGTGTTAAAGAAATACTGGATTTTCGCATCCGTGCCATGACGGGGTTCCTTTCCTTTTGCGACCACGATATCTGTGCAATACTTTCCGGCAGTCTGGAAGTGTCCCTGCACCTCCTGCATCTGGATGCCGGAGACAATATTTTTATATTTCAGATCCGTCATCAACTCATTCAGGTTCATGCGCACGCCGTTCTCCGAAGGCGGATAAAAGCGCACGACTGCCTGCATGCCATCGGGCGAAACAGTCAGTTTATAAGTCTCCCTGACGGCGGGACATCCGCCGATTCCGACCTGGCAGGCAATCTCGCGGCCGGATGCCAGGAACTGATTCAGCACTTTGATATCATATGGAATTCTCTGAAATTCAAGCCACTCCGTCAGTTCTGCGATCTGAAGCGGCTCCCCCCCATCCTTCGGCGGGAAAAATTTGATGCCGAACCCGCTGGGGGCTACATTGATCAGTTGAAAGTATCCGTTCTCCATATTTCCTCCTGCCTGCCCGAATGTCCGTAGAATCTCAGTCCTTCAATAATCCCATGTAGGCACCCATCTTTGTCCTCATCTTCTGAAGCGCCCTGGTATGTAACTGCGAAATTCTGGACTCCGATACCTCCAAAATGTTACTGATTTCTTTCAACGTCAGATCCTCATAATAATACAATGTGATCACTTTCTGTTCCTTCTCTGTGAGAAGTTCCAAGGCCTCTCCCAACATCTTTGCCAGTTCCGCTTTCTCAATGCTTTCCTCCGGTCCGGCAAACTGAGATGTGGTATGTCTGCTGTAATCCTGAGATACATCGCTGCCCTGCTCCATAAATTCATTCAGGGAGACAAGTCCGGTGATCTTCATCTGCGACTGCCATTCCAGGAACTCATCGTCGGTAATGCCCAGAGCCTTTGCAATCTCCTCATCCGATGCCGCATGTCCGGTTGCCTGTTCGATCTCCCGGATACAGCTCTCTATCTTTTTTTGTTTCTGGCGGATTGTCCTCGGAATCCAGTCCATTTTTCGGATCTGATCCAGAATAGAGCCCCGAATACGCAGACTCGCGTAGGTCTCAAACTTTACCTCTTTCATGTAATCGAACTTATCAATGGCATCAATCAACCCGAAGATCCCGTAACTGACCAGATCCTCATACTCCACATTGTAGCCCAGGTACATGCTTAAACGCCCTGCTACCACTTTGACCAAAGGTGCGTATTCCAATATTATTTTTTCCCGCAGCTCCGGAGTTTTTGACTTCGCATAATCCTCCAGCAGTTTTTTCCTGCCTGCTTCATCCATCGGAACCGTCACCTCCCATCTGCTCCGATTCCTTCTCTATGACTTCACCTTCACCGGAAAAAAAGTTCTCATTCTGCTCATCAAAATAATCCAGCGTCCATTTTATCAGACTGCCCAGCGCGTAGAACAAAACTAACACGATGAGCAGCACTGTCAGCTGGCTTATGATGGAATATTGGCGGATCAGATTGATCACGCAGGTTACTGCCCCGGCTATCAGCATCAGAATCAGAGGCAAATTCTTTCTGTTCATAAAAACCTCAATTATATTGTTTTTTCCGGTTTTCCGACGGCACGAACCACATAATCTCCCGTCTCGGGATAAAAAATGACCGTGCGCCCGTAATTTTCTCCCGTGTCCCGGGCAAGGATCGGAATACCGAGTTCTTTCAGTTTTGTTACGCATGCTTCCGCATTGCGCAAACCTACCTGCACCATATCCGCTTTTCCCTGGAACGCAAACATAGTGGCACCGCCTGCTATCTTGGCCACCATGCGGCTTCTGCGGGCTCCCTTTGCTTCCATCTGACGTACCAACTCCTCAATTCCCGTATCCGCAAATTTCGCTTTGTTTGTAGTTGCGGCACGCATTGCCGTAGAATCAGGAAGCATGATATGCGCCAAACCGCCTATTTTGGACATCGGATCACGCACGGCGATTCCGATACAGGAGCCGAGCCCCAGCGTTGTCAAACCATCCGGTGCAGTACAGACCTTGAGATCTGCCATTCCTACTTTCAAAATTTCAGCCATACCTTCTTTTCACCCTCAATCACTCATTCTACCGGCATTCCCAGTGAACCAAGAATCTTTGCATAAGAGTCAAGATCCGGTATGAGAATAAAGTAACCGTCAATTTCCACTTCATCAAAAAACTGCGACTGGATCAAAAGGATGTTATCGCCCATGATACCGAACTCAATCGCGGGAACACTCAGGATAGCGCCTGCCATATCCACCGTCAACTCCGGCGGTGTCGGCTGGATCTTCATATTCGTGATCACGGCAAGTGAATTCAGATAGGCTCCGGTAATGATATTGCCCACCTCTTTCATCGCGGACAATTCCATCTCATTAAATTCATCCCCTTCAGATGCCATGCCCATCATCAGTTTATTGATCAGATGCTTTGCACTGTTTTTCTCCAGGAGAAACATCATACTGCCGTCGATATCTCCTTCTACACCGAGAAACACTCCTACCATCAGCTGTTCCTCTCCGCCCAGCATAGCACCGATCTCACTAAACTCCATGAGTTTGATCTGCGGCACCCGCATATCCACTTTACAGTTCAGCATCTGGGAAAGCGCCGTCATGGCGTTTCCTGCACCGATATTTCCCAATTCCTTCAACACATCCATGTAGCTATCGGATATATTTTCAAGACTCATTTTGCCCATACAGTTTCTCCTTTTCGGGTATGCTATACATTCGACTCCAGCGTGATGGCATTCCGGTCTAAGAGTGAGATCAGTTCTCCACCGTTCTTACCGATACCGTTCACGAAGCTTGCCTTGCTGTCTTTCGGCTCATGTGCCATCTTCTCGATACTCTCCTCCCCGAGTGTGACAACCTCTCTCACTTCATCTACAATAATTCCGAGATTGCCGGTCTCTGTCTTCAGGATGATGATCCTTGTATTCTTGGTATATTCATCCGCAGGCAGCCCCATCTTCAGTCTGAGACTGACTACAGGAATCACCTCGCCGCGAAGATTGATCACACCCTTCAGATAGGCCTGTACTTTCGGTACTCTGGTAATGTTCTGCATTCTTACGATATTATCCACGTACCGGATATCAATACCGTACTGCTCATCTCCCATTTTGATCACAATATATTGCAAACGCACTGCAGCCGGGACATTTCTCTTGCTGCTCTTCACTTCACCACTTGATACTGCCACTTGATCCATATTCTGACACTCCTTTCTATCCTCGTCAATCCACTACAGCAACGCATTTGCATCCAGGATCAGGGCAACTTCGCCGTCTCCCAGAATGGTTGCGCCGCTGATGAACTTACACTGTTTGATGTAGGAACCGAGAGATTTGATAACGATCTCCTGCTGCCCGATCAGATCATCTACGATCAGACCAGCTGTCTTATCGCCCTTCTTCACGATGACAACGATCAGGCTGTCGTCCGTGTTCTTGCTCTCAATATCCAGAAGTTCATTCATACGGATCAGCGGAATGACCATACCGCGGAGGTTGATCACTTCCTTATTCTCCACAAGCTTGATGTCGGATGCCATTACATTCTCAATCGTCTGGATTGAGCCAAGGGAAATAGCATACTTCTCACCGCCCACAACTACCATCAGCGTCTGGATAATCGCCAATGTCAGAGGAAGTCTGATGGTCCAGGTACTACCCTCACCGAGCTTGGACTTCACTTCCACTTCTCCGGACAGAGACTCGATCTTGGATTTTACCACATCCAGGCCTACGCCTCGACCGGAGACGTCGGTCACTTTCTTGGCTGTGGAGAAGCTGGGCAGGAACAGAAGATCGATGATCTCCTTCTCGCTCATATTCTCCGCCTGCTCCGCGGTGATCGTGCCGCGCTCGATAGCTTTCTGCTTTACAGCTTCCGTGTCGATACCGTTACCGTCATCGCGAACTTCAATCACGACATTGTTACCGTCCTGATATGCATCCAGGAAAATGGAGCCCACCGGATTCTTGCCTCTCTGCTTACGGAGCTCCGCGTCCTCCAGACCATGGTCTGCAGAATTGCGCAGCAAATGCATCAAAGGATCTCCGATCTCATCCACCACGGTACGGTCAAGCTCTGTCTCCTCACCGGTCATGTACAGCTCCATCTTCTTATTTAACGTCTTGGAAAGATCACGGATCATACGAGGGAACTTGTTCACTACGCTCTCAATGGGAACCATTCGAACCTTCATCACGGATTCATGCAGATTCGTGGTCACACTCTCCAGATATTCAATCTGCTCGTTAAAGCCTGAGCTGTTGTTCTGCTCCAATCCGGAGGCGGACACTAAGGAGTTCTTTGCAATGATCAGCTCGCTGACCAGATTCATCAGCACATCCAGTTTTTCAATGTCCACACGCACCGTACGGTTTACCACGGGCTTGCCGGACGCCGGTTTCTTATCATTTCCGCCACTCTTTGCAGCAGGTGCGGTAGTTGTCTGCTGTGCTTTTTTCTCCTCCACAACAACCGGTTTTGCTTTTTCCTCTGCTTCTGCGGCTGCTTCTGCCGGTTCCTCTTCCTCCAGCGGACGGTAGTTCTTTGTATTCTCCAATACCAGCTGCTCTCCGACAACACTCTCAATCTCGGACACATCCGTGGCAAGCTTGATCACATCATTCAGCTCCAGTTCGCTGATCACGATCAGCGTAAAGTCTCTGTCAAACTTCTCATCTTCCACATCCTGGGCGCTGGGATTTGAAACAATAATCTCACCGTTCTCCTCGATTGCCTTGAATACCAGGAACGCGCGCGCTGCCTTCAGGATACAGCTCTCCTGGATCGTAACGTTCAGACCGTAAACCTTCTGACCGCCTTTCTTGGCTTCTTCGATCACATGAATCTGGGAATCGTCCAGTGCGATCTCGTTCCACTTCTTGTCGCCTTCCGCACCGCCTGCAGACGCTTCCTGGGGCTTTTCGGCCGCTGCGGGAGCCTCCTCCTTCTTGCCGCTCTCCTTATTCAGAATATCATTCAGCATCTTGATGAGCGGCTCATTGTCATTGGTACCCTCATCAGCAGTCTGCTGAATATTGTTGGTATATTCCTCCAATGCGTCCAGACACTGGAACAGGACATCGATCATCTCGGGCTGAACCTTGATATTGCCGTTGCGCACCTCTGAGAAAACATTCTCCATATCATGGGTCAGATTCTGCATTCTCTTGTATCCCATGGTGCCGGCCATACCTTTCAGGGAATGTGCCGCACGGAAAATCTCATTGATGGTGTCCATGTTTTCCGAATCCGCTTCCAGATCCAGAATTTGTGTGTTCAGATTCTGTAAGTGTTCCTTGGTCTCATCCAGGAAAATCTCAAGATATTGACTTACGTCCATATGTTCCTCCATTCCGCCGCATTGGGCATTTTCTTACTGATCTCTCAAAACGAATGCATATTTACCCGGTGTACGATCTCCTGTGCAACATGATCCAGCGGCACTTCTATATCAGCCAGGCCATGCTGTACAATATTCTTCGGCATCCCATAAACCGTGGATGTCTCTTTGTTCTGTGCGATGACATAGGTGTTAGGCTTCGCTTTTTTCAGAGCCGCCACCCCTTCGGTTCCATCAGCTCCCATGCCTGTCAGGACAGCGCACACCACCTGATCGTATCCGCACTCCACAAGAGACTCAAACATATAATTGGCACAAGGCTTCACACCCTCTCTGGTGGGACCGTCCTGGTACCGGATCACATGCTTTCCGCTTGCCTTCTCCCGTTTCACAGTCATATGTAAGCCACCCATGGCGAGATATACTGTCCCCCCTTTGACGACCTCTCCTTCTTCCGCTTCTTTCACATGGATCCCGCAGATATCATTCAAACGGTCTGCCAAAGAAGCCGTGAAACCATGAGGCATATGCTGTACGATCAGAACAGGCGGCTCAAATCCCTTCGGTATCCCTTCCATCACCGTGTGAAGCGCTCTGGGACCTCCTGTCGAACTTGCGATTGCTACAATTTTTGAATTCACGTTTTTACCCTCTTTTCGGATCTATTATATCACATCTCCCTCTTCTCATGAGTGCATAATAACCAAATTCGCTTCAACTTTTTATTTTTTTGTCTGACGACTCTTTCGTTCTTCCTCAAAAATAAATTTGATGATCTCCTCCCTGGTCGCCGTATCCATATTGTAGTACTGCACTCTGTGTTCGTAGGTGCCGGGACGGTTTTCCACATCCTTTACGGAGAGCACCTTGCCGATCACCTCGTACTGTTTGCTCACGCCATTCTTGACCAGATGATAGCTGCAATATAATAAGCTGCCGGATTCGTACTTCTGTGTGGAAAGAAAGCGGATCCCGCCTCCGCTGATATCCACGATCACGCTCTTTTTCAGCGGAAGCCCGGGCTGCAGGATATAAGGCTTCTTCTCCTCCACTGCCTGCTGTTCTTCCTCCTCCAGATTTCTGGAACACATCTCCAGGGCACAGCTGAAGCGGTAATACTCACGGCGCTGATACTTTCTGAGATTGCTGGTAAGTTCAACCCGCAGGATGTAGACATTATTGCTCTTGTATCGGTCCACGATCCGGGCAAAACACTGATACAATCCCGTGTCGGTATAAAAGATCATATCGTACTCGCCGTCCACAGGGAGCAGGATCAGTTTCGTCTTCTCCATGGGCATGGTGATTTCCAGTGTATCGTCCGTCAGGATCTCATACACCTTGCTCTGATATACTTTTCTTTCTTCCTCCTCGGACAGTTTCACGCGCCCTACCGCCGTCAGTTCGATCCTGTCGCCCAGCGTTATAAACTTAGATAGCATAGTTTTTCTCCTTATCTACATCCTTGAGATCATATGGGAAAAGAATGCGGCCATTCCCCGTTTCGGCTGGCGTTCCGCCTCCTCTTTCTCCAACAGCCTCAGTGCGATCCTCTCATAAGCCTGGGAAGATTTCGCATTCGGATTCTGAAGAGACACCGGCATCTGCTGCATCACCGCCTTGGTCAGTTGGGAATCCTGCGGTACACATCCCAGATAAGTCATGGGAATCTTCAGATACCGCATCACCACGGAATTCAGCTTGTTAAAGAGCACCTGCCCTTCCGATTCCTTCTCCACCCGGTTGGCAAGCATCTTCACCTTTGTATCCTCCGCCTTAAAGCGGGGATGTCTGTACAACGCCTTCAACAGCGAATAGGAATCCGTGATCGATGTGGGTTCCGGAGTGGTCACAAGCAGGATTTCCCCGCTGGCCACCAGAAATTCCAGCACCGCATCCGAGATACCCGCGCCGGTATCAATAATGATCACATCCGCCAGCGCGTCCAGTTCCACCAGATTTTTGATGATATAATTCAGATAATCACGGCTCAGATTCGCCATGCCGGCAATTCCGGAGCCGCCGGAAATAAATCCCACTTCCATCGGTCCCCAGGTGATGATATCCTTGATATTCTTTCCCTGATAGATCAGATCATATAAATTGTGACGCGGCACCGCACCAAACATGATCTCTATATTGGCAAGCCCGAAATCCGCATCCAGGATAATGACCCGTTTCCCCAGTTTTCGGAACTGGATCGCAAGATTGATGGATGTATTGGATTTTCCCACGCCGCCTTTTCCGCTGGTGACGGTGATCACTCGCGCAAGCGGTCTGACCTGCTGATTCGCCTTTATAATTCGCAATTGTTCTGCCTGATCCATTGTATATGACCCTCCTTAGCCAACTTCCGCACAGCCCGCCAGGTCTGCGCTTTTTATGCCTTGCCGCCTAAAAGCTGTTTTACCGTCTTCTGAGGATTGAAACATTCTATGTCATTCGGCACATTCTGCCCATATGTGACATAGGCAATCGGCGTATCCATGTGAAGCTTCACATTCAAAAGATTTCCCAAAGTCGTTGTCTCATCAATCTTCGTAAAGATCAACTGATAATCTGCGATCTCTTTATAATTGTCAGCGATCTTCAGCAGATCCTTATACTTGGTATTCGCACTCATCACCAAAAATGCCTGGGTCTCCGCCTTTTCCCTCATCACATCCAGATATTCCCGCATGCGGTTTAACTGTTCCTCGTTTCTGTGGGAATGTCCCGATGTATCCACCAGCACATAATCATAATCCGCAAAACCCGCTATGGCCTCCGCCAGCTCCTCCGGACTGTAAATCACCTGAAACGGCACTTCCAGGATCTGCGCATAGGTTCTCAGCTGTTCCGCCGCCGCGATCCGGTAGGTATCCGCAGTGAGCAAAGCCACCTTTTTCTTTTCTCCCACTACAAAGCTGGAGGCCAGCTTCGCGATCGTGGTCGTCTTCCCCACGCCGGTAGGCCCGATAAAAAATACGACTCTGGGTCTGTTCTGGGCGGGCAGGATGCCCTCCGATTTGCCGAAATTCAGAACAATCTTCTGATAGATATTGGCGAGTATATAGTCAAACGGCGTGTTGGGCTTTCTGCTCTTGTCCACTTCCTCCAGGATCTGGTTGGCATACTTTTCATCCACCTCGTTTTCAATCATGGTATTGTATAACAATCGGATAAATTTCTCCTGTTCCTTGCTCTTTTTCAGTTCTTCCTCGGCCTTGGCGTCCAGTTCCGGCGCCTGCGCCTCCTCGCCGGGAACATCTTTGCGGTCCCCGGCAGACATTTCTTTTTTCTGCTTGCTCCGCTCTTCCGTCTCGTTTTTCTGTAACTGTTTCTCTAAGAGGGTCTGCAGACTGTCCAGCTTCTGCTCAATGCTGCTGGCACTATTCTGTGCATTCAGGATCAGTCCTTTTTGCTCCACAACCTTGGCCACCTGCTGCACAGCTTTCCGCTCCGCTTCTCCGCGCTCCAGCCGGACCTTCTCCCGCTCCTCTTCCAACGCCACTGTGACCTCCGTCTGCTTCTCTTTCAGGAACGCAAAAAGCCCGGTGGGATTCACCTGCCTCACATTCATAATGACAACGTTCTCCCCCAGCTCTTTCTTTGCTGCCGCAGTCGCTTCCTCTTCTGTTTTTCCTACAAACTTTTTGATAACCATTATGCTGTCACCATCCCAACTGACTGTAATTCAACATTTGATTCCACTTCATTATATGACACGACCACCAGATCCCTGTAATATTCCTCGGTCAGACGTTTAAAATAAATCCGCACGATTGGAGAGGTAATGATGATCGGCGCTTTTCCGAGGTTTTCCAGCTTCTTGATCTCCGCGCCCACAGCGTCGATGATCGCCCGCGCCCTGGAGGGATCCAGATTGATAAAGGCACCGTTCTCCGTCTGCTTCACACTGCCCATGATCTCCTGCTCTACCTTCGGATCCAGCGTGGCCACGCTGGTAGCTTCATGGGCAAGGAAAAATTTGGTGGAAATGGCACGCTTCAGGCTCTGACGCACATACTCTGTCAGAATATCGGTATCCCTTGTCGTCGTCGCATAGTCCGCCAACGTTTCCATGATCGTCAGCAGATCTCGTATGGAAATTCCTTCCCGCAAAAGATTCTGCAATACTTTCTGGATCTCGCCCAAGCCCAACAGCTTCGGAACCAGCTCGTCCACCAGAGACGGGTTGGTCTCCTTCAGATTATTGATCAGATTCTGCACATCCTGGCGGGTCAGCAGTTCCGCTATGTACTGGCGGATGATCTCCGTCAGATGGGTCGCGATGATAGACGGCGGATCCACCACCGTGTAGCCCAGACTCTCCGCCCGTTCCCTCTGACCTTCGGTGATCCAGGTAGCCGGCAGGTGGAAGGACGGCTCGAAGGTCGGAATACCCGTGATCTCTTCCTCCACATAACCGGGATTCATGGCCATATAGTGGTCAAACAGGATCTCGCCCTCGCTGACCTGTATCCCTTTTATTTTAATAATATACTGATTCGGATTCAACTGAATATTGTCGCGCAGACGAATAATCGGCACGACGGTACCAAGTTCCAATGCGATCTGTCTTCTGATCATGACCACGCGGTCCAACAGGTCACCGCCCTGGTTTACATCGGCTAAAGGAATAATACCGTAACCAAACTCCAGCTCGATGGGATCCACCTGCAGCAGACTGTTCACATTCTCCGGCTGCCTGATCTCCTCGGCCTCCACCTCCTCGGTGTCCACCTCCTGTTCGATCTGCGCCGTCTCCAGGTTGCCGGCGATCATCCTGCCTCCCACAACGAACAGCATACCCATTCCCACGAACAGGATCGTGTTCAGCTCCGTGGCCACACCCAAGAAGGCCAACGTCCCTCCCACCAGATACATGACTTTGGGAATGCCGAAAAGCTGCTTGATGATCTCTCCGCCGAACTCTACTTCTTTCCCGCCCTTCGTCACCAGAATACCGGTGGACAGAGAGATCAGAAGGGAAGGGATCTGGCTCACCAGACCGTCACCGATGGTCAGAATGCCGTAGTTTTGAAGCGCCGTGCTGACATCCATGCCGCTCCGAAGCACACCCATGGCAATTCCGCCGACAAAGTTCAGCGCGGTCAGGATCAGGCCGGCTGTGGCATCTCCCTTTACATATTTCACCGCACCATCCATGGAACCGAAGAAGCTGGACTCCTCCTGGATCTTGTCACGGCGGCGCTTTGCCTCCTTATCATCGATCGTCCCCGTATTCAGATCGGCATCGATGGCCATCTGCTTACCGGGCATGGCATCCAATGTAAATCTCGCCGTTACCTCAGCCACACGTTCGGAACCTTTGTTGATCACCAGAAACTGCACCAGGATCATGATGATGAATACGATGGCACCGATGATGATATCACCGCCGCCGACAAACGCACCGAATGTCTTTACGACGTTTCCGGAATCTCCCGTAGACAGGATCAGTCTCGTGGAAGATACGTTCAGTCCAAGGCGGAAAATGGTCGTAAACAGCAAAATGGTCGGATAAAAAGAAATATCCAGTACTTCCTTGACAAACATGCTCACAAAAAGAATGGTGAATCCCATGGCAATATTGAATGCCATAAATATATCAAGAATCCAGGAATCAAGAGGGACGATGAACATGATAAACGCGACCAGCATATAGATTGCGACCATCGCGTCTGTTCTCTGCAGTTTTGTACTCATGCGCCGTTCCTCCTTTCCGTGATCCTATCTATGTTTTGTATACGCTCTATCTAAAATCGCAATTCCGAATGGTGTCGGCGGTATACTTCATGAGCAAGGCAGTTGAAAAACGTCGGCACTTATGCAGCGTACTCTGCTGCATTAGTGTCCGCTACGTTTTTCATGTAGCGACAGCGTGCCTTGCGGTGAAGTATACCGCCGACACCATGACACCAATGCGATTTTTATACCCGTCCCTGCAAATGATACACAAACGCCAGCACTTCCGCCACCGCCTGATACAACTCCGGCGGCACAGCCTCCCCTACCTCCACATTTGCATACAGCATACGGGCAAGGGGCTTGTTTTCCACGATCTCCACGTTGTTTTCCCGGGCGATCTCCTTGATGCGCTGCGCCAGATAATCTTCTCCTTTGGCCAGCACCGTGGGGGCCTCCGCCACCTCCGGATCATATTTGATCGCCACGGCATAATGCGTCGGGTTGGTGATGACCACATCCGCCTTCGGCAGATCCTGCATCATACGGCGCTGGGACGCTTCCCGCATCTTCTGCCTGATCCGTCCCTTGATCTGGGGATCTCCTTCGGATTGCTTGTACTCGTCCTTGATCTCCTGCTTGGTCATTCGCATATCCTTCGCAAATTTCCACTTCTGATAGGCAAAATCCGCAAACGCAATCACCATATAGACCGCCGCGATGCGGATCCCCAGATCCGTAACAGTGGTCAACAGCAGATTCAGCGCCTGGGTAAGCGGCATATCATACAGGATAAAGAGCAGATTCCATTTGTCCTTCAGATAATTATAACACATATATGCAATCACGCCAATCTTCGCGATCGCTTTGACAAGTTCTACCAATGAGTTGACCGAAATGATCTTTTTCAAGCCGGACAACGGATTAAATTTACTCAGCTTGGGCTGCATCGGCTTCATGGTCGGTTTCCAGCCCACCTGCACCACATCGCACAAGAACGCAATAAGGAGACCAATCAGCAAAATTGGTCCCATAATGATAATACTTTGCAATAACAGATTTCTGAAAACAATTCTTGTGTCGGTCTGGGGCATATAGCCCCGCCAAAAGATCACCAGGTCCGCGATTCTCCCGTAAAACACGGAAAATATCTGCAGCAGCTGTCTGCCCATGGTCGGCACCCAGAAACGCAGGATCAAAAACAACGCCATGATCCCCACACCGTTTGCAATCTCACGGCTCTTGGCTACCTGTCCCTCTTTTCTCGCATCGCTCAGCTTTTTCTCAGTAGCAGGTTCGGTCTTCTCGCCGCCCTGCCCCTCTGCAAAGAACTGCAGATTATATTTCAACATATCCGCTCATCTCCCAGGGGTTCCATCCAAAACTTCTATCCAAACTACGGACGGATCGCCTCCACAAAAGCCACTGTCACCGTCTTCATTTCCTGAAAAATAAAATCCGCCGCTCCCGGCATCATATAAGTGGTAAGGAACAATATCCCCAGCCCCACCAGAACCTTGAGCTGCATACCCACCGCAAACATATTCATCTGCGGAGATACCTTCGCCATGATACCAAGCACTGCATTCAACAGTAAGATCACACAAAAAATCGGCAGTACGATCCGAAATCCCAAAATGACATAATCACTCAGAAACTGGATGATCGTGGACAGCATCAGCTCCGGCCGGAATACCGCGCCTCCCACCGGGATCAGGATAAAAGAATCCGCTATGGCTCCCAGCAGATATCTGTACATGCCCGATGCGATCAGCATCATCGTAAAAGCGTATTGATATAACACGCCGGTAAAACTGGTCTGCTGTCTGGTATTCGGGTCCATCAGCGTGACCATGGAAAGTCCCGTCTCCATATCCGCGATCGTGCCGGCAAAATTCAGAATAGCCATACAGATATTGGAACCGAAACCGATCAGCAGTCCTGCGATGGCCTCTTTCATTACCAGGATCGCATAATCCAACACCGTTTCATAAATTCCGAATTCGGCCGGTGTCGTCACCTGATACAGCAAAGCCGCGATAAAAATACTCAATCCGACTCGGAATCTTCTCGGAACATTGCTCATACTGAAAAAAGGAGCTATAAAAACAAAACAGGACACCCGAACCAGGATCAGAAGAAAATATTCCAGATCATAGATGGAAAAAGATAAATCTATCATAAAATTCCTTCTCTTCTCCTTCTATCGGTGAATATAAAGAGAAAAATTCTGCCACAGATCCGTGGTATACTCCACCATCTTCGTCATCATCCAACCACCGATCAAAGCGATCGTCAAAAACACGCCGATGATCTTCGGCACAAAAGTCAGGGTCTGCTCCTGAATGGACGTCGCCGTCTGAAAAATACTGACTAACAGACCGATCACCAGTGAAACCAGGAGCGGTACCAATGCCACCTGAATGATCAAAAACAGAGCGCTGTTTGTCATTTCGGTAACTGCATCTATCGTCATTTCAATCCCTCCGCATAACCCTTTTCAAACCGTCAGACTCAGTAAAAGGTTCGGACAAGCTGCCCGATGATCAGCGCCCATCCATCCGCCATAACAAACAATAATATCTTAAACGGCATGGAAATCGTCGTGGGCGGCAGCATCATCATACCCATACTCATCAATGTAGACGCTACAACCATGTCAATTACGATAAACGGAATATAGATCATGAAACCGATCCAAAACGCAGTCCGCAGCTCACTGATCATGAAGCTGGGCACCAGCACGGTATTGGGAATACTCTCGATCTCTCCGTCCCACTCCTGTCCCGCAATTTCCATGAACATCTCCGCATCCTTCAACTGCGTCTGCGGATACATGAATTCTCTGAGCGGCTTCATCGCCAGATCAAAGGCCTCCTCCTGATCGATCTCACCCTCGTTAAACGGTTTGATCGCCTGTTCATTGATCTGATTGAATGTGGGCTCCATGATAAAAAATGTAAGGATCAACGCCAACCCGATCAGGATCTGGTTCGGAGGCGCTGTCTGCGTATTTAATGCAGCTCTGGTGAAATGCAGTACGATCAGGATCCTCGTAAACGAGGTCATCATAATGATCAGGATCGGCGCAAGCGAGATCAGCGTCAAAGTCAGCAGGATACGTAACGCACCGTTCAGCTGCCCGTTATCCTCATTCAGCCTGATCGTTATGGAATTCGTCATATTGGGTTCCATGAGTTCATCCATGGTCTCCGTTGTCCCCGTGGGACGAATGACTGTGGTCACGGTGGTATCTCCGGTGATCGGGCGCTCTTCCGCCGCGTAAACTACCAAAGACTGGAAAAAAAATTTGTGAATATACAATATGCCCACCGTAACCAGCAGGCATATTTTGATCAGTTTTCTTTTTATGAGCTTATGTTCGGACTTATTCATTCGTCTTTGTCACTTCTTTTCAGTGTCTTCTCAAATAGTTTTTGAAAATTAGTCCCGCCTTCCGCTGCATCGCGAAAGACAAGCTGCGAGGCAGGCACTTCACCCAGCATCGTGACTGTATCCTTACAGACCGCGATCGCCATATAGGTTGCTCCTACCCGCACGAGCTGAATGTATTTGCTGTTCGTAATCCGGACCGTCTCCAGGATCTCGATATTCCCATTTTCATTCTGCTGCTTCTGATAGTTCGCCATCCACCTGGTCGCCCATGCAGTGACGCCCAAAACAGCAATAAAAATGACAAGTACAGTTAAAAACTGCGCAAAACTGCCCGCCGAAAGGAGAACACTCATTCCATCAAGCCCTCTTATCCTACAACCTTCTTCACTGCCTCAATGACACGGTCAGCCTGGAACGGTTTCACGATGAAATCCTTTGCGCCGGCCTGAATGGATTCAATTACCATCGCCTGCTGTCCCATTGCGGAACACATGATCACACGCGCACCTGCATCCAGCTTCTTGATCTCCTTCAAAGCCTGGATACCGTCCATCTCAGGCATGGTAATGTCCATGAGCACCAGATCGGGGCTTACCTCCTTGTACTTCTCCACAGCCTTTAAGCCATTTTCAGCCTCACCTGCAACGTTGTAGCCATTCTTGGTCAGGATGTCCTTGATCATCATTCTCATAAATGCTGCATCATCACAGATCAAAATATTCTTTGCCATGTTTTTTCCTCCATTACTATGACACTGGTTTCAGTATACCATAAAGCAGACCGTTTTGTCACTATTATTTAATAATTTCTGTTACTCTGATACCAAAACTTTCCTCAATTACAACCACTTCACCCTTCGCCACGAACTTGCCGTTGACCAGCACATCAATGGGCTCACCCGCGATACGATCCAGTTCGATAATGGTTCCCGGTGAAAAATCCAATATTTCCGAGATAGACTTCGTCGTCCGTCCCAGTTCTACGGTAACTTCCAACGGAACATCCTTGATCAGGCCGATATTCTCCTGGCCGGCCCCCCCGGTCATATCCCCGGAAAAGCTCTGGAATTGTGCCGGCTGGACGTTGACATTCTGCTGCATCGGCGCGCCGCCCATGGGCATCCCAGGCATACTCTGCATGCCGTTCATACCCTGCATGCCGCCCATAGGCATCCCCATACCCGGCATACCGCCCATAGGCATTCCGCCCATGCCCTGCATGCCGCCCATAGGCATCCCAGGCATGCCCTGCATGCCGCCCATGCCTTGCATACCACCCATAGGCATCCCCATACCCGGCATGCCGCCCATACCGCTCATATCCATACCGGGCATGCCTTGCATACCGCCCATAGGCATCCCCATACCCGGCATGCTCTGCATGCCGCCGCTCATGTCTCCTGCGGAAGGAGCCTGTGTCGGTGCAGGCTCCGGTACAGGCTCCGGTGTGGAGGAGCTTCCTCCCATTCCGGCTCCGCCCATCTGCGTATCGATGAAAGTCTCTACCAGCTTTTTTGCAAAATCGATCGGGTACAGCTGCATGATCGTGGAATTTACCAACGTATCAATCTGCATGCGGAAAGAAATCTTAACAAAAACTCCGCCCAGAAACGGAGCGATCTCCTCCGCCGCTTTCACGGTTGTCAGATCCAGCAGGGATGAAATCGGCGGGCTGATATCGATCACCGAATTCAACATTGTGGAAAGCGATGTGGCAGCGGAACCCATCATCTGGTTCATAGCCTCCGAGATCGCACTCAGATGCAGATCCGTAATCTCCCCGTCTATATTTGTACCGTCACCGCCCATCATCAGGTCCGTGATAATCTTTACATCCTGTTCCTTTAAGACCATGATGTTGGAGCCGTCAAGTCCCACCGTATACTTGATCTGGGTAAATACGCACGGCTTCTCATAATCCACCAGCAAACTGTCCCAGGTTGCCAGTTCCACAACAGGAGTCGTGATATCAACTTTTTTATTAACCAGCGAATACAGTGTGGTTGCCGAAGATCCCATGCTGATGTTTGCCACTTCTCCGATGGCATCTTTTTCCACATCCGACAATGTCTCGTCGCCGCTTGTGCTCGCACCCGCTCCGGCAAAATACCCGTTATTGGAAGGCATGGAACTCTGGGAGGTATCTGCAGCGATCATATCTTCCGGTATCTCCGGAGGCGTGTCGCCCGACAGATCCATTCCGCTTAACAGGGCATTGATCTCGTCCTGAGAAAGCATTCCATCCATTTTCTAGTCCTCCTCTCTGATTACCGATGTGATCCGCACAGCATAAGCATCGTTATTTGCGCCGGGCAGAGCGGTAAACTTTCTGATATTTCCAACATATACTTCCATATCATTCTCAACTTTTGCATCCAGTCTGATGCAGTCGCCGACCTGCAGATTCAGGAAATCGCTGACAGATATATAACTCTTTCCAAGCACTGCCTTGATGGGCACATCCACCTTCCGCACAAGCGTTTCAATATATTCTTCGTAATTCTCGTCGTGATTCTCCTGCATGGACGCAAACCAGTACTTCGTATTCAGTCGGTCCATCACGTCCTCAAGCGTAAAGAACGGCAGACAGAAATTGATAAATCCTTCCACGTCCCCGATCTTAATGTTCAGTGTAATGATCGCGATCATGTCATTCGGCGCGATCACCTGGGCAAACTGCGGATTCGTCTCCACTCTGCTCAGAACCGGTGCAATATCCAGTACATTTTTCCATGGCTCCCGCAAAAGCTGCGTCAACATGATCAATATTTTCTGAATAATGGATAATTCTATCTCGGAAAACTCCCGCTTCTTCTCCAACGGGATTCCCATGCCCCCCAGCATCCTGTCTAACATGGCATACGCCAGATTGGTGGCCAGATCGATGATGATCGTGCCGTTCAGGGGCGTAAAATTAATAATCCCCAAAATACTCGGGTTGGACAACGCATTGGTAAATTCGCTGAATGTAACTGTCTCCGAACTGGCCACCGTGACCTGCACATTCTTGCGCAGATATACCGGCAGATTCGTGGAAACCAGACGTCCGTAATGCTCGTAGATAATCTCTAACGTCCTTAAATGCTCTTTTGAGAACTTGGTCGGGCGGCTGAAATCGTAATTTTTTACTTGTTTCTCGTCACCCGGTTGGATGTTGTCTACATCCAACTCTCCGGTAGACAATGCCGCAAGTAAGTTGTCTATTTCACTTTGCGATAGAACCTCGCCCACAAGTCCTCACCTCCTCATTTGCCCTACTCCGCAATAAACGGCGTAAAGCCTTGTCTCATCCGCTCAAGACTGCTTTATTGCGCAGCGAACTTCACATCACTGACTAAAACTTTATAGATAAAATCACTCTGATAAATTCCCTGTACCGCCTGCAGAATCTCCGCTTTCAGACCTTCCATACCGGGATCTGCCTGCAGTTCACTCAACGTATGCTTGCTGACCACAGAACTGATCGCATCCTTGATCAAAGCTTCTCTGTTGGCCAATGCCTCTGCGGAACCGTACGTCTTATAATCTTCATGCTTGGTGTTCACAGAAAACGAAACGTTGCACATCAGATAATTCTGCTTTGTGACAGACTTTCCGTTGGAATCCACAGTCGTCTCCGGCGCCAGCGCCAAAGTCATGGAACCCGCAACGGAATAAACTTCTGTATCCGCCGGCGAGATTTCCGGCTTCTGCTCCGCCTCCCCCGGTGTCGTGAGTTCCAGATTCATCACGGTTGCAATGTTCCCGATCAGGTTTGCCACCTTCTTGTTGGTGCTGGTCACATTAAACATCATCACAGCGGTCAGCGCGATATTTACGATCAATAACGCCAAAATAATAACGGACAGCAAATTCTTTTTCATTACAGGTCCTAACCTCTCTCACTTCAAATTCTTAATTTAACAGACTTCCTGTCTCAGGACGGATTATACATCCGGATTTCCACGCGCCGGTTCTTGCTTCTGCCCTCCGCTGTGGAATTGTCCGCAATCGGTATCCTCTCACCCATACCTGCATGTTTCAGATTGGTGATGTCAAGATATGTATTCTGTGACAGATAATAAAATACCGTCAGCGCCCTGGCGCTGGAAAGCTCCTCATTGCTGGCATATCTGGCACTGTTGATGGGCACATTGTCCGTATGACCTTCAATCTCGATCTCACCCTTGGCGTAGCGCTCCAGAATCACGCCGACCTTATCCAGCACCGGGTATGATTCCTCCCTCAGTTCCGCGCTTCCGGAATCAAACAGGATCGCACCTTTCATGGTGAGCTGGACATACTGCGCCGTAAACGTCACATCGATCTGGTCTGAAAGCTTCCCCTCATTGATGGCCTCATCCACCAATTCCGCCAGTTCCTCATTATTCTGCAGCTGTTGTTCCTCCAAAGCCTCCTGCAGCATCTCGATATCGCCGCTCTTCTGATACTCTTCCAGTTTATTTTCAGCCGAATCGGAATCAGCCAGCTTTCCTGTACTGTTCATATAGTCGCTCAACTCATTCAGCTGGCTCACGCCGTTGCTGACCAGAATTCCGTCGCCGATTGATGTTGCGCCGCCGCTGAACACGCTGATGCTATTGTTTACCGCCGTTACGAATGCGATCCACTTTGCTTCTTCAATCGATGACATGGAAAAAAGGAGCACAAAGAAACAAAGCAAAAGGTTCATCAAATCACTGAAAGTCGCCATCCACGCCGGGGACCCGGCTGGCGGATCTTCAGGTTTTCTCTTTGCCACTTACTCCTCACCTCCTGCTTCCTCAGAACTCGTTCTGTCCTTAGGTGCAAGGAACGATTTTAACTTTTCCTCAATGACACGGGGATTTTCGCCTGCCTGTATCGACAGAAGTCCCTCGATCATAACTTCTTTCTGCGTCATCTCTGTCGCATTGTCCGCCTTCAGCTTATTGGCTACAGGTCCGCAGATCCAGTTTGCCAGCAGGGAACCGTACAATGTGGTGATCAATGCCACGGCCATGGAAGGTCCAATAGAACTCGCGTCCGACATGTTGTAAAGCATATTTACCAGACCGATCAGGGTACCGATCATACCCCACGCGGGTCCCATGGCGCCAAGCGCATCCCAGAATCCGATCAGATTCTTGTGTCTGCCCTCTGCATTGACCAGCTCCGTCTCCAGGATTCCTCTGACCAGATCGGGATCCGTACCGTCTACGATCAGCAGGATGCCCTTTTTCAGAAAAGGCTCGTCCAGATCGGAGGCCGCTTCCTCCAACGACAAAAGGCCCTCTTTCCGGGCTACATTGGACAAATCTATGATTTTTTTGATCATTTCGGAGGTATCCAGTGCCGGCATCTTAAAGATCAGGGTAAATGTCTTCAGCCCGGCCACAAAATCAGCCATCGTGAAAGAACACAAAGTAGCCCCCAGCGCACCACCGAACGTGATGATGGCCGAAGGCAGATCCAGGTAACGTATAATACCCGTCAAGCCTGCACTACTCAAAATACCGAATATCAACATGGCAAAACAAAAAAGGAAACCTACCAGTGATGCAATATCCACCTAACTCCACCTAAACCTTCTGTATATATTAATCCGCAAAGGATTTATCTCTAACGGAATCTAATCTGCCAGAATATCCTTTCGATACAATTTTACTAGATTTTTAATCTCTTGTCTACTTTCTTTTACAATTATTTTTTTGCCTGTGGTCAAAGTAAGCACTGTATCCGGCGTTTCTTCCACAATTTCCAATAAATGGGGATTTACCAGTATTTTCACGCCGTTCAGTTTTGTAACCTCGATCATGTCTTATCCTCCCGCTTTATCAGCAGCCAACCCGGCCTATGATATACTTCACCGCAGGGTACACCTCTCGTTCGATTTCGGACGCAACGAACACTAAGGCAGCAAAATGCGCTGCCTAAGTGCCGGCGTCCTCAAACGCCCCTGCTTGTGAAGTATATCATATAGCCGGGTGCACCTGCGAAATTGCCTTGCATCACAGCTATATCACCGGATATATAAGAACGGAAAACGCCGCTAAGCGGCGTTTTCGCGGATGAAAAATTCTATGAATTTTTCATCCTTTTATCTCTTCAGATTGGTCAGTTCCTCCAGAAGCGTATCGGATACTGTGATGATACGGCTGTTTGCCTGGAAGCCTCTCTGTGTGGTGATCATCTCCGTAAACTCGGAGGACAGATCCACATTACTCATCTCCAACATACCGGTGGACATATAGCCGCCGTTTGCGGTAATATCCACACCCACGCCGTCAAATACGCCGGAGTTCAGGGTTGCAGAGTACAGATTATCTCCCGCTCTCTCCAGACCGGAAGCGTTGGCAAATGCCGCCGTGGCGATCTGCCCTAACAGCTTGGTCATACCGTTATCGTAGCTGGCATAGATCATACCGTTGTTCTGAACGGACACGCCGATCATATCTCCCAGGCGTCTTCCGGTACCTACGCCATCAAAGTCACCGCTGGTCGCCGCCACTGTGGAAGTTCCCTTGTTATCAAACATGGAAATCTCCGAAAGGTCGATCTCAATGTTGGAGAAATTGGTGAATTCCTCTCCCATGTCAGCTAACTTCAGATTCGTCACAAAGTTGGTACCGCTGGCACCGACTTTGGCAATTTCACCGTTGTCCGGATTGAACTGCACTTCAAATCCGTAATACGCGCGTCCCGGGGATACAGCACCGGAGCCGAGCGTGTTCGCCAGCGTTTTGCCGGACAGCGCTTCCACCGACTGACTGATGATCTGCTGAATGCTGTAATTCTGGGTATCATCCCCCACCGCTACGGGAATTTTCAGATTGAGGAATTCATTTTCGGATCCTTCATAGCCGTAGGCTTTTGCGATCAGCGAGATCGCCTTTTCATTCTGCGCCGCTTTCTGCTCATCGGTCAGATCCGCAAAGTTCGAAACCGTACTGTAAGGATAATCTGTATTGCCGGTAGCATACACAATGGTCTCACCGTTGACGGACAGGTTTCCGGAAGCGTCCCATGCATAACTCTTGCCCAACTCAATATTAGTCTCTTTCTCCATGGTCTCTGCGCCGCCGAACGCCGCCTGTCTCTGGGCTTCGGTCATCTCCACTTCATTGCCCTTGGAATCCAGCAGTTTATTAAACTCCAACCCATAAACATTGGGATCGGAAGACTGTCTGAAGATCATTCTTGCAGTATAGCTGTAACCCAGATTGTCATAGATGTTCAGATTCACAACCTTACCGTTGGCACTGGTCACATCCGTATCGTTTTTATCCAAAATACCGGAAATATACGCCTTGGAAGTCGCCTCGGGCGGATATGTCATATTTGCGGCGCTCATGATGCGCAGCGCGCTCACGGTATCCTGCTTGATTGCGCCGGTGTAGTCATCCACCTGCCACCCCATAACGTTGTAACCGTTACTGGTCATGGCAAGGTTTCCGGCACCATCCACATAGAACGAACCCTCTCTGGTGAAGAAATTCTCCTGTCCGTTGGATACCACGAAGAAATTCTCCCCGTTGATCATGATATCGAAAGGATTTCCGGTGGACTGGCTGGCACCCTGTCCGGTAATGTTTAAGTTAATAGCGCCTGCCTTTACGCCCAGACCGACCTGTCTCGCATTGATACCGCCCACACCGGTGGTCGCGTTGGGACCGCTGGCGCTCTGTGTGGTCTGGCTCATCAGCTCGCTGAAGGTGATGGAGCTTGACTTATATGCAGTTGTATTTACGTTCGCGATGTTGTTACCGATAACGTCCATCTTGGTCTGGTGGGTCTTTAAGCCGGATACGCCGGCATACAATGATCTCATCATAGTGCTTGTTCCTCCTATTTTCCCGGAGCCGCATTCCCTCTGTCATTCAGGAATGTCTTCTTGTAACCTGTCCTGTAAACTTCCTTGTGAGGTCCGGCTTACATGATCACTGCTCCGTTGATATTTGTAAAAACATTTTCGGTTGTCTGTGTACTGTCCATAGCGGTCACCACGGTGTTATTCGGCACATTTACGATAAATGCCAGATCATCCACAATGACCAGTGAATCCTTGATTCCCTTCTGTCCTGCCCTGCGGACTCCGTCCTCGAGCCTCTCCAACTGTCCGTCGCTCAGTTCAATCCCCCGCTCGTTCAATCTTCCCGAAGCGTGCTTTGAAAATCTGAGTTCCTGTTCCGGTGAAGTCTCCTCCAAGGTTTTCTGCTTCAGAACGTCCTGAAAGGAAAGCTCTGTCTGATCTGACTGCCCCTCTGCCTTTCCGGTCTGATTGAAATATCTGTCCGTCAGCTGCTCGATCGAAAGGAAATTCTGATTCTGAATGTTGATATGACTCATCATTTCCTCCTTTCACCCCGTATCATTCCGCAGTTTATTCCGTATCTACAGCATCTGTGGTTTCATCTGAATCGGAATTCTCCTGCGACTGCTCTTCCTCGGCTTTTCTGATCTCTGCAGCCTTTTCCACATATTTGTTCAGTGTTGCAACCACATCTTTTGCCACATAAGACTTCTCATAATCACTCATGCCGTCGTAGAATGCTTTCAGATTATCAACCGCATCCAGATCCGAACCGGAAATGTTTGCAATTGCAGGAAGCTTATTGACTGCGATCACAAAATTCATAGCCTGATCATAAGCATTTTTGTATGTACCGTCGACCACCGTGTCCAGATCATCGATGGAATACAGGGACTCATCGATCGACAGATACGCTTTGTTTCCTTCGTAAGAAACGTAATCTACTCTGCCCTCCACATATTTGGTGTCCCCCGAAGATGTGGTGGTCTTCATGCGCACCTCCTGCCCGACCAGCTGGCTGGCACGCTGCAGATTCATGCTGGATGCCATATTCTGTATCTGCTCCACCTGGGAAAACTGCGCATACTGCGCAATGTACTCTGTGTTGGAGGTGGGCTCCATGGGATCCTGATACTTCATCTGCGCTACCAGAAGCTGCAGGAAAGCATCTTTATCCATGCCGTTGTTTGCAGACGCTTCTTTGCTCTTACTCAACGAACTCTGGGAAGCACTCTCCACAATCTTTCCGTTCTCAATGATTGCTCCTAATGATGCCATCGCTCTCTCCTTTCTTTTTCTGATTGCTCTTTTCTGATTGTTCTTCCTTAAGCGGTGTAGTCCACCGTGCCGCCGTTTGCCGCCATCATCTCTGCCGTGATTCGGTCTTCCTCCGTCATCTCCTCCGGCGGGATCATCTCATCCGGCCCACCCAGATGAAGTCTTCTGACTCTGGGGCGTCTGGCTTCCTGTGCCTCTCCGGACTGCTCGCCGTCTCTGCCCTGCTGATCCAGATTCTGTTCGAACTGATGAGTCGCCACGGTCACTTCGATTTCTTCCACCTTGAGACCCTGCTGCTCCAGATTCTCCTGCAGCTGCACCATCTGGCTCTCCAGCGCCGCTTTCACCGCCTCATTCTGTGTGATGAAATTCGCTGTCAGCACGCCGCCCTTGGCTTCCACCTGGATCTGCAGCGTACCCAGGCTCGCGGGATGAAGCTGCATCTCCATGCTGGTCTCATCCAGTCTGATCTGCACCCGCATGTAATCCATGATCTGGCGCATGATGTCCTGTGTATCAACCTCGCTGCCTGCACTCATCGGAACCGCCTCCAGTTCGGGGGCAAACTCCTCATTTCGGATAGTCTGTAATACCAGGTTGCCTTCCCCTGCGTGTGCGTCGTGCTTTACGCCGTCTCTCTCCGGTTTTGCATGACCCGCGTTTGTGCCGGCATCCGGCTTATGCTCCTCCGCTTTGGGCGTCCGTACCTGTCCGGGCTGCTCGCCGAACTCCGCTCTGTCTGCCTTTCCGGTCATATCAGGCATCGGTTCTTCCTCCTCCGGTTCCGCTTCCATGTCCGCCGCATCAACCGGTTCTGCTTCCACGTCCGCCGCAAATGTCCTGTCCGGCAACGCCGCCAGTTCCCCGGCAACCGAATCGGCCAGCTCTCCCGCCTGATCCATCAGCATCTGAAAATCGCCGTACATCTCTTCATTGGTCAGTAACGCCATGGAGTCTTCCACGCCGCCTGCCTGAAGCAGAAACGCGTTCAGATTCTCCGGATTCAACAGATCCGCCGGCTCCAGATCCATCTGCACCATCAGCTCCTGCAATTCCTCCACAGGTACATCAAAGGTATCCGCAATCTGCCCGATCAGCTCATTTGCTGCCGCCGCCACGACTTCCGCCGCCTTCTCCAGATCTTCCTTGGACAATTCCTCCTGCGGCTTCTGTGCCCGGACATCCTTGCGTGCATGCTCTTTCGCCCTCAGATCATCCCCGGGTTTCGCCTTGTTATCGGCGTTTTTCACCGGCTGGCTCTTTGTGACATCCTGTTTTCCCGCACCGGTCTGATTGTTCAGAACAGACTGAAAACTGTCCCCTGCGTTCTTTGCCGCACCTGCTGCCATATTGCTCATCGCAGCCTGCAGATTCATCACACTGCCTACGTCCTTGATGGGTGTTGTCGCCATCTGCATTCCTCCTTTCTGCATTTTTAAATATCAATTATTATATCGGTTCAAGCCGCCCGGGACTTAAGATTCCGGATTCATAATTTTTGTGATTTTCGCCGCGAAGTCCGGACTCATGGCATCCATGATCTTCGCCCGGCTGTCCGAATTCATCTCCTGCAGGATATTGGCCACAAGCTGCATATCCCCCGACATTTTCTCGAACATCGCCGCAGCTGCCTTGGGCTTCATCTGCTCAAACCCGGCCACATAATCCTTGATTTCCTGATCCGCCTGCTGCTGTGCCAGCACCTGCTTATAGAGATATTCCGCCGTGGTGGGATCCATGGACTCATAATATTTCTGATATTCCTCCACCCCCGGACCGTTCTCCGCATAGATCACTTCCTCATAAAACTCCTGGCGGATCCTCTGGAACTCCACCTGCCGCTCTTCAAAGGGCTGCAGCCTGAGCACCTCCGCTTTCAGGGTTTCCAGCTCCGTATCCTTGATTTTATTGGAATTCTGTGCCTGCTCCAGCTGCTTCTCCAGCAGAGTGATCTGATCCACCGCCTCCCGCAGGCTGGTGTATCCGCCGTAGCTTTCTCCATCCAGGGCTTCCGTCTGCGCGTTCTTGGGCAGGATCTTGCTGACCACCGGCACATCTTTTAAGATCGGCGCCAATACCGAACTCCCGAAGCCGCCCACGTCCATTTTGATCACAACACAGATCACGGCCAGCCACAGCAGCACAATAAAGATCGTCACAAAGAAAGTACCGATTCCGCCGCCTTCTCCTTCATCATCCAGCGCATCCTCTTTCTTGGCAATCTCCTTGGCTCTGCGCTTCGCCTCTTTCTTCTGAGCCTTCTGGTCATTTTTTAACTGCTTCTTCTCCGCCTGGATCTTTTTCTTCTCCTCGGCAGCTGCAATCTCCTGTGGCGTCTTCTCTCTTGCCATCTCTCTACACTCCCTGCTTCTGACCGTAGGTATAGCTGGTCAGTTCGTCTATTGCCTTACTCTCTGCGCGGTTTTCTTCCTGCAGGAATTCCTCAAAAGCCCTCTCTCTCAAAATCTCCTGGGTTTTTCGCTCCTGCATTGCCACGGTCATCTCCACTCTCGCCCGCTCCAGATTCTGCTCCGCCTTCTGCACCTGCAGCGCCTGCGCCGCGATCAGACCGTCCATCACCGTAATCGCATTCTGATTGCTCTCAATCTCCAACATATTCAGCGTGCCGTTCAAAAGCTCCCTGGCATGCTCCTCATAACCCCGTTTTCTGTCCTTCAGCGCCTGCAGCTTCTCCTCTTCCTCATCTAACGCCATACGCGCTGCGGAAAACGCTTCCTTCGCCTGTCCTTCCATCTTCAGCTTCAGATTCAGCACATTCTGCAGCTTATAGATAAATTTTGCCATTACCCGAACATCTCCTTCATCCGGCGCGAGCTCTCTTCAAAATCCACTTTTTCCTCCGTGCTCTGGCACAGGAAGTCGTTCACCTCGTCAATCTTGCTCATGGCATAATCGATGGACGGATTGCTGCCTTTCTTGTAGGCACCGATGTTGATCAGATCCTCCGCGTCATTGTAGGTTGCCAGAATATTGCGCAGCTTACCCGCAGCCGCCTTATGCTCCTTGTCCGCCACCTGGCTCATGCATCGGGAAATGCTCTGCAGCACATCGATAGCCGGATAATGGTTTTTGTGTGCCAGTTTCCGGTTCAGCATGATATGTCCGTCCAGAATGCTTCGCGCCGTATCTGTAATCGGCTCGTTGAAGTCGTCGCCGTCCACAAGCACGGTATAAAGTCCCGTAATGGAACCTTTCGCATCTCTTCCAGCCCGCTCCAAAAGCCTGGGCATCGTCGCATACATGCTGGGCGGATATCCTCTGGTCACCGGCGGCTCACCGCTGGCAAGCCCGATCTCCCGCTGCGCCATGGAAAAACGGGTCAGGGAATCCATCATCAGAAGGACATCCTTCCCCTGATCCCTGAAATATTCCGCGATGGCCGTCGCCGTCATGGCCGCCATTTTACGTTCCAATGCCGGCCTGTCCGAAGTCGCGACCACCACAACGGAACGCTTCACACCTTCCTCGCCCAGGTCTCTCTCTATGAATTCGCGCACCTCTCTGCCACGCTCTCCGATCAGTGCAATAACATTGATGTCCGCCTTGGTATTCCTTGCAAACATGCCCATCAGGGTGGACTTGCCCACACCGGATCCGGCAAAAATTCCGATTCGCTGTCCTTTTCCGATGGTGATCAGACCGTCCACTGCCCGCACCCCAAGAGACAGGATCTGATCGATGATCGCGCGATCCATGGGATCCGGCGGGTTCTGGTCTACCGGATACTCCGCCCCCGTGATCACAGTGCCGTCCGTGGGTCTGCCGAGACCGTTT
Source organism: Lachnospiraceae bacterium (assembly GCA_017476665.1). Taxonomy (GTDB): domain Bacteria; phylum Bacillota; class Clostridia; order Lachnospirales; family Lachnospiraceae; genus Acetatifactor. Next base: position 25,535 of record JAFUZJ010000014.1, on the reverse strand, counting down.
AACGTCTTGCCCAACAGTGCGTCGCTCACAGTCACCGTCAGCGGATATCCCGTATTCTCCACAATACATCCGAGTCCGATGCCCTCCACGTTATCATAGGGCATCAGCAGGGTTCTTCCGTTTTTGAATCCCACCACCTCCGCCTGGATCGGCGGATATCCGGAGTCCGCCTCCGGCAAAATACGGCACAGATCCCCCATCTTCGCATCCGGTCCGGCCGACTCAATGGTCAGCCCGACCACATTGACCACCTTGCCCAACCTGCGGAAATAAGCTCTCTCCGTCAATCGCGCATACTTCGTAAAATCTATATTCGGAGCCTGCATTCTCTCTCCTCCTATATCATGCTGCAATACGCACTGCATGTATAGCATATTCTGCAAAAAGGCACCTGCTACGCTTTTCACGTAGCGCAAGCGTGCCGCTTGCAGAATATGCTATGCATGCAATGGAACATGCAGCAGATTAATCCTGCTTCTCATACGACAGCAGCTTCAGCCGCTTCGCCAGCTCCCGCAGCTGTGTCCCCAGTCCGCAATCAAAAATACCGCCCTCGGTCTCAATCATACATTCATTGTGACTAAGCGTAGTATCCTCAACCAATTCCAATGTGGCGCTGGGAGAGGACAACGCCGCCTCCAGCTTCTTTTTTTCCATACTGACATAAGGGTAGTCCTCACCGGAGATATGCACGGTAAAGGTTTTCCCGCTTTCAATCCTGCGCACCGCGGAGGAGATCATATACACCAGAATATCCTTGTAGGAGGCCATTTCCACCCCGATCAGGTACTCATAGGCATCTCCGATCGTCTCCACCAGCTTCGGCTCCAGCTGGCTCAACATCTCATTGTATTCTGCCTCCAGCTGCTTTTCTTTCTCTGCAAGGTGCCTTTCCTTTGCCGCGAATTCCTGTTCCGCCTTGTGGAAGCCCTCCTGATACCCCTGCTCTCTCGCCTGGGTCAGCGCTTCCTCCCGCTCTGCGGCGATCTGCTCCCTCGCCGCCTCCAGCAGATGATCCGCCTCCTGCTTTGCCTTTTCCTGGGCATCCGCCAGGAACGCGTCCGCAGCCCCTTTGGTCTCGGCCAGAAGCTGCTCTCGCTCGGCTTCCCTGGCCGCCTCTGCATCCTCCGCAGCCCCCGCTTTGATCACATTGCCGGACAATCCGTCCGCAAAATCCACATCACCCAACAGACCTTCCACCTGCTCGACGGAAAGCCCTGCAGAAAAACCGGATTCGTCCTCTGCTGCCCTTTCATCCCGCGGCGCTGCCTTCTGCGCCCATTCCTCCATGCGCTTTGCAACCAGCTCATTGCTGTTGATCATACGCTTTTCGGACCCCTGGGTCATAAAACCCATTTTTAAAAGATTTCCTGAACTAGACAACGATCTCGTCACCTCCGCCTCTGGAGATTACGATCTCGCCTGCATCCTCCAGTTTCCGGATAATATTTACGATCTTCTGCTGTGCTTCCTCCACGTCCTTCATACGGACAGGTCCCATGAAGTCCATATCCTCCTTGATCATGGTCGCCAGACGCTTGGACAGGTTGTTGAAGATTGCGCCCTGTACCTGCTCGTTGGCACCCTTCAGGGCGATCTCCAGATCGTTGTTGTCCACGTCACGCAGCACACGCTGGATCGCACGGTCGTCCAGAAGCAGGATATCCTCGAACACGAACATCTTCTTCCGGATCTCCTCCGCCAATTCCGGCTCCTCGATCTCCAACGTCTCCATGATATGTTTCTCGGTACCGCGGTCTACCGTGTTCAAAATCTCCACCACAGCGTCCACGCCGCCGATCACGGTGTAATCCTGGTTTACCAGACTTGCCAGTTTCGACTCCAGCACCTTCTCCACCTCCTTGATGACATCGGGGCTGGTGCGGTCCATCATTGCAATACGCCTTGCCACATCCGCCTGTCGCTCCGGCGGAAGTGCGGAAACAATCTGCGCCGACTGTCCCGGCGACAGATAGGACAGGATCAACGCAATGGTCTGCGGATGCTCGTCCTGAATAAAGTTCAACAGCTGGGAAGCCTCCGTTTTCCGCACGAACTCGAAAGGCTTTACCTGCAGGGATGCAGTCAGCTTTCCGATCACTTCCAGCGCTTTCTCGGAACCCAGCGCCTTGTCCAGAAGTTCCTTTGCGTAACCGATACCGCCCTCCGCGATATACTGCTGCGCCAGGCAGACTTCATAAAACTCATTGATCACTTCATCTTTTACCTGGGGGGTCACGCTTCTTGTATTGGCAATCTCCAGAGTCAGATCCTCGATCTCCTCCTCCTTCAGATGTTTAAACAACCCGGCAGAACGTTCCGGTCCCAAGGTGATCAGCAAAATTGCCGCCTTCTGGATTCCGGTGATCTCCTGCTCTCCGCTCATTGCTCTCGGCATACCGTTCACTCCTTCACATAAAATCCATTACCAATCCTCACTGAGCCAGTTTCTGAGCAATGCCGCCGCTGCCTCAGGATTCTCATCCACAAATTTCTCGATCATCTTGCGGGTCTCGGACTTCCCTTCCACATCAATGTCTTCCAGCTCTGCCTCAGGCGTAGACTGTAACAGACTCTCCACGGAAAGCTCTTCCTCCTCCGTTGCCACCTTCGCCCTGCTGCCCATGCTGCGCAGAATCACGAACGCCAACAGCCCCAGGATCACCACCAGCAGGATCAGACTTACGATATTCGTATAATCCGAGCTGGACAATCCCTCTTTGTCCACAAAAACAGGCAGTTCATAGGCTGTGATCATGATATTCTCCATGGGGATCTTGGAAGAATTCTGCACCATGCTGTAATAATCCGGATCCACCTCCAGCTTGATATTCTCCTTGTGCTGATCCTGGAATTCCTCCCAGGAGGATCCGTCCAACAGTCCCTGTCTTCTCACATCCTCCTCATGATACTCATGATAGCGGATCAGGGACACCGACATATGCGAGGTATTGTACCGCACCGATCCCGCCGGCGTGGAATAATTTTCCATATGTTCATTCAAAATATAATCCCGCAGCGTCTCCGTCTGCTCCGAGGACGAATTGTTGCTGTCCGGGCTGACATAAACCGTCTCATCATTGGAATCCGTACCGGGTACATAGGAACCGCTGTTCTCGCCGATGGAACTATAATCCTGCGTATGTAAATAATATCCCTGCTCATGCCCGTCCGGCGCCGTATAGGTATGATCCGCACCCTCTCTGCTGGACATATCCAGATCCAGGATACACGCCACTTCCGCATTGTCAAACTGTTTGGACCCCAACAGCACCGTCTTTACCTGGTGGTTGATCATGGCCTGCCACTGACTCTGCAGGTCCTGGATCGAACTTGCAGTCCCTGTGGTGGAATAGTCGTCGCCGCCCGCAAACAACAGGTTCGACTCCGAATCCAGGATCGTGATATTGGAAGTCGTCTTATTACCCAGCCAGGTCGACACACCTCTCGCCACATTAGCAGCGTTTGCCGATGTGAAAGTACCGTCCAGTTCCAGCGTGATAAATGCACTGGCCTCCTGTCTCTCTCTGACAAGAGTTCCCGTATCCGCAGGAATATTCAGAATGACAGTCGCTTTTTTGATATTAGCATAGCCTGTCAACAGTTTCTCCAGCTTGCTCTGATAAGCCGCCACCGTCAGCTTCTCCTTGTCGGAGGCCGTGGTGGAGATACTGCCGCTCAATGCCTGCTGTATGGTATACTCATCCGCGCCGTACCCGTTGGCGCCTAACGTCCAGACTGCGGTCTGATACTGACTCTGCTCCACGCTGAACCGCAATCCGTCCGGAGAAGCCTTGTGCTGGATACCGGCACTGGTGAGCAGTTCCTCCACCTCCGCAGCCCTGGCGGCATTCTCGGCAGTGGTCAGATCCACATATTTCGGTTGTGTTGACACATAAATTACAATTGCAAAGGCAAAAATGACGGTAGCCGCCAGTCCGACAATGATCGTCTTCTGACGGGAGGTAAACTTATTCCACCAGTCCAATACCTTTTGCAGAATTTCTTTGATTCTCTCCGGCATGGTACTTCTCCGTTTCGTACTTAAATTTGAATTTGCATCAATTCTTTATAGGCATCCATGAGCCTGTCCCGGATGGCCACCGTATACTGCAGCGCTGTAGATGCTTTACTCAACGCAATGGAAAGATCGTGGGTATTGTCCGTCTCGCCCAGGGCAAACCGGATCTCCTCATTCTCCGCATCCGACAGATAACTGTTGGTCGCCTTGATATTGTCAATCGCAGTCCCCAGGATCGCACTGAACATATTACCGTCCGCCGTATCGGTCTTCTCCGTGAGTGCTCCTGTTAAATACGGCATCTTCTGCACATTATTGGCACCGCTTGTGCCGCTGAGCCCGCTGAGCGTTGAAAACATCGACATATCCATACTTTACACTCTCCTCTTACCTTCCCGATCAGGACTGCTGCCCGATCTGCAGCCCCTGCTGGGCGATGGACTTGCTCGCATTGAAAGCCGTCGCATTGGCCTCATAAGCCCGGCTGGCGTCGATCAGGTTCGTCATCTCTGTAATGATATTCACGTTTGGATACAGCACATATCCGTTCTCGTCTGCATCCGGATGGGACGGATCATACACCAGATTGCCCTCCGTCTCCTTGTCCTCATATATACCGTTCACTTTCACGCCCTGTCCCACATAAGCCGCGGTAGCCCCCTTCAGGACTTTGTGAAACGTTCCCGCGGTCAACGGACGCTCTGCCCCCTTGGTGGCAAAGGTAACGATTTTCCTCACATAGGGAGAACCGTCCTCCGTGCGGGTGGTATTGGCATTCGCCACGTTTTCGGAGATTGTGTCCATTCTGAGCCGCTGCGCCGTAAGTCCGGATGCATTAATGTTAAAAGATGAAAACATTCCCATTATTTAATCACCGCCTTTAAATTCTGAAACTCCTGGTTTATACTTTCTCTCAGTCCCTGATACTTCAACTGATTTTCCGCCATCATCACGTTCTCGTTCTCAATATCCACATTATTGCCATCCAGACGATAAGAAAAATTCGCATAATCCGTATATACCTGAGGTCTGAGCTGCCTGACGGTCAGATTGCTCACCTTGTCGTCCATGGACTGATATCTGTTATATCCTAATGCTTTCTTCAACTCCGCCTCAAACGCCACATCCTGGCGCTTGTAATTGGGCGTGTCCACATTCGCGATATTGTTGGCAATAGCCTCGTTTCTAAGCCAGCTGGCGTCCATCGCCTTGTCCAGCACATTGATATAGTCAAAAGCATTTGTGTTGATCATATACGGCTCCTTTCAGAGTATAATACACCCACTCTATTTTATTATAAATAATTTCTATAAAAACACAACATCTTTTTCTTTTTTTTTGACAAATACATGATATTGTGGTTTTACCAATTTTTCCCGGACGGATTTTCGTTTTTCCCGGCTGTGTCCCGGCTGTGAAAGCGTTTTCACGAAGCTCAAAAAAGGATTTATCAGTTTTTGATAAATCCTTTTACCCCAAGTGGGAATCCGTCCCGCTTTGCTCTTATTTGATTTTTGATGGAACATCCACGATCGCTTATTATTCCGCGATCATTTTCATTTCTGCGATGTACGCTGATTCTTCCGCTTCAGCTCCTCGATCTCGTCAAACACCACATCGTTCAGCACCTTGATATAGGTCCCCTTCATGCCCGAAGACCTGGACTCGATCACGCCCGCGCTCTCAAACTTGCGCAGCGCATTGACAATCACTGACCTAGTGATCCCTACCCGGTCTGCGATCTTGCTGGCTACCAGGATGCCTTCCATGCCGTTTAACTCGTCGAAAATATGTGTGATTGCCTCCATCTCCGAAAAAGACAGCGTGCTGATCGCCGACTTCACCACTGCGATCTTCCGATTCTCCTCGGCGTTCTCCTCATTGACGGCGCGCAACATCTCCAGCCCCACCACCGTGGTACCGTACTCGCAGAGAATGATATCGTCAATATCATACTGCGCATCACATTTGTAGATAAACAAGGTCCCCAGTCTCTCGGCCGCGATCTCGATGGGTGCGATCGTCGCCTGAAACTTCCTGATATCCTCGCCCTCGAATCCCAGCGTCTCCAGATTCACATTCTCCTTGGTGGACAACACGCCCAGCAGCCTCTCATTCAGCATGGGATCGATAAAACCGCCCACCCCTTCATTGATCAGCTCATTGATGGTCTCCACGCCTTCCGCTTCCCCCACACCCAGAACCTTGCCCTTTCTACTGATCACCAGGACATTGGAATTCAATATTTCTCGCATTACCTTGCAGATATCGTTAAACACAACCTTGCTGGAATTATTGTTGTGCAAAAGTTTCCCGATCTTTCTGGTCTTATCCAATAACTGTACACTGCTCATATTGTCCCTCCGTTCGTGAGTTCCCCCCTCAGCGAAAGAAAGTCTTTCACCAGATACAGATATATTTTAACATAAGACAAGAGAAATTTCAAGGAAAAACAGTTTATTTCTATTTTTTATGTTAATTCGTTTGACAATTCTGAAAATACCCTGCGGGTTACACTGGTTGGGTCTGCTTTCGCTTACATCGGATTCCCAGGAACAATACTGTCAATGCACTGATGATACTTACCAAAATTCCTGCCCCGAGTCCGTAGGGAACATAATTCATCTCCAACTGATATTCTCCCGGCTGCAGATCCAGTGCGATCAAAGCGCCGCCGAACGTCTCCGGCTCAACCCGCTCACCGTTCAACCGGATATGCCACCCTTTCTCATAGGGAATGCTTAGGATCAGGCGGCCTTCCTTCTCCAAATGCAGGCTGCCGCTGATATGCGTATTGTCATAACGCACATCCTCCAAATGTTGCTCCGACAACGCAGAGATCGCCTGCGTCAATACATCTTCATTTAACCGATATACTAAAACAGAAATCTCCGCCTGTGTTCCTTCAGACTTGCCTGTAATATAAGCACTCTGCCCTGCGTCCATATGCTCCAGACCGAAAACAAAGCCCTTTTTCATATATCCCCATTCCCGGTTTGCATCTACTCCTGACACAGCCACATTCCCAATATTTTCATTTAACAAAATTCCATAATAAATCCCTTCCTCTTGTGCGGTGAATTTTATCACTCCACCCTCCACCGGCTCCGTATCACAGAGCTCAAACAACTTTCCCTGCACATTCAGATCGTATGTCAACCGGTTCTGCAATTCAATGCCGGATAATCCGCCATCATGATCCAGATCCCATCCCATTGAAGCCACATATCCAAACGGCAGCACCACATTGTTTTGATACAGCCAATGTTTCTCATCATATTGGTCTGCGATCTCATGCAGCGAGTTGGTATATTGACCTGTATTATGTAACATATATTTCACGTTTAACAAAGCTCCCGTGAATGCCGTATTCCCGTCAAAAGCATAATTTACTTTCGTCCCATGCAGCCCCAGCCGCGTATACATATTTTTCACTTTCGAATTCATAGTGGAAGAAAAAACAGACGCTGCCGGAAACCCAATTCTGCTTCCCTCATTTCTATAATTCCCCCCCAGCAGTTCCAACCGATAAAATCCCTTATCCTTCTCTGAAATCCGGTTATAAAGATTCTGATACTCTTCCATGTCCAGGAAATAATCTTCCCTGTCTCCGCAGATCACACTTGTCGCCTGTGTATTGATATGTACTTCCACCGTCATTGTAAGGACAGCCAACAGCAGCAAGACATTGCGGATTTCCCTGTCCGGTCTTGAGAATGCCAGATAGAGCAACAATGCATAGATCGTCAAAAATAACAGTGTAAGCCATTCCGCCCCCGGCATTAAATTTTCGTGATACGCAAATTTTTCAAAAAACAATATAATAAAAACAGAAAATAAATATACATGCAGAATTCTGCTACACTGCTTTTTGTCTTGGAAATCCCAAAAGACAATACCCTCATGACATAACGCCAACAACAGCAGGATATAGATAAACGATTGTCTTGCGGGCAATCCGTCTGGATAGTTCATTCCATGCCAGATATAATCCAACGAAGATGTGCAAAAGCTCACGAGCATAAATCCTGCCATAGCCAACATTCCGAACCGTCTGCGCATGGGGATACGCTCGTTGACCGCATATAATGGCACAAGCAGAAAAACACAGACACCACAATATATGTTTGGCCAAAAGCTGTCTACAGATCCCTGTTCTGCTTTGACCAGCACACAATGTCTGGAAAGCACATCAAGAACAGCGAAATAGCTCGTGGTCTCCCCCGCGGATTCGGCTGTTCCAAAATCACTCTCCAAAAGCGCACAGGCTTCAGGGATCAATAATACTGCTGCGATCCCTCCGGCCAACAATGAAAATAAGACAAAATTTCTGAATGCTTTCCGCTTCCGTTCTGCCAAAAACAAGTATCCGAAATACAGCACAAGAAAAATGCAGATCATAATAGACAGATAGAAATTGAACAGAATAGATGCTGCCAATGTCAGGCAATACAAAAAAGGCTTGCCTTCCAATACCAGTTTTTCGAGTCCAATTAAGATAAGTGGAAATAGAGCTACTGAATCCAGCCACATTACATTCCAGCTATATGCCGCCAGGAACCCGGACAACGCATACCCCAGAGCAAAAAAGAGCGCAATTCCTTGCCAGTAAATTCCCTGTCGATCTTTTCGAAGATCCTCCGGGCACATTCTCTGCGGTCTGGTATACAGATACCGATATGCCGTAAGACCGCAAAATCCTATTTTCAATATCACCAGATAGCTTACAAATTCAATATAATATGTCTCCGGCACCAACACTCCCAGCCAATAGAACGGACTCGCCAGATAATAACCGTACAATGCCAGAAAATTTGTTCCCAACCCTACATTCCAAGAATATCCGATTCCATTTCCTGCTTTGAGCAGTCTCATAAATTCGGAAAAGAAAGGAACATATTGTGCAGACATATCGCTGCGCATAAATGTAGAATCCCCAAACGGAAAAATTGCACTGATATAAAAGGCAACCAACATGATCCATATAGGCAGCAAAAATGATAATGCCCCCATACAGATGCCGCTATGTTCTACAAACCACTTGCCTTCAATTCTATGCTTCCTGCTTTGCTTTTGGTTCCACATGTCCGCATTCTCCGTTCATGCACACTAACTTACTCCCCTTCTGCACCATCATACCGCCGCACTCGGGGCACTTCTCCTGTACCGGCTTATCCCATACCATGAAATCGCAGTCCGGATAACCGATGCAGCCAAAATACCGTCTGCCCTTGCGGGTCATCTTGATGACCAGATCCTTTCCGCACTTCGGGCATTCCACGCCGATCTTCTCATAATACGGCTTGGTATTCCGGCACTCCGGGAATCCCGGGCAGGCCAGGAATTTGCCGTGCGGACCGTATTTGATCACCATGTTGCGGCCACAGTTTTCACAGATTTCATCCGAGACCTCATCGGCGATCTCCACCTCCGGCAGTTCCTTCTCCGCAGCTTTCACCGCCTCGTCCAGATCGGGATAGAAATTGGAAACGATGGTCTTCCACTTTACATCCCCTGCTTCCACGCCGTCCAACAGCGCCTCCATGTTAGCGGTGAAATTTACATCTACAATGGAAGGAAATGCTTCCTTCATCATATTATTGACCACTTCGCCCAGATCCGTCACATAAAGATTCTTATTCTCTTTGGCCACATAGCGACGAGCCATGATGGTCGTGATCGTGGGCGCATAGGTGGACGGACGGCCGATCCCCAGTTCCTCCAGCGCGCGCACCAGGCTTGCCTCCGTATAATGTGCGGGGGGCTGGGTAAAATGCTGCTTTGCGTCAAACTCCACAAAAGAAAGCTCGCTTTCCTTTGTCAGAGTATTGCTCAGCTTATTCTCCGCCTCCTTGTCGTCCTCCTGAACATAAACTGCCATAAATCCGTCAAACACCACCTTGGAGGCCGACAACGTGAACAGATGCTTCCCTGCCGTGATCTTTACGGAGGTCGTCTCATATTTCGCAGCACTCATGCGGCTTGCCACAAAGCGCTTCCAGATCAGCTGATACAGCCGGAACAGGTCTCTGGGCAGCTGCTCCTTGATCGCCACCGGGATTCTGGCAGGATCGGTGGGACGGATCGCCTCATGGGCGTCCTGAATCTTCTGAGCGCTCTTTTTCTCCTTTATATCCTCCGCCTGATAAGCTGCACCATAATTCTTTTCAATAAAATCATGAGCCATCACCTGGGCTTCTTCCGACACACGGGTAGAGTCCGTACGCAGATAGGTGATCAGACCGATGGTTCCCTCGCCCTTGATCTCCACGCCTTCATACAGCTGCTGCGCCAACCGCATTGTCTTCTGGGTGGAAAAATTCAGCACCTTGCTGGCTTCCTGCTGCAAGGTGGACGTTGTAAAGGGTAATGGCGCCTTTTTCATGCGCTCCCCTTTCTTGACTTCTGTCACCCGATAGGTGGCACCTTTCAGGGATTTCATGATGGCATCCGCTTCTGCCTTGTTCGCTATTTTCCCGGAATATTTCGCCGTGATGGGCTTTTTCTCTCCCTTCACGTTAAAGATTGCATCCAGACTCCAATACTCCTCCGGAATAAAGGCGTTGATCTCATCTTCTCTGTCACAGATGATCCGCAGCGCAACCGACTGCACACGCCCCGCGCTCAAGCCACGCTTGATCTTTGCCCAGAGGAGCGGGGAGATCCGATATCCCACCATACGATCCAGCACACGTCTCGCCTGCTGTGCATCCACCAGCTGCATATTGATATCCCTGGCATTCTTCAGGGACTCCTTCACTGCGTTTTTCGTGATCTCGTTGAAGGTGATACGATATACCTTTTTATTCTCCAGCTTTAAAGCATGGTACAGATGCCAGGAGATTGCCTCTCCCTCCCGATCCGGGTCAGTCGCCAGATAGATCTTCTCGGCTTTCTTCACCTCCTTGCGCAGCATCGCAAGGATATCCCCTTTTCCACGGATTGTAATATATTTCGGCTCATAATCGTGCTCCACATCGATCCCCAACTGGCTCTTCGGCATATCCCGCACATGACCGTTGCTCGCCACAACTTCATAATTAGCCCCCAGAAACTTCTTGATAGTCTTCACCTTGGCCGGTGACTCCACGATAACAAGATACTTTGCCATTCCTCTTCACTCCTAAAACAGTATGATGAAATAAGTTTATGCAATCGTGAACCACTATACACCAAAATTTTGCAGGGCGCAAGGTTTTTATGAATTTTTTAAAATTCTAGGACGCTATTCTTTCCTTGCAACGTCGTTGGCGCCAAAACACCAACACGATCACTAAACTGGCTATACTGATTCCCAACCCCATCTCAAACCCATAAGGCACATACTTCATCTCCAAATGATATGTTCCGGGCTGCAAATCCAATGCGATCAAAGCCCCTCCAAAGGTCGCAGGTTCCACACGCTCACCATTCAGCCTGATCTGCCACCCTTTTTCATAAGGTACACTTAAGATCAGGCGCCCGGCACTATCCAAGCTAATGTCCCCATTGATATGCGTGCTGTCATATGTCACATTTTCCAAATGCTGCCTTGATAATATTGAAAATGCCTCTTCCAACACAGATCCGTTCAATCGATAACCTCTCATCCAAGTTTCATTCAGCTGAAGCGCAGAGTCACTGGTCAACGACTGTATGGTAACATTTGCACTCTGTCCCTTGTGTAAATTACCCACCTTGAACACAAGTCCTTTTTTTAGATAGATCGCTCCCTGAGACATTGCCCCACCGGATACATATACATCTCTGACGGAATCATTCTGTATCACTCCATAATATATTCCGTCTTTATCGCAGATGATCTGACTACTCTTTTCCCCTGTTGATTCTGTATGGCAAGGTTCGAATAAAGGATCCCTTATCCCCAAATCCCTGACCAGTTGGTTTTGTCTTTCCAACCCGTTCTCTTCGCCTATATCCTCCAAATTCCATCCGCTTGGAGCCACATATCCAAAGGGCAAATACGCATTGCACTGATAGAGCACACTGCTTTCCCCGTCATTTCCGGTCCACGTATCTACCACTGTATACCATTCTTCCTCATATGTATCTGCACCACCTAGTCGATATCTTACATTCATAAGCGCCTCTGTAAAAGCAGTACTTCCCTCCAATGCATAGAACATCCTGCTTCCCCTCATCCCCAGCTGTCTGTACATATTCTTCACCTTTGCATTCATTGTAGAAGAATATACCGATGCAGATGGATATCCAATCCGTGCACCATTATTTGAATAATCCCCTTCCTTTATCTCCAATCGGTAAAAATTCCGATCTGTTTCCCTGATTCTTCCATAAAGCGTCTGGTACGCTTCCATATTAATAAAGTAATCTTCCCTGTCCTCACAGATCACACTGGTCATCTGCATATTAATATGAACTTCCACCAACATTGCAAGGACCGACAGTAACAGCAATAACTTATGCATATCCCTGCTATAAAATGAGACAGCGAGATAGAGCATCGCTGCATAAACAGTTACAAACAACAATGACAACCATATCGCTCCCTGTACAATATCTCTCTGTGTTGAAAATTTCTCCCAAAACAGCAACATGCACACCACCGCAAGATAAAGGTACAAAATCTTCTTTTGCTGTGCTCTGTCGCTAAAATCCATACGGATTACGCCTTCATGACATATGGTCAACACCAACAGGATATAAATAAAAGACTCCCGTGCAGGCAATCCATCCGTATAATTCATACCATGCCAGAAATAATCCAGTTTTGCTGTATTAAAACTGATTATTAAGAAAAAGACTAATATCAAAATGACTGCCCGTCTCCGCATTGCAATCTTATTGTTGACCGCATATAGGGGGATTCCCAAGAATACAAAAACGCCGCAATAAATATTGGGCCAAAAACTGTCCGGTCTTCCTAATTCTGTCTTTACGATCATACAGTGTCTGGCCAGCATATCTAAAATTGAGAAATAGTAGGATGGTCTTCCTCCAACTTCAGCTATCGCATAATCAGATTGCAGGAGTGCACATGCCTCCGGAACCAGCAATATTGCCGCAGCTCCACCCGCTAAAAGAGAATATACAATAAAATTCCTAATAATGGTTCCCTTACATCTCTCGCAGCATAGACACGCAAAATATAAAACCAAAAAGATACAAATCATAATAGAAAGATAGAAATTAAATAAAATAGATGCGGAAAGCGACAGCCAATACAAAAAAGGGCGATCTTCCAACACCAGCTGCTCCAATCCCATCAACACAACAGGCAACAAGGCAACACAGTCTAACCACATCACATTCCAATTATATGCAGCCACAAATCCCGACATAGAGTATCCCAGCGAAAAGAAAAGCGCTAAGCCTTGACGGCATAACTCAGATTCTCCCGGTCGTCCTCCTGTCCCCTTTCCTTTCTCGGATCTGTCATATAATCTCTTCTCTCTTGTATACAGATATTCATATGCTGTCAGTCCACAAAAAGAAACTTTCCCAATAACCAGATAACTTACAAACTCAACATAGTATTCTTCCGGCACCAGAATTCCAAACCAATAAAACGGACTTGCAAGATAATACCCATATAAAGCCCAAAAATTTGTTCCCAGTCCAATATTCCAAGAGTAAAAAAGTCCCTCTCCGCTCCTCAGTTTTCTCATGAACTCGGCAAAAAAAGGTACATATTGCGCTGCCATATCAGAACGCATGAAAGTGGAATCCCCAAAGGGAAAAACCGCACTGATATAAAAAGCCGAAAACAAAATCCAGGCAGGAAGAAAGAATGACAAAAAAGCCATGCAGCCTGCACTGTGCTTTTGTATCATCATATTAAATTTATATTTGTCCTTACTGCCCTGTATCTTTGCTGCCATACCAACATTCTCCACTTTTATACATACTTTACATATTCCTAAAAATATAATACAGGAATCTGTCTGTTCAGACAAATTCCTGTATTATATTTTTATTATTTGTCTTTTAGATACGAAACTTAATCAACCACTCTGAAATAAATCTCACCAACGCCAGCTTCGTTTTCTACATTGTAATTCTCAAAGCCTCTGCCATAAAACTTATTGAGAACTATCTTGTATGTCTTACCTACAGTAAATAAATCCCGATCATTATTCCAATTGTTAAACCAGATCTCTACATTATTTGTAACAGTTGCGGTTTCAACAACAACGTTTGTATCAGGCGCCGAACACCGCATCAACCCATACTGTGTAGTAAAACTGGGATCGTCAACAGCCTCCACATATGACTCATCAAACACCATGGAATACGTACCATACTGTGTGGTTGTTGTCCCTGAAATATTTTTCTCATGAGTATTAAATGTTATAGGTGTTGCATTAGATGCAGGCATACCCTTGACTTCCGCTTCAAACACCCATGAGTCTCCTCTCATTTTACTTACTGGAATGGGAGAAGTTGAACTCCCCAGTCCATCCTTAGTGCCGGATGCTGCCGTGTAACTGCTGATATCTAAGTTTTGTGCCGGAAAAGAAACCGAAACCCATTCCCACCAAGGCTCATGGTCATAACTTACACCGTATCCCCCATTGTATGCAGCAAGCTTTGCGGATTTAAATTCAAAACTTACCGGCGCCATTTCTGTTCTGACAATCATATCCGATGGTGTAAAATTGGTAAGCCTATCTGCAGATGCGACATTTGCATAGGAATTCAGCTCATCAGGATACCACTTGAGCTCACCATTCACATCCTGGTACTGCAAACCGGTACAGACCTCAATATCATATCCCTTCATGAAATACATGAACCTTCCAGGAAGTAAAAAGTCAGACTTACCAAATTCACCATATCCTGCGCTGCCCGTCAACACACCGCCACCCATTGTTTTAGTAGACGAAAACCACATATTGTCATAATAGCCTTCCGAAAAGTCAACATCAGGATCATCCTTCGCCTTAAATCTGTATAATGTCTTAACTGTTTTTAAACTCTGATCCGACAAAGACAAACTGATTTTGCCCTCTGCATCCAGCTTTCTCAGAAAATCTGCAGCGCTAGTGCAGCCGGATGATGCATCAAAATACTGATAAAAGCTATCCCAGCCTCTCATCATGATTGCTTTACTTGTACTGGGAACAGTATATGTCACATAACCGACAATACTGTCTGTTGTCTCATAAGCAACCTGATCCTTATTGGTCTTATAGTCAAAATTGGAACCATCTTTCTCACTTCCGTTCGGATGAAGTGCATAAATCTCAAATAATCTGGAAGTACCGCTGGGCAACTGCTGCGTAATTGTAAAGGAAATGGAATCGGCATGCATGGAACCCCAATCCGAATTAACAGAAATGTATTCATCTGCACCGGTCGCCAGCTTCCAACGTACATTTTTCGCATTTACATATGCATACTCTGCCTGATCGGATTTCAAATAAGTTTTTGCAGAGAGGTTGAATCCGTTAACACACTCTTCCACTCCTAAATTTGGATCATCTGAACTAGCAAAGCCAATGTCATCCAATGTCACTGTAATTGGTGTGGAAGAAGGAGCACCACTACCATTGATTTCTTTCCCTTTTACATTATCCACGTATCTCAAATATACATAGACATCCTTTGTCGCATAAGTGCCTGCTTTGATGCGCAATACCATAAATCCGGGACTATGCTGATGAGTCGGATCATTGACACCGCCTGCTCTCTCATCCGTCCCCAGCTTCAGTTCCAATCCACCAGCCACAACCGTCGCCGTAGAACCGGTGCTGTTATTGCCGACAAATTCTGCCGTATAAGTACTGGTAGAACCGGATACGCTGACACCCATCATATAGGTCTGTCCGGGCTCCATCACAATTGCATCCTCACAATGAATCGTAGCTTTCGCAACAAGGCCTGTATTTCCGCCATTCGGATTGTTTCTGGAAGTGACATTATACGATGTCGCATATTCACTGCCCTCGTTTTTCATCGTGATGTTCAAAAGCACATTGCGGTGTGCCGCAAAATTTCTTGCATCAACTTTGAAATCGCTTACATGGGCAGCTAATAACTCATTTTCCTCACCAAAAACAGATTCCCCATGATATTCCGTATAGGTAATCTTCTGTGTGGAAGGATCATACTGAATAACATACTTCACATCGTTCTCATTTTCAATCGTCAGCTTTGTGGTCGTCGGGAAAATCTCCGTATGGGTTGTCTCGTCAACCGTAATACCGGGCTCCGCCACGACACTCTTCGTCGCATCAACGATCAATGACTCAATCAAGTTCGCAGTAAACTGTGCCTCCTGCTGCAGAGAAGACTCCACAGTCCCCTGCCTGTAGGAATGTGTTGCAACCACCATCGCTCCGCCAATTGTAGCGGTGATAATGCTCAGGATTGCAAGTGCACAGACCAGCTCAATGAGGGATAGACCTCGTCTGTCTTTTTGGATTTTGTGACCAATCATACTTTTTCCTCCCTTTCCTTACTCCAAATCCAAATACACTTTACCAGTTAAATGAACCAACTTCACCTTGTACTCTCTTCCACCGCTCATGAAAATGAGCTTACTGCTGGGATAAGTCTTAAATCCCCCGCTTCCGGGATCAAATGTATACGTGATAGACTCACCCCTTCCCATAGTCTTGATGGTTCCGTCTGCCTGCACATAGGAAAGTCTGACTCTGGCGGTTCCCATCTCTGAAGTCGTAATATTGTAGACTACCGATGCTCCGGTATCATTGCTGATACCCTCCTCACACATTACCTTTCCCGTTGCACTGTCGACGTAAAGCTTATAATAAGTATTCATCCTGCCTGTAGCCGTCACTCTGGCACGTTCCAAAGAATAGATCACCCTCTGTGCACACTGCTGCGCCGGTCTCCCGGATACAGCATTGATTCCCCATATGCCTACCGTGGCAACAAGAGCCATAATTGCCAGAACCACCAGGATTTCAGCAAGAGAGAGACCTCTGTTATCTATCTTTCTCATACATGCTCCCCCTTTACTTCTTCTCCCAGTTAGTGTATCTTACGCATTTCGATATGTCAACTGTCTTTTTATCTTTCGGGTCCTTTCCATCAGCTGTGTCCTCTGTCAGGAAAGCCGTCTCTGATTTCGTCACATTTTTCCAGTCAATCTCCGGCGCATGAATCTCTAAATCTGTAGAGATCACACCGGCCACACCATTTTTCGTATTGATATAAGAAACGGTTATCCCCTTGATCGTGACGATCCCTTTCACCTCATCAACAATCACAACACCGTCTGTTACCGTAGACTCATCCCCTAACTTAGGCTTCCCGTCTGCTGTATTTACAAGAGTAAATGTATCCTTTTGCATGGTCACTGTAGCTTTGGCATCTTCTTTTTTACTGCTCAAATATGCCGTCCAACCGGTATATCCTCCTGCTGTCATATCGGCATACAATCTCTTGCATACTTCCTCTGTAAAATACCCATTATACTCCAGCGCACGAATCTCTCCCGCATCACTTGTATTACCGGCACTGGCAAACGTTGTACTGCTCTTTGCGAAAGCTTCCTTACCGGCATAAGCAACCACATCTGACATCAGGCGTGCTTTGATCTCCTCCAACGCCGTTTCATTGGTATAAAAATTCTTCTTGTTTTGATAATCTGCCTGCTTAATGAGAAAATTCATACCGGTTACATACAGAAGGGTTGTTGCAAGAATCGTCAAAAAAGCTACAAACAGAAGAACTGTCAGCAACGCAGAACCCTTATCATTTAATTTTCCCAGCAGTTTATTCTGCATCTTTTTTAATCTCTCCACAGTTCATCACCTCTTCATCCGTTCCCATTATTCATTCTTGCTTCCCTTAAATTCTGCCAGCAGCTCCGAACGGTCAAATGTTCCTGTTGTTTTATCCTCATATATCTTGATATCCAGATCATAGATCAGATAAACATCATCCGTCAAAAATGTCTTCAACAGATTGGTCGAACTTGTAGTCGTCACATTTGTATCATTCAATTCAGTCGAATTGTAAAACGCTCCGGTAATGCGACCGGCCGGCCAACTGGGTGTCGAAGAGGCAATCGTTGGCTGATTAAAGTTATGATACAGATTAACCTTGCCATTCTCGGTACCATTGCTGATATCTCCGACCACTTTATAAGTATAAGAGGGATCATTCGTTGTAATTTGTCCGTCTGTCAATGTAGTGGGCTTCTGCTTTGCAATCACAACATTCAAAGGCTCAAGCCCCTTTCCCTTCGGATCGGGATCAGAGTCCGGGTCATAGAGCACTTTGGGTAGATCCGCTTTGAGATTAATGACATCCTCACACCCCTCCCCGTACATCTCTTTATTAACCGGGAAATAGTAAAGGAATACATTATTCAGTTTACAATTCTTGCCATCCACATTCTGTCCTGCAAGTGTACCGGAATTATCATATATTTTGCAGAGATACTTCGCATCCCCGGATTCGCTGGGATTAAACTCCACCTTGTAGGTATATTCCGTGGTACCGCCGCTTCCGTCAGTTGCAGGCCAGTTCTTATTAGTCACGATAGATCCGTCTGCTATCGTCTCATTGTATCTGACATTCACCTTGCAGGTATAGGTAACTGCCAAAGTTACTGTCTGCGAGTGCTTGCCGCTCCCAAGATCTGTATCCTCCACATCAATGTCAATAGTACGCTTCAGATTTTTGATCGTTGCATCCACAAACGTATAGGAAGCGCCATGACTGCTTGTAAAGGAATTTTCTGCCTGATCCCGCAAGTCACTTAATACAGCGAATACACTCAGCTCCCCGTTTTCACTTCTGACAATTGTCTCCTGCATGTTGATGATGGCATCCGAATACTTATCGATTCCTTCAAAGCTCAAGGAATCGATACCATACTTCGTATCTTTGCGAGGTTTTGCATCAATCTGAATGTCATAGGAACTTCCGTCCGCTTTGGCACCTTTGATGGTAAAACGATAAAGCTGTGCATTCATATTGAGCGTATTGTTCGTAAGTAACGCATTGAAAGGTGCAGACACCGCATCCGGATCTGCGACTGTAGGTGCCAGATTATGAGCATTCACTGTCATATCATTGGTGCCGTTAACCCCTTTAAAGTCCTTGTCTGTAAATTGACAGCACAACTCTTCCATCGTGTACGCCTTAAAACTCTCCATTACACTCTCGCCGACTGTGGTCGCCCGCTGTCTGTATTTGGCCCTCAGGTTCGTGCCGGAAGAAGTCGAAAACATCCTAAGTGTAGGTGTCACCAGAACTGCAAGGATCGCCATCGCTACCAACACTTCAATCAGGGTCATTCCCTTATTATTCTGTTTTCTCATTCTCATAGCACAGATTCTTCTTAACATACCCGTCAACCCTTCAAAATGTAAATATCTCAAATTAATCGTACTTCAGTGACTATGCTACTCCTCAGCTGACACAACAATCCGATTTCCATCCTCGTCTACTGTAGCGTGGAATACATCTGCCAGACCCGGATAATAATCTTTCATTTCAGGCTTTACATATTCCTTATTCATGCCGGCAAGACTATAGTAGGAAATATCAATCACACCGCTAATGTTATTATCTTCCTCTTTATCTTTTGCAAAAGAAACCGAATTGATTGCAATACGATACTTATCATCATATATATATGAAATAATCTTCTTCAATTCCGAGTAATTCGTTTGACAGCTGTAAGCCGCTTGTCTCTGCTTGAACTCAATGTTTGTCTGCAGTGTCTCGTCATTCAATCCTTTCACCACATCCTGCGGAATAGAATGGATCGTTGTCTGACCGGAAATATTGATCTGCTCAAAATTCACAATCGCATTCTGCTGCATGCGTACCGCCATCATGATTGTATCTTCTTCACGGGCATCCCCAGGGTAATCAGCTGTTACCTCCGCCACAAGAGCTTTCATTTCTTCAATACTCTTGCGGTATAGAGGAATATTGTCATAATACTGCTTCAGGTCATTTACCTGTGCCTCCAATTCGCGATTGCTTGCTTTCAATGTATCTGTTTCTTCCTGATATTTTCTGAAAACTAACATATAGATAACCAGGCAGAGCGCGACTCCCGCCACCGCAATTGCCATACAAATTTCTTTCGCACTTAGCTTTTTCATTGCTTCTGTCCTCCTGCTTCCACTCAATTATTCGCCGCTGCGGCGCCATCCGTCTTAACTTCCGGAACCTCTACACCGAGGGTCACAGGTTTGTATACGCAGAACAATGTATATTCAATCATTGTTTCCGTCATAACAAGTTCGCCCTCTTCCTCATCACCTGCGTCACCGTTATCATCATCACTTTCAACCTGAACCTCCGAAATACCAGTAACATATACGTTAGCAAGGCAATCAAAATCTCTCAATGTGTCGATTACCTTCGCAGCCGTTGACTTATCATTGACTGTCAATTGGATCGTACAGGAGGTATCATTGGAAAGGAAAGAGCTGAACACCGATTCCATAGGCATCTTCTCTTCCAACTCCGTTAGGAACGCAATCAATCCGTCATTGGAATGTCTCGACATAGCATATCCCTTGAGCACTTCCTGGGTTACATTTGTAGTTGCCATAAACTCATCATAGATCACTTTACCCTGCTCATATGTCACAAGCAGATCCTGCAGACGCTTCTCTTCCTCTTTTGCTGCACGATACGGCAACACGGAAGTCAGAACCAATGTAATCGCTACGATCAAGCTAAGCACACAGGCAAGGATTGATACAGCTGTATAATTGATTTCCTTAGAAAGCTTACCTTTTCCTTCATCATGCAGAAAACCGTCTGCGGTAAGTCCGGCTCCGATACAGGATGAATAAGCGTCACTCTTCTGCTTTACATCCGTGTCAACAGCCTGAATATCCTGAAACATACCAGCCTTGCGGCATACAATACCCAATGCGGAACCCAAAAGTTCCGGTACGCCTACAAACTGGGCTCCCAAACCGACAATCGATACATTTTCAATTTCATCTCCTGTGAAATGAGAACTATAATAGTCAAACACACGCAGGATACCATTGATCATAGGAGTCAGTGCTTCCGAAACCATCTGACGGGCTTCCGGACGACCAGCTTCCTTCATATTGGGAACCTGCTCAGCTGTACAATTCTGTCTGGTAATCAGACGCCATACGCCCAACGTATCTCCGGCTGCAAAAGTAGGCTGTGTGCCAACTACGCCCATCGCATCGCCCACACCATAGTTAATACTTCTCTGCAACGACAATACACCATTCTTGAACACACTAATAATGGAGTATTTTTCCTCCATCTTAATGATCGCCTGCACGCCCTGAGCATTTTGTCTTCTTGCACTCTCGATAATCGTTGCACCACTACAGCAGACATTCACAATATCCAATTCGCAGGCTGCAGCCAACTTTCTGTAAGACTCCAGCATTCCTTTTTCAGCCGCAAAGATCGTTACTCTGTGCTTACCCTGATCCGGTCCCTCCGGAATCGTCTGCACAAGAGAATGTGTTACTTCATAATCAGCCAAACTTACAGGGAAATAATCCGACAGATTCGCCTGTACTACAGAACCAATCTGACTCTCTTTTACATCAGGCACTACAACCTCACGGTTAATAATCTTCGCAGACGCCACTGTGAAGATAACCTTTTTCGTCTTAATACCGTTACGCGCGATTGTCTCCTTAATGGCATAAGCCAGATCTTTCATCTTGCCATCCATAATATAGCCGTCATTTACAGCTCCCGGAGGAGTGATTGCCTCCTGACACTGGTAAATCTTTGGATTACTTGTCTTGTAATCCATTTCGCACAGCTTGATCACGGAATGTCCAAGCTCGATAGTAAGTATTTTCGCCATTTTTATGTGCCCTCCATAAAAGTATTTGGTACTTGATAAATCTATAGTCATTTTGTTTTCACAAAACTACTTTCCAAATTCATATATCAATCTGTTTAAAACCCAATCATATGAAGATACCAGTTTACAAGCTCATCCCCCCATAGTGCAGCAATTGCCACTCCTGCAGCAAGATAAGGTCCCATTGCAAGCTGGTGTCCTTCCTTTGAAATCTTCATGCGGATCAGATGGATCACGGAGCCCAAGATACATCCCAACACAAAAGCAAATAAATTTTTCTTCCATCCGAGCAACAAACCTGTTGCTGCCATCAGTTTCACATCTCCGCCCCCTATGGCTGCGCCATGGGAAGCATAATAGAGGATTGCGAGAAATGCACTGACGCTAATAAGGCCGATCACATACTCTAACCAATTTCCTCTGTCGGCCAGCACCCTGACCAGCCCCAGCGTCAGTATAAAAAAGTTAAATCCCTCAGGGATCTCAAAAGTCCTAAAATCAATTACACTCAATGCAAGAAGCGCACTGAACAACAAGCAATAGAGTAGGGATTCTATGCTTAATTCATATCTGGCAAACACCGCCAAATACAGGAGCCCGTTCAGTCCCTCAACCAGAGGGTACTGAACGGAAATCCTTGCTTTACATTTTCGACACTTGCCTCCCAGCGCCAGCCAACTGAACAACGGAATGAGATCAAACCATGCCAGCTGATATCCACAACTCATGCAGTGGGATCTGGTGGTAACCATATTCTCTTTCTTCGGCGCTCTGTAAATGACTACATTCAAGAAACTACCGATCACAATCCCATATAAAAATATGACAGTATAAAGAGCGATTACGGGAAACATGTAGGGTGTGTCCTTTCAAATGTATTTAATTGCTGTAAGCTTCTCTTATGCCTTGTGCTGATTAGCGAATGGTAAGGGAAGTATTTGCACTGTGATGAGTCTGAACATCTACAGTACCATCAGTAGCATTGATGGAAATAGTTGTGGTTGCATCAGCACCCTTATACTTCTTGGAAGCGAAAGCAGATACGGTAGGAACAGTCTTGTTCAACTCGGAAGAAAGCTCGCTGTAAGAGCTAATGGACCAAGAGGTAAGTTCAGATGCGCCATAAGTAACGGATACAGTACCAGAAGAAGGAAGCTCATCATAAACTTTCTCAACAGAGCAAGCGATCTTAACTGCATTGTTAACTTCGCCCATAGCGCTCTCGTCCTTCTGTACTCTGGACTGCTCAACGTATCTCAGGAACTGAGGCGCAAGCACACCAACCAGAACTGCCATGATCGCAATAACGATGATCAGCTCAACCAACGAGAAACCTTTGTTGTTCATCTTTTTCATAATAACATCTCTCCTTTTTGTGTTTGTTAATTTGTTATATCTTATTCACTCCGTCCCTACCCGAAGTGGATAATTCATTTTCATTGTCAGCCTCTGTTTTTTACAGATTATCCAGAGCCTGATACATGGTAAGCATAGGAGCCATACAAGCTGCTACCATACCGCCGACTACAACTGCCAATACAACGATGATCATAGGCTCCATAGCAGCCATCAAAGACTGTACCGCCATTTCTACCTCTTCATCATAATAGTCTGCTAATTTATCCAACATTTCTTCCGTGTTACCCGCTTCCTCACCGATGCGGATCATATGATACACCATTGGTGGGAACAATCCGCACTCCTCAAGAGGTCTGGACAGCGGCATACCGATTGTGATCTCATCTTTCGCGGCTTTCAAAGCATCCTGAAAATATACATTCGTCACAACGCCGGATACAATATCTACTGCTTCAATCAAGGGAACGCCCGCACCAAGCAATGTACTTAACGTTCTTGCAGTCAAAGACGAAGCGGATTTTACAGTCATGTTGCTGACGATCGGAGCCCGAAGCGCGATCTTTCCGAAGAAGTATTTTCCCGACTTCGTTCGTGAAAAGCTTATAATACCGAATATAGCCGCACCTATGAGTGGAACAATGATAAACCAATAATGAACCAGCACATCACTCATTGCCACATACATCTTAGTGATGCCCGGCAGCTCCGTACCCAAATCCTCAAACATTTCCGAATAAGTCGGGATTACCACTACCAGCATAACCACCGACACCGCGATTGCAACAATGAACACCGCGATCGGGTAGATCAATGCTTTCTTCACCATTGCCTGTGTCTTCGCGCTTCGATCCAGCTGAGTGGCCACACGTTCCAACGCCACGTCCAGGTTACCGGACGCCTCGCCTGCCGAAACCATGTTGATCATGATCTCCGGAAAAATATTCTTGTGGGCTCCCATTGCTTCTGCAAGGCTGTCGCCTCGTTCCACATTCACACGCACATCGCGCAAAGCATCCTGCAGCTTCTTGTTCTCCGTCTGTTCCGAGAGCATCTTTAAGCACTCAATCATCGTAACGCCAGCGCGCTGCATGCTGACAAACTGCTTACACATAACGCCCAGGTCTCTGTTATTGGGCTTCTTGCTGAAATCAAAATTTAAATCTTTTCCTAACGTTCCGGCCTGTTTGATGCTGACCACCGTCAAGCCCTTGCGTTTGGCGTCCTGTCTCGCATTTTCAATATTATCCGCCTCTATTGAGCCCTTTACTTCCTTGCCGTCCGCGTTCACGGCAACATAGCTGAATGAAGCCATCTCTTATCCTCCTGCTTCTGTCTCATTATATTTTCGTCTTATGACAACCTATTCCTTATTCTTCGAAGGACACGCGCAACATCTCGTTAAACGAGGTAATCCCCTCTTGCACATACGCCGAAGCGCTCATACGCAATGTACGCATTCCTTCCTCCATAGCAGTATCTTTCAGTTTCTCAATACCCTCATGTTTGCTGATGATACGCTTCAGGTTAGGGCTCATCTGCATAATCTCATACACACCGATACGACCTTTGAATCCGGTATTTCCGCACTGCGGGCACCCGCACGGCTCGTAGATCGTGAGAGGTTGCACTTCGGGCACGCCCATGGCAAGTTTTTCTTCTGCTTCCGCCAGTCTTGGTTTTTTACATGCTGTACATAGCCGGCGTACTAATCTCTGTGCAATGATTCCAACCACAGAATCGGCAATCAGATAAGATTCCAACCCCATATCCTCCAAACGAGTGACCGTGGCAGCCGTGGAGTTTGTATGCAGGGTACTCACCACCAGGTGTCCTGTAATAGAAGCCTGTACCGCTATACGCGCCGTCTCCTCATCACGGATCTCACCGATCATAATAATGTCAGGATCCTGACGCAAAATGGATCGAAGTGCCGATGCGAAAGTCAAATCCGCTTTGTTGTTGGTCTGCACCTGATTGATTCCGTCGATATTGGCCTCGACAGGGTCTTCTACTGTGATAATATTTACATCTTCTGTATTTAACTCACTCAAGCAGGTATACAGAGTGGTTGATTTGCCGGATCCGGTAGGTCCGGTTACCAGTATGATTCCATTCGGATTCTTCAAAATATGATCCAACTGCGCCATTTCATACGGCTTTAATCCCAGCTGGCTCTTTTCTCTGTTCAGGTTTGCCTTCATAGCAAGACGCATTACGACTTTCTCGCCATAAACCGTAGGCAGAATGGATACACGGATATCATATTCTACGCGATCCACAAACTGTGTGATACGACCATCCTGCGGTTTTCTCTTCTCAGAGATCTCCATACCGCCGATGATCTTAATACGTGCGATCACGGACGACAGGATGCTCGGT
>JAFUZJ010000013.1 GCA_017476665.1 Lachnospiraceae bacterium | reverse complement strand
GATAACGTCGTACTTCATCTGTTCATTCATGTTCAAGTCAATCCTCCTAATAATGTCCACCTCCATTTCCGGAGATGATTTTACCACATTTGAGACATTTTCATTTGTGGTTTATTAAGACATTATCAAAAATGACTTATAGATCGGGTGAGATACGCATGAATTTTCTTGACAAATGCAGGAGATTGCACTACACTTATGCGAAGAAAGTGTTGGTTCCAGCAATGCTTGGGTGATTGACTTTGATGGGGAATAGTACAGTTCAGGAACGTTGCAGAGAGAGGACGGTTGGTGCGAGTCCTTATGGGAATGGATTGGAACCTGCCCCGGAGTCCTGTGCGAGACCGGATTCATGTTTATGCAAGAGGTGAAAGTACAGCGCAGCCTGCGTTATGGGCATAAAAGTTGGGTGCAGATGCGCCAATCAGGGTGGTACCGCCGAGTCTTCGGTCCCTAGTCGGGAGCGGAGTCCCGGCGTTTTTGTTTTTATCCGGTTATCGGAAATCGACGATCATAAACCAAAAGGAGAAGCTGGCATGGCAGAAAAAGAAGCAAAGAAAATGGTAGAAGCGATCACTTCCATGGAGGAGGATTTCGCGCAGTGGTATACGGATGTGGTGAAGAAGGCAGAGCTGATCGATTACACTTCCGTCAAGGGCTGTATGGTGATCAAGCCTGCGGGCTATGCAATCTGGGAGCTGATCCAGAGACAGCTGGATGACCGATTCAAGGCGACAGGCGTGGAGAATGTATATCTGCCCATGTTTATTCCGGAGTCTCTGCTGCAGAAGGAGAAGGATCATGTGGAAGGCTTTGCGCCGGAGGTGGCATGGGTGACTCATGGCGGATTGCAGCCTTTACAGGAAAGATTGTGCGTGCGTCCCACTTCCGAGACGCTGTTCTGTGATTTTTATAAAAATGATGTGCATTCTTACAGGGATCTGCCCAAAGTGTATAATCAGTGGTGTTCGGTGGTGCGCTGGGAGAAAGAAACCAGACCGTTCCTGCGTTCCAGAGAGTTCCTCTGGCAGGAAGGACATACGGCTCATGCGACTGCGGGGGAGGCTTCTGCGAGAACCATTCAGATGCTGAATGTGTATGCAAATTTCTGTGAGGAGGTTCTGGCGATCCCTGTGATCAAGGGTCAGAAGACGGAGAAAGAGAAATTTGCCGGTGCCTTAGCAACCTATACGATTGAGGCGTTGATGCACGACGGCAAGGCGCTGCAGTCCGGCACCAGCCACAACTTCGGCGACGGTTTTGCCAAGGCGTTCGGCATTCAGTTTGCGGACAAGGATAACACATTGAAATATGTTCATCAGACTTCCTGGGGCATGACCACCCGTCTGATCGGTGCGATCATCATGGTTCACGGCGACAACGAGGGTCTGGTGCTGCCTCCTAAGGTGGCTCCCATACAGGTTTGCATTATTCCGATCCAGCAGAAGAAGGAAGGGGTTCTGGATAAGGCGTATGAACTGCGTGACCGTCTGAAGGGAAGTTTCCGCGTAAAAGTGGACGATACGGACAAGACCCCCGGCTATAAATTCGCAGAGGCGGAGATGCGCGGTTATCCGATCCGTGTGGAGATTGGTCCCAAGGATATCGAGGCCGGCAAGTGTGTGATCTGCCGCAGAGATACCAGAGAGAAGATCGATGTGGCTTTGGAGGGACTGGAGGAAAGCATCGCAGAACTTTTGGAGACCATCCAGAAAGAGATGCTGGAGCGTGCAAGGGCACACAGAGACGCCCATACCTATGTAGCGCATAATATGACAGAATTCAGAAAGCTGTTTAAGGAGCAGTCGGGCTTTGTAAAGGCGATGTGGTGTGGCTGTCAGGAGTGCGAGGACAAGATCAAAGAGGAATTGTCCGTGACCAGCCGCTGCATGCCGTTTGAGCAGGAAGAAATCGAAAAAGAGTGTGTTTGTTGTGGAAAACCTGCTAAAAAGATGGTATACTGGGGGAGAGCTTATTAAGGACTAAGCGTTGAGCTTATGAAAAGGAGGTCCACAGGACATGAAGGTTGAAGAATATCCCATCATGGTGCAGGGTTCCCGCAGGGATACAAAGCTTACGGTATATGTTCAGGAAAATTCGGAAAAGATGGCAGTTGATAAGAGACCGCTGATCCTGATCTGTCCGGGAGGCGGATACAGTTATACATCAGACCGGGAGGCGGATCCGGTGGCGATGCAGTTCCTGGCTATGGGTTATCATGCGGCAGTGCTCCGGTATTCCTGTGCACCGTCCCGTTATCCGACCGCTTTGATGGAACTGGCGGAAAGTATGTTGTTGATCCGGAAGTTTGCGGGGGAATGGCATGTGGATCCCAACAAGATCGTACTGGAAGGAGCTTCCGCGGGAGGTCATCTGGCAGCGTGTCTGGGCGTATACTGGGATGAGGATTTCCTGTGTCAGAAGCTGGGTTTGTCACCGACAGAGCACGAATTACTGAAACCAAACGGCATGATCCTGTGCTATCCGGTGATCACAGCGGGAAAGTTTGCCCATAAGGCTTCGTTTGAGAATCTGTTGGGAGATCAGGAGCAGGAGCTTGCCATGCACGTTTCTTTGGAGATGCATGTGACATCCAAGACGCCGAAAGCGTTTATCTGGGGAACCTTTGAAGACGGTTCCGTTCCGCTGGAGAATTCCATCCTTATGGTGACTGCAATGCGCAGGGCGGAGGTTCCTGTGGAGTATCACTTGTTCCCGAGGGGCGGGCACGGATTGGCATTGGCGACAAAGCAGACGCAGGGCGCAGACGGAAAGGGCGTACAGGAGGATTGTGCAATCTGGATCGATCTGGCGCATACCTGGCTGGAGCGTCTGTTTGAAGAAATGGATGCGAAAACGGAAGCGGAGATAAAACCGGAAGCGGAAGCGTGATCGGAGCATTCGGACGTTTGATACTTGCAGGGGAGTGACGGAATGGACTATATCGTATTGGATCTGGAATGGAATCAGAGCAATACCGGTGAGGAGCCGGAGGTAAGCAGTCTCCCGTTTGAGATTATTGAGATTGGTGCGATCAAATTGAATGACAGAGGTGTCATGCTCGGGGAGTTCAGCGAGCTGATC
The DNA here is from genome assembly GCA_017476665.1 of Lachnospiraceae bacterium. Taxonomy (GTDB): domain Bacteria; phylum Bacillota; class Clostridia; order Lachnospirales; family Lachnospiraceae; genus Acetatifactor. The sequence continues at coordinate 9,282 of JAFUZJ010000013.1, read as the reverse complement.
CGGCCGACGGTCTACCGGGAGATGCACTATATCACCAGCAGGCTGATCCACATGCAGATGCAGGAACTGGAGCGCGGGAAGCCGTTTGAAGAGGTGGGGGCACGTTTTCTGGAATGGTGCGGTGAGGATTCGGTCTTCTGCACCTGGGGTAATTCCGATCTGACGGAACTGCAGAGAAATCTCAGGTTTTATGACATGGCACCGCTGGCGGACGGCCCCCTCAAATATTTTGATGTACAGAAGCTTTTCAGCATTGCGTTCGAGGACGGAAAATCCCGCAGATCCCTGGAGAGCGCGGTTGATTTTTTGAAGCTGGAAAAGGATATTCCCTTTCATAGGGCTTTCAGTGATGCCTATTACACGGCCAGGGTGTTTGACAATATTTTAGAGAAAGCACCTCAGGTTTTGAATCATGTTTCTTACGATGTATTTCATGCGCCGAAAGACCGGAAATCTGAGGTCAAGGTGCAGTTTGATACCTATGCAAAATATATTTCGCGGGCATTTGCGGACAAAAACGCGGCGATGAAGGACAGGGAGGTCAGCTCCAGCAAGTGTTATCTCTGTCACCGTAACCTGCACAAAAAGATCCGCTGGTTCACGCCGAACGGAAAGAATTATTACTGTCTTGCGTGGTGCGATAAGCACGGTTATCTCAAGGGAAAGATCCGTATGCGCAAGACGGAGGATGGTAAGGTTTTTGTCGTAAAGACCACCAAGCTGATCTCCGAGGAGGCCGCGGAGGAACTGAAGATCAAGAAAGAACGTGCTGTGGAACAGCACAAACGTCATCGGGAAAATGAAATCAGAAATCGCAAAAAAAGGAATCTGTAATTAAAAATGCAGATTCCTTTTTGTATCGGATCCATATCGTGACCGTGGTCTTCTCCGGCGGCGCTTTTCCTGCTTGAGAGCCTGTTGTCTTCTGGCCAGTTGTGTGCTGTTGCGGCTCTGGGCGTAATTTCGCTGTCTGCGGCGGGCCCGCTTCCAGTTGCGTCTGGTGTTGGGATGTCTTCTTTCATACAGCCTGTAGGCGCGGATGAAGGAAGTCAGTAAAAACAAAATGGCGATAATGCCGACGATCCAAAGCAATACTTTCAGGACATTGATGAAAATAACGGTGGGAAGTTTGCGCTTGGCGGCCTCCTCTTCCTCATCGATGGACACGAAAGTGTAACCTTTTTTTTCGCCGCTTGCCAGATCGACGGAGGCCGTTCCCAGCGGGATGCCCCGATAGCTGTAATTGATCTGCGCAACTCGTTGTGTCTGCTGTGAATTTTGTGCGGCATCTTCCGTTGCGTAGGTCAGATCGGAATCCAGTGCGGTAAACGGCGTGGTTTTCGGCAGTATGATGCAATCGTCCGGATTGAGCTGCAGGATTGGCTGGGAACTGCCGAATATGTCGTTGTCGCTGTAGAAACCGCTGTTTTCAATGGTGTATCTGGTTTCAATCCGTGAGACATTCACTTTTTCAAAATTGCTGAAGCCGTAATTGTAAAGGGAAATGGTGTCCTCATACTGATAAGGCGCTTCGTCCTTCAACACAACACAGATCAGCTTCATGCCGTCCTTTTCCGCGCAGGAAACCAGACAGCTCCTGGCGGCATCTGTATAGCCGGTCTTGCAGCCTATGATATACTCATATGCGTATTTTTTGCCGGGCAGAAGCTCCATCTTGTTGGCATCCACCAGCTCGCCGTTGGAATTGGTCAGGCGAAGGGTGGGCATCAGCGTGATCTTACAGAGCAGTTCGTTGGCAAAAAAAGCTCTACCGATCCTGGCCAGGTCATAAGCGCTGGTATAGTGTTCTTCGTCGGGCAGGCCGTTGGGATTGGCAAAATGGGAATCCACACAGCCCAGTTCCGCAGCCCGTTCATTCATCATGTCAACAAACGCTTCCCTGGTGCCGCCGATGTGCTCGGCTACGCCGAAGGAAACTTCATTTGCAGAGCGGATCAGGATCGCCTGCAGACATTTTTCGACTGTTAATGTATCGCCCACATTTAAAGACACATGATTGCTGTTTCTGGGAGTGTCGAACACCGCGTCATGCGAGAAGGTGACGATCTCGTCCAGACTGCAGTGTTCCGTGACGAGCAGAGTCGTCAGGATTTTGGTCGTGCTGGCGGGGTATTCCCTTGCATGCACATTTTTCTCGTAAAGGATCGTGCCGGTCTCCAATTCCATCAATATGGCAGACTCCGCATTGACGACCGGACCTTCCGGCCAATCCGGTATCTCGTTGGATTCTATGGCAATGGTCCGGTTGGCGGCAATATTCTGATCTATGATACTCGTCGGGGCTGCAAGGGCGTGCATGGGGGCTGAAATCATGCCCACGCATATGCTCAGACAGCAGAGAACCGACAGGATCCGATAAAGGGGTTTTCTGCCCATATAAAACCTTCCTAACTGTTTTAAGTGAAAAAATTTATTAAATATCTATTATTTTTATCATACAACATAAGTTGTTGATTGACAAGTTTCCCCAGACAAAGTAAGATTATCTTAGGATTTGTTTAAACGAGGAAATTGTAAATGAGGCTGCGTAATATTACCGGCTCTAGGGAAGTGATTGCCCAGAGCCCATTTGTAGTGGGAGAGGATATTCTTTTTCAGTGTCCCGGAACCTGGCATGAAATCTTTGGAAACGATCATCCGATCCGCATTGAGATCGGAATGGGAAAGGGTCGGTTCATTCATACCCTGGCCAAGGAGCATCCGGAGTGTAATTATATCGGCATAGAGAAGTATTCCAGCGTCCTGCTGCGGGCGATCCAGAAGATGGAGGCGGAGGAACTGCCGAATCTGAAATTTATCCGGATGGATGCGGAGGATATTACGAAGGTGTTTGCGCCGGGAGAGGTGGATCGGATCTATCTGAATTTTTCCGATCCGTGGCCGAAGGACAGACACGCCAAGCGGAGACTGCCTTCGGGAGCGTTTCTGGTCCGGTATGATGTGATCCTGAAAAAGGATGGTGTGCTGGAATTTAAGACGGACAACCGGGCGCTTTTTGATTTTGCGGTGGAGGAACTGGATCCTGCGGGTTGGCGGGCACAGGTGATCACCTATGATCTGCATCACGATCCGGAGCTGATGGAAGGCAATGTGATGACGGAATATGAGGAAAAATTTTCCACTCTGGGAAATCCGATTTATAAGTATATTATCTGCAGATAATAATGTCTGAACTCAAATAAAAGAGAAGAATATGGGAGGAAAAAACGATGGAATACAAATTTACGACGGAAAACTTTGAGACAGAGGTATTACAGGCGGAGCTTCCGGTATTGGTGGATCTTTATGCGGATTGGTGCGGTCCCTGCAAGCGGATGGCGCCGATCGTGGAGGAGATCGCGACAGAGTATGACGGCAAGCTGAAAGTCGGCAAGTGCAATATTGATGAAAATATGCAGATCGCGCAGAAATACAGGGTTGCAAGCATCCCGACGTTCCTGCTCTTCAAGGGAGGGGAAGTTGCGGATACTCTGATCGGCGGTGATCCGGATGCTTTATATGATAAAATAGATGCCATACTGGGGTAAAGCATATATTTGTTATAAAAAGAAATGAGATAACAGGACAGGGCAACGAAATGGATGAAATGATGGATAAGATGGATCTTAATATGGAAGAGGCAGTGCTTGAGGGGGAGACTGCGCAAAACCAGGATGCGGCGGAGCCGGAAGCGGAGATTGCAGCGGAGACAGCTGCGCAGGCCAGGCTTGATCTGAGAGATGAAAAAGCGGTGCGTCAGGCTCTGGAGCAGGCGAGAGCCACGGAGACCAGAGCTTACGAGGGCATGAAAAATGCGGCTGCGCTGACACAGCGCCAAAAGGGCGTGCTGGAGCTTGTCAGGCTGGAAGAACTGGATCATCCGAGTCAGGAACAGTTGGATGAAAAGTGTAAACTGATCCTGGAGAGTTATTACCTGCCGCATATTGCGAAAGACGGTTTCACTGCCAAGCTGGATTCCAAGTTTACCAGAGGAGAGGATCCGGGCAGGGACTATATTGAGGCGGTCTTTACCAATACGACAGGAAAAACATTGACGGTCGGATATAATTACAAAACCGATGAAGACGGCAAAAACATCCTTGTGTTCGAGAAATCATTTCAGAATATTATTTTAAAGCCCGGTGAACCCGAGAAGTACGCGTTGTATGCGCCAAACGGCACGGAGATCGAGTCCATTTCCATGGAGAAGCTGGAGGAGAAGCTTGCATCCGGTGAAGTTGTCAAGGTGGAGCAGGGATATTTCCAGAAGGCAAAGGATGAAGACGGCGTTGTTCGCAAGGGAGTCACCACTCCCATTGTAGAGATCGAGAACGGCAATGGCATGAAGATGTCCTTTGGCAACAACGAGCAGAATAAGTACACTATCGGTAAGAACGGTCAGCTGACCTGTGCGACGACCAACGATGTGATCACAGCCAATATAGAGACCAGAACTTTTTCCAGCGGGCCGATTTATGACAGCGCGGATGCGGCGAAGGTGGCTGCCCAGGGAGTGATCCAGGCCGGGGAAGCCAATCCCAGGATTGATATCAGCATGGAAGGCACGACAGTTGCCGAGTTCAGTTATCTGCCTACGTTGAAGACCAGCGTGGAGCTGGCAGGGTTGGCCAGAAAACTCGGTAAGGGCATGGAGGGATATGATCCCAACGACAGCGAGGGCGAGAACCTGCGCAGACAGTTTGATAAGCCGATCCGGGAGTACCTGAGCGAGAAGGGGTACTATGTGTTGGATATTGTCTGCGAGAATCTGATGGCGGATGTGACGGAAAATGTCGGCTTTATGAATACTATGAAGACTTATCAGATCACCGGCGGTGTGGTTTCCGTAACCTATATCAAGAAGCATACCCAGTTTGTGAATATCAAGCAAGGTGTTTTGGGAAGAAAACAAGGCAATAATGTTGACGCGATCGTTGCGCAGCTCCCGGAGGGAAGTGAACTGCTAAATCCTGAGGATATCAACTGGAAAAATTCTAAGGAGGAAGTAGCATACGTTGTTCGCAGTAAGGCCACGGGTATGGGTTCTGCAAAGAACACCAACGAAGCGGATGACAAAGCGGCGGAAAATGCGATTGCTGAGGCACAGAAGGTGGTGGCAAGGAGCATCAACGGAAGTATTGCGTCCGGTATCAAGGAAGTGATCTCCGGTCTGGGTGCAAGCTCCACGGTGGCAAGCGTGCGTGCGCGCATGACCACAGCGGTTGTCTCTAAAAATGATATGGTGTTAAATCACAAAGAGGCAAAGTACGCGTATTCCGGATCCTGTGACAAGATGGTCACTTCATCGGAAAACAAGCTGGTGTCCGTAACGTCCTGGAGCGGTAATCTGCTGACGTATGTGGAAGCGAAAGAGCCTGTGATTGATAAAGGTATCCCTGCTGATGAAAATTACGAGAAATACATCAAAGAAGGCGATGATTCCGGAATTTTACTGTTTGAGAGAACGGATAAGGGTCTTCGCAGATATGTCAAGGATGTAGTGGATGCCCAGTCGCACACGAAGATATACAGAGAACTTTACATCAAGGCACGCGGTAATCTGAAGGAAATGCAGAATGCTTTCGATCGCCTGATGGACGAAAGATTAGGGCTGAAGGCTGATGAGGCAGAGAATGCGACCGAAGCGGAAAATGTGACCGAGGCGATGAATGCATTGCCGGAAGCAGAGAGCCTTGCTGAGGCTGAGGTTGCTGAGGCTGAGGTTGTTGCGGCAGCAGCGGAGATCGAAAATGAAATTGTGCCTGAGGTTGCAGAACCTGTAGCAGAGCCGGAAGTAGCGCCGGTATTTGATCCGTTTGCAATGCCTGTGGCAGAGGCAGAATCTGCAGCAACAGAGGTTCATCCGGAGACAGCCGCGGTAGACCATGAGAGTGCAAAGGAAGCATTACTGTCCATATTCGGAGATATGCCGGAAGATGCAGAGTCAGCGGTAGAGGCGACACAGCCCGTAGCAGAGCCTGTGGAGCCGGAAGTAGCGCCGGTATTTGATCCGTTCGCAATGCCTGCTGAGACGGTGGCACCTGCAGCAGAACCGGTACAACCTGTGGAAGCGCAGGAACCTGTAGCGGAGCTGATACAGCCGGAGACAGCCGCGGTAGACCGTGAGAGCGCAAAGGAAGCATTATTGTCCATATTTGGAGATATGCCTGAGGTTGCAGAGCCCGCAGCAGAGGTGACACAGTTCGCGGCAGAGACTGTGGAGCCGGAAGCAGCGCCGGTATTTGATCCGTTTGCAATGCCAGCGACAGAGGCGGCACCTGTAAGGATGGAGTCCCAGCCTGTGGTACCTGCAGCAGAACCGGTACAGCCCGTGGCAGTGCAGGGACCTGTAGCGGAGCCGGAAGCAGCACTCGCAGCGGAGCCGGTACAGCCTGAGGCAGTCGCGGTAGACCGTGAGAGTGCAAAGGAAGCATTACTGTCTATATTTGGAGATATACCTGAGACGGCAGAGCCCGCAGCGGAGGTGACACAGCCCGTAGCAGAGCCTGTGGAGCCGGAAGCAGCGCCGGTATTTGATCCATTCGCAATGCCAGCGGCAGAGGCGGCACCTGTAAGGATGGAGTCCCAGCCTGTGGTACCTGCAGCAGAACCGGTACAGCCCGTGGCAGTGCAGGAACCTGTAGCGGAGCCGGAAGCAGCACTCGCAGCGGAGCCGGTACAGCCGGAGACAGCCGCGGTAGACCGTGAGAGCGCAAAGGAAGCATTACTGTCCATATTCGGAGATATGCCGGAAGTGGCAGAGCCCGCAGCGGAACCGGTAGCAGCACCCGCAGCGGAGCCGGTACAGCCGGAAGCAGTCGCGGTAGACCATGAGAGCGCAAAGGAGGCATTATTGTCCATATTCGGAGATCTGTCGGAGCCGGCGTCCCCGGCACCTGCAGCAGCGGCAGTAACGCCTGATGAACCGGTATCAACGATGCCGTATGCATCGGCACCCGTTGCACCCCCCGCACCTACATTTTATGAGGGTGAGTCGGATATGCCGGTTGCGCCCAGACCTGTAACCGAAACGCGTTATGAGAGACCGGAGGCACCCAGAACAGCAAACTCCGATCTGTATGTACGTCCGATGCCCGTGATATCTGACGGCGAAAAGGTTCGCCAGGAACGTGTGGATACAGACAGACCTGCTATCGCATTGGATGGGACATTTGTAGTGCCGTTGCCGGATATGCCGGATATTCAGATCCGCAGAATAGAAGATGTGCCCGTAGGAACTATGCCGGATACAAGTTCGGTTGATGCGGCATGGGAGCAGTTGATGCGCGGTGTGTCCGAGGATAATCAGTAAAGAAGAGAATAAACAAGCCGGAGAGTATGCTGTTTTCAGCACATCTCCGGCTTGTCTGTTATTTGCTTCTTGATCATCATTTTTATGTAAGCTTATGTGCCAGGGCGGCACTGACAAAACCCTTAAACAACGGATGTGGCCTGTTGGGTCGGGATTTCAGTTCCGGGTGTGCCTGGGTTGCAATGAAAAACGGATGCGTCGGAAGCTCACACATTTCTACAATGCGTCCGTCAGGTGAGATTCCGGACAGCTTCAGTCCGTTTTCTACCAAAACCGCGCGATAGTCATTGTTGACTTCATACCGGTGGCGGTGGCGTTCGGAGATGATCTCCTCTCCGTAAAGCCTGTATGCCAATGAGTTTTTATCCAGGACACAGGGATATGCGCCGAGCCGCAGAGTGCCACCGATCTCTTCGACGCCGGTTTGGTCCGGCAGCAGAGCAATGACGGGATGCGTGGTGGCGGGGTCCAGCTCGATGCTGTGAGCATCGTGATATCCCAGCACATTGCGGGCAAATTCCACGATCGTGAGCTGCATGCCGAGACATAAGCCCAGAAACGGAATGCTGTGGGTGCGGGCATATTCAATTGAAAAAATTTTTCCGTCAATGCCCCGGGAGCCGAATCCGCCGGGCACCAGGATGCCGTCACAGTCTCCCAGAAGGGTATCTGTATTTTCTTTGGTCACTTCTTCGGAATTGATCCATTTGATATTGACGGTGGTATGGTTAGGGATGCCGCCGTGTTTCAGCGCCTCCACCACGCTGATGTAGGCATCATGCAGAGCAACATATTTTCCGACAAGGGCAATTGTCACTTCGTTAGTGGGATGCTTCAGGTCGTCCACCATTTTTTCCCAATCTGTAAGATCCGGTTCCGGACAGTCCAGGTGCAGGCACTCGCAGGCAGCCTGGGCCAAATGTTCCCGTTCCATGGCGAGGGGAGCTTCGTAAAGATATTCCACATTCAGATTTTGGAGCACATGGTTGCTGGGCACGTTGCAGAACAGCGCGATCTTATCCTTGGTGCCGGCGTCCAGGGCATGCTCACTGCGGCAGACAATGATATCCGGCTGCAGTCCCATGCCTTGCAGATTTTTCACACTGGCCTGTGTGGGCTTGGTCTTAAGTTCTTCGGAGGCATGAAGGTAGGGAATCAGCGTCACGTGGATCAGGATGGCGTTTTCGCGTCCCACCTCGTGCTGGAACTGTCGGATGGATTCCAGAAAGGGCTGTCCTTCGATGTCACCTACGGTTCCGCCCACCTCGATAATTGCAATGCGCATTTCGTTGTCGGAGTAATTGCGGTAAAACCGGCTTTTGATCTCATTGGTGATATGAGGGATCACCTGCACTGTGCCGCCGCCGTAATCGCCGTGCCGTTCCTTTTGCAGGACGGTCCAGTACACTTTACCGGTGGTGACGTTGGAGTTTTTATCCAGACTTTCATCGATAAAGCGCTCGTAGTGTCCCAGGTCCAGATCGGTCTCACAGCCGTCGTCGGTGACAAATACTTCGCCGTGCTGGATGGGATTCATGGTGCCGGGATCAATGTTGATATAAGGGTCGAATTTCTGCATGGTCACTTTAAAACCGCGGGCCTTCAGCAACCGGCCCAGAGATGCCGCCGTGATGCCTTTTCCCAGGCCGGAAACCACGCCGCCTGTAACAAAAACATATTTTACCATGATGTGCCTCCTCTGCCTATAAAAAAAGAGCGAAAGCTTCCCTTTCCGGGGAGCGCCTTCGCTCTGCATTTGCTTTTATTATGGGTTTATCTTATCATATGAGACAAAAAAGTCAATCTTTTTTTCGCTGCGAATCAGACGTTTATAAGTCATTTTTGATAATGTCTTAATAAACCACAAATGAAAATGTCTCAAATGTGGTAAAATCATCTCCGGAAATGGAGGTGGACATTATTAGGAGGATTGACTTGAACATGAATGAACAGATGAAGTACGACGTTAT
>JAFUZJ010000012.1 GCA_017476665.1 Lachnospiraceae bacterium | reverse complement strand
CCTCACCGCACTTTACACTGTAACCGCTCTCGTGATCCTGTTCAGCATTCTGGGACCGAACGGCCTCCTCCCCATCGGGCAGACCAGATCGGAGAAGCTCTCTGACACGCTCTATTTCGATCCTAACGGTTTCCACTCTATTGATATGGACCTGCCCGTAGCGGAACTGACCGTACAGCAAAGCTCCGACGACAATTGCTATATGACCTATGAGGCATCTTCCCGAAAACTGGTGCCCGTAACAGAGATCAAGGACGGCACCCTGAAGATCAGCCAGGACAAGGTGAAGCAGAACAACCTCAGAAACAACCAGCTGAAACTGACTCTCTTCGTGCCCGCCGGGAAAGCCTTTACCGACCTGGACTTCGCGCTGGGCGTCGGTGATCTGAAGTTTGAGAATCTGACCGCTGATAAGCTGACGCTCCAGGCCGGCGTAGGTGCTGTCTCCATGCAGAGCTGCTCCCTTGCCAAACTGAACCTGGAAGCCGGCGTAGGTGATGTGAAACTCACACAGCTAGGGGACCTTTCCAAATATGATCTGGACATCACGGTAGGACTGGGCGACCTCTCCGTAGACGGCGAGAAAAAATCCGGATTTGGCAAAGAATACAAGCAGACCGGCGACGGTACCTACTACTATCACATTGAAAGCGGAACCGGCGATGTAAAGCTTTCCGGCAACTAAACAACCGATGCCAGCTGACCGACCGATAGCATCCGCCTCTTGTCTTCCTTTTTTTCGTGTGATATACTCTTGTGTAAATTCGAAAAAAAGAGCGGAGCATCGGAAACATGAAAAAGAATGACAGACCATCCATACAGGCGCTTGCCTGCAAGAAACTGTTTTTATTTGACATCGACGGCACCATTGCCGTGGGCGACACCCTCTATGACGGCAGTGCCGAACTTCTGGAATACATTGACCGCATCGGCGGTAAGGCCTACTATATCACCAATAATTCCACGATGAGCGGCGCCGATTATGTGGCGAAGTTCAGGCGCGCTTTCGGTCTGAAGACCACCGAGGATCAGTTTATCACCTCCGGCTACATGACCATCAGATTTTTGCTCAAAAATTATGGCGAACTCTGCTCCGCAGAAAATGGCAGCCGCAAAATCTTCGTGGTAGGCACACACTCTTTTCTCAAAGAGCTGCGCAAAAGCGGCCTGAACATCACAGAACAATGTGAGGATGCCATTGCCTGCGTAGTCGTCGCATACGACAGCGAACTGACCTATCAGAAACTTACGGAGGCCAGCAAGGTTCTCCTTACCATGGATGTTCCATTTTACGGTACCAATCCCGACCTGCGCTGCCCCATTGACTTCGGGTTCATCCCTGACTGCGGTGCCATCTGCGACATGCTCACCGCCACCACGGATCGGAAACCGATCTACCTCGGCAAGCCAAACCGCAGTGTTGTGGACCTGTGCCGCGAACTCTCCGGCTTCTCCAAGGAGGAAACCCTTGTGGTGGGCGACAGACTTTACACCGATATCGCCTGCGGCATCAACGGAGAGGTGGACACCTGCGTGCTTTTCACCGGCGAAGCCAGACCGGAGGATATGAAAGACACTGAATTCCCCGCCACCTACGAATTTGAAAATGTGCGTAAATTATATGAGGCATGCAGATCCTAAATCCCTTTCTCCACTATTCCGAACCCCAAGGGGTACGGACCTGTGTGCACACTGATCGTCGCGCCGATCTGAAAAAGCGGAATATCCTCGATCTCATACCCCCGCGCATGCAGAACCTCCAATGTCCTATCCCGGAATTCCTCCGCCTCCCGACGGTCATACCCGAATCCGATATTGATGCTGAAATGCTCGAACCCTGCATTTGTTTCTTTCAGATAATTCAACAAGAGATCAATACACTTCGCAGTCGTGCTCTTTCTGCTCCTGCCGATACCAGAGGGAAAAATCTCTCCCTGCTTCAGCGTGATGACAGGCCGGATACCCAATACACTGCCGGCCACGCCGGCCACCTTGCCGATCCGCCCGCCATGCTTCAGATACTCCATATCCCCCACCGTGAAAAAGATCCTGCCGGTGCCTTTGATCTCCTCCAGACGCTTCACCGCATCTTCATATGGCATCCCGCTGTCACGCAGCTTCACCGCCTCCAGCACATACAGCCCCTGAAGCACCGTGTTGATCGTGGAATCAATGACTGTGATCTGTGCCTCCGGCCGCTCCTCCAGGACCATCTCCTTCGCGTTGACAGCAGACTGATAGGAACCGGAGAACTTCGTCGTGATACAGATACACACCACCGGCTTCCCCTGCTCCACAAAAGGCAGGAATGCATCCATAAAGTCCTGCGATGAGGGCATGGAAGACTTCGGATAAACCTTAGGCTGATCCACCATCTGCTGATAGAACTCCCGGATCCCGATATCCACGTTTTCCCTCTCAAAATGCTCGTCGTCAAAGGTCACATAAAACGGGACCACCGTCACACCCTTTTCCTCCGCCAGCTTCGGATCCAGATCACAGGAACCGTCCGAGACAATATGAAACTTTTCCGTCATCATCTCATTCATAGCAGTGTACCCTTCTTCATCCGACTATGTCCAAATTAATGATTATGATACACTATACCACTTTTCGTTGCAAAACGCAATCAGATGCAGCAAAAATATTTCAAGAAATAGTATTGAAAACCGCATGTCATTTTGTCTGCATTTACTTTATTTGTGATTCTTCTCAATTCCCACTTGCAAAATTCCGGCAACGTGCTATACTATTTAAAGATGCAAAGCATCATACCCCTATGGAAGCATAGCTCAGCCGGGATGAGCGTTCGCCTCACACGCGAAAGGTCAGGAGTTCGAGCCTCCTTGCTTCCATTTTTTATTGGAGTTTCGTAAAGCCTTGTATTTGCTGAGTGTGCAGTAAACACAAGGCTTTTCACGTTTTTATGAATACTTTATTTTTCCTGGATCAATTTCTGTCTATTCCGAGGACCACAACAGCACACGCTGCATTATAGGTTATGGGATTGATCGATATGCGGCGGACATATGCATGTACCACGTTTTCATTATTCTTATCCGTATCATCCAGAAAGATACGGCCGCCCTCTTTTGCACATTTTCTCAGCACGTCCGCAAAAGAATTTCCGGAACCGTTGCTGAACATAGCAAAAGGTACCTTTCCGAAATAAGACGACCAAGTCTGCACAGGGACTGTTTCCTCGCCAAAGAAATAGTTTTCCACAAAAATGCGGTACGAATTATTGCATCTCACGATCCGCATACCATCGTCATCTATTTCAACAACCGCCATGGGCAGGGTATCATTTTACAGTAGAAATATCCTTGGCGTTTTGTACAGCTGGCCTCCTTCAGGAATTCTATCTGCTCGACTGTTTCTCTTTTCCGAAATACCTTACCAGAAGCTCGGCAAAAGCTACACTCATTTCACCGCGTTTTCAGCATACAATAAAGGGATTATAAATACAAATCCTCTATCGTGATCTTTACAGTATTCGGTATGTCCTCTTTATCGAACCATTTTGTAAAACCACTCAATGAGAACAGCAAAAATTGGGTAACATGATAATTTCCAGAGAGCAGTTTTGATCTTCTCACAAGAGTCTCATATATCTCTTTATCAATCTTTTCGTTTTTAAACTTACATTCACCTATAACAGCCGTCTTATCTACGGAAGATATACCTACCACATCAATATCTGCCGACTGGGTATATCTTTTCCCTTCCTCATCCGTAACCTGCTCCACGCCCCACCAGGTTCCTGTCTGTGTCAGGAACGAACCATATGCTCCTTTTATTCCCTGTTCCAGCGTGTAATAACGACACATTTCTTCAAAAACGCTCCCCATAAAAGAGTGTATCTGCGGTTTAACAACTTTTTCGTAATATGCCTGTCCCTGTCCCATCTCTATAACACTTACTGCTTTCGGAATAAACTGGTACCAGAATTTAAACATGTGGTCTTTTAATACATACTGCGTTTTTTTCTTGTTCTTTTCCTCGGTTATACAGTTCTTTTTTTCCACCAGACCAACATCGATCAATTTCTCAAGTGAGTACAAAACCGTTGTATCCTTTTCGTGTACTTTTGATGCTATATTATTTAATGCATTCTCACCGGAAGCTACCTGCTCAATTATATTGTTTACAAGAGTCACGTCTAAAAATTCCTGGATCAGGAGATTCTTTGTCTCATCAAACATATAACCATCCGCATTGAAGAACAGCCTTATAATATTTTCATCAAGACTCTTCCCCGCATCAAAAAGTGAAAGATATTTGGCGATCCCTCCTGTAACCCCGTAACAGATTGCTTTTTCTTCTGCAGAATAATCAGGAACAAATAAGGCAGAATCCCTATAATTAAATGCTTCCAGTTTTATCTGCGAGTCACGTCTTCCAAATATGGGACTTTTTTCACTGAGTACCTTCTTTTCCATAAAGCTTAATGCAGATCCGCATAGTATTACCATCATGTTCCTATCAGTCCACTGCGTATCAATGTACTTTTGAAGAACAGACAAAAGTGCCTCGTCCTTCTCTGCCCAATACGGCAGCTCGTCGATCACCAGTATCGTTTTTTTATCATCACAAACTTTATTCGTAATGACATCAAACACACTCTCTATCGTTGAAAAGGTCGCCGCACTCATAGCCGGATCAAGCACATCCAGCACCTGCTTGGAAAACAGTTCAAGATTCCTTTCTGCCCCGACTTTTGTAGCTGTGTAAAAAATGACCTTTTTCCCTTTGATGAATTCTTTGATCAAAGTCGATTTCCCCACCCTCCGGCGTCCATATATAATGGTCATTCCAAAACCGCTTTTTTCGTATACATCTTTTAAAGCTTTCAGTTCACGTTCTCTTCCTACGAACATCTAGAATTCCTCCAAATTCAAATTTGTTTCATTCAAATCAATTTCACTAAAATTTATTTGAATATAATATATCGCAGTTTTTCTTTTTTTACAAGTCTTTTTTTGAGCTATCGTTCTGATTAATCTCTATCAGATAGTATCTCCCAAAATGCAACCGCACTTGCCGCCGCTACATTCAATGAATCTACGCCGTTCTGCATCGGGATCATCACGCAATGATCACAGTCCGCTAAGATTCGGTCGGAAATACCATGATCCTCATTTCCCAAAATGACCGCCTTCCTGAAAACACACGAAGAGATCTCGTCCAGTTTCTCTGCGTTTTCCGCGAGCGCCAACGCAAAGGTTTCAAACCCTCTCGCCTTCAGCTTTTCTACCACTGTCCCATCCACAAAGGTCCAGGCAATCTGAAAGACGCTCCCCATACTCACCCTGGCCGCACGACGATACAGCGGATCGGCACACCCCGCTGTCAACAGCACGGCATCCGCCCCCAGCGCAGCCGCCGAACGGAAGATTGCCCCCACATTCGTCGGATTCTCCACATCATCCAACACCACGATACGCTCACTGTGGCGAAGAATATCTTCCACATCCCGCAACGGCTTCCGCCTCATCGCCATAAGGATACCGCCGGTCAGGGAATAACCCGTCACGGACCTCATCCTGTCATATGCCGCCGCATATACCGGAATGTCATACTGCCCTGCCATCGCCTGTACCTCGGCAAGCCTGGACTCCTCACACAATGCAGACAACGGCTCATATCCGGCTTTTAACGCCCTGCCTATGACCTTCTCACTCTCACAGATAAAAACGCCCTCGTCCGGCTCAAATATGGTTTTCACCTGCCGCTCATTTAAGCGAGTATAAATTTTCAATTCAGGGATTTCAAGATCTGCTGTCTGAATCATTTTCATTTGCTACCTCTGCCATATTGCATGCTCCATCACAAAATCTCTGCTCCTTAGACAAAGGATATCACGAAATCTCTTTATAATAAAGCATGAAATATTTGCGGTTATCCGCATTTTTTTCACGCTTCCATCGGCTCCGATAGCGAAACCCTGATGGATCCGTTTAATTTTGTATATTTTATTTCTGCTCTGCACACCCTATTATCAAATGGAAAGGAAGGTCATATGAAAATGAAAAAAGAAAAAGAAGATATCCTGACAACTCCCAACGGACTTCCGCCCGCAAATTCCTACGATGACGGAAATATTCCCAGGGAAGATTTGCCGCAGGATGAGATTTATGAATCAAAAAAGCGCCCGGATCAGGACGAATAGTATTGGCAGGAAGCCCTTGCCGGCCCGTCATTTCCGGACTCGTACTGTGCGCGGAAATCCATATTGATATCCCGGATTTCCCGCTTTCCGTCAATGTAATCCTGATACATTTCTGCAAGGCCAGCCATACAGCCATCACAGGAACTGTTTATATTTCCGATGGATTCCGCGACAATCCGTTCCCGTTCTTCTCTTGAAGTGTCTTTAATCAATATACTCATTTGCTATTTTTCCTTTAATAATATTTCTGCCATATTGCATGCTCTATCACAAAATCTTCGCTTCTTAGACAAAGGATATCACAAAAACTCCTTATAATAAAACAGGAAAATTCACATTTTCTTCAACTATACTATACTCATAAGGATTGTTGCTAAATGTGTACATTTCGGCACAATAAAAAAAGGACTGAAAAACAGTCCCTAAATCTAAGGGCAGACCCTTTCGGGACGTCCCACTTGATGTGCATACTTTTCGGTATCACCTCCTTTGGTTTTCGTATGCTCAATAATATAAATAAAAGCCCAGACAGTAACTTTCACTACCATCTGGGCTCTTATGGATATTATTGAAAGACTAATCAAACCTCACTATGTTTTTTATGATAATACATATTGGAGATTCCTACATTTTACTTTTGCCAACTCTTTTGGTTCTATTTTTTTTAAGCCTCCTCCATATACTCTTCCCTCACTCTCCATATCGTCAACCGAAATGCTTTGTAAAGCATCCCATATTTTATTATATGAGTAATCATCATCTTTTAAGAGATTTACCAAGTTTTCTTTCGGATATAAAAGCAAGTACGAATTAGACGCTATAGCATTTGAATGATTCAATATAAATCTGAAGGGCATGCCATTTTCTTTCCCTCTTCCCATATACGAGCATAGAAAAGCCGTGGGCTTTCTCTTCTCTTGAAAATACCACTTTTTACGGCTTCTGCACAAATATTTGTTAGCAGTAGAAGATAGCCCTCTGCACAAATATTCCCAAAGACTAGGATAATCTCTTTCTATCTCCTCTTCCGACAAATCGCAATCGAGAAGGAACAATTGTTGCTCTATCTTTGGATTTCCTTCATCATCAGCTAATACTTCATCACATTTCATATTCCTCGGACTAGGTAGTATAGGCTTAAAAAATCTCATATCAAGATCATTTCCAATTATTTGTTCTTTTGACAGAATGAAAAAGTCATTATCTCCTGTAGCCAATCCCCTTTTTATTTCAAAATAGTCTCCAATCACAGGATCCTCAGCTTGGATCTTTTCAGCTTTATTCTCATGATTTTCATTCACTATATGTGTCCATTTTGTTGTCTGTTTTGCAAAAGACTTTTTGATTATGCATTCTTTTTCAGGATGATCGTGCGTCCCTCCATAGGAGAAAGCAATATCATAATCTTCTTTTATGGATTCATTTCTAAACCACACAACACACGAAGAAACCAAGGCATCATCAAACTGACAATTGGAGGGATCATAACGATGTATTCTTATCAGATGAACCTTCTCTAATAGATACTCTTTTAATGCCGTCCCATAGTTTACATCCATAAACTCACTTGGAATTAACCATCCGCAAACTGCATCTTTTTCCAACCATTTATGTGCTAAAAGCATAAAATAACAATACAATCCTGACAATCCCGATATCTTAATTCCAAGATCTTTTAGAACAGCTTTTTTTAGTTCTTCCTTTTTCTTTTTATCAATATAATGGTGTCTTACATATGGCGGGTTTGTTATGAGTAGATTGTATTTTTGTCCAGGTTCCCAATTTGACAGAAAATCTTGATTTAGAATTTCAATATTTCCGTTTTCCCATATCTGTTTTGCCATATTAAAGTAATCACAATCAATCTCATAAGCGTCACAAGATATAATAGCATCTGATCCGTTTGTTAACTCAGATAACGCAGAATAAAATACACCTGTCCCAAAAGCAGGTTCTAAAAATTTTATATCTTTTCGATTTACCAAATTTAGGCTATAATCTGCTATTTCTTTGGCCAACTCGTATGGGGTCGAGAACTGCCCCAATCTTCTACGATCCTCAATACTCTTTTGAGCATCAATTATCAGTTGGTTGTCATATCTAGCTTTCTCTATATCCCTAATTGATTCATATCGCTGATTCTGTGTTCCCATATCCAATCAATCCCTTCTGCCGCCTCATAGCCAAGGTATGCTGAGTCAAAATACCCACATAAAAAGAGTACAAATACTACATTATTCCCATAAGTACTTTTTAACTGTTGAATCTTTGTAGCCTCTTCTTTTCTCCTCTTGTTAACGTTTGTAAAATCTCCCGCCGATTTAGCCTCAATCATGATAGGCAAATTGCCCTTATTCGCAGTTTTCGGTAAGATAAGAACATCAACAGGAATATTTGCCATCTGTTCAGAATCAGGCGAGACTTTTACTTGTACATTTGTTCTAAATGAATATGTTCCAGGCTCCATCTCATCAAATCTTGTACCTGGTTCGTTCTCAGAATACCCTTTATCCTGCAAAAACTCCTCTATGGCTGCCAATTGTCTTTTTTCTTGAGCGTTACGAATTATAGGATCTGATACTGCACCGCAGAGCCTATCAGCAACAATCGTTGACGATCTAGCAATTTCTATTTCAGCAGGTTCTCTGTTTTCTCCAATCCACGAAAAAACATCTGGATCAATCATAAGATTAATTGTACTAACAATTTTTGATAGTTCATCATCCAACTGTTTTTTATTCATTCTGGGAGACACTCTTGGATTTTCTGTATCTTCCATATTCTGAACAAGGCTTTTACTTACTCCAGCCAAGCCTATCAATCTATCCCTTGCTATTGGCGGACAAGTCGCCATCCGCAAAATTGGAAGTACTTCTGGATTTTCCTTCAAAACATCTGGCGATAATTTTTTCAAATATCCTGTTAGTCGTAATGCAGCCTCCACTCCAGCCGACGTTGTAACTCTCGTCTCCCTAAATGTTTTAGGTGCAAAATTCATAAACCAGCTATTATACATGTCCACTGACGCAGCAGTATCTTTTTTCCAGTTATCGGGCTTATCACGATTAATTCCCATTAGTAAAGGCCTCCTTGTCTTCATCTGATAGCTTTTCTATGGCCATTCTTATTGCTTCTGATTTTTGAATACTCATCTTTTCGCAATAAGCTTCGAGCCTTTTTCGCGTCTTTTCATCCATACGCACAGTATAATTATACTCTTTATTATTTTTGCCTTTTGGTCGCCCCACATTCGCCATAGTACAGCCCTCCAAAAGTATTATAATTTTTGCATTGCAAAAATTCAAGTGAAATTTTCAATATATCAAAAACCCTACCAGATATTTCTATCCAATAGGGTATCTAATAATCATCATATTGCCACTTCCAAAAGTTTCAAAGTGTACTGCTTCGTTTCAGAAATCTTACATCGATTGGCGTAAGATTGGCGTATTTGATAGCTTCAAATCCCTTGTATAGCCTATAAATACGGCATTTCTTATCATAAACTTTTAAGCGTCGGGAATTATAAAATATCCCTTTCCATTTTTTCTCCTCATACCCCACTCACCACTTCCACCATACTCCCGTTCTTCCCTTTCGTCACGCGGATCTGCTGCGAGATATTTTCCACCAGTTCCTCCCTGTGGCTGATCACGCCCACCAGCTTGTTGGTCGCCGACAGGTTGATCAGGATATCCAGCGCGTTTTCGATGGACTTTCGGTCCAGTGTGCCGAAGCCTTCGTCGATAAAGAGGGCGTCCATCTGCACGCCGCCGTGGCTGGAGGACACGGTGTCGGACAAGCCCAGCGCCAGGCTCAAAGAAGCCTTGAAGCTCTCGCCACCGGAGAGATTGCCCACTGGTCTGCGGTGTCCGGTGTAGTTGTCCTGCACCTCCAGATCCAGGAAGGTGTTGGTCTGTTTTCCCAGGGAGCCTCCTTGGGAACTATCTTTGCGGTACAGTTCATATTGGCCGTCGCTCATAGGGTATAGTCTGCGGTTGGCGGCATGAATGATGCCGTCGAAGCCCGCTGCCTGGATATACTGCTCCAATGTAATCTTGCCGCTTCCGGTCTGTCCGGTGACCAGTCTGTACAGCCTGGTGCTGACATCCGCTTCCTTGCGGGCAGTCTCCAGGTTGCTCTGTCTGCATTTGATGGCTTCGTATTTCTTGCGGTTCTCCTCCATGCGGTAAGCAATCCTGTTCTCCGCAGCACGCAGCGTATTCACCACGACTGTCTGCCGATCTGTCTGCTCCTGCAATGCTGCGATGTCGATCTCCGTCTTGCCCTCCGCATCCTTTTCAGCCTGTTCCAGATGAGATGCATTCAGTTTGACACGCTCCTCATATGCGCGGATTTCTTCCTCCCGGGCATGGATCTCCTCCTCGGAGAGAACGAACTGCCGCATCTTCTCTCCGGAAGCAAATCCGTGTTGTTTCAATGCTTCCGCCAATGCGGTCTCCAGGTTCCGCTCCTCCTGCTTCACCTGCTCCTGCTGCTCTTTCTGGGTGGCGATTGCCGACGTCAGTCCTGCCACCTTTTGGTCGGCGGCAATCTTCTCCTGTCCGGCGCGCTCGATGGAATCCAGGATCTTCTTAGCCTCCTGCTTCGCCTGCTCCTGCGCCTGCTCAGCGGTCTGCCAATCTGCATAACTCAGGTTCTCATAGGTGTCCAGTGCCGCCTTTTTGCCGGAGAGTTCTGTGGCATTGTTCTGGACCGCGTTGGAAACTGCCGTCTTCTCCGTTGCCAACGCATCGCTGTCCTGTCCCTGTGCCTGATCCAGTTCTTTCTGTGCTTTCTTTAAAATCTCGCAGTCCTGCGAGATTCTCATTTCCCGCTTCGTACATGCTCTCTTTGCGTCGCGGACACATCCTGCTGCCCGCTCCAGCGCAAGCGCCAGATCCTCCACTGCGATTGCAGAAGCTTCCTCTTTTGCCACTCCTGCTTTCTGTGCCGTGTCACTCTCCAGACAATCCGCTATATCCACGCGAAGTCCGGACTCCACTTCCGCTAGTGCAGCTTTCTCGGCCTCCACGGTCATCAGCACTGCATTTTTAGCAGAATCGCTCTGTGCCGCCTCCTCCGCGATCGCCTGATACTCCTCCTCAGTGACTGCATGCTCCGGCAAGACCGCCAGCTTCGGATGCCGCTCGGAACCGCACACCGGACATGGCTCCCCTTCTTTCAGATGCAGTGCCAGAAGCCCTGCGCGGCTGCATTCCAGAATGCGCTCCGCCTTGGCTCTGCGGGCGGAAGCCTGATCAAACGCCTCCATGGCCTTGACCAGTTCCTGCTGCTTGCTTTGCAGAGATTCTTTCCTCTTGCGCCAATCCGGGATCTTCCTGCCTGACAGCTCTAAAATCTTCCCTTCCAGCTCTAGGAGTTGCTTTAATTCCGTCTGTACCGTGATCAATTCTTCCGGTCTGGTCTGTAATTCCCCGGTGGTTTTCTTCAGGCTTTCCGTCCTTTCCTTTAACGCCTGCTCTTGGTCCGCGATCTTCTGCTCCTGCTGCGCCAGCGAATGCTGTTGTTCGGTCAGGGTCTGAACCTCAAGCCGGAGCGCATCCCGCCTGGTGTATTTATCTCTCTCCCCCTCGATTTTCTCGGCCTGCCGCCTGTACGCTTCTGCGTTTTCACGCTCGGCCTCCGCCGCGGTACATCTGTCCTGCGCCTCTTTGGCGGAAGCCTTTGCCGCAGTCAGCTGCGCTTCCTTCTCCGCGATCTGTGCCGCCACATCCGCGCATTCTTTCTGCTTCCCGGCATGGGCTTCATAGGCCGGATTCACCTGTCTGGTTGCGATCCGCTGTCTGGCCAGTTCGTCTCTTTTGCGCTGCATGGCTTCCCGCTGTCCGGCAAGCGCCTGCTCCTCTGCCCGAAGTTTCGCCAGACGCGCCAGCGCCGCATTCTGGCTCTCCGCCGTGGCCTGCTTTGCCTTGTATTGGTTCAGCAACCCATCTGCTTTTTCCCGCTCCGCCTGTGCTTCCCCATGACGCACTTTGTCTGTGGCTTCGATCCGGTCAATACACTCCAGGAACGCCTCCACATTCCATGCGCTCTTGCTCTGCACTGCCTTCTCCTGCAGCTCCTGAAGAGCCTGCGCCTCCTCGCTGTTCTCCTCTGCCGTCACTTCGTTAAAATACTGGACAATGCTCTGCGCCGCCGCTGTCCGCCTGGCGGTAGCGTCATTCATGCGGTCCTTCAATTTGAACCCTATTTTCTGGTACCCATCCGTTAGAAAGATCGTGCGCAGGATCTCTGTGCGCTTCTCTGTCTTTGCGTTCAGGAGCTCCCAGAATTCCCCCTGAGAGATCATGGCGATCTGTTTGAACTGGTTCCTGTCAATCCCCAGCAGATCCTTTATCTGCTTGTCCACCTGGGAGAGTCCCTCCACAGGCATCTGCCCTTCCTCGCAGAAGACCGCCTCCTCCTTTTGGGTGATAAAACCCTCGCCGCGCTTCTTGGGGCGCTCATAGGACGGCGTCCGACGCACATGATAGGACCTTTCCTGGTGCGTAAAATAGAATTCCACAAAGCTCTCCGTATCCGCCTTGGCATAGTCGCTGCGCATCTTGTTTTCATCGCGGTACTGCCCACTAGTCTTGCCGTACAGTGCATAGCAGATGGCGTCAAAGATCGTGGTCTTGCCCGCGCCGGTATCGCCGGCGATCAGGAACAGCCCCCTCTCTTCAAACTGTTCAAAACCTATTTCCACTTTATCCGCATAGGGACCAAAAGCGCTGATGATCAGTTTAATCGGCTTCATATGTCACACCTGCCTCTCTTGCCACAAGGCGCATCATTTCTCTTTCTTCCTCCCCCATCTCACAGCCGTACGCCATCCGGTAGAACTCTCCGATCAGTTCGTCGAAGGACTGATGCTCCGTGAAATCGGCCACTTCCATCTGCTCCAGCGCCTGCGTATGAGAATTCCGGTAATCGATCTTCACGGTGTTCGGATAGGTCTGCTGGAAGATTCCCATGGCGTCGTTCACAATCTCCTCGTCCGTCAGGGTCACATAAATAAAATCATTCGTATCACTGACATTTTCCTTTGCCAGCAGCTGCTTCATGGTCCCTTTGATATGTCGCACATCCCGCATGGGTTTCAGCGGGATCAGTTCGATCTCGGGCGCATATCCGTCTCCCTGCTTTTCCCCCAGCGTGATCAAAGGAACCGACTTATGATTATTCACCTCTGAGAGCGAATACTTTAACGGCGATCCCGCATACCGGATATGGTCGCTGCCCACCCGCTGCGGCGCGTGGATATGTCCCAGCGCCACATAGTCAAAGTCCTGCATACTGCCGGAGCTGATCCGCTCCACCAGCCCCACCGCCTGTGTAGCCACGCCCTCTGAGCCAGCCAGTTCCGGATCCCTTCCGCCCGCCACAAACTGATGCGCCACCAGCACATTGCGCTTGGTCCTGTCCAGATCAGAATTGGCGATGACCGTCCGCACCGCATCGTCGTAGGACGCGATCTCCGCCTCCGGATAAAAATGCCGTACCTGCGATGCCTTGACAAACGGCAGCAGATAAAAATGCACCTCTCCGAATTCGTCCGTCAGTATGTACTCCTTCATCCGTCCGTCAAACTTCGATGCAATGTGGATACCGCCTGCTTCAAACAGACTGCTTCCAAAATTCAGCCGCTCGTCCGAATCATGATTCCCACTGATCAGATAGGTATGTGTATGCTGCTCTGCCAGCTTCCTGATAAAGTCGTCCAACAACTCCACAGCTTTCTCGCTGGGCACCGACTTATCATAGACATCGCCTGCAATCAGCACCGCATCCACTTTTCTCTCACGGATCATGTTTAAGATCTGCTCCAGTATATAAGCCTGATCCTCATACAGGTCAAAATCTCCCAATGATCTCCCGATATGCAGGTCCCCCAGATGCAATAGTTTCATGCTGTCTCCCCTTTCTGGCACCGTCCGCCAACCTATGCTTTCCTATACCGTCTCGTATGACAGCATCTCATACTTTACCCTGCTGCCCTCCGCGATCTCCGCCGGCAGCAATGCTCTCGCCACGCACTTTTCTTCCGCAGCTTCCACCGCCATGCCGTCCTCCGTCTGCTCCATCAGATACGCGTAATCCCCGTCTATCCTTGCCACCGCATAATATCTCACTGTAAGATCCATCGTTTTCGCTCCCTTCTGCACAGCTGCGTGCGCTATCCTTATCCTAAATTATAACCGATTCTCTGCTTCCGTCAAACCCTCCGTTCATTCGTTCATTCCTCCAACATCCGTTCCAGCTTATCTCTGTCCCAAAGCAGCACCCCCGTCGCCTCCGCGGCTTTCCTGGCGCTCTCCGTGAAGTAGCTGTTCGTCATCACCGCCCCCACATGACAATGATAGATGGTCTTGCCGGTAAATACCTCCTGCACCGGCGTATTGCCCAGCTTGGAAGCATAACACTTACATTGTATGGCATATTTGATGTCATCCTTGTTTGCCAGAATATCCACCCCCTGGTCGTGGCTTCCCTTGGTCACCTCCACATCCCGAAAACCGTTATGCCGCAGGAGCTCCGCGCACCAGTGCTCAAACTCATGCCCCTCCATTTCATCGATGGCTGTCCAGATATCTCCAGCCATTCTTCTCTTCTTTCGCGCAACATACCAAATGATCAGAAACAGACAGACCACAATCCCAGCCACAATGACCGGGCCCGCTCCCCTGAATCCGTCAGATAAATTCCTCCACTCTGCTATCATATCCATCCTCCTGCTCCCCTCTTATATCTGTGCTCCATTTCACGATATCACAAAATAAGTCCAATATTTCTACCCCAATCTCTTTCATTTTTATCAAGTTGATTATTTCACCGTTATCCTGTAAAATATATATATCTGCATTCGAATTGTGCATCCTCTATGTTCCATGAACAGGCACGCTTACGCTTTTCATGTAGCGCAAGCGTGCCTGTGGTGGAACATATATGATATACAAGCACCTTGCTATAGTCTATTGATATTACACAGGAGAACGACCATGAAAGAACAACTCTACACCATCCCTCTGAACGACGCCGTGAACGCCCAGGACGAGTGCCCTTTCTGCTTTATCGAGCGCTCCATCGAGCAGGATCTTCTGGATTTTGTCCTCGGCAGCGGTTCTTCCTACATGGAGGCGGACATCCGCGAGATGACAGACAAGGCCGGCTTCTGCCGCGCCCATTTCAAAAAGATGTTTGACTACGGCAATACGCTGGGCAACGCCTGGATCCTGAAGACCCATTACCGCCGCATGATCGGCGAAATGCAGGCACAGTTCAACTCGTTTAAGCCCGGCAAGACTTCCCTGAAGTCCAAGCTTATGAAGAGCCCGTCCGAATGCAACGCCATTGCTGCATGGGTGCAGGAGAAGGAGTCTTCCTGCTATGTCTGCAACCAGTACAAGGACACCTACGCCCGCTATCTGGACACGTTCTTCTATCTTTATAAAAACGATGAGGTATTCCGCGATAAGATCAAGAACAGCAAAGGCTTCTGTCTGTCTCATTTCGGTGATCTGTGCAGCGCCGCTGACACGAAGCTGTCCGACAAGGAGAAAGAGACCTTTTTCCCCATGGTGTTTGAACTGATGGAGCAGAACATGGAGCGCCTAGCGGAAGATGTGGCCTGGATGGTGGAGAAATTCGACTACCGGAATAAGGACGCCGACTGGAAGAATTCCAAGGACGCGATCCAGCGCGGTATGCAGAAATTAAAAGGCGGTTATCCCGCCGACCCGGAATACAAAATGAAAAAATAAGCCGCCATCCAGGCGGCTTTTTTAATCCAATCATTGTTTAGGCGCATCTCCCACAATTTTCTTCATCAGTTCTATATAACTACAGATCTCCTGATAGAGCTGATCCGGCTGGAACGATGCGTCGTAAATGCGCTCCGACATCAGGCCTTCCGCTGTCAGCTTCATCATATTCAGCACCTTTTTCCCATCCACGCCTGTAGGCAGCCTGTTGAAATCCACCCTCTGATAAATCCTCTCGTAGGTCTGCTCCAACTGTGTGCGCATCCCCTCCGCGGCCAGCAGCGCCTCGCTCACATTCTCCGTCATCGCGCGGTTCAAAAACTGCTGCATATACGGATACTCCCGCATGGCGCGGGTGTGCGCCTGTTCAATCTGCCGGAGCACTTCAAACAGGTCGTGCTCCACGGTGGATACGCTCCCCAGCTCCAGTATCATATAACGGGCACTGTATTCGTACACAAACGTGTACACGCCCAGCTTGGTCTCAAAATAGTGAAACAACAATCCCTTGCTGATGCCGGCTTCCTTCACGATCTGATCCGTGCTGGCATGGAGATATCCCTGCATGGCAAACACATGCAGAGCCGCATTGATCATTCTGTCTTGTTTTTCTTTTTTCAGGTCAAAAAATTTGTCGTTCACTCTTCTGTACTCCGTTTCCGCCCATGTAATATCATTTTGTTCCCTTTGAGTGGTTTCAGTTTACCATACTCTGCCCTTCCACGCAAGTTTATAAATTTTTTCGAAATTTCGGCGGAAAATTTCACATATTCTCTTTTCAATTTTGCAAAATAGTATTAAGATAGAAGTACGAAATTGATATCCATCGGAAAGGAGTCACACATGGCAAAGAAATTTGGTAAATTATTATTGTTAACCGCTGCGGCAAGTGCTGCAGGAGCTGCTGTTTATTACTATATGCGGAAAAAGGACGAGGAGCTGTCCGCATTTGACGACGAAGATTTTGATGATTTCAGTGATGATTTCGATGATGAGGAAGATCTTTCCCGTACTTATGTCCCTTTGAATCATGAGACCAGCCCGCTTGACACGGTGAAAGAGGTTGCTGCGGAAGCTGTCAGCAAGGCTGCAGAGGTTGCGTCCAAGGCAAAAGCTACCGTTGCCGAGGCTTTCACCCCTCTGGCAGAGACAGTTGCCGATGTGAAAGATACGGCTGAGGAAGCGATTGAATCCTCTGAAGAGTTCTTCGATGATGACGAAGAAGAGGATGGGGAAAAAGCGGACGAAGAATAGAATATAAAGAAGCGTGGTATTACAGCCACGCTTCTTTTAATCTCTGAATTCCCTCTTTGATCTCCGCATCCTTCATCGCACCGAATCCGAGCAATACTGTTCCTCTATAGTCTGACGTCTCTTCAATACAGCTGTCTGAAATTCCGTACACCCGCACATTTCTGGCTGCTGCCTGATCGATCAGTTCCCGCTCGGTCTTTTCATTCCGAGCATGCAGTAAAATATGTAATCCGCCGTTCTCTCCGGTAATGGAAAACTTTTTCTCAAAGGGAGCCAGCTCCTCCAGGAGCAGATCATGCTTCGCCCGGTAAATCTTCCGCATTTTATTCAGATGTCTCTCAAAATATCCGTCGCGGATGAATTCATTCAGGATCCGCTGATCAATACGGGAAACCGTGCAGGAATAGAAATAGCAGTCCTTCCTGTAGCGCTCCAGCAGTTTTTCCGGCAGCACCATGTAGCTGACACGGATGGCCGGCGCAATGGCCTTGGAAAATGTCCCGATATAGATCACCTTTCCGTACGCATCAATGGACTGCAGCGACGGAATTGGCTTGCCGCGATATCGGAACTCACTGTCGTAGTCATCTTCGATCAGATAGCGATCCGCTTCCTCATCCGCCCATTTCAACAGTTCTCTGCGCCGTCCGATGGGCATCACGGTTCCCAGCGGATACTGGTGGGATGGCATCACATAAGCCACCTTTGCAGTTGTCTTTTCCAGTGCTGTCACCTGCATTCCGCTGTCGTCCGACGGCACAATGGTCACCGGATAGGCAAACGACTGAAAGATCCTGTAGGTCCGCATGTAGGTCGGATTTTCCATGGCTGTACCTACATGTCTCCCAAGAATCTTCTCCAACAGCATCAGGAGATAATCGTTCCCTGCGCCGATGATGATCTGCTCCGGTCTGCAGTTTACCCCTCTGGAGGAATGCAGATAACGGCTGATCGTCCGGCGAAGCTCAGAATCCCCCTGGGCTTCCCCCTTGGTAAACAGCTCATTGCTGCCGTCGCTGAGCACATTCTTGGTAATCCTCTTCCAGACGCTGAACGGAAACGCAGACATGTCAATCCCATGGGGGGAAAAATCATAGATACACTGCGCCATCCGAGGGGTGGAATCTTTCGTCTCACTCTGCGTCTGCACAGGATATTCCGCCGTTGTCTTTCCTCTTTTTTCCTGCTCCAGATGGAGCAGTTCTTCCATCGGACACACAAAATATCCCTTATAGGGTCTGGCCTCGATATATCCCTCACTCTGCAGCTGCGCATAGGCATAGTCCACCGTACTGCGCGCCACCTGAAGATACTCTGCCAGAGAACGCGTGGAGGGAAGCCGCTCTCCGGTGAGCAGCTTCCCCTCCCATATCTCCTGTCTGATATGCTCATAGATCTGTTCATACAGACATTTCTCACTATCCAGTTTCAGTGTGATCGTCATATCATACATGACCTGCCACCACCTACTCTGCCTTTTTCGCTTCCTTCTTTTTCTGCACGATCTCATCCTTCAGATCCCGTGCTTTATCCTTGATCCGAGGATTCATGTTGGGTGCAATCAGAATATTTGCCACGATCTTCCCAGCCCCGTCATAATCCCCCAATTCCATTGCCACCGCCGCCAAAAGGTAATCCAATGTTCCCTCGTCCATACCGCAGATGGGGTAACTCTCCGATTGGACTGCTTCCGAGAGACCTTTGTAGGCGTTCTTCAGATTCGCTTTCTCAAGCTCCCTGACAGGCTCCAGCTGATTTTCCGGAAGTTTTTTCTCCTGGGAGAGGAATTGAAGATACCCGCGCAATAACCATGCATTTTTCAGGCAGATATATGCCTTCTCGCTGGTTCTTGCCTGTTTTACAAGCGCATTGGCCAACGCCAGCTGATAGCGTTCCAGCGCTTCCTCGTAACTGTACGTATCACCCGAATAGGTGTGAAGCCGTACCTTTTTGCTGATGTTTTCTTTGATCAGTTTCGCCTGTTTGGTAGTAACATGCGGAAAATATCTTCCCAACGCTGCATACCCGCAATGCGGGCACAGCACCACATCGTACTTCTGGGCGTCAATTCCCTCATACATGGGGCGCAGATCCTTATCGTTTCCAAGAAACCTGGTCTTTCCGGCCTTCAGACTCTTGGTCATGAATTCCGTGTCACAGACAGGACAGACCGTCTTCTTGTCGAAGATCATATCCTTTTCTTCCAGGATAACCGGCCCCGCTTCCGCCGCCTTCTCCTTTTTGGTCAGTTCCTCAAAAATATCTACATCCTGCAGATGTCCAAGTCCCAGCGCTGCCAACCCAAACAATAGATCAGACATGTCGATTTACTCCCCCTGTTTCGGCAAAACAAACGAGCTCTTCAATGAAACGATCCTGTTAAACACCAATGCGTCCTCTTTGGAATCCTTTGCGTCCACACAGAAAAATCCCTGTCTCACAAACTGGAAGCTGTCATAAGCCTTGGCACCGGCAAAGGCAGGCTCCAGATAGCATTCTTTCTTCACTGTCAAAGAATTCGGGTTCAGGTTGAGGCTTCCGTCCTCATTGTACACGCCTTTTTCCTCATCAATCAGATTCTCAAACAATCTGACCTCCGCCTTGACAGCGTTTTTGGCTGCCACCCAGTGTATGGTTCCCTTTACCTTGCGTCCGTCCGGGCTGTTTCCGCCCTTGGAGGCGGGATCATAAGTGCAATGTACCTCTGTAATATTACCGTTCTCGTCCTTCACACAGCCGGTACAGGTTACAAAATAAGCATTCATCAGGCGCACTTCATTGCCCGGGAACATACGGAAATATTTCTTGGGCGGCTCCTCCATGAAGTCCTCCCTCTCGATGTATAGTTCTCTTCCAAACGGTACCTTTCTGGTTCCCAGCGCTTCGTTGTCCGGATTATTCACCGCATCCATCCTCTCGGTCTGTCCCTCCGGATAGTTGTCGATGATGAGCTTCACCGGATCGAGTACCGCCATATAACGGGGTGCCTTCGGTTTTAAATCTTCTCTGATACAGTATTCCAACATAGCATAATCCACAGAGGACTGACTCTTGGACACACCGCACAGCTCCACGAATTTGCGGATGGACTCCGGCGTGAAACCTCTCCTGCGCAATGCGGCAATGGATACCAGTCTCGGATCGTCCCAGCCGTCCACGATGCCGTCCAGCACCAGTTTCTTGATGTACCGCTTTCCGGTCACCACATTGGTCAGATACATCTTGGCAAACTCAATCTGCCTGGGCGGATTGGGATATTCCAGCTCACGTACCACCCAGTCATAGAGCGGTCTGTGATCCTCAAACTCCAATGTACAGATGGAATGGCTGATCCCTTCGATGGCGTCCTCAATGGGATGCGCAAAATCATACATGGGATAGATACACCACTGATCCCCTGTGTTGTGATGTCTCATATGCGCCACACGGTAGATAACCGGATCTCTCATATTGATGTTGGGCGAAGCCATATCGATCCTTGCGCGCAACACCTTTTCCCCATCGGCAAATTTGCCGTCCTTCATCTCCTCAAAAAGCTTCAGGTTCTCCTCCACGCTGCGATTGCAGGAAGGATCGTCCTTGCCGGGCTGTTCGAAGGTGCCCCGGTACTCCTTGATCTGCTCTGCGGTCAGATCCGACACATATGCTTTGCCTTTCTTGATCAGCTTGACCGCGGCCTCATACATCTGGCCGAAATAGTTGGAGGCAAAGAAAAGTCTGTCCTCCCAATCGGCTCCGAGCCACGCCACATCCGCCTTGATAGACTCCACGAATTCCTCGTCCTCCTTGGTGGGATTCGTGTCATCGAAACGCAGATTAAATTTTCCGTTGTATTTTGCCGCAAGCCCACTGTTTAAGATAATGCTCTTGGCATGTCCGATATGCAGATAACCGTTGGGCTCCGGCGGAAAACGGGTGTGCACGGTGGTGTAGACGCCCTCCGCAAGATCCTTATCAATCTCCTGCTCAATAAAGTTCCGGCTCTCCTTCTCTGTTTTTTCCTCCGAAACCAGATTCTTATCGTCGCTCATTTTGAATAATCCTTTCTACCTGTCTCTATCTCTGTATCCGATCATATCCCTGTTCAAACACTGCCTTGGGTATCACGAAAACGTCTTTGGGATTTTCCTGCTTTGCCGCCAGGTAATCCCCCGGCTTGCCAAGCATATATCGATCCTTCTCCCATAGCGTAAAAAGCTTGATCCCTTCTTCCAAAGGCTTGGCGTATACATATTGTTTTTTCGCCGGAAGACATTTCATGGTGTGATCTGTCAATATGATCTTCTGCCCGCTCTGCTTGTTTTTGATACTGGGCGCATATTCCGGCTTTGTCCCACAATCCTCCAGGCAATATTTCTCCTGCATGATGTAATAAGTATTTTCAAATTCTCCTCTGCGCATGGGAATTACCTCTCCCTTGTGACCGATCACAAGGTAAAGATCATCTTCAATCCGCAGTTCGATATCTCCCTTGATCGTACGGATCGTGATGAACGTCCCGGTTGCCAGCAGATTGTCCGCCTCCACATACCCCATCGGAAGATCACGCTTCTCATACAAATTCATAGTTTTCAGATCCGGTTCAAACTCACCGGCCCGCATAATGCGAAAACTGTCAAAATACTCCACCATGCGGTTATTAAAATAGCCCTCCGCATGAAGCGTCGGATATTTTTTCTCATAGAGCTTCATGCTGATGAAGCCGCCGGCTTTCTCGTAATGACCTCCTCCGGAACCCATGTCCTCCGCCAGATACTCCGCCAGTTCACTGGCGTTTACCTCCGGAATACAGCTGCGCACGGAAAACTTATATCCGTCATTCAGCTGGCTGAAGACCACGCACGAATTAAACAGATCCACCTGTAACACAAAATCACTGATAATGCCCAGCACATTGGGATCGCAGGGTTTGGAACGAATCACCGCAAAATCATAGTCGTCATTATAGCTGTACCGCAGCAGGGCAAGAGCAGCTACCTCCAACTCCCGGAGGGAAATATTCGCATTGACAAATTTGGTGATCAGACTCTTCTCATAGGGCACAGACTCTCGCAAGTCCATATCCAGCGGATTAAATAACTCCGAAAACTGCTTGGTGTCCATATACAATCCGTAATACAGCGCTGTCCCCAGATAATTCCGGTCATCTATCACATAATTCGCATCCGTCAGCAGCTGCCATACCAAGGTGCAACAGCTTCCCAGACTGGGCTGGATCAGTGTCAGCGGAATATCCTCGATCTCCTGCTGATGGTGATCAATGATCGCCAAGGTATCCGCCTCAAACCTCGTCACATTGCCTGCGCCATACTGACAATCCACCGTGATCAGCAGACCGTCGATCTTCCGCGCACATTCCGCAGGCGCCACATATTCCACCGGAAGCCCGAGTTTCTCTATCATCAGTTTCAGATTTGACTTCTGGATCTGATTGGGACCGCTATAGATCAATCTGACCTGTCTGCCTTTGCTCTTAAAATAACAATACAGGCCATAACCGGCTCCCAATGCATCCGCATCGGGATTGTCATGGCATTGGATCGTGATGGGATCATATTCCTCCAGATCTGTCAGCCGCATAGGTGAACCTCCTCGCGCTTTAGTGATGGAACAATCTGATTCCGGTAAATGCCATTACCATGCCATATTTGTTACAGCAGTCGATCACTGCGTCATCTCTCACAGAACCGCCGGGCTGTGCGATATACTTCACGCCGCTCTTGTGCGCACGCTCGATATTGTCGGAGAAGGGGAAGAATGCATCCGAACCCAGCGTCACATCCTGCATCTGATCCAGCCATACTCTCTTTTCCTCCCTGGTGAATACAGCGGGTTTTACCTTGAAGGTCTTCTCCCACACGCCGTCAGCCAGCACATCCATGCACTCATCGCCCATATATACGTCAATGGCATTGTCTCTGTCCGCTCTTCCCAGTCCGTCCACAAACTGAAGTCCCATTACCTGAGGGGACTGACGAAGGAACCAGTTGTCCGCCTTCTGGCCGGCCAGTCTGGTACAATGGATACGGGACTGCTGTCCGGCACCAATGCCGATGGCCTGTCCGCCCTTCACATAACAAACGGAATTGGATTGCGTATACTTCAGAGTGATCAGCGCGATCTTCATATCGATCAGCGCAGATTCCGGAATCTTTTTATTTTCTGTCACGATATTGGAGAGCAGATCGCCGTTCACGTCCAGCTCGTTTCTGCCCTGCTCAAACGTAATGCCGTACACCTGCTTTTTCTCAATGGGCGCGGGTACATAGGACTCGTCAATCTGGATCACATTGTAGCCGCCTTTTTTCTTCTGTCTCAGAATCTCCAACGCTTCCGCGGTATATCCGGGCGCGATCACGCCGTCGGAAACCTCACGCTTGATCAGCTTTGCGGTATCCGCATCACAGGTGTCGGAAAGCGCGATGAAATCGCCGAAAGAAGACATTCTGTCCGCACCTCTCGCCCTTGCGTAAGCACATGCCAAAGGAGAAAGCTCTCCCAGGTCATCCACCCAGTAGATCCTTGCCAATGTCTCATCCAACGGAAGTCCCACCGCTGCGCCTGCGGGAGACACATGCTTAAAAGAAGTAGCCGCAGGAAGTCCTGTGGCTGCTTTCAGTTCCTTTACCAGCTGCCACCCGTTAAAGGCATCCAGGAAATTGATATAACCGGGCTTGCCGTTCAAAACGGTAACCGGCAGTTCGCTGCCATCCTCCATATAAATTCTGGAAGGCTTCTGATTGGGGTTACATCCGTATTTCAATTCCATTTCGTTCATTGTACTTTTCTCCTTTTTATACGTTCTTATTCACAATCTTCGTGCGATACTCCCCTGTCGCAATATCGATATACCTCACAAACAGGGACACCTTGTTGTCCGCATTCAGGCTGTTCCAGAGCAGCTCCGTAAAGGCATCCATATCATCCGGGATCTCCACTTCCTTCGGCTCTCCGTAGAAGCTGGGCAGCGGATTTCCGTCATGCATATAGGTGTGAATGAAACGCCCCTCACCCGCCTTGGGATTGTCATAGGTATAAGTATAACGGTTGCAGCAATCCGGGTCTCCGTTGTTGCTCTTTAAGATGGACATTGCATAATCATATTTGCCGTTTTCCACATGCATTACGCCGGAGATACGGGGGGTATAGTTGGGACCATCCGGCTCAAATTCACGCACCCGCAGGGACTGCTCAAACGTTTTGCCTTCTTTCAGACCATCATATATGGTATCCGTCTGATCTCCGTTCGTCACAATCGTGTCATTGCCCAATACACGAACCGGCGCATAGATGATCAGGCTGGGATCTTCCAGTTTCGACGGATCAAACGCCTCCGTGCGAATGCCCTCCCCTTCTGTTACAAAAACACGGTTGCGGCTGTTAGAACTACGCCCCATAATGAAATAAGCAGTTACGGCATACTTCCCGTCTGCGGAACGTCCGATGACGATTCCTCTCCCGGGATATGCATTGCCTTTCAATTCCTGCTCCATTGATACCATAATCTTATCCTCCTTGTATGTAGCTTACCTTCTTACATATTTTTCTTCAAAAGCTCTTCTCGGCAAAGGCTTCTCAAAATAATACCCCTGCACGTAACGCACTTTTGTACCGTGCAGCGTTCTGTACTGCGCTGGACCTTCCACGCCCTCCACACATACATCGATTCCCAGCGTCTGTCCCAGTTCCGCCACCATCCGGACAAAGGCCTGGGAATACAAACTCTCCGTCAACTGCAATGCATAGCTCCTGTCTATCTTTATAAGGTCAAACGGCAGTGCCCGGATATGATTTAACGAAGAACAACCGATCCCGAAATCATCCAGCGCGATCTGGATTCCCAGCGCCTTAAGCCTTGTGAGAATCCCCTTCATCCGCTCCAGATCATCCACCGCCAGACTCTCCGTCACATCGATCACCAGATTGGTCGGCCGGAGTCCCGTATCATTCAGCGCCTTCTCCACAATATCAACGATATTGTTCTGTAACAGCTGAACCGCTGAAAAATTCACATTCACCTTGAACTCAGGGTGTCCGTCATTGTTCCACATCTTACAGTATTTGCAGGATTCATTCAGCACATAGCTGCCGATGGGATTGATCAGCCCCAGATATTCCGCCAACGGCAGGAAATCCGTCGGCGCCATAAAGCCCTGACGCAGACTGTTCCACCTCACCAATGCCTCCGCCCCTGCGCATACAGCCATATCGCCCTGAATGTCCATGATCGGCTGGAAATAAATCTCAAATTCATCGCAGCCGTTTGCTGTGGCATCGCGCATATTCTTTTCCATGTCAAGGCGTCTGCCAGACTCGGAATAAATATCTTCACTGTATTTTGCCACCCGGTCCTTGGCGCCGTTTTTCGCCTCATACATGGCAATATCGGCTTTCTTCATCAACTCCGCCACTGTCTCGCCGCAATCCGGGAAGGTCACGATACCGATGCTCGCCGTGCAGTAGTAATTGGCATCCTTCAGATACCACGGCTTGCTGAAGATCCCCTGTACCTCGGTCAGAATAGAATCCAGTCTCGGATATACCTCCGCCGAAACCGCCAGCACAAATTCATCCCCGCTCATGCGGTAACATCTGTCGTTCAGACCGTTCACCTTTTGCAGCGCACCTGCCACGGATCTTAAAAGCACGTCACCGTACTGATGCCCCAGCCCGTCATTGATCCGTTTAAAATCATCCAGATCCAGATACAGGACTGCACCGGTTCCGTTTCGGTCTTTTGCCTCCTCAATCAACAGCGTAAGATCCCGCTCACAGCATCTGCGGTTGTACAATCCGGTCACAAAATCCGTATAATCCTGCCGCTCCGCTTTTCTCTGATATTGTTTTTTGTCCGTGACGTCGTAAAACGAATACAGCATCACTTTCTTGCCGTCCGTCCAGACAGTCTCCTTATAAGTCATCTCATACCAGCGCAGGCTTCTCTCAAAAAAGATCTCCGCCACACCGGAATTCGTGCCGCTCTCCACGCCCCGCCGGATCAGATCATCGAAGGATTTGTCCTGAATCTCCGCGAAAAAGATGTCCCTCGAAATCTTGTTGGCAAAAACCATTGCCCCGGAACGGGCATCCGTCACATAAAGTGCACTGCCCACATTGTCAAGCACAGCCTCCAGCGCGCCGCCTGAGCCCGACGAAGCTCCTTTATTCGCGCCGCGGGTTAAAATACTCTGCAGAACTTTTACCACATCCGCCGTAAATTTAACTTCCGCGGGATCCCAGTTGTGATATCCGCTGCGGTACTCCACTGTAAGTACCATACGCGCGCCGTTCTCACCCATCATGATGGGGAACACCATGATTGCCGCCCAGCCGTAATAATTGGCCTCCCACATATGTTCCGCCGGGATCGTACCTGCCGAGTACACCAGCGGTTTCTCCGTCTGGAACAAGGTACATACATCCAGTCCCGTTACCCTGTCGAAGGGGGAAATGATCCCTCTGTTGCACCAGCTGGCCAGCACGCTCATTGTGCGATCCACACCGCTGATTTGAAACACCTCAGCCGATTCCACCTGCAGATGCTGTCCCAAAAGACGGAGCCAGCGCTCCATAATGATCTCCATGGGATCGTCGCTCTGCATCAATTGAATAATATCAGCTGTAGCCTCACTCCTGCGAAGATCCTTCGCCATCTGCTGCCGCTCCAGCAAAACCTGTTTTCCCGCCATCTCGGCCTTCAGACGCTGATATTTACTCTTAAAAAGCGCCAGGCTCATATCCCGGACCAGGTCGAGTACCTGCGCAAATTTTCCCTCTTCTCTGTTGGAACAATCAAATAAAAGCCAGTAGAACAGAAATTCATTGTTCAGCGTGATAGAGATGGCCGCCACACGTCCACCCGGAAACGCCTCCACAGCCGTATCCTCCAGGGAATCCGGCTCCACGCGCTCCAACGCCCGCTGGGAATGCGGAGAAATCCGCAACGCCTGAAGCTCATCTCTCGACAAGCCCTCAAACACCCCGGATCCCGTATTGGATATCTCTGTAATGGATTCTTTTCTTCTATTCACACAACAGGCATAAACACCCGCCACTCTGCAGATCTCACCCTGCAAAAGCTGCAGTTCCTCCCTGTCTACCAGTTGTTGTAATGATACATTCTGCACGATTGGCCTCCAAATCTTAGGCATTATTGTTTATATTTTACCACAATCAGGCAGGATTGTACAATCCTTTTGAAAACAAATTTAAAGCGCCCGACAGTCCACTCTGCCGGGCGCTCACCCATCATTTACTAATATTTATTAAGGTCTCTTAATCCGTCCTACGCATCCACGCTGTAGTTCGGAGCTTCCTTCGTGATATGGATATCATGAGGATGACTCTCTTTCAGGGATGCCGCGGAAATCTTCACAAATCTGCCGTTTGCCTTCAGAGTCTCAATATCCTTTGCACCGCAGTAGCCCATACCGGAACGCAGACCACCCATCAGCTGGAATACGGTATCCTCTACACTGCCCTTGTATGCCACACGACCCTCAACGCCTTCGGGAACCAGCTTCTTGGCATTGGTCTGGAAATAACGGTCTTTGGAGCCGTTCTCCATCGCTGCGATGGAACCCATGCCGCGGTATACCTTATATTTTCTGCCCTGATAGAGCTCATATTCACCCGGGCTCTCCTCACAGCCTGCGAACATGCTGCCCATCATGCAGACATTGCCGCCCGCGGCAATTGCCTTGGTGATATCTCCGGAGAACTTGATGCCGCCGTCGGCAATGATAGGAATCCCATATTCTTTCGCCACATTGTAGCAGTCCATGATCGCTGTGATCTGAGGCACACCGATACCTGCCACCACACGGGTGGTGCAGATGGAACCGGGACCGATACCGACCTTGACCGCATCCGCGCCGTTCTCGATCAGCGCTCTGGTCGCCTCACCTGTCGCCACATTACCGGCGATCACCTGAAGATCCGGATACTTCTCCTTGATCATCTTCAGACAATTCAATACATTCTGGGAATGGCCATGAGCGGAATCCAATACGACCACATCCACCTTTGCCTTTACCAGCGCTTCCACACGCTCCAGTACGTTGGCGGTAATGCCGACACCCGCACCGCAGAGCAGTCTGCCCTGCGCATCCTTTGCAGCCAGGGGATATTTTACGGTCTTCTCAATATCCTTGATTGTGATCAGCCCCTTCAGATTATAGTCCTCATCCACAATGGGAAGCTTCTCTTTTCTCGCCGCTGCCAGGATCTTCTTCGCCTCCTCCAGGGTTGTCCCCTCCGGAGCCGTGATCAGATTCTCACTGGTCATGGACTCTTTGATCTTCTTCGTAAAATCGGTTTCAAACTTCAGATCGCGGTTTGTGATGATGCCCACCAGCTTACGACCTTCTGTAATAGGCACGCCGGAGATCCGGAATTTTGCCATCAGCGCATCCGCGTCACCCAATGTATGCTCGGGAGTCAGAGAGAAAGGATCCGTAATGACACCGTTCTCGGAACGCTTTACCTTATCTACCTCTTCCGCCTGCGCTTCGATTGACATGTTCTTATGAATAATACCGATTCCACCCTGTCTCGCCATAGCAATTGCCATACGATGCTCGGTTACTGTGTCCATGCCTGCGCTCATGATCGGGATGTTCAGCTTGATCGACTTCGTGAGCCAGGTTGTCAGATCCACCTGATTCGGAATCACCTGCGAATAAGCAGGCACCAACAGCACGTCGTCAAAGGTAATGCCTTCACCAATAATCTGTCCCATTTTCTCTCCTCCTATTTGTATTTTTCATGTCTGTTTTAAAATATTTCTCATGAGTGTAACAAAGTTTTCTGTCCCTGTCAAGACAGAAATTTAATCCTTGAAAACCTTCCGCGGCGCCACATTCATAAGCGCTTTCACAAACTCTGCGGAAGGACTTAGGATAATCTTGGCACCGCCTTCATAGTACATGACATAGCGTTCATCCGGCTCCTGCCTTTCCTCCGCGCTATAATCCGCGATCTTTACATCCCGGTTTCTGAAATTATCCAAATGCCAGGAATTGATCGGTGCAAACACCTCAATCCGGTCCACACTGTAAGTTGCCACCCGCTTTCTTCTGGACTGCGCCACGATCCGATCCACCGTGATCTCTTTGTCAAGATAAAGATATTCATACTCCACACTTGCGTTGGCAAACACGATCCATCCCGCCACCGCGGTGACAATCGCCAACAGCAGCGCCGGCGCGATCCAAAGCATCGCAATTGCAAAAAACACCGTCATCACAAGCAGTCCGATTGCAACCGTTTTCGCCGTTTTGGATTTTCCTGCCGCTACCAGACATTCCACATACGTGTCACTCATCTCATGATCCGTCCTTCCTTTAAAAGCATATACTTTATGATATAACATTCCCCGCCAAGTTGCAAGGTTGACTTTCCGCCCGGAAATCAGTATATTATTGTATATTAAGCACTCATTTTTATCAGGGAAGGACAGTCTCATGGCAGTTATGGATGAATTCCGCGAAGAGCGGGCAATGATAAAAAACGGAACCCCAAAACAGAAATACCAATATTTTAAAGACTACTACCGCACTCCGCTCATCATCGCGGTCGTTGTGATCATTTTTGTGGGGGCTCTGCTGTACAACTATTTCACCGCCAAGGAAACCGCTTTTTATGCGGCCTTGCTGAACGCTTCTTCCTATGGAGAGGAAGACACCTTCGAGCAGAATTTTGCCGATGCTGTCGGGATCGATCTTCAGCAATATGATGTATTTTTTGACTATGGTTTTTACTATACGTTTGGCTCCACGGATCAGGATTCTTACATCACCTCCGAGAAACTGAGTGCTTACACCGGCGCCGCCACGCTGGATGTGATGATAGGAAGCGGCAAAGAGTTCGCAGTGTTTGCCAACAGTCCTCTCTTCTGGGATCTGCGCAAGGTTCTGAGCGCGGAACAGATAGCCAAGTATGAACCGTACTTCTATTATGTGGACGAAGCTGTACTGACCAAACTGGCCGCATCAGGAATCGATACCACAACCTACAGTGATTTTCCCGATCCGAAGCATCCGGAAGCCATGGAAAAACCGGTTCCCGTCGCCATCTTTCTGGACAGCAGCGGGAACCTGATTGAAAACTATTATTTCAGGAATTCCGAGGAAAACGGGATTGCAATGGGAATTTATTCCAATTCCACCCATGTGGAATCCGCTGTGAAGCTGATTGAATATCTGTTACAGTAACTCCTTAAGCAGTTTGTTTACGCCGGTGGGATCTGCCTTTCCCTTCATGGCCTTCATGGTCTGTCCCACCAGGAAGCCGATCGCCTTCTCCTTGCCGTTTCGGTAATCCGCCACCGACTGCGGGTTGTCCGCAATGACCTGCTCCACGGTCCTGCGCAGCTCGCTCTCGTCGTTGACCGTCTTCAATCCCTTTTCTTCCACATATGCCACGGGATCCACATCCTCCGCAAACATCACTTCAAACACCTCTTTAGCCACCGTAGTGGTGATCGCCTTCTGATCCACCAACGCGATCAGCGCTGCCAGATGTTTGGGGGAAAATCCAATATCCTGGGCATCCATCTCACGCTCTTTCAGGATTCTCAGTGTTTCCACCATGAGCCAGTTGGACACTTTCTTGGGCTGTGCGCCCAATGCCACCGTCTCCTCAAAAAGATCCGCCATGTGCTTGGAATCCGTGATGATGCGGATATCATAATCGGGAATTCCAAATGATTCTCGGTAGCGTTTCATTTTTGCCTCCCGAAGTTCCGGCTGGTTTGCCCGCACGCGCGCGATCCACTCGTCGCTGATATACACCGGCACCAGATCCGGGTCCGGAAAATACCGATAATCCTGGGCATCTTCTTTGGAACGCATGGCATAAGACATCCCCTTCTGATCATCCCAGCGTCTGGTCTCCTGCACCACCTTTTCCCCGGATTCGATCAGGTCGATCTGTCTGGCCCGCTCCCCCTCGATCGCATGCATGATGGCATGGAAAGAATTCAGATTCTTCATCTCCGTACGGGTACCGAATTCCGCCGCCCCCATCTCACGTACGGAAATATTCACATCCGCCCGCATGGAACCCTCCTGCAGTTTGCAGTCAGAAGCCCCCAGATACTGGATCGTCGTACGCAGTTTTTCCAGATACGCAATGACCTCGTCAGCGTTTCGCATGTCCGGTTCCGACACAATTTCGATCAAAGGAACGCCGGAGCGATTGTAATCCACTAAAGAACTGCCCTCCCAATCGTCATGAATGAGCTTGCCCGCGTCCTCCTCCATATGGATCTCGTGGATACCGATGCGCTTCCGCTTCAAACCGTCGTCTTCCGGCGTCTCAATCTCCACATACCCGTTTCTGCAGATTGGAAGATACAGTTGAGAAATCTGATAGTTCTGCGGATTATCCGGATAAAAATAATTTTTTCTGTCAAATTTACAGTGCTGCGTAATGCTGCAATTGGTGGCAAGTCCCACCGCAACGGCATACTCCACCACCTGCCTGTTCAGCACAGGCAGTGACCCGGGCATTCCCGTACAGACCGGGCAGGTATGCGTGTTGGGCGCTCCGCCGAACGCAGTGGAACAGCCGCAGAAAATTTTGGTTTTGGTGGCAAGCTCTACATGAACCTCCAATCCGATGACTGTTTCATATTCTTTCGCCATGATCTACCCTCTTTTCACTGCCTGCTCGTAGGTATAAGCCACGCGCAGGATCTTTTTCTCCTGAAAGCAATCTCCCAGTAATTGTACGCCGATGGGCAGTCCCGCCGCATCTGTTCCGCATGGTACACTGATGCCCGGAAGCCCCGCCAGATTGGCGGATATGGTGTAAATATCACCCAGATACATCTTCAGCGGATCCGCCAGACTCTCTCCCAGCTTCGGTGCCGTGGTGGGCGCCACCGGTCCCAGGATCACATCATACTTTGCAAATGCCGCATCAAAAGCCCGTCGGATCAATGCTTTCACCCGAAGCGCCTTCAGATAATAGGCATCATAATAACCCGAACTCAACACAAAGGACCCCAGCATGATCCGTCGCTTCACCTCCGCCCCGAATCCCTCGGAACGGGTCTTTTTGTACATGGCATGGAGATTGTCCGCCTCCGCCGTCCGGTAACCATACTTG
The DNA here is from genome assembly GCA_017476665.1 of Lachnospiraceae bacterium. Taxonomy (GTDB): domain Bacteria; phylum Bacillota; class Clostridia; order Lachnospirales; family Lachnospiraceae; genus Acetatifactor. The sequence goes on along the minus strand of JAFUZJ010000012.1, from coordinate 62,286 downwards.
ATGCCGTCAAACCGCTCCAGGTTGGAGCTGGCCTCTGCCGCCGCAATGGTGTAATAGGTGGGGATCGCATATTGCACCAGACTCAGGTCAAACTCCTCCACCACAGCACCCTTTGCCCGCAGCACCTCAGCCGCCGCCAAGACTGCATCCCTGACTTCCGTATCCAGTCCCGCTCCGAAATAGTCCCTGGGAATGCCGATGCGCATCCCCTGTATATCCTCCTGCAGAGCCGATATAAAATCTGTACCCTGCCCATTTTCCCTGCTCATGGACGTGGAATCTTTCTCATCCCGCCCGGAGATCACCTCCAGAATGGCTGCGCAATCCCGCACATCCTTTGCCAACGGTCCGATCTGATCCAGCGAAGATCCATAGGCGATCAGACCATACCGGGACACTGTTCCGTAGGTGGGTTTCATGCCCACCACACCGCAGTGAGATGCAGGCTGTCTGATGGAACCGCCGGTATCGGAACCCAGCGCCGCAAAGCATTCTCCCGCTGCCACCGCCGCTGCCGAACCGCCCGAGGACCCCCCGGGCACATGCATGGCATTGTGCGGATTCTTCGTCACTCCGTAATAAGACGTCTCCGTGGTGCTGCCCATGGCGAACTCATCCATGTTGGTCTTTCCGATCACAACCGCTCCCGCCGCTTCCAGCTTTTCCACTGCCGTAGCGCTATAGGCAGGCACAAAATTCTCCAGAATTTTGGAAGAACAGGTCGTGCGTGTCCCTTTGGTACACATATTATCCTTTATGGCAAAAGGCACTCCCGCAAGCGGTCCGGAAAGTTCTCCTGCGTCAATCTTTGCCTGCACGATCTTCGCCTGTTCCAGCGCACGCTCTTTCTGCAGTGTGACATAGCAATTTAACTCCTTCTCCCGCCCGTCGATCTGCGCAAAGACAGCCTCCACCGCATCCACCACTTTTATTTCGCCCCGCCTGATCTGATCCGACAGTTCTACCGCCGTATAATCCAATATACTCATACTTTTCCCTCTTTTACCGTTATCACTCAAAGGTCTGCGGCACCACAAACATACCGTCCTTTTCCTCCGGCGCATTTGCCAGAACGGCCTCCCGCATATCTCCGTTCGTCACCTCATCCTCGCGAAATACATTTTCCACCTGAAAAATGTGGGACATGGGCTCCACCCCTGTGGTGTCCAGTTCATTCAGCTGATCAATATAATCCAGCATCTTCGCCATATCCTGCTTCGCCTGATCCTTCTCCTCATCCGAAAGCTCCAGTTTCGCCAGGATCCCCACATACTCTATGGTTTCGTCATCAATCACATTTGCCATCCTGCACCTCCTAATCCCGCACTTTGATGTGCACCTCTCTGAGCTGCTGCTCTGTCACATCTCCCGGCGCACCGCACATCAGATCCTGGGCGGAACCGCTCATCGGGAACGCAATCACCTCGCGAATGTTTTCTTCATTCTTCAGCAGCATCAACATTCGATCCACGCCGGGCGCCATGCCCGCATGGGGCGGCGCTCCGAACTGAAACGCCTGATACAATGCGCCGAATTTACTCTTCAGCGTTTCCTTGTCATAGCCTGCAATCTCAAAGGCTTTCTCCATGATCTTCATATCGTGGTTGCGCACCGCGCCGGAAGAAAGCTCCACCCCGTTGCACACGATGTCATACTGGTAAGCCAGCACCTGAAGCGGATCTTTTGTCTTCAAAGCCTCCAGCCCTCCCTGTGGCATAGAGAACGGATTGTGTGTAAATCCAATCTGCTTCGTCTCCGCATCCCGCTCAAACATCGGGAAATCATTCACATAACAAAAACGATACGCGTTTTTCTCGATCAGGTCAAGCTGTTTTCCAAGCTCGTTCCGAAGCTGGCCCGCATAATAATTTGCCCGCTCCTCCTTATCCGCGATAAAGAAAATGGTGTCATCCGCTGCCAGGCCCGCCAGGTCCCGCAGCTCTCCCTTCAACTCATCCGGAATAAACTTATCGATGGGGCCCTTGTAGGAAAGATCCTCTGCCACCTCCAGATAGCCCAGACCGCCCATACCCATATCCGTAGCAAATTTCAACAGCTTCTCGTGGAATCCCTTGGACATCTCCGCGTGCACTTTGATCGCCCGCACCGTCCTGTTAAGGAAGGGCTTGAACGTACACTTTTGGAAAAAGTCCGTCACATCCATGATCCGCAGCGGGTTGCGCAGATCCGGCTTATCGCAGCCAAACTCCAATATCGCCTGTTTGTAACTGATAATGGGATAAGGAGCTTTTGTCACCTCATACCCTTCGGGTGCGAACCGTTCGAAAGTCGCGGACAGCACCTCTTCCCCTACCCGGAACACATCCTCCTGAGTGGCAAAACTCATCTCAAAGTCCAACTGATAAAACTCTCCCGGCGACCTGTCCGCTCTCGCATCCTCGTCGCGAAAGCAGGGTGCAATCTGAAAATATTTATCAAATCCCGACACCATCAAAAGCTGCTTATACTGCTGGGGCGCCTGAGGCAACGCGTAAAATTTGCCCTTATATTTCCTGGAAGGGACGATATAATCTCTGGCACCTTCCGGCGAGGACGCGCACAGGATCGGCGTCTGGATCTCCAGAAAGCCCATATCTGTCATCTTCTGACGTAAGAACGCGATCACTTTGGAGCGGAAGATAATATTTTCCTTCACCTTCGCATTCCGCAGATCCAGATAACGATAGGTCAGACGCACATCCTCTCTGGTCTCTTTGGAAGTCATGATCTCAAAGGGAAGCCTTTGGTATACCTCTCCCAGCACTTCGATGCTTTGTGCCTCCAGCTCAATCGTACCGGTGGGAATCTTCGGGTTATAAGTCTCCTCATCCCTTTTCTCCACAAGCCCTGTGACCGACACACACATCTCTTTCGAGATACCTTTCAACAGCTCCGTGTTGCGCATCACCACCTGCAGCACACCATACATATCCCGCAGATCAATAAAGGACACGCCGCCGTGATCCCTGATATTTTCCACCCAGCCGGCCATCTGCAGGGTCTCCCCGATATGCTGTTCTCCTATTTCTTTGATGGTAAGATCTCTGTACATATTTACTCCTCCTTCACACCTATGCGTATTTACAATTTTGTTGCTGCTTGGTGTCCAGAATGTATCGTGCACTTCGACCTATCCTGTCATATTCTATGCAAATAAAAAAGTCCCGAAATGCCTCTACATTTCGGGACGGATCATCATGAAATTCTCCGCGGTACCACCCGCATTGACGAACCCCTTTGTTCATCCACTTTTCCGCTTAACGCGCGGCACGTGCTGCCCTACGGCGAAAATCCCTTTCAGACAGCCTGCTCCGGAGCGTTCCCTTTGCCCTTCCCACAAACAGCGCTTCCAGTCTGCGACGCCGTCTCCCTGATGTGTTACCCGGTAAGAGTCTCCTTCAATGCATTTTTATGGTTGTTATAATATGCTATTTTTTTTCAAAAGTCAATACATTTTTTCATAAAGATAAACGCAAGGCGCCGACGCAACCAATCTTAACGCATTCAGGTGCAAAATGTTAGGTATTCTTGGTAGACAACTCTCAGCCAAGTGATTACAATAATGTTAAAATAAGTTGCAAAAAGAAGAAATGAGGGAAACTTATGAGAAAGTATTACATTGACAACATTCGCTGGATTACCATCGCACTGGTGGTCATTTATCATGTAATTTTTCTGTTTAATGGCGTGTCACCCGATCTGGGTGTTGGTCCCTTTACCACCCCGCAATATCAGGACGCTATCCAATACATTCTCTATCCTTGGTTTATGATCCTGCTGTTTCTCATCGCGGGGATGTGCTCCCGCTATTATCTGGAGCGTCACACTATCAGGGAATTCATCCGCACCAGAACCCGCAAGCTTCTGGTGCCTTCTACCATCGGTATTCTGCTCTTTGGCTGGATACAAGGCTATGTGAGCATGACCATCACCAATGCATTCAGCACAATACCCGATACGACCCCAAAACCAGCCCTTTTTATCATCATGGATTTGTCCGGCACTAGCGTGCTCTGGTTCATTCAGATGCTGTGGTTCTTCTCCATGATCTTAGCCTTGGTGCGAAAGAAGGAAAAAGGCAGACTCTATGCCTTTTGCGGCAGGACAAATATTATAGCAGTGCTGCTTTTGGTCATACCGGTCTGGCTGTCCGGTATGATCCTGAACACACCCATAATCAGCGTCTATCGTTTCGGCATTTACGGCTTTGTCTTTTTCCTGGGATACTTTCTGTTCGCCCATGAAGAAGTCATAGACCGAATCAGTAAATACAGCATACCGCTCATAGTTGCGGCAATCGCACTGGCGATAGTCTATCTGGTGACGCACTTCGGCGACAATTATGCTGTCATGCCCACGGTAAACTGCATACCCGCAGTGGCTTACGCCTGGGCTGCCTGCCTTGCGATTCTGGGGGGTATGAAAAAATGGGGTGATAAAACAAGTCCCTTCTCTGCATTTATGTCCACCCGTAGTTTCGGTCTGTATGTGTTTCACTATCTGCCTCTGTCGGCCACGGCCTATGTCCTACACAAATATGCCCTGCCTGCGCTGCCCACCTACCTGCTTACCAGTGTGGCTGCTTTCGCCGGCGGACTGCTGCTCTATGAGATTATCCGCAAGATACCAGTGATCCGGTTTTGTCTATTGGGAATCAAGAAAGATAAGGACAACAAGAAAGAAACGGCTAAATAGTTATTTTTTGTAAAACGTAATAGTGATAATAGTGGAAGGAGAATTCGCAATGTTCAAAGATAATCTGATCCAACTCCGAAAATTTAAGCGCCTCACCCAGGAAGACTTAGCGGAACAACTGGGCGTCACCAGACAGGCCATCGCGAAATGGGAGGCTGGCGAAACCGTTCCCGACCTGGATAAATGCAAAAAGCTGGCAGAAATATTTGAAGTTTCCCTGGACGATCTGGCCAACTATGAACCTGCGGAATTCATGGGGCTGGGCGTTCCGCCCAAGGGAAAACACATCTTTGGCGTGGTCACTATCGGCGAAAAAGGGCAGATTGTGATCCCTGCCAAAGCCCGGAAAACCTTCCATCTGTCCACCGGTGACCAGCTCATAGTCCTCGGCGACGAGACACAGGGACTGGCACTCGCGAAGTCAGAGGACTTCCTGCGCCTCGCAGATCTGGTTAGAAAAGAAATGGACTATAGTTCAAAAAGTTAGCCGTAGATATCTTGACCAATTCTATAAATTCATTTCTTGATTCAAGCGGCATCAGATCTATCACGGTTTTAGCATAATATCACCAACATTTTTTCCGTCATCGACCACAAGAATCTGATCGGCGATACCCTTTTTCCATCCTTCGGATAAAACCACAGTTTGCCTCCCTGCAGGCAACTTCAATTTCGGCATCTGTGGCATCCGGTCTTGCATAGCGGATATTTTCCCGAACGGTATCATCAAACAGGAATACCCGCTACTTCGTATCTATAGCTCATATTGCTGTAATCTTTCAGAACGCTTGTCAGTTTTTTATATTTAGTTCCGCTTATATGATAAGCCTGCAGCGTCTGAAAGCCTGTAATATATTCCACAATGCTGCTGACTGCCTCCGCATAGATATTGTTTCTCGCATTACCATATTTTTGCTCTCCATATTATAGGCTTTGATCAATTTCATACCGCCTATATATTCGATGATAACCGAATTAAAGTTTGCCATTGCCTGGGTAACACGGGGCATCATTCCCGCCATAAACGCAATGCAGCCAACCATGGTAACGCGAGTAATGACAAGCGGCACATTGATTGTTATCAGGTAAATGAAAATGACAATCGGTCTCGTAGCGAAACCTACAAATTCCGGCATGTTATGAGCAAGGCATAGCTACAGCTTTTCAATACTTAGATAAAACTTTTGTTACAAGCACCGAAAAGACCAATGTGTATGACAAAACAACCAAATTGTATGAAACAGAGGTGTAAATATGACAGATATAGAAAGCAGATACAAAATTATATTCTGTCCCGGCGGTTTTCTACAAAGATTCTTTTTTCAATTTTGGAATCCCGGAAGGCTGCTTAGGGATTTGTTATTATGATTCTATCTCCGTATAGATATGTTTTTTCAAGAGAGAGAGAGCCCGCTGGCTACATAAGCCTGTAAATAGACCGGCAGTCATTCCTGTCACCAGAAGGATCGGAAGATACACCGCCACATAAATTGAGCGTGTAAGTAAAACGGCCACCAGAATCTGTCCGATGTTGTGGGCGGCGGCTCCCGCCACGCTACACAGCCAGATCTGTCTGCGCAGACAATTTTTCTTCAAAAGAAGCATGACCAGAAGGCAAAAGCCCCCTCCCACAAGACTATATAAAAGTGAGATAAGACGACCGGAAAAGATTCCCCCCAATAAAATCCGTACCAGGAGAATTGCCGCTGCATCTGCAGGATTTAACAGGTACACGGCAAACAAGGTCACAATATTTGCTAACCCCAGCTTCACTCCGGGAATCGGCACCGGGGAAGGTATCTGCAATTCTATGAGATACATGGCAAGCGCAATCCCCGCAAGCAGGGCATCATAGACCATCCTTTTTGTTTTCGTATGGTTCATCGTAATGTAAATCCTCCCGGAAATGATATCTATGCTGTCAAAACAACCTCCTGTGCCTGATCCTGAATGTCCTGACAGTTTCTGCGTCACTCCGCCACCGCATCAAAGCCGCCTGACGCAGACTTCTCCTCCAGCCGGATTACCAGTCTGTGGGGCAGACAGACAATGGGCATCGCACTGTCGCTGATATAGCCTGTCTGTACGCATATCCCGTCCGGACAGTCCGCCTCCTTTACCGCAATCCGTCCCCTGTCGATCTGGATCATATTATAATGCTCCCCATAAGTTACCGTCAATTCATATGCTTCCCTCACACCGGAAAGATCCACTGAATAGACGCAGACACCGTCCTGATATACATTTGCCACAGTTCCTTCTGCCTTTTTTGTAAGCAGCCGTATGCTGAAAAAAAGTGAAATTCCAAAAACAACCGCAATAACCGCTGCTATTACGCCAGCCCGTATTCGTTTCTCATTCACGTTGGATCACCGCCATTTCCGCATTCGCATATGCACCCGTCAGGGTAAAGCACCCCTCAAGTCCCTCTGTGATAAATACTTTGCCCTCTTCTGTGATAAATACGGCCTCGAAATCAAGGTCTTTTGTTTTTCTCCAAAAATTGATCGCATCCTCAAGTCCCATGACAAACAGCGCCGTGGAACAGGCATCACACGAAACTCCCTCATCCCCAACAACCGTGACAGACACCAAACCGTTCTCAACCGGATATCCCGTTTCAGGATCCATGATATGCCGGTAGGTTTTCCCATCCTGCACGAAGTATCTCTCATAACCACCCGAGGTGACGACCGCTTTGTCCGCGATCTCCAAAGCCCCCGCATAACCTTCCCCCATTGGATTCCGTATCGCAATTTTCCAGAGGGAACCGTCCGGCTTTGTCCCCAGCGCCTGCACATTCCCACCAAGATTCAATAGCGCGCTGGTCACTCCATTTTCGCAAAACAGCTCTATCACCTGATCCCCAGCATAGCCCTTCGCCACACTTCCCAGGTCAATCTGCATTCCTTCTTTCAGCACTGCCCTGTCGTCCTCAACCAAAATCTTTGTATAGTCCACATACGGTAAGAACGCCTGTAACTCTTCCCCGGATGGCACACGATATTCCCCTGTGGTGAATCCCCAAGTCCGGACGATGGGATAGATTGAAATATCAAGCCTCCCGTCTGTCTGCCCGCACAGTTCAAGTGCGCGGCTGAGAAGCTCTTTGGTATCGCTGCTTAAAAACTGCTCCCCGTTTTGATTTAACAAAGAAATCTCGCTCTCTTCATTTGTCACGGACATTTTTTTCTCAAGTGAAAGAATCTTTTCTTCGGCAGCCTCAAGCAGGGAAGGATCTCCGTAAACTGTGATCTCCATCACGGTATCCATCGCAAAAAAAGTAGCTGTTTCTTTTTGTGACTCACCCTTTTTCACTTTTCCCTGTCCGTAAGCTGGACTATCCGCTTGTGCGCATCCAAAACAAAGGAAAATCATCATGAGAAGAAGTAAAATACCTCTCCGCTCTCTGCATATCATACTCAGTTTCCTGCCTCTATTATATATTCTATCACAACCAGCGCATCATTGAAATATTCCGGGTCTTCTTTTTGGGAGACAATCTCGATATCGGCAATGGTGCCATCTATTACAGTCACTTTTACCTTGATATCCGCCTTCATTTCAGCGGTTTTCTGTCCCTCTGTGGTCTCATCTTTCTGTGTATTTTGTAAAGACGATTCCGATCCCGCTCCGCGCTGGGCAACGCTCCCGCGTACATCACCAGAATAAACAATGCTCCGGCCAGCCCTCCTCTCGAGAAAACCGGCCAGAGCCATGTGTTGATCACTGTCGGAAATTGTACACTCATAAATGTGCATAGCACTACCGCCACAGAAATAATCAAACCCTGCATCCTTTGATACTGCTACGGCTTTCTCGGAGCAAGAACCGTGGCTTCCGGCAAACCATCCCAGCCTTCCCAAGAAACTCGGAGCCTTTACGAGTAAGCTCATAGTCCGCATCCGAGCCCGGAAATACGATCAAAGCCTTTCCCTTGTGTCCAACGACCGGATGCCAATACCCCCACAAAGCCGTCGATCGATTTGTTTGGCAAGACGGGCGTTGCGGGCTTTTTCTTCTGTATCGTCGCTCTCATCATAACCGTCATACGGCGCGTCAGGGTCGTGCATGCGCTTTTTGAAGGGAGCGCAAAGTTCTGTCCTGTGACGGAAGGCAAAGGCCAGATCGTCCGTCCATCCGGTATGTCCGGTAATGATTTTGATTGTACCATTCCTCTTCCGCAGATTCTTCTCCAACGCTACGAGTGATCTGACCGACAACTTGTTATCCTCCGCCAGAGTACTGATGAAGCTGTAGCCCCCATCTGCGCCGAACCAGAGCGTGTCTCCGGTAAAGAGATATGCATCATCGATCAGATAGACCATATGCCCCCAAGTGTGTCCAGGAACCAGGATGCACTCGATTTTGATACCTTCAATATCAAGGAGCTGCCCGTCCTCAAGCAGAATCCTTTGGTTATCTGTTTTCACCAGAGGGAGCTTGTACAGTCCATAGAATACCTTCCTGCGTACCTCCCCGGTAAGATATCGGTTTTCTATCTCACTTAGATAGATCACCGCATCCTTGAACAACAACTCGCTGTCCTGCTCCAAAGCCCCGACGTGATCCGTGTCCTGATGTGTGATCAGAATGTGTTTGATCGAAGCCGGATCAATATCCAGCCACCGCATCTTTTCGCTCAAACGCTCATAGTTGTATCCGGCATCAATCATAATGGTCGTGCCGTTTTCGTATAAAAGAAGATATTCGCAACCCATTCCCGCACGCAGGCGACTTGATCATCGATCCGGCCCGTATTCAGCGGTTTGAAAATCTCCTTGCCCCGAAACATGCGGCTCATTGATTTTTTCTGATTTTCAGAATCCTTTCTCGCCATTTATGATTTCCTCCCCATAATTCTTGTGAGCTCTGCTGCCAACAGCTCCGACCTTAACGCGACCATGCCGCCGTGCCCGACATTATCGAACACTTTAAGGACTGTCTGCGGCAGGTTCTTTTTAATTATAGGAGATATTGCTTTCCCGATTTTCCCATTGACTATTCTCCTATCAGCGCAGGCACAATACAATCAGCACTGCCGCATAGTAGATCACGGAAATCAGATTCGTCCATCCACCCGAAATGATGATGCGCATGCCTTTGGACAACCTGCCGACTGCAGGTTTCAGCAGGAACAAAATCCTTGGGCTTAAGATGAACATCCACTTTGGCAGTACTGTCTTGCCGGTAGCGATCAGGAGAATCAACAGAAGAAATCCGAGACCTTCTCCAGCGTACAAAATCAGGGACAACTTCTATCCATATAGTTGTCAGCATGTTCAATTCACCCCGTTTATTGCTCTTCCTTCACAGTCATCAAATATACAAACCATATGATGAGCGCTGCATTCATGCAGAAGGTGTCGATCCCGTTGGAAAATGGCGATGCGGGAATGACAAACTTCAAACCTGAAAGAAGTGCCATCCAAAGAAGCGGCGTAAAGAACTGCGAACGCTTCTGAAGCGCAGTTTTCCCACGCAGAACATAAACGATCAGAAGCACGAGCGGAAGGCCTATAAAGAGATAGGAAACTATCTGTGCAGGCTGCATCATGTGCTGGATATCTGCTGCCAGCTTTTCTGCCGTCTCAGCCATTCCGTTTTGTATACTCCATGAATACGCATAAATAAAGACCGATACCGTAAAATGAATGATCAACCATCCGACGGGAAGCTGCGCCATCAGGAAGCGGAAGCCTTTCTTTTTACTGTCCTCTGTAAGGATGTCAGCCATTTTCATGCAACCCAGCATGAGAAACGGCACGCCCATCGCACCAAACAGTAGCGTGATCGTTATCTTGACCAGATCATATCCTGCGCCGTGTCCGACTTTGATGACCGAGAACGATTCATCCACGATACCGGGATCGACATAGCCGAGAAGCCAGTCGCCGATCCCGAAGCAAACGGCGCCAACGATGCCGCAAATCCAGTATTTTTTATATTCTTTCTTCATTGTGCGATCTCCTTTACGGTAAAACAAGCAACATGACCCCTGATAGTATCGCGGCAATGATGGGATTTCCTACGATTACGATCAGCCACTTTCCGATCAGCGTTTTCTTTGGTATATATGGCTTCAGATCCTCTGTTCCGGGGATTGTCCACGCTTTTGTATGTCCCACCCAATAAGCATCGATAAAGAAACGGTCAAACAAGCCTTCCGCCATAGCAAGTGCATAAATCTGCCAGAAGGGCTGCCAGAATCCACGAGCTCCATTGATACCATAAACCGCCCAGAGTACAAAGACAATCATGACAGTCATAACAGATATTTTGAAGATCTTCCGATTCCTGATAATCTGTTCTTTTGTAATCAGACCCATCTTGACAACACGATCCTGCACATCCTGCTCAAACAAAAATGAAGCGTTATGAATCCCGTTGGCAATCGCTACCACACAGGGAACAAGCAGAATAAAACAAATGACGATACATTCCAGAATTAAAATCATATAGCATGCTCCTCTCAAATCAGTATTATTTTGAACCCACATCGCGACCGCTTCCGGCTCCTTGTCTCCCAGTATCCAGTCCCCAGGGTTCCCCACAGCCTGCCAAAAAGCTGAGGGGACTCATGAAAATTGCTATCTTTGGGGGGAGATTTTCTTCACTCCTACATCAAATCTTGCAGGAACCGCCTTCTGACTTTGCAGCTCAATGTGGCTCAATTTCTGGTCTGTCAGCATTTTCCATAACTTGTTATAGAATACTGACATCTGGCTTCTCTCTTTACTCCTGATATTTATGTTAGTTGCCGCTAACTATGATAGCACATGCAATCTCAAATAGCAATTGACTATCTCAAATTTTGCGAACATTTGCAGAACACGTTCATTTTGAAGTTTGTCATACTTTTTAATGATGCCTGTGGTTGTTGTTGCACTTGACCTTAACTTGGAAATTCCTGTGATACCGCATACTCTATCTCTCTGCAAAACAGGCAGCTCTCTGTTTGCGATCAGCCGCCCCAGTTTTGTACACGCGCACTTTTCGTATTCTCTGACAGCCTCATCATACGATAACCGCAGCGTTGATAGATGGAACCTCTCTATTTCGTCCTGCGTGAGATTTCTCTCGCCTAATGCCTTTACTTTACAGAGATAATAATTGTTGATATTGTGCCGGTGGATCAGATTGTAAAAGTCACTTACCACCCCTATCTTACATAGGATTTCCACATCCACTCCCAATTCTTCCTTCAACTCCCGTCGAAGCGCCGTGCAAAGCTCCTCGCCCTGCTCCACGCCGCCTCCGGCTGTCTCGATCAATGTCGCTTTTCCAAAATCATCATCACGCTCTGCCCTGACGAAATAATAGTACCCTTTCTCATCCACGACGATCGCTCTGACGATCATTCTGTCATGGTCAGTATAGGAGAACGGCCACTCTGTATCCTGCAAACTGATTTGGATTTCATCATGCTTCATAGTTTGTCACCCTTATTATCTGAACATTCCATTTATAAAAGCCGCATAATACAACAATATAAATATGGAATATCAATGTATTCTTCTGTAATTTCCTGTGAACATTTTTCTATGCTTACAATATCAAACTCAGAACCAAAGAAATTTCTAATTCTTTGCTCGGAAAATGATACACCCGTATTTCTTTTTAGATAAAACTGCAAATCATCAAGTTCATCCGCTCCACCGGCATCAGAAGAAAAGCATAAAAGGATAAAAAAGCCATTTGCAGTCTCCGATGTGGTGCCAAATGATGAAACATTCCGCTGTCTACTACAAGGTCATACCTGGTGTCTTTCAAATCGATAGAAAGAAAATCATTACAAATAAATTGGACATTTTTAAGGTCTTTCGCGATTTCTTTTGCATTTTTGATTGCAATATCTGATGAATCTACGGCTAATACGTCTATACCGTTTTTGGCCAGATAAACAGCATTTCTTCCCTCTCCACATCCAAACTCTATCGCATTTTCAATAGGATGTGTTTTTATAAACGTCGCTATTGCCTTATCAGGCAAAGTATTATTTAGCAGGATTGGAGCTTTCCTATTTCTTTTTGAATAAAATGTGTCCCAATCAATCTTTTCATTGATTTGGTCAAGAACATTATATAAATCCTCATAATTATTAATTTCGACTTGTCCCATATCTACCTCCCAAAATGTCGCTTTGCATGATATAATCATGCACCCAAATCAAATATCCCGCAGCAAGCTACGGGGTATCAAACTTGCTGCGCAGCTTTAGCTGCGGGGGTATTTGACCCTCGCGGCATTCGCCAAATTGACATGCAAGCATGTCACCTTGGCTCATTGCTCGCGGGAATAAAAATTATCCCTCTAAAGTAACCGTATAAACTTCCTCCACGGGAAATGTTATTTTCACCAATCCCACCGCCACAAACTTACCGCTCATTTTTCTAAACTCGCGCAGAATTAAATCACTGGCTTTATAAAAAACCTCATCATCGTCCTCCTTGGTAAGCGCCAATGTACAATGCGGCACCCATCTGTTAGGGCGATACCATTCCCAGCCGGTTGTATCAAATGCTCGCATACATTCATGCAATTCTCTTTGAAATTGATACATCCTATCATTCATCATGGGCGACGCGAAAATCGTCCTTGTGTCATTAAACATCCCAACGGAGCCAATATATGCAGGCATTGACTTATGCATTTCCGCAAAATTCTGCAATTGCTGTATGCACTCAATTTCATTTACATCATTAAAACAAGCCAATGTCAGATGCGGTCTTGTTTTCCACTCCAAAAACTTTGTGCTCAATTTTTCATCCGCTACCCGCTTAGCTAGATTAAAAAGTTTTTGTTCTGTCTCTACATCGTAATATAATTCTATCGCATATTGCATACCATCCGCCTCCTACCCCATCCTGCAAACTCTGTCCGCCAGCGCAATCGTTGCCGGACGATGGGCAATCATGACTATCGTCTTCTTCCCCTTCAACCGACGCAGCGCTTCATTGATCAGCCTTTCCGAATCCTGATCCAGCGCGGAAGTTGCCTCATCCAGCAGGAGGATCGGCGCATCCTTCAAAACCGCACGCGCAATGGCGATCCGCTGCCTCTGACCGCCGGACAGGTTCCGCCCCCGCTCGCCCATAACCGTCTCATACCCTTCCGGAAGTTCCCTGATAAACCCGTCGGCATTGGCGATCTTAGCCGCCGCAATGATCTCCTCTTCCGAAACTCCTTCCTTTGCACAACCGATATTCTCCTTCACCGTTCCCTGAAACAGATAAGACTCCTGCGGCACATAGGCGATCTGCTTCCGCAGAGTGGCAAAGGACATATCGCGCATACTGCGCCCGCCCACTATAATCTCCCCGCTCTCCGGCGCCCCATACAACCCTAACAACAGTTTTGACAGGGTGGTCTTTCCACAGCCGGAAGGTCCCGTGATCGCCAGACATTCTCCTTCTTCCACCGACAGAGAAAAATCCGAAAGCACCTCCGTCCCTCGGTCATAGGCAAAATTCAGCCCCTCAATCCGCAGTGCCATCCTCTCATTCTGAACATTTCCATTTACACCTTCCACCTTCCCGCCAGCAGCTTTATCGCTCTGCTCTCTCTCTTCCGCCAGAAATTCAAATATATTCTCCGCATTGGACAGACATCCCACCAACTCCGGCAGATATTCTCCCAGCGAACGGAAACTATTGGAAAATCGCACATACATCGTATAAATTGCCGCCAATCCGCCCAGTGTGGAGTAGCCTTTGTCCACAAAGAATACGCCCACCATCAGGAAAAACAATGATGCCAGCAAATGAAATCCCTGATCCGCGCTCTCCAGAATCGAGGACAGCCAAATCTGCCCCCGATACGCCCTCGCGTAAGCCCGGTTTTCTTCCTGAAAATGTTCCACATACTCATATCCCGCACGGTTCATCCTCACCTGCTCCATGCCCTGCAGCAGATTGGACAGCGCATTTGTCATGCGCCCATTATGCTCAGATAACCGCTTTCGAACCTTATGCATCGGCTCCAGCGTGAGCATATCCAAAAGCAGCAGCACCACGTTCACCCCCATCAGACACAGGCTCAGTCTGAAATCCAGAATACACATGGGGATCATGTACACGATCACTTCCAAAACAGGCATCACCACACGCCGGAATCGTGAACCGTAAATATCCCCCATCTTTCCCAAGTCATAGGACAGTTTCGAGATGATCTCCCCACTGTGATGTTTCTCATAGTATGCATAAGGCAGGTGAATGGACTCATCCAGCACTTCCTCCGAGAGCTTTCCGAACATCCGCTTCGCCTCTACGTTGTATGTCACCGCCGCAAACCGATATACGATCAACAGCACCGCGCCTGCTAAAATGATCGTCCCAAAAGTGATGCCCATATCCGCATACCGTCCGCTCTGCGCAATATCCACCACACTTTTCATTAGCAGCCCTTCCATGACAGCAAAAGCCGAAAATCCGGTACTCATGAAGAAAATCGCAATCAGATACACCGGGAGCCTCCGTCCCATCGCCTTCATGGATCTGCCAAATATCCTCCATAACCCTTTCATTCCATAACCTCCTCCGACAGCTTGCCCTCCGACAGTTTCAGAATTCTGTCGCTGTCCTGAATCGTGGAAAGTCTGTGTGCGATTGTGATGCAGGTGCGCCCCTTCGTCACCTTGCGGAGTGCCTTTTGAATCAACTCCTCCGTCCCCACATCAATCGCCGACGTCGGCTCATCCAAAAGCAGAATAGGTGCATCCTTCAACAAAGCCCTTGCAATCGAAATCCGCTGTTTCTGCCCGCCGGATAAAAGTGCTCCGCGCTCTCCCACAACCGTGTCATACCCTTGTGGAAGACTCATGATAAACGCATGAATCTCCGCCTGCCTGCACGCCTCCTCAATCTGCGCCCGATCCGCCTCCCTGTTTCCGAAGGAGAGATTTTCATACACCGATACCGGAAACAGAAAAATGTCCTGAGATACCAACGCAATCCGATCCCTTGCCGCTGCCAACTCCCATTCCCACAGTTCTCTGCCAAAGAGTCGGATGTTTCCCGCCGTTGGCCGATAAAATCCACAGAGCAGCCTGAACACAGTGCTCTTGCCCGCGCCGGACTCTCCGATGATCGCAATACGCTCCCCTTGGGCCACAGTGAAGTTTACCCCGCGCAGTATTTCTTTTTCCGCCTGATATCCAAAATGCACATCCGCAAATTCTATGGCAGGCACTGCTGTCTGATCTTCCCCAGAACTCTCCTTCGTCTTCACCTTATCCACTGCAATATCCATGTCACTGACATGTTCCCGCGTTGCCTCCAGCTTCCTTTCGCTTACCTCCTCTGCCGCATTCAATATCTCCTCCACACGCCGGATACTCACCAGCCCCGTCTGTGCTTCCACATAACAGAAAGGCAGATACACAAAGACTTCCACAAACTTTGCCAGCACCATGATAAACGCTACCAGCGCCCCCAGCGTCAATGCCCCCCGCTCCACGAGCACCAGCGCATAAACCGCACACACAATATTCGGCAGCCATTGCAGTAGTTTCCTCACCACCAGCGTATTATTCGTGATCCGCACCCGTTTCTGTTCATTCTGCACCAAAGCCTCCGCTGCGGCACGCATCTTCTTTAAGAAAAGCCCTTCCAGCGCAAAGCTGCGCAGCACCAGAATTCCGTTCACAGCATCCTGGGTAATCTCCGCCATATCATCTGTCTTTTGCCTGTGTACGGATGCCAGTGCATTCAGCTTTTTCGCAAACCGGTTGGCCGACGCGAAAATTACCGGATAAAGCACCAGCATCAAAAAGAACAAACCGCGATTTAAACGGAAAATATACACCGAATACACCACCAGCGAAAACACACAATTCAGCACATCCGGAAAGGTCTCTTCCAGCAGACCGAAAATCTCTGAAATATCCCCGATCATCTTATTCAGAACCGACGCCGAATTATTATGGTCAAAAAATACATACTCCATCCGGTAAAGCTTGTCCGCAATACAGCCTCGATATGCCGCGCTCACTTTATTCGCGTACACACAGGCACTATACCTGCGCACAAAGGCGCACGCAAATCCCGCCCCCGTCAACGCCAGAAACAACACCAGAAAAGAGGAAAAGTCCACCGTCTCCCCTGACAACATGGTATCTATTACACTGCCCACAATGTCATTTCCGCGCACCCGCACCAAACTTAAAAGCACCGTGGTCGCCGCCTCAGTCAACAATAGCGGCAGATACTTCACTGCAAATTTTGTAAATTTCGCCTGAAACATCTTCAACCCCTCTCTCATACTTATCCGCTTCACAACCACTGTATAAAAGCAGTCTTATCCTCGCTGTTATATCCCGCCTTCTTATAAAAATTCAACGTTTCCTCTTTTTTAGAACCTGTCAGGAGCATCATCTTATAACAACCATTTTCCACTGCGATCTGTCTGGCATAATTCAGACACGCCGTGGCATACCCGCGCCCACGATAATCGGAATGCGTTACCACGTTTTCTATAAACGCATAAGGGCGCACGTCTCTTGTCAGGTTCGGTATAATAACACAGACACAGGAGGATACGATCCGCCCGTCCTGTTCATAGACAATAATATGATGATTTACATCATCCAGGATCTGCTTCCATGTCTCCATCAGGCGATCCGTGCAATCCGGAATATGATCCTCATGTAAAAACAAATACAACTCCAGCAATGCATCCCTGTCCTGTTCCCTGACTTCCCGTACCATTTTCCACCCTCCTGCCTCAACCTATATTTTACTTATATTCATTCTAGCACATTTGCAAATTATTTTCTTATCACACGCTACTCTGATACTTGATTTTTTTATTCACAGATGACATACTGGATATAAACAAATTATCCAAAGGAGGACCCGCCATGCCTTACCCCCTTCCGAAAGGTCAAAACTTCTATATCGCCAGACGCTCCCTTCCCGCCACCACAGAGATGCCCACTCTGGAAGTGGCACCCGGCTTTTACCAGATGGGACTGCTACTCTCCGGTGACCGCTACACCATCACCTCCACAGGTGCCTATATTCAACACCAGGGATGCCTCGGCCTGCTGCCGCCCTATGTCTACCATCGGACTTTTCCGGCTTCCAATGCGCCTTATGAGAACTACCTGTTGAAATTTACAGCGGAATTCGCGCAGGATTTTATCCTGAAATTCGGGCAGCACACCCTGGACAGCATCTATGCCCACCCGATCAACTATTTTCATGACGAGGATAGAGAAGAAGTGTATCATTTATTTGCTGAAATGCTGAAAGAATACGAAGGGTCTGCCCCGCACCGTGACTATGCGCTGCAAACCCTTTTATACAGATTATTTACTATTCTTTTGGACAGGCGCCTGCCGGACATGGATGACTTTGTCCCCGATACGCCGCTGACACCGGAGATTATGAACGCCGTTTACTACATCGGAAAACATTATGCCAAGAATCCCACCCTGGAGGAAGTGGCTGCCTATGCCTGCTTTTCCAATGCCTACTTTTCCAGACTGTTCAAAAAACAGTTAAACCGCACCTACTCGGAATACCTGGCGGAAGTAAAACTCCGGGCGGTCTGCGAGCTGCTCCTGCATTCCGACAAGTCCGTGACGGAGATTGCCCACGAGACCGGTTATCCCTACCCCGGAAATCTCACGGCGCAATTCAAGCGAGTGATCGGTATGAGCCCGTTGAAATACCGGAAGCAGAATGAACATCATGGCAATATGTAATGATCTCTAAATGTACGAAGCACATTTTTAAGCCCCACATCCACCCATTGATCAAGAAAGCTAATTTTCTCTCACCAACATAAGCGAAAATCCTAACAGATTACTCCCCTGCCATTCTTCCATCTGAAACCGTTTCGGATCTTTCATGGACAAGCCAATCCCCCATATTCTATCCTGCACCGCACACTCAGCCAAAATATCATCGCCGGTTTCAAGCAACTTTTCTTTTAATACCTGGTTTTGACTGAATTTTGCCAACAGACCTTGATATACAATGATCTGACGCACCCCGTTCCAGATGATGTCATTATAATTGTGCACACTCCGCCCCAATGCTTTGATTTTTCCTACATCGGAAGTGTTTAAAATCTGCGCTGCAATCTCTGCATCATGGAAAGTCAACGCCTTTTGATGCATCATAAATTGCTCCATGGAAGTATACTGCACGTCATGCACTTTAAAATCCGACAAGTACCAGTTACTCAGATAGCCACCAGTTTCATCAGGATTGTGAAAACAAATAATATTTCTCATAAAATGCCTCCTCTATAAAACATAGTTCACAATTTCCGCTACGGTATCCCCAATATATAAATTGGGATAATCTGCAAATTCCTCTCTTGTAGTTGTTCCGGTCAAGACCCCCACAAAGCTGATACCTGCATTTTGAGCTGTCTGCGCATCCACAAAACTGTCTCCAACATACAGAACTTCTTCTTTCAATAAACCAAGCTGCTCCACAGCCAAAATCAATCCCTCCGGATTCGGTTTTTCTATTTGTACATCCTCTGCGCCCACAATCAAATCAACCAAATCAGGCACATTGCATTTCTGTAAAATCTGCTGAATTCGATAATGAAACTTTGTCGTCACAATACCGATTTTGCAACCATGATGTCTAAGGCTTAACAAACTTTCTTTTACATTTGGATATAGATCTGTGTTGTCAACCATAACCCTATCTGCTTTCTCCTTAAAATACTTTGAAAACAGCATTGCCGCATTAAGATTATTGTCTCCTGTTAAAGTAAAATAAGTATCTTTTAATGACAGACCTATTGTCTTTCTGATGTCCTCCACACTCTTTTGCACATGACCAAGTTTTACAAGCGCATAATTGACGCTGAGGACAATGCCATTGGTCGAGTCACCCAACGTATAATCGAAGTCGAAAAGAATCGCTTTGTAATTCATAACAAGTATTCCTTAATCTTTATGATATTTTCTCTAAAAACTCCTTAATGCTGGTCACTTCCAATCCAATCTGGAACCAATTTTTCAAAACCGCAATGTCATTTTGCGCGTCTATTTTATACTGCAAATCCTCCGGAATCTGTCCCAGTCGCCCCAACAACCGGACTAACAAGTCTTTGGTAGTATGCTCTATCCCACGTGCCTCATACCAATCTGCCAACCCTCGCATTTTCTGTAACCCCTCCTTTACCTCTTTGGTCGGCTTTACGCCATAATCCTGCTCCAACATCTTTACCTTATCATCTGATGAAAGCTTGGGAGAAAAAATTGTCCCCAAATATCCATGCAAATCCGTTGCTCTCTTTTGATAGCTGTCTTCATTCAATCCGATCATTGTCACATTCAAAAGATCGTATCTATGCCGTTTGGAATCCACTGCTCCCACGATATTCTCCGGTGTGATACGATAACTGGTGATCGTATCTGCCTCTATCAGAGGCGCATTCAGACACAGCCAAATTGAATAAACCTTCTTGATCTTATCATAATCCTCCCCGGTAAATTCTGTGTCCATCTGCGCAGAAATCATACGGCAACAATAAAATATCCCTCTGGGCACCAGATCATATCCCGGATAAAAGTCTTTTTGTATCTCTACATTCAGCAAAATTCTGATGCGCTCTTTCCCCGGTATGCAAACATAAAAGCGCACATCATATGTGATCTTGCCTTCCCCCGGCACAGAATCTTCCGTGTTCATTCCGGTGATTGCCTCCGTCTTACTCCCCGGGATCAGAGGTACTTTTGAGATTTCAGTTCCTTCAATAAATGTTTCTATTTCCTGCAGATCGTAATCCTTGAGTTCCACGACATTGCTCTGTAAAATTCTTGCCAAAACCCCTTTGTCCGCTGTAATCTTTTTTGCTTCTGCATCAAATTCCGCCCTATCCCCATAGGAGTCAAGGCTTCTGTTCAAATAAGTAGTCTGTTTCATTCATACTCCTTTCTGTTTTCTTTGATACGACAGAAAAGAGTGTTAAAAATAGACTATCCGACAACTGTTATCTGCCATATCTATTCAGTTTGTATAATTATCCATTCACGGTGAAATATGGCGATACGCCAGATATGCACATTGAATTACGATGTAATTATTGTAATACAATATTTATCAGCAGTCAATATTCGATTTTAAGATTTGCAAAATTTAATAACTATCAACCAATCTCCAGATTCTCACTTCCTTCCAACAACTTAACCGTTTTATCCCAAAGCTTCTTGTTCCTGAAGCCGACACTCCCCACCAGTACCCTTACCTGATATCCTCTTTTCACCGCCTCCATGGCAGTCTGCGCAACGCAGCAGTTTCCGTCCACCCCTGCGATTTCCAGCGTATCTGCGTGCAATCGTTCCAACTCCTGCACAAATGCTTCCGAGGTAAACGCACTGGGACTGCGCTTTTCAAAAATCTGATCGGATACCATCACCAGATTTTCTGCCAGTTCATATTGTGCGGCATTCTCCGGCCTGCCGATATTTTTCACGTACAGGACAGGCAATCCGGCCTCATGGTACGCATTTATGACCACGTTCACTCTTTCCACCAGTCCGGTATCATACATGGGAATATATTTTTGCTGCATATCGATCACAATAAGTACAGCCCTATTCCTATCCGCGTTGCTATCCATATCTCTCATCATCACCAGTCCGAATCCCAGTCCGAGTCATAGGAGTCCCAGGAGTCATTGGAATCCCACCCGTAATCATCATCCCAGTCATAGCTGTCATTGTCGTAACTGTCATAACTGTCGTAGCCGCTGTCATAATCATTGTAAGTACTTGTGGAAGGCTCATGATACCAGAAAGTGTCCTCAAAGGGAAGTCCCTCGTGTCCTTCGCCGTCAATGTGGTACTGTCCCTCAATGTCGTTGGCAACTGCCTCCGGGATTTTTTCCTCTACGGTATGTCCCCAGTCATCGCCGGCTTCATCATAATAGTACCAGTCATTTCCCTGATAGTAGTAGTCCGCTCCGTCATAGCTGTAATAGCCCACTGCCGGTCTCGGCACTGACGCGGTGTTTCTGTAGGAGCTACTGAGTGCAGCAATGAGCATGGAAGAAATCATATTGACCATAACGATCACAAAGACAATTGTGACCAGACTAGAACGCCTGCGTTTTTTCGTTGTCTTCGTCTGCCCGCTCCGGTATGCTCTTTCGGATTCTCTCGCCTGCTGCATTCTCCGATCGGCGTTGAGGGATTTTTGATTGACGATTTCCTCCTTCAGACGCTGATAGATTTCGTTGACCGCATAGGCCTCGTCGGCGCCTTGGTAGCGCACAGCCCTACTGCCGTCCGACTTGTTTTTATAGACGACAAAATCACCGTCCGCATCTCTGTAAATACCGAAAGCGCGCGGTTCCTTGATGTCCTTGCCGATGAAGAAGCGTGTCACCTCCTCCGGCGGCAGTTTCATTGCCATATACCACTTCTGCAGTTCCTCTATGGTCTGCGGCTGCTTGTTCGCAAAGCGCTGAACCGTGTCCAATGCCGCCCCGCAGTTGGGACAATTGGTATAGGTATCGTCTATGAGCGAGTCACAATATTTGCATTTGACTTTCATAAATTTTTACCTTCTCTGCATGTTTTGTTTTATCATATCACATTTGTAACATAAGTGAAACCCGATTTCTTGACACCTCTTCCAAAATTGATTATAGTGAATACAAACGACTTTCTGAGGTAAAAGGCATGAGCGCGACGAATTCCGGATCAAGAAAAATAAAATTGACTCCCGTAAGCACCCTGCATTATGTGCGGCTGGTTTACCGCTCCGCATTATTTCTCTGGCTGCTGGTGGACTATATTGCCTACCGCCTGCACTATGGCATAGAGATCATTGAGCGTATGGAAGAACGCCCTTTAGTCTGGGTAGTGGTGTGGGCCGTGTTTGTGTTTGAGATGATCCTTCGCTTTTTTCCCTCGCGCCTTGAGAGCCCCGGCTGCCAAAAACAATTTGCCCGCAACTACATCAAATCCGGCAACACTGACATTGTGATCCATGACAACAACGCCGTGATGCTGGTGGCTTTGATCTGGATCTGCTTCAACGCTCTCTTCGGTGCCCTGCATATGGCGGGCTTTTTGGACGACGGGATTATGATCCTGTTAGCCAGCGCTTACTCGGTCTGCGACATGATCTGCATTCTGTTTTTCTGTCCGTTCCAGTCATGGTTCCTGAAAAATAAATGCTGCAGCACCTGTCGGATCTACAACTGGGATTATGCCATGATGTTTACACCGCTCTTTTTTATCCCCAGAAACTATTCCTGGAGCCTGCTCCTCTTGTCTGTGGCTCTGCTGATCAGATGGGAGATCACCTTTTACAGACACCCGGAGCGTTTCTCTGAGAATACCAACGATTATCTCCGCTGCCGAAACTGCACGGAGAAACTATGCACCCACAAAAAGCAGCTGCACTCCCTCTGGAAACAGATTGAAGTTTATACGGCTGAACGGATCAAATTTTTGTCCACCATCACTCCGTCCACGCAAAAAGAGGCTGCCCCTAAGGACAGCCCCCAAAATATGCATCATGACGCATCTTAAATATGTCGAATTCTGTCTACCGCTTCCACTGTGTTTTCGTAGCTTCCAAACGCAGTCAGGCGAAAGTAAGTTTCCCCGCTGGGACCAAATCCGGCTCCCGGCGTTCCTACCACATTCACTTTTTCCAACAGATAGTCAAAAAATTCCCAGCTGGTCATACCGTTCGGCGCTTTCAGCCAGATATAAGGCGCATTTACGCCGCCCGAAACCGTAAATCCGGCATCCCGCAGCCCATTCAGGATATAATGGGCATTTTTCATGTAATAGGCAACCTGCTCCTTCAGCTGTGCCTTACCCGCCTCGGAATAAACCGCTTCCCCCGCGCGCTGTACAATATAAGGCGCGCCGTTGTATTTCGTGCCATGCCGTCTTGCCCACAGCGAATGCAGTGCCACATCTCCACACTTCAGATCCTTGGGCACCACCGTAAAGCCCAGGCGCACACCGGTAAACCCAGCATTCTTAGAGAAAGACCGCAGTTCGATGGCGCAGGTTCTCGCCCCCTCACACTCATAGATACTGTGGGGCACATCCGCCTCCGCAATGTATGCCTCATAGGCGGCGTCATAGATGATCACCGCTCCGACTTTATTGGCATAGTCCACCCACTCCTGCAGCTGGGCTTTCGTGATCGTTGCTCCGGTCGGGTTGTTCGGAAAACACAGATAGATCAGATCCGGCGTTTGCTTCGGCAGTTCCGGCGCAAATCCATTCTCCGCCACGCAGGGCATATAGATCACATCCGACCAGGTCTCCGTTTCTTTGTCATAGGTTCCTGTCCTGCCCGCCATCACATTGGAATCCACATACACCGGATACACGGGATCGCAGACCGCAATTTTATTGTCCCTGCTGAAGATCTCCTGGATATTTCCGGAATCACATTTTGCTCCGTCGGAGATAAAGATCTCGTCCGCTGCAACCTCACAGCCCCTGGATTTATAATCATTTTCCGCAATGGCATTCCGTAAAAACTCATACCCCAGATCCGGCGCATATCCATGGAAAGTTTCCGCTTTTCCCATCTCATCCACGGCCTTGTGCATCGCCTCAATGATCGCAGGCGCCAACGGCTGCGTTACATCGCCGATTCCCAACCGGATGATCTTCTTTTCCGGATGGGCTGCCGCATAGGCGTTCACTTTCTTCCCGATTGTAGAAAACAGATAACTCCCCGGCAGCTTTAAATAATTCTCATTTAACTGAAACATCTTACAACTCAACCTCCCCTTCAAACACAATCTCCGCAGGTCCTGTCATAAACACCACATTCTGCTCTCTGTCCCACTTGATCTGCAGCTCACCGCCCAGAACCTTCACCGTGATCTCATCATCCGTCAGCCCGTTCAATACACAGGCCACCGCTGTGGCACAGCACCCGGTTCCACAGGCCAGCGTCTCTCCGGTACCTCGCTCCCACACCCGCATGAACACATGCTGTCTGTCAAGCACCTCCACAAACTCTGTGTTCGTCCGTCTGGGAAACCTCTCATGATTTTCAAAATAGGGACCCACCTTCTCAATCTCCAGATGCGCCACATCTTTCATAAACACCACCGCATGGGGATTCCCCATGGACACACAGGTCATGCGGTATTCCTGACCGCATACGAGGATCGGCTCGTCCACTGCCTGCTCTCCTGCTGCCTGCACCGGAATCTCCTCCGGCACCAGAATAGGACTGCCCATATTGACGCGCACTTTCGTCACTGCGCCTCTGGTGTCTTTCGTCTTACCTTCCACCGTGAGCTCCAGGTACTTGATCTTTCCCGCGCTGACAATGGTGATCCTGCCCTCATCCGTCAGTCCTTTGTCGTACACATATTTCGCCACACAGCGGATCCCGTTCCCGCACATCTCCGAGCGGCTGCCGTCCGCATTGTACATCTCCATCTCAAAATCCGCTTCCTCGGCAGGATTGATGAAGATCACCCCATCGCCGCCAATCCCGAAATGTCTGTCGCTGAGGCGTTTTACGATCTCCGGCTTCTGCTTGGGGGAAATCTTCTCCTCAAAACCGTTCACATACACATAATCATTGCCGCATCCCTGCATCTTGGTAAATTTCATTTTTTTACTCCTTCATCATTGTCAGTACCATTTCCGCCGCTTCCACCATATTGGTTCCACTGTCCATGCTGCATTTCTGCAGATACCGGTGGGCCTCCTGTTCCGTCATATGGTTCCGCTCCATCAAAAGCGTCTTTGCATCCGTGAGTACCGCCTCTTCCTCCGCAGTCCTCACCTTCGGCTGCAGACGCTTCTTCCTGCGCCTCCTCTCGATATTGTCCGCCATCATGTTGACCGTATTGATCAGATCATTTACCTGCAGCGGCATAGAGAGGCATACAATATCGTTTCCATAACATTCATTGATCACTGCCTGAGGCGCCATGAGCAGCATTTCAAATCCTGCCGGCAGGCATTCATGCAAACGGTCATACATCATATCGGCCAGCTTGTAATTGCAGATCAGGATTCCGTCATGCATACTGTCCGCCTGACTCAACGCCTGTGCACCCGTTGTGCAGATACCTGTGACCTGAATGCCGCTCCGCACCAGAATATTCTTGATGCTCTTGGCATTGTCCAGCTTTGGCAGCGCCACAATAATATTTGTCAAATGCCCACCTCCTCTCGCAGAATTTTACAAGAAGATTTAGTATTTGTTCAAATATTGATCCACTTCCCACTGGGACACCTGGGCACGATACTGATTCCACTCTTCCCGTTTGGCAGCAATATACTTTTTGCACAAATGCTCACCCAGTACATCGCAGATAAAAGTATCCTTTTCCAGTTCTTCGATCGCTTCCATCAGGCTGGAAGGCAGCTTTCTGATTCCCGCCTGTTCCCGCGCTTCCTCCGTCATCTCAAACAGATTGCCGTTTACTCTCGCAGGCGGCATGATCTGATTCTGAATGCCGTCCAATCCCGCCATCAGGCAGACTGCCAGCATCAGATAAGGATTCGCTGCGGAATCAGGACTGCGCAGCTCAATCCGTGTGCCGTCTCCCTTCACCGCCGGAATCCGGATCAGAGGGCTGCGGTTCGTGGCACTCCACGCGATATAGACCGGCGCATCATACCCCGGCACCAGTCTTTTATAAGAGTTTACCAGCGGGTTTGTGATCGCCGCCATCCCCTTAATGTGCTTCATCAGACCGCCGATAAACCAATAGGCTTCCTCGCTCAGACCCAGTTCATCCGCGGGATCGGCAAACACATTTTTATCCCCTTTGTGCAGAGACATATTTACATGCATACCGGAACCGTTCACGCCGGACTTGGGCTTCGGCATAAATGTAGCATGCAGTCCGTGCCGCTTCGCGATCGTCCGCACCGCCAACCGGAACGTCATAATATTATCCGCCGTCTGCAGTGCCTCATCATACTGAAAATCAATCTCATGCTGAGCGGGTGAAATCTCGTGATGGGATGCCTCCACCACAAAATCCATATCCTCCAGTGTCATGACCATATCCCGTCTCGCGTTCTCTCCGAAATCCAGCGGTCCAATATCAAAAAATCCGGCCTGCTCATTGGTTTCGGTAGTCGGCATGGTATTTTCATCCGTATTAAACAGGAAAAACTCGCACTCCGGCCCCACCTTGAAAGTGTATCCCATCTCCTGTGCTTTCCGGATTGCGCGCTTCAAAATATATCTGGGATCTCCCTCAAAAGGCTCTCCGCCGGGACGGTACACATCACAGAGCATTCTGGCCACCTTCCCCTGCTGCGGTCTCCAGGGAAATATCTCAAAAGTCGAATAGTCTGGATACAGATACATATCCGACTCCTCAATCCGCACAAATCCATCAATAGCAGAACCGTCAAACATACACTTGTTGTCCAGCGCCCGCTCCAGCTGGCTCGCAGTGATCGCTATATTCTTCAGATTACCGAACATATCCGTAAACTGCAGGCGGATAAATTCCACATCCTCCTCTTCCACCAATCTGACAATATCATCTCTGGAATATTGATTCATATCAGCCTCTCCTTTCGCAAAAAAGGGTGCTCTTACCCTAACCCGTAAGAACACCCTTGTTCTGTGATTTATCATAACAACTTATATAGCATCTTGTCAAGACGATTTCTTTTGATGGCATAAACCCTGCCCAACCCTCATATGTTTTACAAAGCAAACCGTAAAACAAGGACAGGGAGAATCCATATGAGCGCAAATACAAAGATTGTAGTACTTCACATGAAGGAATTGATCTATACAGCCGTTTTTGCTGTATTGGCAATTCTGATCATCCTTCTCATGGTAATTCTGTTTCTGCCGGATCAAAAAGACGAAAACACCCCTCAGGATTCCGTCACACCGCAGAGCAATCATCCGGCCGAATCCGATAATGCCTCCACGGTGCAGGTTAATGCATCCGTCGGCACATACATACCCGGTGTATATACGACCGAGCTGGTGTTGGGCGGTCAGACCGTGGACGTGGAAGTAATCGTAAGCCAGGAAACCATTTCCTCCATTCGTCTGGCCAATCCCAGCGAGTCTGTCTACACTGTATATCCCCTGCTGGAGCCTACACTGGAATCCATCAGCGATCAGATTTACGAAACACAGTCTCTAAGCGGGATCACCTACAGTGCAGACAATAAATATACCTCATTGATCCTGCTGGAAGCGATCAGAAATTCGTTAAACAAGGCTCACAGTTAATCTTCCAACTGTGCCAGCCATGCCGCAGCGCTTGCATCGGAGGGCATGCGCAGATCGCCTCTGGGCGAAACCGCAACCGAACCCACCTTCGGTCCATCCGGCAGGCAGGAGCGTTTGAACTGTTGGCTGAAGAATCTTCGGTAGAAGGTCTTCAGCCATTTTAAAATGACAGCCTCATCATACTGCCCCGCAAAGGCAATTTGGGCAATACAATAGACTTTCTTCGGCTCAAATCCGCACCGCAGCATATAATACAGGAAAAAGTCATGCAGTTCGTAAGGTCCTACCAGATCCTCGGTCTTCTGGGAAATCTTTCCGTCCACCGCAGGCAGCAGTTCCGGACTCACCGGCGTATCCAACACATCTAAAAGCACTGCGGAAAGCTCCCCATCACCGCAGGTGTCCGCATAGTAGCGCACCAGATGCCGCACCAGCGTCTTGGGCACGCCCGCATTCACCCCATACATGGACATATGATCTCCGTTATAGGTTGCCCAGCCCAAGGCCAGCTCCGACATGTCGCCGGTGCCAATCACCAGTCCGTTCTCGCGATTTGCAATGTCCATCAGAATCTGTGTCCGCTCTCGCGCCTGACCGTTTTCATACGTCACATTATGGTTGGATTCGTCCTGCTTGATATCCCGGAAATGGATCCTTACAGCCTCCCTGATATCGATCTCCTCCAAGGTCACCCCCAGCGTGTTTGAGAGCTGGCAGGCATTGTCATACGTCCGATCCGTTGTGCCAAAGCAAGGCATGGTAACCGCCCGGATTCCCTTTCTGTCCAACCCCAACAGATCAAAGGTGCGCACCGTCACAAGCAAAGCCAGCGTGGAATCCAGGCCTCCCGAAATCCCGATCACCGCTGATTTCAGCCCGGTATGCTCATATCGCTTTTTCAGACCATATGCCTGAATGGACAGAATCTCCTCGCAGCGGTGATTGCGCATTTTCTCATCCGAAGGCACAAAGGGCGTACATCCGAATTGTCTGTCCAGTTTCGTCTCCGTTTTGTGAAGTTCAAAGGGCACCACCAGATACGCCAGTGCCGGTTCCTCTCCGAAGGTTCCCATACGGCGTCTCTCAGAGAGCATCCGATGTACATCGATATCGCCGATGATCGTCTCGCCTGCAAATCGTTTCGACTGCACCAGCACACTGCCGTTCTCCGCGATCAGATTATGTCCGCCGAAGACCAGATCCTGGGTGGATTCCCCCTCTCCCGCGGAAGCATAAATGTAAGCACACAAAAGCCTTGCGCTGGCGGATTTCACCAGCATCTCCCGGTACGCATCCTTCCCCACCGTCTCATTGGACGCAGACAGATTCACGATCACGGTTGCTCCCATTAACGCATGGTTGGTGGAAGGCGGATTCGCCACCCACAGATCCTCACAGATTTCGCAGCCCACCGTCAATCCCTTCACATTGGTACAGGTGAAGAGCAGATTCGTGCCAAAGGGAATCTCCTCCTCATCCAGATAAAAACCGGCCACCTCGGCATTTCCTTTCGCAAAATGTCTGCCCTCATAAAATTCCCCATACGTAGGGATATTGGTCTTCGGCACAAACCCAAGAATCTCCCCATCCTGCAGCACGGCAGCCACATTATATAACCGCCCGTCCCGCTCCAGCGGCAGCCCCACAAACACCAACGCGTCATGTCCCTCTGTTGCGCGTGTAACCGTCTGCAACGCTTCCTTTGCTTCCTCCAAAAGCCGTTCCTGCAAAAAAAGGTCATTACAGGTATAACCGGTCAGACACAACTCCGGAAACACAATGATTTTCGCATCTTTTTCATAAATCTTCTGCAATTCCTCACACACTGCCTGTGCATTATAAGCGGGATCCGCCACCTTGATCTTGGGCGTAACTGCCGCCACCTTGACAAAGCCATGTTCCATAACGCCGCTTCCTCCTCCGTTATTTTGACCGCGCATACAGCGCCTGTAGTTCCTCTACGCTGAATACATAATTTCGATTGCAGAAATGACAATTCACTTCAATCTCTTTTCCCTCGTCGATCATATCTTTCAGCTCTTTTTTGCCGATACTGATCAAAGCCTTTTCCACCCGGGTCTTATCGCAATTACAGTGGAATCTGCACGGCAGGGTATCCGTTATTTCCACATCCATCCCTGCCAGCACAATCTCTAATATCTGCTCCGGCGTATTTCCCTGATCCAGCATGGTCGTCACGGAAGCGATCTGCTTCAGATTCTCCTCCAGCTTCCGGATCACTTCCTCCTCGGCAAACGGCATTAGCTGTACAATGAATCCGCCGGCCTGCCGGACTGTATTGTTGCGTTCCATCAGCACACCCAGCCCCACACAGGAAGGGACCTGCTCCGATGCCGCAAAATAATAAGTCAGGTCTTCCGCGATCTCACCTGTCTGCAATTCCGTCTGCCCCACATAGGGCTCCTTTAATCCCAGATCCTTGATCACGCTCAGGAACCCATTTCCCACTGCGCCGCCCACATCCAGCTTTCCGATTGCATTGGCGGGCAGGATCACATCCGGTACATTGGCGTAGCCTTTCACATTGCCATTCGCATCCGCCGTCACGGTCAATCCGTTCACCGGACCGTCCCCCTTGATCTGAAGTGTGAGCAGATCTTCTCCCTTCAGCATACTGCCCATCATGGCCCCTGCGCTGAGCAGTCTCCCCAATGCCGCCGTCACCACAGGACTGGTATTATGGGAAGCCCTCGCCTGCTCCACCATTTCCTTCGTGGTGCAGGCAAATGCCCTGATCTGCGCATCCGCCGCCGTTGCCCGAACCATATAATCACTCATATCTTCGCTCTCCTGATAAACTCTACCCTATTTTCTCTATCCGTTTTTTTGACATTCCCGCGCCAGGATATATACTCTCTCGCTGCATGCATTGACCTCTGACAGGCTCTCTGCATCCAGTGCTTTTAGGATCTCCAGCCCTGCCCGTTCTACCAGATCCTTCATCTGTTCCACCGTATAGCCTCTCTGTACGTGGGTTTCCGTAAACCGCCGAAACAACTCCGACTCTGTCTTCCGTTCCGCATCCGCCCCGGAATCCTGATCCCGCACGAAGATCGTCACATCGTATTCATTCAGGCAGCTATCTTCATCATAGAAATTCTCCCAGATAAAGCTGCAATCTTCTCTGTTCTCCGCGATCGTCGTATCTCCGATCACTTCCCGGTATTTATAGTCTGTATTAAAATCAAACAAAAACAATCCGCCTGGATATAAATAGTTATTTACCAGCCGGAACACTTCTAACACTTCTTCCTCGTCCAGAATGTAATTCAGCGAATCACATACGCTGATCACCGTACCGACGGTACTGTAGAGTTCCAGTTCTCTCATGTCCTGCAAAAGATACAGGATCTCAGAGCCGCTCTCCTGTCTCTTTTTCATGGCAATATCAAGCATGGCCGGCGCATTATCCACCCCGACCATGTCATATCCTTTTCCATATAAAAGTTCCGTGAGCGTACCTGTGCCGCAGCCCAGATCCAGCACCAGGTTCCGCTCCGAAGCAAGCAGGTCCTTCTCCCCCCTTACGGGCTTGGAAATTCCATACTGCTCCATAAACCGCACAATGGTATCGCACCATTGCTCATATGGCGTCTCATCCATAAATTCATCATACACTTGTGCAAAATCCGAATATGCTTCTGCCATCTTAGAAAATCGCTCCGATTGCGCCGAATGCGCCCGCGCTGACCAATCCCATAATGATACCTGCCAGGATTACGCCCAAAAGCACCGCCATCACACTGGATTTAAAATCCATGTCCAGCAGACTTGCCGCCAGAGTTCCCGTCCACGCCCCGGTCCCGGGAAGGGGAATTCCCACAAACAGAAACAGTGCCCAGAACAGTCCCCGGCCCGCTTTCTCCTGCAATTTTTGACCGCCCCTGTGGCCTTTTTCCAAAAAGAATGTAAAGAGCTTACCGATCACAGGCTTATCCGCTCCCCACTCCAGCACCTTTCTGGCAAAGAAGAAAATAATGGGCACCGGGACCATATTGCCTACAACAGCCACCACATAACACAGCGGAAGACTAAGCTCGTATCCGTTCTCGATAAATCCCACCGCAATAGGAATTGCTCCTCGCAGCTCGATCAACGGAACCATGGAAACAAAAAACACGATCAGATAATGCACCAACATAGTAACTCTCCATTCACTTTCATATCATTCTTTTATGCCTTCCCTGTGGGAATGTATTCCCGCAGGAAACCAATCAATTCATCCATCTCCTCATCTGTACCTACCGTGATACGCAGATACTCCGAGATCCTGGATTTATTCCAATGGCGCACATAGATATCCCGCTCCCGCAGCGCCCGGAAAATCTGGTCTCCCGGAATGGTCTTATGCTTTGCAAAGATAAAATTCGCCCTAGAATCTGGGAAGGTAAATCCAAGCTCCGTCAGCTCTTTTTTCACCCGTTCCCTGGTCTTTATGATCTTACCCGTGATCTCTTTAAAATAAGCGTCATCTCTGACCGCTTCCACGCCCAATACCTGGGCGGGATAATTCATGGTGTATGAATTGAAGGAATATTTTACATCGTTCAGATAGCGGATCATCTTCTCACTTCCGATACAGAACCCGATCCGCAGTCCGGCCATCGCCCTAGACTTGGAAAAGGTCTGTACCACCAGCAGATTGTCATATTTCTCCAAAAGCGGAAGCACACTCACACCGCCGAAATCAATATAAGCCTCATCCACAATGACTACCACATCCCTGTTTGCCTCCAGGATCTCTTCCACCACATCCAGCTTCTCAAACAGACCTGTCGGCGCATTGGGATTGGGAAAGATCACACCGCCGTTCGGCTGCCTGTAATCCGCCGGATCAATATGCCAGTCTTCCTTCAAGGCACAGGTCTTGTAAGGGATCCGGTACAGTTCCGCCCATACATCATAAAACGAATACGTCACATCCGGAAACAGGATAGGCTTTTCACTGTTGAAAAAGGTCATGAACGCCATGGATATGACATCATCCGATCCCACTCCCACAAACACCTGCTCCGGCTTCACATGATAATACTCCGCCAACGCATTCACCAAAGGCGTCGTATTGGAATCCGGGTACAATCGCAGTGCATCACAATTCAGATTCTCTGCCAGCTTACGAACCCCAGGTGCCGGAGGATAAGGGCATTCATTCGTATTCAATTTGATCATTTTCGGTCTGTTGGGCTGCTCCCCCGCCACGTAAGGCACAACCCGGCGTACATTTTCTTCCCATTTCATGGTATCCATGTCATCTTCCTCTTTATGATACTCTAAATCAGTATTGTAACATGTTGGATTTTATTCGTCCAGTATGAACTTTTGCCTCTTGTCTGTAAATCGCTGCCTGCTCCTGGAAACCCATCTGCTCATAGCAATGCACCAGCCCTTGCAAAGGCTGTTCTCCCCCTGCCGCCAACGAGATGACAGGCTGTGTTTCATAAGCCGCATTATAGTACCAGACTGCTGCCTCCTCATAATCTCCTGCCTCTGCATAAAAATGCCCCAATTCACAGCAGATCTCCGAGCATCCGTCCCCGGCGATCACTTTGCATACATGCTTGAAAAAGGTCGCTGTGTCGCCTCTCAATCTTGCAGCACGGGCCACCACACAACAGGCCTCCGTCAATTCCGAAGCGCTCCGCTCCGTATCTTTTACGGAATCCGCAAAAAAGGACTCCGCCCGCAGGAAATCCCCGTCAGTCCCTGCCACAAACAGTTCTCTCGCATACATCTCATGGAGATGGGCAGACAGTCGCACCCCTCTGTCGGTCTGCTTTCTGAAATTTGCCAGATCTCTGCCTGCATGACTCTCCTCCGGCATATGCGTGATCACAATATCGCTGTCATATACGACCGGATCCAGGCGAATTGTCTCATGGATAGGCTCCTGCCACACAAACTCCCGCTGTCGTTTGAACAGTTTGGGGCGATACTCCTCATCAAAGTTATACACCGTGCCATATTGCAGCTGATTGCCGTACTTCATCTGCACAATTTCAATCTGCGGCATCAGATTCTCCTTTAATAACCGATAACGGCCTCTGTTCTCCTCATCCAGAACTTCGTCCGCATCCGCCGAGTATATGTAATCCATATGCGCCTTGGAAAAAGCAAAGTTCCTGGCCGCACTAAAATCATCGATCCAGACAAAATCATAGATCTGATCCGTGTAACGTGCCGCAATCTCTTTCGTCCGATCCGTAGAACCGGTATCCACGATCACAATCTCATCCATCAGATCCGCAACACTGTCCAGGCAACGCGCCAGAACCTTTTCCTCATTTTTGACGATCATACACAATGAAATGGTAATCCCGCTTGAAGTACGCGCCATAGCCACCCCTCCCTTTTAGGGATATTATAGGCTTATCTCCTTTTCTTCGTCAATGATATTTTGCCAATCCGTTTATTCCATGTTCATCCAAAGCATACAGATCCAGAATCCGACTGTGATATATGGCAGCATCGGAACAGCCTGTTTCAGTTTCCCCTTTCCGCTTACATTTCCACGGAAAATCTGTACCATTGTCAACAAGGCAAAGGATACCGCCATGTGTATCACACAAAGTTCAAATCCACCGCCCTCCAGTATCCATCTTACGCCGCAAATACAGAATGCATGACAGTCCGCCCTCCCATACATTCGGGCAAACAAAATCTGCTGCAGCCCGACAAAAAGAAGCCAGCTTATCCATTGCTCTGCCCGTATTACCAAAAATTCCGTCAGCACCCAGCAGATCTCGACTATTCCACATACAATCCACACGTATCGATACACCATGTGCTCTGCCAGATCCATTACGCAGGCTGTCAGAAGACAGCCTGCAAATACCGCTCCGCCCAATATCCAATAGACAGGTTTGCGCTGACAGCACAAAAGATTCAATCCTTCCAAAATCAGACTTACAAACAGAAGCAGACGCTTCTCCTTAGGAAACAGATGAATTGACCATGCCGCATCTTTTTTCCCACACCATAATAATAGCCCTGTCGTCCATGCAACCATACTGTAGTCCCTCTGCTTATCTCAATCTTGTGCGCAGTTCGTTTAGCACCGTACCTGATACTTCTATCACAGCAAAAGCCGGATGCTGTTTCAACATCGCATTCCCCTTATAGGCCCGTACCGTCACCTGATAGTCCGCATTTTCCGGAATATACAGCGGCACCTGAAATTCGAACGATTCCTCCTGTTTATAGGCCGTCTTCAGATCATACACATAAACCCGGTTGAGAGAATCATCCTGCTGTGTCATTACCTCTGGGAATTCCACCTCCACCCGCTCTGCATATCCCCAGGTAGTTATTTTCAGGATTCCGCTCTCTCCGCATTGAAAAGCAGACGCATGGGGTTCCAGGATCCGCTCTACCTCTGCCTGCAGATCAAATTCCAGTGTAGTATAGCAAACCGTGTTTTCATTTCCCACCTGATCAATTGCCGTTACCGATACAGAAAAATCTCCGCTGAAAACAGGAATGTCCTCCGTAATATCAATGCATATCTCACCATTTCCGTCAGGATATATCTTTCTTCTCGCACCGTTGTCTTTATTTTCAATCTGGACATAAAATTCCCTGACCCCACTGAGAGCATCCTCCGCTGTCAACCGTAACTGTATCTGCTCTTTCCGTCTGTCTAAAACATGTAGTTCTTCCAACCGATCCAACCCGTAAATATCCGGCGCTGTTCCGTCTCCGATCAGCCCAATACCGTTTTTCTCGTCCGCTTTTCTGTCAGAATAAATTGTACCAGTTTCCGTTTCGGCCCCGGCAACAGGTATCAGTTCTATGCGCATATGATCAGCATCGGATCCCAACACAAATGCATGACGAAGGTTGACATTCTTCCCATAGTTTTCTTTTTGCAACGTTACATAATTTCCCTTTTGCAGCCTGGAAATCCCTTCTGTCGAAAATCCCAAGTCCCCGGCATTGATCGTCAACATTTCACCTATCGGATTCTGAGAAGGAGAATAAACCACATTTCTGGCAAACTCTTCTCCCTCCGGTATACTTTCTATAATGCTATAATTCAATTGAAATCGCTCTGTCGCCGGGCCATCCATGTAAGAAGCAAAATCCAACATGAAGGGCGTTTTGCCATCACATTTTACATAATAAACTGATTCCTGCAGATCCTGATAAACATGTTCGCTTTCTTCTATCCGCAATGGTTTTGTATAAAGATTCCACTGCACATCCTCCGGCCCCTTCTGCTTTGTCCCAAGCGACACATGAGTAATCTCTCCAATATTTCCCGCCACATCTACTGGCGCAACATGAAGATACTGTATCTCATCTGTCAGAATCACATGAACTTCCGGTTGCTCTATGAAAAAAAATTCCTGCCTATTAAAATCTTTAGATGGATCATAATCCACACAGTAATAATATCCTGCTACACCTGACGTCAAAATATTTTCCGTCACATTAGAAATTCCGATGTTATGAAATGTGTCCATAGCATACGACTTTACCTGATGGAAATACTTCGTCCCTATGTCCTCCGGCTTTTCCCAGCACACCCTGATCACATCAATATCTTCCATCACCCTTTCCACATCCTTTGACCGGATTGTTTCAGGTGCTTCTTTATCAGTTGCTTTTACACCCAAAAGTTCTGTATTCAGATGATATCCTACCTCTTCCGCCTGTATATCGATCAAACCGTTTCCCTGCTGCACGCCCTGCTCCACGGAATAAAACCGGGCAATTCCTCTGTTGACATAACTGCTGCCTCCGTAGGCAGGCTTGGAACTAATTATTTCATTTTCATGGTGTCCGCAGATATAAGCTTCCGTCTGTCCGCATCCTACCGCATAACAAGCGACCACCGTACACACAGACGGTGTATCGGCATCATCGTTTCTGGACTGGATTCCATGGACCGGACAAACATGCTTATAATGTTCTGTTTCATGACCACTACAGCTTTCCCCTTTGGATGCATCAGCTCCGCAATTAGGACAGTAATCCTCATCCGGGCCACCCCAATACCATGTGGTTGTTCCCGTAAGAATATGTTCCAACGTTTTCCCGCATGAGACCGGTATGGTATAACACCCCCCATAACTCGATGCATCTCCCTGATGAACGTGATTGCAGATTCCCGGCAGATGGTGATGCACGATCAGTTCTCCCGCACATCCGCCCTGATAGCCTCCGCCTCCGCCGCTTCCTCCGGATTCTCCGCGGGAACCGTTCACGGTAAGACTTTGTGCGGAGCCGCCTGGCAGGCCGTCTCCGCTTTCGCCTGCACCTCCACCGCCACCGGCCATCAGCAGCAGCCCTCTTACAGTCGATTGCACGACACTGTAGCCACCGCCGCCGGCATAAGGATTTCCTTTTCCCCCAGTGCTGTCTCCATATTGCTTACCTGCCCGCACGGTCAGACGCTCTTCTTTGTCCAGCCAGAAAGTCCCAATTGCACTTCCGCCATATCCTCCAAGAAATCCTTTATACGCTCCGCCCTGTGCACCATACGCAGATATTCGATACAGTCCGCTATAAGGCACGTCATAAAAATGCTGTTCTCCGTCTCCGGCAAAAGACTGATTTACCTGAATGATACTCCTGATATCACTTGTTGTGTAAATTCTATTCCAGACTTTTCCATCTGTACTTTGAAACACCTGATATACTTTATCTTGCTCATCCGGCTGTCGCCACGTCAGATCAACCGCACCGCTCCCATCATACTCCGCATAGTTATCTGCAGATTCCAGCTGTAACTGTACCCACCTCGCATAAAGTACCGTATCTTTTTCCGGCATATACTCATCTCCGCCTGCGCCTGCATACTCAGAAAATGTTTCATCATAATACCATCCCCCAAAAGACATTTCCTCTCTCTCCGGTTTAGGGAGGACGATTGCATCTCTGGCAAATATCGGGCGGATCACATCCCTGCTTCCATCCGGTCCCCAAAACCAATAGACACTTCCCTCCAATTTTCCTGCAAGCGTCGTTACCGGCACCCATTCCACAAAATGCAAGTTTCCCTGAATATCAGGGATCTGTTGCCCATCCCCGGTATAAAAGGAAACCGTACAACCTTTGGGGGAAAGCAGGCTATTCATATCCGGTTCGTAACTCTCTCCATAAGCTTTGATCACAGAATAGACTCCCCTGTGATCTTTATAAGTGCAGTCCTCCAATAACAGATCAAGTTGTCCGCTGCATCTCTGCCATACCGCATAAAGCTGTACAATTCCCTGTCCGGATTCCGGCTCATATTGATCCGTACACAGGTTATATATTTCCGCTTCATCCCCATAAAAATCTCCCGTACCGTCCGGCATGGTATTCCATCCGACAAATTTCCATCCGATTCTCTGATAGGTATTTTTATTCAAATGTGTCTGAGGCGTAACTTCACTTCCCTCATACCATACAGTGTTATCATAAAAATGAAAACTGGGGGACATATAACCGGAATAAGGTTCCTCATCGGCATTCGGTATATAATCCACCCGGTATCTGTTTTTGGAAATGGCCTTACATTTATGGGCAGGAACACCACTTCCCTGTTCTAAATTGTGGCTAAACGGACATAGATAATAATAATCCATTCCCGTTCCCACTTCCAGATACACTAGACTTGCTGCGGCCTCTCTGCTCATATAAAAATGCATTTCAGTAATTTTCTTCCCACAGTCTGCGCATATAGGATTCCATGCAGAAAAGTGAGGTCTCAGACAAACATTCCTCTCATATGGAATGCCATGATAATCCGAACCCGGATAATCCATATGGCAGCAATTTACCCTGGATAATGCAACTTTCCATTTTGCAACCGGGATACTTCCGGATCTTTGTATCTCATAATAATGCTCGCCTTCCGCTAACTGCCGTATTCCTGCCTGCACCCCTGTGATCACATCATCCGAACCGTCATCCCGATACCATTTTACATTCTGATCATTGGCATTTGTTGTCCAGGCCCTCCCGTCCGGAGCAAAGGTTACATACGAACTGTTATAAATGCTGCCTGCCTCCGCGCGAATTTCTATCCGAAGCAAAGCAGCCAAAATACCAACAAGCAGCAATCCTATTTTATATCTTCTTTGCATCAGTCACACACCTTTACTACCCGCAGCGCGCCCCGCGCAAGCTCCGTATAAAAATATTCGACATCCGCGGCGTCCAGATACACATTCACGCGCTGCGCCGGAGATGTATTGTTATCCACCGCAATTGCATTTCCCGCACCGTCAAATACCTGTTCCACATATACGGATTCCCATACCAATCCGGCCCGGCCATCCTCAGAAACGGTATAAATATGGATCCTGTCACCTGCACGCAGAACCCCTCCCGCCACCTGATACAGATCATCCGCCTTAAATCCCGCTATGACAGGTTCCTCCATTTCCGCCAGAATCTCCTGATAGGATTCGAACATACCGGTACTCACAAATACTCCCGTATCGATATCCTCTTTCACCGCATGATCTGCCACCTGCTCCCAAAATCGGATTGCAGTAGGCGGAACCTGTTCTTTATCCAATTCCGTCAAAGTCAGATACTCCTGATAATTCTTTTCCGTAATCTGCAGACCCTTGGGAATCTTTTTTTCCGCCACATAAACAGCCTCCTTTTCAAAACCGGAGAGTGTCTGTTTCTCCAAGTGCAGCATTAACATAAAGATTCCAAACGCCGCGACCAAAGCTGCAACCGCGCTTCCGATCCATATTTTTTGTCCAATTGATTTATCATCAGATTTCATTCTTCTCTCCTTTCTGCCACAATATCTACAAGTTTTCCCTTATGCGCCATGACCGTAATTCCCCAAAATCCCTGCACCGGAAATGTAATCTCACTGTATATTCCCGGGTGCTCTATCACGCCTCCGTCCGGCGCCGTGAGTACTCCTTTCTCTCCGTCCCAGCGCTCTTTCACACAGCCATTCGCACCCACCCGCGCCGCCATAACTCTGTTTTGCTCCACATTATAGACAATGTAATCCGCCACTTCCACCTTTCCCGAGATCAATGATCTGTTCCCGCATTCCCACTGTTCATCCAACTGCAGATTGTCCCGCAGGGCTTCCAGATAAATTGCGTATGCCCGCTCTGCATCCGGGATGACCGTTTTGTTGGTCTTTCCGTACTCCTGAATATCAACCAATGCCGAGGCAAGATTGGAGGCTGCAAGCGCATCCTCCATATACATGCCCGTTGTCCGCCAGGAAGCAATCTGCAGTTGTGCATACAACAGAATACTCAGTGTCAATGTCCAGAACAGCCCGACGACCCATTCCGCCTGTCCGCTGTCCTTCCTCCTAATATTTTGCCGTTGACGTTCGCTTTTCCCAAAATGCATATTGCCCTCCCAATTTTCCTCTGATCTCCAGCACAATGCGGCCGCCATATCCCACTTCACTTACAGTGGTTGCTCCCAGATCAATTTCCGTCACACCCCACTCTGTCAGTTCGGCGATCAGTTCGGCCTGATCCGAATTTTGAAGATACCCCACCGTCTCCATGCGCAGGATATATCTTCTGGCAATCTGATCCACCTCCATTTTCTGCTGGATCAACTGCATGTCATCCATAAACGCCAGAAGCACGATCGTCATTGCCAGAATAAAGATTCCTGTGACCATGATATTGGCCACGGTACCCGGTTCCTTCTTCATAACAGGATCATTCCTGAAGATACCGTACCGTTCAGAATCGTGGTCGCTTTCGATGTCATAGAGCTTACCAGCGTCGTGATAAACGTAGACAGGCTGTCCTTCATGACGACACAGAGCAGCAATGCGATAATGCACAACCCGACTGTCACCAGAATCCCGTCGATCCCCGCATCCTTTTTCCACAATACTTTGTTCCATCCGTTTTCCATAACTCTTTTGATTCTTTCCTTCATGTTTTTTACCTTCCTTTTCTTTATTTGACTTGTTTTTTTCTAGAAACTTAAAGCTGCCGTAAACATTTGCGTTACACACGCATAGATGACCATACCGAGCATTGCAGCCAGAATGCCCAGCTGATAAAATGTGATGCTGCGATCCAGGGCTCCCTTTCTGCGGTTCATAACCGCGACCTCCATATCCCGCACCTGCTCCGCGATATCTCCCAGCAATTCCAGTGCCTGTCCGGACTCCAGTGTCTGCAGGATGGTAATGCAGAGTGCATCGATATAGCGGTTATCAAATTTTCCCTGAAACTGTTCCATTGCATCATAAATGTCTGCTTTCATGGTGATCGCTCCCGCCAGATCCAGCAATGCCTGTCGCAGCCGCCTCTCCTGTACGCCCGCATAACACTCCGTCAATGCATCCGCCACATAGACTCCCGCTCTGATCTGAATTTCCAGCGCATGATAGATCAACTGGATCTCCGGGATCATTTT
This sequence comes from Lachnospiraceae bacterium, assembly GCA_017476665.1. Taxonomy (GTDB): domain Bacteria; phylum Bacillota; class Clostridia; order Lachnospirales; family Lachnospiraceae; genus Acetatifactor. Next base: position 21,016 of record JAFUZJ010000012.1, on the reverse strand, counting down.
TTCATTGTCCCGATTGTTCAGATACCACACCAGAATATACGGCAGTTCATACAACCCAAACGCCATGATCCCTCCGCTCCAGAACGACCATATATTTCCGACAGCAAAACCTATGACAGCAAATATGATCCGCATTGCCAGCCATACCGTCGGCTGCATCCATGTGCCAAAATGAATGTCTGCACCTTTCTTCCGCAGCCAGTCGGAGGTGCGTCCGTACCAGTCTGTCTTTTGCTGCTTTGCGCTCAGATATCCCTTTAATTCCATGCAGGCACTCAGAATTTTACGCTCCGGACGCTGTCTGCCCAATATAAAAATCAGACCAAACAAAAAAGCTGCGGTTAGTGTCATACTGATCCTTCTTCCCATCAGCAGATTCATGTCACTCAATTTCTCACCTCCTTTCCCACACTTATTTTCTAATGATTCAACCCGTATATTTTTCCGACAAAGAGAGCCATAATGAACAATACAACTCCAAAAGCAATCCTTCCCGGCCAGGTTTTCCACAACAGCACCCATATAGAGGTCTCGATCAATCCATTCACAATAAAGAGCGTCACCACTGACATACTCAGCAAAAGAATCATATTGATCAAAGCCTCTCGGATCATACTTCTCCGTTCTCCGCCCAGACGCAGATATTCCCGCATATTTTTGCGGCTGCTGTTTACCAGCGTTGTGAAATCCGCACAGTAACGTATACTGATCTCCATATTTCTCGCCAATTCTTTGAATTTCGGATGCTCTATTTTTTCCGCCATGGCAAGCAGTGCCAGACTGCTGTCCCCTGTGGTCTGCGCCTCGTTACTGCATTCTTCCAGCGCCGAGCGCAGCGGTTCATCCAAATATTTGCTGATCTGCCTGAAAATGCCGGTGAGTTCTCCGGCGGTGATACTGTAGTTCCCGAGAAAATCAAGAAATTTGATCAGATTGGTATTTACACTTCGAAATGATCTTGCTTTACAGATACATAGGATCAGATACTCCGATCCGTATATTGCGCCGATGCAGATTAGTCCCTTCCACCACCCGAATAAAGGGGTAAGCAGAAGCATCCCTCCAACACCAAGGACAACGTTTTCGGCCAGCCAGATCTCTGCCGTCAGATACGGAAACCGTCTTTTCCAACCGCTGTAATTTAATTCCTGCTCCAACCGATACCAGATCCTGTGCTCCCTTTGCAGCGTCAGAAGCTGTCGTCGATTCTCCAACAATCGCCTTCTGGCGGCTTCATCCATGCCTTCCCGCCCCCGTCGCAGAGCGGCGCTTATTTTCTCCAGCCACCTGATCCGTCCAAACAATAAAAGCAAGCCAATGAACAGCAGCAAAAATAATGTAATAAAAATGATTGTTTTCATTCTGTATCTCATCTCTCCTATAATAATTTTTGGTATTCCAGATTTTTCCGTTCCTCATTCCAACCTTTACAGGCATAGATCTGCCGGACCTTATAATGGTCCATAAACACAAAGGTCTGGAAGCAATCCAGCATCCGCATCAGTTCATCTCTCGCATACCGGCTCTCATACATGGCATAATCCGCAAATTTATCTGCCGCCTTATCCGCAGAAGATGCATGAATGGTGGCCGCGCAGATCTGTCCCGTGCAGGCCGCATTTAACAAATACAAAGCCTCCGCTCCTTTGATCTCTCCGATGATGAAAAAATCCACATCCATAGTCAGTCCGGCAATACTGATCTGCTTCAGATCGTAATTCACCTTGCTCTCCCCGCTGCCCGGCAGACTGTGCAGAAACATCATGTCCGGATGATACATCGTGGTCAGCTCGTCCGCCTGCTGTGTCACCAGCACCGCCATATTGTCCGGCAGCGTCTCCTTCAGCGCATTCAAAAGCGTAGTCTTACCGGAAGAATTCCCGCCGCAGATGATCGTAGAACCCTGACGGAAGCGACGGATCAACAGTCTTGCGACCTCTTCACTCATCATTTTCCGCTGTATCAGTTCCTGCATCTGCGGAAACACTTTCGGAACCTTCCGAACACACAGATACGGCTCCTTGTACGTATTTACCAATGGCATGGATAATGTAAAACGCAGGATAAAATCCGGATGACTCTCCGTGTCCGTGAACCGCTGGATTGCGTTGAGATTTGATATGTTTACCTGATTCTTGGTGGCGATATAGTCAATAAACTGACGGTATTCTTTCTCCGATGCAAACGCGATCCCCGCGTCCATGCGCTTTCCCATACGCTTGATCCGGATATTGTCATAGCTGATCACCCGGATGTCGGAAATGGTCGGATCATCCATCAGAACAGACAATCTGGAATAGCCAAAAATGTACTGCTCAAAGGCTTCCATGATCTGCCGCTCCGTTTCCTTCGCCTGCGGATCAAAGCGATGCAGATGTTCCGCCGCTTCCCTGAGGAATTCTTCCTTTCCCAGATTTCCTTTTCTCAGCTGCATCAAAGAATTTTGCTTTTGTGTCAGATAGTCATCCAACAGACGTTTCAATCCGGCATCCACTGATGCTTCCTGATTCAGTTGCGCTTTTTCTTTCATTCTACCTCCTACTTATATCCTTCTGTGGAAATTTTCAATGTGGAAATTTGTTTGACACCATGATTGTTTTTGCCGTTCCTGTATGGTATAATGTGAGTCAGGGTACTTAACGCATCAAAAAAGGAGGAAAGATTTATGGGCTCCATGTTTTTTTTGTTAGGCGGCGGGCTGCTCATCATTATTTTTGCCGTGGTAATTTCAGTGGTATCTTCCGTTGTGTCTGCAATTGCTGCAGATCAGGACGACTCTGAGGATTGATCCTGTCAATCGGTATCAGCTAACTTCTTTATTATTTTTCTTTATCATTTGTAAATTGGGAAATACGCGGCGATACGCCTTCGATTTCTTTGAATAGAATATGCATTTCTGATATGGCAATATATTACATTTTTTTACAATCGTTGTCAATAGTCAAAATAAATATTTTTTGCATGAAAACAGGACCGCACTCCCTTGGCTTGGAATGCGATCCTATTTTTGACTTTCTTACGAAACTTTTTATGAAACTATTTTATGCAAACGGATTCTCTGTGGGATACCGCGCGCCCTTCGGCTGGTTATAGTCCAGATCCTCCACCGGAACGCCCACATACTTGAACACCTCATACAATGCCTTTCCAAAATGACCGAAGGCAACCGCACCGTGATGCGGGAAATTCTTTTCGATCAATACATGCCTGTAAAAACGTCCCATTTCGGGAATCGCAAACACGCCGATGCTGCCGAATGAACGGGTCGCAACAGGCAGTACCTCCCCTTGGGCGATATAGGCCCGCAGCTTGTTGTCAGAGGTGGATTGCAGACGGTAGAAAGTGATTTCTCCCGGCAGGATATCACCCTCCAGCGTTCCCTGCGTTACCTCCTCCGGCAGATTTCTGGCCATGATCATCTGATACTTCATATTACAGAAAGCAAGCTTCTTCGAGCAAGTATTTCCGCAGTGGAAGCCCATAAACGTATCTTTGTGGGTGTATTCAAATTTACCTTGAATGGACTCTTCATACATGTCATCCGGCACGGAATTATTGATATCCAACAGAGTGACCGCATCTTCACTGACACAGGTTCCGATGAATTCACTGAGCGCTCCGTAGATATCCACTTCGCACGAAACGGGAATCCCCATGCCTGTCAACCGGCTGTTCACATAGCAGGGCACAAATCCGAACTGTGTCTGGAACGCAGGCCAGCACTTACCGGCAATGGCCACATATTTTCGATACCCTTTGTGCGCCTCTACCCAGTCCAGAAGGGTCAATTCATATTGGGCAAGCTTTGGCAGCACCTCGGGCTTTAAATTGCCCTTCCCCAGCTCCTCCTCCATCTCTTTTACTTTGGCAGGAATCCGCTCATCTCCTTCATGCTTTTTGAATGCCTCAAACAGATCCAGTTCGGAATTTTCCTCAATCTCCACACCCAGATTGAACAGCTGCTTGATCGGTGCATTGCAGGCAAGGAAATTTAGCGGTCTGGGCCCAAAAGAAATGATCTTCAGATCGGCCAATCCGATGATCGCCCTTGCGATCGGCAGGAAATCGTGCAGCATCTCGGCACATTCCGCCGCATTTCCCACTGGATACTCCGGAATATAAGCCTTAACATTGCGTAGCTTCAGATTATAGCTGGCATTGAGCATGCCGCAATACGCATCCCCGCGTCCGCCCACCAGGTCATTCTGGCTCTCCTCCGCAGCAGCAATGAACATAGCCGGTCCATCAAAATGCTTTGCCAGCAAAGTCTCCGCGATCTCCGGTCCAAAGTTTCCCAGATACACGCACAAAGCATTGCAGCCTGCCTTTTTGATATCCTCCAGCGCCTGTACCATATGGATTTCACTTTCCACAATACAGATCGGGCACTCATAGACTCCCTCGTCTCCGTACTTTTTCCGGTAGGCGTCCATCAATGCCTTCCGTCTGTTCACGGACAGACTTTCCGGGAAACAATCCCGGCTCACTGCGACCACGCCCAACTTTACCTGCGGTAAATTATTCATAAAACCATCCTCCTTTTGCATACCCCTTTGTTTGATTGATTTCTGATCTATTTTGCAAGGATCTCATACACCTGTTTGCAGGCCGGGTAGATTTCCCTGAATTTTAAATAACATGTGTTATATTTTCTTATCAGTTCCTGCTCCGGCTCTACGGTATCTGTGACCCGCACAAATTTGCGGGCAATCTCCTCCACAGATGCATACTCTCCGGCGGCCACCGCAGCCAGCATAGCAGCTCCCATGGCAGGACCTTCCTCCGTCTCCACCACATCCACTTTCATACCAAACACATTGGCCATGATCTTCTTCCAAAGCGGACTTTTCGCGCCGCCACCGCAGATCTTCGTACGCTCCGGGCAGACTCCCAGCGATCTTGCCACCTCCAGAGAATCTCGCAACGCAAACGCCACTCCCTCCAGCACAGCCTGTGTCATATCCGCCCGGGTGGTATCCATGCTCATTCCGATAAATGTACCTCTGGCATTGGGATCATTGTGCGGAGACCGCTCTCCCATGAGATAAGGCAGAAAAAATACCCGGTTTTCCCCCAGTTTCTCCTCCGGGATCCCGGCCTGCTCACCGTCATAATCTGTGACACCTATCACATCATCCATCCACCATTTATTACAGGATGCGGCACTCAGCATGCATCCCATCAGGTGATATTTTCCGTCCGCATGCGCAAAGGAATGCAGTGCATTGTGAGAATCCACACCAAAATTTCGGGCGGAGATGAAAACCGTCCCGCTGGTGCCCAACGAAATATTGCAGGAGCCGCCTCCTACGGTCCCTGTTCCCACCGCCGCAGCGGCATTATCACCGGCTCCCGCCGCCACAATACAGGTCTCGGGGATTCCAAGCTTCTGTGCAATCTCCGGTAACACATACCCAACCTTCTCGTAGCTTTCATAGCACTTCGCCAGCTGATTCTCCCGCACACCGCAGATTTCACACATTTCCTTCGACCAGCAGCGATTCTTCACATCAAACAAAAGCATCCCCGACGCATCGGATACATCCGTACAGTGAATGCCTGTAAGGCGGTACGCCAGATAATCCTTTGGCAGCATGATCTTTGCAATTCCGGCAAAATGCTCCGGTTCATTGTTGCGCAGCCACAAGAGCTTCGGTGCCGTAAAACCGGCAAAAGCAATGTTGGCCGTATATTCAGAAAGTTTCGCTCGGCCAATCACCTGATTGAGGTAATCGCATTCCTTCTGCGTTCTCCCGTCATTCCACAGGATCGCCGGTCGGATCACCTGATCCTCCGCATCCAGAATGACGAGTCCATGCATCTGTCCTCCGAAGCTGATGCCTGCCACCTGTTCTCTGTCTGCATCTGCCAGCAGCTCCTGCAAACCATCTATTGTCTGTATCCACCAATCCTCCGGATTCTGCTCTGACCACCCGGGCTGTGGGAAATAGATCGGATACTCTCTTGACACAATCTTTTTCATCTTTCCCTGAGAATCCATTAAGAGCAGCTTCACTGCAGAGGTTCCCAGATCAATGCCGATATACAACATACCTGCCGCCTCCTTTCCCGATAAGCGCCTATATGCTTCCTGTCCTTTGTTTTGCACGGCCCCTGCAGACCTTGCGGAGTGCTTTTACCATGGATAGGGTCTCCTCATAACCGCTCTCCTCTTCCGCGCCAAAAAAAGCGTGGTAGAGAGCCTGCTCTTCAGCATCCGAAATCTCCGCGCCATAATGCTCCCGCACAAAATCCAACTGTTCCTTCACGGTACGGTACACCGCAAATCCCTTATATTTCTTGGACAAATCTGCTTTTAATTTTCCATATTCCAGATGCACCTGCTGCCGCAGAGGAAGCGCGCGCTCCTTTTGGATCCGCCTGGCAGCCCCGACTCCCATGACCAAAAGAACAGCCACACCCCCTACGACCAGCACATAGCTAAAACCTCCAAGCGCTGTTTCCAGATAGGTCCCAATCGTGTCCATTCCCAGATTCACCTGATTACCGCCATTGTCATCGGCATTATTATTCATGAACGCTTCCCAGAAGGAAGTCGTCTCCTGCTCTGTCGACGCAGGTGTAGGATCCACCACGATCCAACCGCGCCCTGCAAGATAGATTTCCACCCAACCATGTGCTCTGGCATCCGAAACTTCCAATTCTACCAGCGCGGTTTCACCGAACGGCATAAATCCGTCATAATAATCTTTAAATTCCGCACCTTCCACCAATTCTCCTGCATCTACTACATCATAGTAAGAAAAAGCATACCCTTCCACGTACCGGGCAGGAATTCCCATATATCGGAACAACATAGTCGCTGCAGAAGCAAAATGAGCGCAATATCCTCTTCTGCTCTCTAAAAGGAAAAATGTAATGTAATCATGGTTTCTGTAATTGTACGCCGGCCGCAGCGTATAAGAAAAATTTTCCTGAAAGTACGCTACTATCTGATTTGCAATCTCTTCCGGCGTTCCCTCAAATCCACCTTCCTCACATGCATACCTTACCGCTGCCAGACATCTGTCCGGCACCGTCAAATAAGCAGTATCTATCTCCTGTGACGGAATCGTAACCATCCCGCCTGATGGATAATATGTATAAGTTGCTTTATTTCCCTCTTTCACAGTCGCACTCTCATCTGCATAGTAGGGTCGGTACTCATACAACTCCGAGGCTCCTACATTTTCTATTTCCATGATACCTCTGCCCTGTTGCTCCGGGGTCTGCCCGTATGCATCTTTTCTGGCCTGTACAGTTCCCGTCATCAATCCGTCTCCGGGCAAACCATCTCCCGCTCTGCTCCATTTGTCGCCTTCATAATTCTTGCCGGTAAAAGCCTTTAGATAGACCGACTGTAAACTGTAAGGTGTATAGCGTACAATCAAGTCCGTCTCATAATCCGCCATCGGACCTGTTGTCCCCTGACTCAAAACTCCTCCGCTGACTCCTCCTCCGGTTGTCTGTCCCTGGAACAATGCCAGCATACCGAACTGAGCAAAAGCTGCCGCCGTCTTTTCCGTCTCTCCCTTATACTTGTTTTCCGGCACACTCGTTTCATAAATTCCCTGAGGAATCAAAAAAGAAGCCACGCGTATCAGGAGCATCGCAAAAACCGCCATTACTGGCAAAACATACCGCATCTGTCCGGATAAATGCTCTTTTACCCCTGTTCCGTGCAAAGCTGCCACAGCAGAGTAACCGGTCAATAAAAACAAGATATAGATCAATTCCGGAGTCTTGCCAAAATAAAAAGGGAAAATAAACGGTGAAAATGTCAGAATCAATACCTTTGTCAGACTGGCTTTATTCTGCATATGAATATTCAGCAGAATGCACCCTACCATACTGATAAAGAGTACAAACACAGAAACAGCCGTATACTCATCTTCCACCATCAGGGCATAATCTGTACCGTTGGCAATATTCAGATACTCTCGCGCCACCTCCAGAATTCTGTTCATAATGGCATAGTAACCACTGTTGATGACCCAATAATTCGAAATCGCAATATAAAAATATGCCACCAGCACAAACACATTGACCAGATTCATCAGCCATTTCTTTCCGGTCTCATAAACTACACTCAAAAACAGGGCAAAAAAGAAAATGAGCAACATGCAAATGCCCTTATTGTATTCCATCTCATAAGCAGACAAAAAACCTCCGACCGCCCCATGCACAATCAAAAAAAGCAGCAAAGTCTTTGCCAATGCCGCAAACGCATCAAAAGAATGCTCCGGCTCATTTTGCCGCAACACCAATTCTTCTGTTACCTTCTTTTTTTCGAAAAATATTTTACCGAATATACGCACCTTTATATGCTCCTGCCTGCACCAACACGTAACTCTCTCCGGGGTGCTCCATCTCCATCTGCTCTCTTGCACTTCCCGGCTGCCTCTTACCGTTTCCGCTCAGGATCTGCCCCAATGCAGCCTCTAACTCTCCAAGTTCCGCAATATAGCGGCTCTGCAATTCTTTCCCCGTTCCTGACCAGTACAATTGCACCGGATACTCTTTCTCCAAAAAAAGCTGTCCCAGGTAAGAAAGTGCATCCATCAATTCATCATTCTCCTGCTTACGATCCGTCAGCGGCAATAACAGATTGATCTTTTGCTTTCCGGATTTCAGCCTCTCACGCACCATCAGTTTATTCTGCTTTGCCGTGAGCTTCCAATGAATATTTTTCAGTTCATCTCCTGGTATATACTCTCTGATCTCATAATCCGGATTGTATTCCGTTCCCCGCTGTTTGCTTTCGTCTTCCTTTGGGAAACCTTCCACACAACTGTAGATTTCTTCATCCGGAGCAACTGTCGGCATTGGATAAGCTACCACGCCACTGTCTCTGACCGTACACCCCTCCAGATAAAACAAATGAAACATATCATAAACCACACAAGAGAGAATCTTAGTTTCAATCCGACCCGCATACTGACTCTCCAATGACTGTCTGATCTCGCAGCCCTTCACCGGCGCCAGCCACAGCCGCACTTTTTTCTCCTGAAAATAATCCGTAAAGACGTTCCCCCAACTGTAAGTCAGATCCGCACTAAACCCAAAAAATCTCCGCGGATTCCGTATCCGGATCAAAAAGGGAAAATCTGCTCCCCTCCCCACTCTTCCCTGCGGGATCACGGTTTCCGCTTTGATCAGATCCTTGCTGGTCGTCAGGGAAAATGCCGATGCAACGACACATCCCACCATCAGGATCAACGCCATTAAAAGCAGATAACTTCTGAAAAACCACCAGCTGAGAAACGCCAATCCAAACAGGACCCCAAATCGGATCCATCCCAAAATACTTGGGCGCAATCTTATTTCTTTTAGACGATCCATCAAACAGCCTGTATCCTTTCCGTAATATCCAGAATCACCTGTTCCACATCCATCCCCTCTGCGCGGGCTTTCGCATTCAGATGAATCCTGTGTCTCCACACATCATTGATCACAGATAGCACATCCTCCGGGATCACATAATCCCCTCCACGCATCAGCGCCATAGCCCGTGCCATCTTCAGCAGTGCAATACTTCCTCTGGGGCTGGCACCTAGCGCGATTCTAGGGTCTCTGCGGGTCTCCTCCGTCAGATTGGTAATATACTCCAAAATATTATCTTCCACATGCAGGGTCTCCGCCTGCCGCTTCAGTTCCAGCAGCCGTTCTGTCGTGATCACGCTCTGCACCTGATCCAACCCCAACCCGGCGCTGCCGCGCAGAATGTCCACCGCCGCCTCGTGAGAGGGGTAGCCCATATTCAGACAGATCAGAAACCGGTCCAACTGCGACTCCGGCAGCATCTGCGTACCGGAGGAACCAAACGGGTTCTCTGTGGCAATGACTGTAAATGGCTTCGGCAACGCATAGGATACGCCGTCCACCGTCACCTTTGCCTCCTCCATCACCTCCAAAAGCGCCGACTGTGTCTTCGAGGAGGTACGATTCAGCTCGTCCGCCAGAAACAGATTACAGAAAATGGCTCCCGGCTTATATTCAAATTCCTGGGTCTTGCTGTTATACATAGTAAATCCCACAATATCGCTGGGCAGCACATCCGGCGTAAACTGCATTCTCTTGTACGCCAGTTCCATGGATTTTCCCAACGCCATCGCCAGTGTCGTCTTACCCACACCGGGAATATCCTCCAAAAGCACATGTCCTCCTGCCAGCACCGCCCCCAGCACCTTACGGATCACACGCTCCTTGCCCTTTACCACTTTATTGACTTCCGTCACAATCTGTTCCAATTCGTTATTCATGCCTGATTCCTTTCAGCTTTTGCTATCGTTACATAGACCAATCTAAGCGTATCATTTTTGAGGAAATTTTTCAATGAAAATGCATTGATGAGAATGTGAAAAAAATATAAACAAGAAAGCCATACCCCTTTCAGTTTCACAGCATTCGCACCATTTCTCCCCCTATTCCACTTGCTCCTGATTCATTCTTGTATTATAATATTTTTGCTATATAACGGTCTTTACACACAAATCATGAAACATGGAGGTTATCTATGAGCAACATCCCTTACAAAATCTATCTGGAAGAATCCGAAATGCCCAGGCAGTGGTACAATGTCCGCGCCGACATGAAGAAAAAGCCGGCGCCCATCCTGAATCCCGGGACCCTGAAGCCTGTCACTTTAGAAGAGCTCTCCGGCATCTTCTGTGAAGAGCTGGCCAAACAGGAGCTGGATGATACCACCCCTTATTTTGATATTCCCACGGAAATCCGGGACTTCTACAAAATGTACCGTCCCTCCCCTCTGGTGCGCGCTTACTGTCTGGAGAAAAAGCTGGACACCCCCGCGCATATCTATTACAAATTTGAGGGAAACAATACCTCCGGCAGCCATAAGCTGAACTCTGCCATTGCTCAGGCCTATTATGCGAAAAAGCAGGGTCTGAAGGGCGTAACCACAGAGACCGGCGCCGGACAGTGGGGCACCGCCCTCTCCATGGCATGTTCCTACTTTGATCTGGACTGCCAGGTCTACATGGTAAAGGTTTCCTACGAGCAGAAACCCTTCCGCCGCGAGGTGATGCGTACCTACGGCGCACAGGTGACCCCGTCTCCCTCCATGAACACTGAGGTCGGACGCAGGATCAACGCAGAATTCCCCGGCACCACCGGAAGTCTGGGCTGCGCGATCTCCGAGGCAGTGGAGGCCGCCGTATCCCAGGAGGGATACCGCTATGTGCTGGGTTCCGTGCTCTCCCAGGTACTGCTCCATCAGTCCGTAATCGGCCTGGAGACCAAAGCCGCTTTGGACAAATATGGCATCAAGGCCGACATGATCATCGGCTGCGCCGGCGGCGGTTCCAATCTGGGCGGTCTGATCTCTCCTTTCGCAGGCGAAATGCTGCGCGGCGATAATCAGTATGAGATCATTGCCGTAGAGCCTGCCTCCTGCCCGAGCCTGACACGAGGCGTTTACGCTTATGATTTCTGCGACACCGGTAAAGTATGCCCTCTCGCCAAGATGTACACCCTGGGCAGCGGTTTCATCCCTTCCGCCAACCATGCCGGCGGTCTGCGCTATCACGGCATGAGCAGTGTGGTTTCCGAGCTTTACGACCAGGGACTGCTGAAGGCAAGAAGTGTGGAACAGACCAAGGTCTTCGAGGCAGCCACCACCTTCGCGAGAGTGGAAGGAATCCTGCCTGCGCCTGAATCCAGTCACGCAATCCGCGTCGCCATCGATGAGGCGCTGAAATGCAAAGAGACCGGCGAGGAGAAAAACATCGTTTTCGGTCTCACCGGCACCGGCTACTTCGATATGGTGGCTTACCAGAAGTTCAACGACAACGAGATGAGCGATTACATCCCTACAGATGAGGATCTGCAGAAATCCATCGCCCAGCTGCCGAAAGTAGACGTTTAAAGCTTCCATAAATATCGCATGTGTTTTTTTTGAAACAAGAAAACCCCGATGCATTTATCTCATCACTGCATCGGGGTTTTGTATTGTACTAACAACAACCAATCTATTCTACTACATCCTCAGCAGCCTCTACAACCGCTTCCGCTGCATCTTCCACTGCTTCAGCAGCTGCGTCTGCCGCATCAGCTACATCTGCTACAACACTCTCAGCCTCTGCCGCCTTCGCTGCCGCTGCTGCCTCTGCCTCTGCTGCCTTCGCTGCTGCCTTCTCAGCCGCCAGCTGCGCTGCTGCCGCTTTACGAGCCTTCTCTTCCTCCTGCAGCTTTGCATTTGCATCGGCCGTAGCCTGCTTCAAATTCTCAATATCCTGATTATACTGCTCAATGTTTGCCTTCAGCTCATTTACCTTTTCCGCAAGCTCAGGAAAATTCTCAGCTACCCACTCACCTTTCTCCTCAAACATCTTCTCGCCCAATTCCGCATAAACTACACGAATGCTGCCCTCAGCTGTAGAGATCTTACCCTTAAGGGAAGAAACACCGCTCATCTCTTTTGCCTTGTTTGCAGCCTCCTGTCCCTTGCTGGAGATTGCACTTCCCACACCGCTCAATTTGTCAAGAAAACCCATTGTAGTACCCTCCTTATTATCTTTATAATCTCTTTCAGATCTTCATCTGCAGATTTTTATTTCTCTATCAATGTACCACATTTCTACAAAAAAAGATAGTAGCTAAATCGATTTCTCCGTTTACTGTTCTACACGCCTGCCTTTGCCGAAATAATCCAGGGCGCCGGTTGATTCTCAAACACATTCTTGCTCGTCAGCTTGGACACTGCGATCTGGATCACCGTGAAATCCGTGATTCCAAACTTCGCCAGAATATCCCGCATGGATGCCGCGGCCTTAAAATCCAGTGTATAGATCACAAACTCCATGTTCGGATTCAGTTTCGTCAGATAACCCAGTTCCTGCTCCAGACTTGCCGAAGCCACTAACATCGTCGTATCCGGCACCGGCAGACTCCCCATGGTATCCTCGCCCACATGATCCACGATCACCACATTGTGCAGGCCGAACTGATTCACGTTCTCCTCCATGGTCTCCCTGTCGCGTTCCTTATACTCCACCGCGATCACCGTTCCCTCACCGTTCATCATGGCAGCTTCCACCGCAATGGACTCTCCGGAGATCACGCACAGATTCTTGTTCTCATGGATCTTCATCTTGGACAGCAGCACCGCCCGGATCTCGGAGCCCACATACTTCACAGAGCCCGTGGCGAACAGCTTATTGTCCATGCCAAATTTAATGGTACTTCTGGCATTGGGATTCAGTACGATCATCCCCGCCGACGCATTGATCCCGCGGTCGATCATGTCCGAAACCTTATTGCGCTTGATCGGTCCCGACGGCTCAGATCCCTCATTGTAAATGATCTCACACTCGCCCAGGCCCACATCCCACATCTTGTAAAAAATATCCTTGTTCCCGGCCTCCGTAAACACCAGCACACACCGGTGCGCCTCCACCGCCGGGATCAGATTCTTATTTTTCCTCGTGATGTCCAACAGCTTCACATGTTCCAGATCAATGTCCGTATTCTCTGAAAAGTACTGCAGCCACGCCAAAATATGCTGATTTGTAAACAACTTGCTGTCCATGCCGATACCCCCTATCCTTCTCCCTACTTACATTTCTCCAACAGTTCTTCCCACTTCTTATCCACGTACGCCTGCGCCGCCTCGATGGTCCACTCGTTACCCGGCTTGAAGCAATGTGCGAACCGCCCCTGCTTCGACATAAACTCCTCCACCGGCAGCTTCTTCTTCGGCTCGTAAGTCAGATGGTATTCCCCCTCTACCACCTCATACAACGGCCACACACAGGTGTCAATCGCCGCCTTACAGATCTCCAGCAGATTCTCCGCCGGATAATTCCAACCTCTCGGGCAGGGCGTCAATACGTTTACAAACGTCGGTCCCGCCGTGTAGATCGCCCGATGCGCCTTTTCATGAAAATCCTTCATATTGCCGTACAGTGTGGTCTGTGCCACATAGGGCGAACTGTGGGCCACCACGATCTGCGTCAGATCCTTCTGAGTCTGCTTCTTTCCCACAGATTCCACACCCGCCGGCGTGGTCGTCGCAGACGCAAACTGCGGCGTTGCCGAGGAACGCTGGGTTCCCGTGTTCATATACGCGTTGTTGTCATAACAAAAATACGTGAAATCATGCCCTCTCTCCAAAGCACCGGACAGGGACTGAAAACCGATATCATAGGTACCGCCGTCGCCGCCGATGGCAAGGATCTTGAAATTTGTCTCCTCCCCCAATTTTCCTTTCCGTTTCATCACCTTATAGGCCGCCTCCACACCGGAAGCCGTGGCGGACGCATTCTCAAATGCCGTGTGGATATAAGAATCCTCCCATGCCGTGTAAGGATACTGGAAAGACGAAACCTCCAGACACCCCGTCGCATTGCAGATCACGGCCTTATCTTCCGGGTCCACAGCCCGCATCATCGCCCGACAGACGATTCCCGCACCGCATCCCGCGCAGAGCCTGTGCCCGGAATGAAAACGCTCCTCTTTATTCATTTCCTGTTTTAAATTATATGCCATACTATTCTCCCCTTGCACCGGGTCATACCAACCCGCTGTCTGCGTTTCCTGGTTTATGCCTCGCGCTGTCCCATATGGGTATATACTTCCCCGATCTCACCGGTCTCCGCAATCCCCTGGAGTCTGTCAAACACCTGAAGCGCCGCAGCCACCGTGAAATCTCTGCCGCCCAGACCGAATACGATATCGATCAACTTCGGGCGCTTGTCCAGATTGATGCATGCCCCTGCCGTCTCCGCAAAAAGCGGTCCGCCGCAGGCTGAAAATCCTTCACTCTTATCCATCACGGCCACAGCCTTGCAGCCGGTCAGTACCTTCGCCAACTCCTCGCCGGGGAACGGCCGGAACACCCGGATCTTCACCAGACCGGCCTTCACACCGTCTCTGCGCAGTTCATCCACCGCTGCCTTCGCCGTACCAGCGGATGATCCCATAATCACCATAGCAACCTCCGCATCCTCCATCCGGTACTCCTCAAAGAATCCGTATTTGCGTCCGAAGGTCTTCTCAAAATCCGCAGCCACATCCAGGATCACCTGCTTGGCATTCTTCATTGCCTGCGCCTGCGCCACCCGGGCCTCCATGTAATAACCGGACACCCCGTAAGGGCCCACCGCCAGCGGATTCTCCTTCTTTAACAGATAATTTTCCGGATGATACTCGCCCACAAAAGCCTTTACCTTATCATCCTCTTCAATCTCAATATTTTCAATCGCATGGGATGTGATGAAACCGTCCTCACACACCATCAAAGGCAGCCGCACTAAAGGGTGCTCCGCAATCCGGTGCGCCATCAGATAGTTGTCATAAACCTCCTGATTATTCTCTCCGTAGAGCTGGATAAAACCGGAATCCCGCTCCGCCATGGAATCCGAATAATCATGGTTGATATTAATCGGCCCCGTCAGCGCACGGCACGCCACCGCCAGCACCACCGGCAGTCTGGACGAACCCGCCACATACAATACCTCATTCATATAAGACAAACCTGCGGAGGAAGTAGCCGTCACCGCACGGCACCCTGCCGCCTCAGCACCCAGACAGGCCGAAAGCGAAGAATGCTCACTCTCCACACAGATAAACTCCGTATCCACCTTACCGTCCGCCACATACTGGGCAAAATACTGCGGAATCTCCGTGGACGGCGTAATGGGAAACATGGCAAACACATCCGGATTGATCTGACGCATCGCTGTAGCGATCGCCTCATTCCCCGAAAGTCTCTCTCTGATACTCATGCCTCATCCTCCTTCCACTCAATCGCATTGAAAGGACAAGCCTTGATACAGATTCCGCATCCCTTACAATGATCATAGTCAAACTCTCTGCGCTTCCCATCGGAAACCGGAATACATGCATCCGGACAAAAAGGCGCACACAACACACACTGCTTGCACTTCTCCTCCAGCCATACCGGCGTCTTCGACCGCCACTCGCCGGTCTTCGTCAGCCTGCTGGTACCCGGCTCATAAATCTCACATCCCACCGTCATCTCCTGCCAGGGGATCTGCTCGTTAATCTCCGCTGCTTTTCTGCTCATATCTTCACCCCTTCACTTCCTGCATCGCCTGCCTCAGACACTTCAGATTGCCCTCAATCACCTGCGGCTTCTTTGCAAATTTATGCCGATAGGAACCTTCCATATCCTGTAAAAACTGCTCCCTCTCCACACAGCCGCTGACCGCAACAACCGCCGCTAACATCGGCGTGTTCGGGAAATAAGCCCCCAGATTGCTGATGGAAATATGTCTGGCATCAATGGTGCAGACCCTGCCCTCATATCCCTTCAAAAGCGGCTTGATCTCCTCCGGCGACTTCGCCGTATTCACGATGATCGCGCCCTCTTTTTTCAGGCCTGCCGTCACATCCACGCTCTCCAAAAGGGTCTCGTCCACCACAGCCACATAGTCCGGCTCATAAATATTCGAATGGATGGAACAACGCTCCGCGGAAATCCGGTTATACGCCGTGATTGGCGCGCCCGAACGCTCCGGACCATACTCTGGAAAAGACTGCACATAACGTCCCGCCATAAACGCCGCATCCGCCAAGAGCTGACTCGCCGTCTTTGCACCCTGTCCGCCTCTGCCATGCCAGCGGATCTCTATCATCTCATTTGCCATTGAATTTCCTCCAAACTCTTCGGTGTAAAATGGTTTTTGATATTTTTTCTCATGAATATGATTATATCAGATAATATGATAGGATTCTACAAAAAAATCAGTGCCTTACAGTGAAATAATCTACCAGAATTTCCTTGATGTGGTTATATCTTCTGGCATACGCATTTTCCACACGAATCAACTGTAAATTGTGTTCCTCGCAGATATGATTTTTCTTCCGATCTCTCGCCTTAACCACCTCGTCCTCATAATGTTCCTTGCCATCCAGTTCAATGGCCAATATCGGAATCTGCTGCCGTCCCTGCCTCTCATACACCACAAAGTCAAATCGCCCCGTATAAAACAAGTCATCATAGCTGGTATTATTCTGAAACACCTGAGAGATTGCCACTTCCTTCTGCACCGCATATCTGCTCTGCGAAAGCCAAATATTCTCCAGTGCGTGATTCAGATTCTCCAAAAAAGCCTCCTCCATGGCTGTGCTGAAGGGTTTTACTCCCAGCGCCCTTGAGGACGCATGCTTCCTTGTCACCTCCGACACTCCATTCGTCCGCACATATTGCACCAGCTCGTAAAGGTCATCATTCTGCCCCTCATGCAATCTGTCCAGATTCCTTTTATCAGACAGAATAACCAGCTTATCCTTCGCCCGCGAAGTCGCCACGTTAATAAGCTCCTTATTATTTTTCAGCCATTCATATGTTCCCTTCTGTGTCCTATCTGTGATCGCCGTGGAAAACAATACCACATCTTTCTCATCACCCTGAAACGCGTGCACCGTCCCGCAGACCACATGTTCCAACTTCTCTCGCTTCAATGCTTCCTCGATCAGTTTTTTCTGATTCACAAAAGGAGTAATGACACCAATTTCCTTGTCCTTATTCATCCGGGCATATTGCACAATTTCTGCTACCTCTGCCGGCGCCGTGTTCTTCACATCCCCTGCCTCATTATGCACATCCACATACACCAAGGGCTGCTTCTCATTACTATTCGAAAAAATATGCAGCTGTGAATTATAGTACTTTTGATTATTAAATTCGATGATTTTCTTATTGCATCGGTAATGGTTGTGCAGCAGCACCTCGTCACTCACCGAATCACATGCCAAAAACGTTTTATAAATTGAGTTCTTTCGATAATCGTACTCGTCCGTCACCTGATACTTCCTCCGAAGCTGCCGATTCGTCAATTCATCCAACAGGATCACCGGATTCAGCTGCTGTGGATCGCCCACCAACATCAGATTTTCCCCGCGGATAACCGGCACCAACGCCACTGCCGTGTTACACTGACTTGCCTCGTCGATAATCACCATGTCAAACATAGGCTTCGGTTCTCCCAGTTTATGCGCCGAAATGCAGGTTGTGATCATCACCGGGAAAATTCTCTGCAGCTTCTTTACATTTTCCTCCTTACTCAAATACTCCTGAAATGCTGCTATCCTTTTATCTTCATCTGGTTCATTCACAATCTTCACCAAATCTGCATATCTGGCCGTTCCCAGTTTCTGAATATATCGCGCAGATGTATAATAAAGATACTGATAAAACTCTCTTTCATTGGTGTCCAAAAGTTTCAGTGCTTCTTCCTCAGAGATTCTTCCAGCTTCCGAAATTTTAGTTTTCACCTGTGCCATCTGTCTTCCCTGTAAATCCACCTGAAATGGCAACAGATTAGCGCTCTGTTCCTCTGACTTTGCATAACGTTGCTGATACTCCATCATCCGTCCCAGAGTATCTCTGCGTTCCTTTAAATCCAGCACTTCTTCATATCGTTTCAGCAATTCCGACAACTGCTTCGCTCTCTGTATTCGATCATCCTTTCTCTTATCCAGTGTTCCCTCAAAAACTTTTACTTCCTTCACCTGTTCATATAATTCTTTAATATAAATAGTTGCCTCTTTTATTTTTTCTACATTTCCCAGACGAAGCACCGGAAACGGTATTCTCTTTCCCTGATATTCCAATGCTGTAAGTTTTTCAAAAACTCCATTGATCGGATGATTGTTATAAGAAGAAAATAATACAGTCCTCTCATTAAAAAAGGCTGTAACAATTGTATTAATAATTGTATTAGTTTTTCCAGTACCAGGAGGACCCTGAATATATGCCACCGGATATTTCATTGCGTTATTGATTGCAAGCAACTGGTCCAAATTGATATTTTGATTCAGCAGTGCAATCGGCCAGGTTTTATTTCTCCTCGGTCTCTCCAACAGATCACCAAAAAAGGCTTTGATCGGAACCGTCGCCTCACCGTTCTGATACATATCAATTACCGCCTTATATTCCGCATGCAAATCCAGAGCTATATCCATTCCGATACCGATAATATAAGGCATATCATCCACCCCTATCACCTGTCTCTGATGTGCGGTAATGCAATCTTTAATTTTTTCCTGATTATTCTTAAAATCCTCTAACAACTCGTATTCATCTGCATCCAAAAATCGCCTAACACTTTCCTTCGTCCCATCAAGTGTATATTCTGTGCAAACAGTGATATCTTCGTCAGGCCTTAACACTTTTTTATGGATATCCAAATCCAACCTGCGATACGCCAAAACATATAAGCCTTTATTTGTATGAATACTCATAACATTCATACCCAATTGCTGAATAACTAATTTCCCGGTTTTATTCGCATTCTTTCCGGTGCTCTTTTCCAGTTTTTTCTGGAAATTCGCAACAATCTCCCTAAATTGTTCCTCACTTAATTGATATTCTTTCCCCGTAAAACTATCCCGATCCAAATAGCGTACCAATTCAAAATCCGAATAATATGGTGTTGTATCCATGCGGTTACACATTTCCAGATAATTCAATATCTTGAGATTGGCAACATTATCAAACAACACCTTATATTTGAGCGGATTTATGGCAATATCCTGCACCAGCTTTTGATTAACAGGACAATAAGTTCCTTCCACTATCTGAGCAGAAAGGATAGAATCAATATAAATACAATCATACTGTCCAACTGTGTATTGGCCCAAATGTAAGCCATCTACTTTTAGCGACCGTTTTCGCACATCAAGATCCCTAATACCAATCCAGTATTTTGTAATTTTATCCTCTTTATTTTTGTACTCAATTTTTAACCATTTTCCTTCATGAATCGCTTTGAAAATATCTCGGCATATGCTGTTCATTTGTAAACTCCTCAAAATATACAGTAATAGCTCATAAGTTGTTTTTGATCTGCATAATCTCCTGAATGACCGAATCATCTATATGATTCTTTTTAAGAATATCAACTACTTTGTCAATACATTCGCCATATATCTTCATTCGATAATAATCCCTGCCCTGCTGCTCCTTTTTATTTAATTCATCCAATTTCGTATGATCCGGGTTGCAGGACAGCACAAATTTCCTGATCAGGTCCGCACCACCCATGAAACGCACTTCTGTCACCTGACATCCCTTTTTCAACAACAACTTAAACAACTCCTGTAACAGATCACTGTTTACGCCTTTTCCCCGAAACGCAGACTCAAATCCTAACGCACCGGGAGCGCAAAGGAAGACCCGCATCGGCTTTTGAATGCAGTCCACCGCATCTATGGCCCCCTGGATCATTGCCTGATTTGCGGTTGCTCCCGCCAGTTCTTTTTCCATATATTTCACATTCCCATGAAAATCCATGACACATCTATAAGATCCCGGCTTCCCGTCCGGCGAAGTTCCTGAAGCGTTCAGCCATATAATGATTCCTTCCCAATATTGTTTTCGCAATTCCTCTACTGTGGTATTCTCCTGTATCTCAAGGTCATATCCGATTTCTCTTTCCGTCACCAGCATAAGTCTTACATCTCCGTTCTTTTTCTATATCACATCTCTATATTATCCTAAGTATATCAAATATAGCAGCCTAATATCAACGCCTAAATAGAAATAGGGCAGCCTCATACCTAAGCATGCAGCTGCCCTATCTGTTTTTTAAGCATTTTTGATCAAATCTTTTATTGTGTCTCCCTTACCACCTGCTTTGCGTGTTCGTATTCCTCAACAGTGGTTCCCAGCGCGCTACACGCAGCCGTCAAATCAAGTTTCAAATTATTTATCAGGTTCTCTATATTAGAAACCATATTTCTGCTGATTCCACGATTAAGTCCCTCTTCTCTTGCTTCTTCCATCATCTCTCTAATCGCTATACACATATTGAATCCACTCCCTTCTTCATCTTCGGCTTCATTTCTATACTTCTCCTGGTCTTTCAGAAAATTAGGCACATCTGCCAGAACGGCAATTGCCTTGCTCGTCGCCGCATCCAGATGGTACAAGCTCTTGTCCTTCAATAACCGCTTCATCTTTTCTTTGTTACCACGTGCATTCAACACCTGTAGAAATTGTTTTAACTGCGTTTTGCAACGCCCGGCT